>CAJTRS010000007.1:2843-66225 GCA_910578805.1 uncultured Muribaculaceae bacterium | reverse complement strand
GAGGACACAAGTGTGAAGGACGTTTCTTCGATATCGAAGTTGTGGCCGGTGCAGGTTGGGGACATGACTTCATAAACCATGACGCCTTTTATCCCTATGTGCTCGAAGCCCGTGATCAGAACTATTTCGTGACCAAGGCAGGTCTTAATTTCAACTTCAACGTATGCAGCAATCTCAGCATCTCGCTCAAGCCTTTCGTGGCATGGAATATGACCGGTACCAAATATGTTGATCTTGGCGTGGCACAGGCTTCTGCCGCTTACAGCCGCAATCATGCCACATTTAACTGCTCGCTTGGTGTGAACTATAACTTCGGCCCCGGTTTCGTGTGTGTGGATACCAAGAACCAGGGTGAGCTCGATGAACTTAACGCACGCATCAACGATCTCCGCAACCAGATCGATGCCTGCAATGCCACTACTGCAGCCAGCCAGGCCAAGGTAACCGCTCTCGCTGCCGAACTTCAGGCCTGCAAGAACCGCAAGCCCGAGGTTATCAAAGAGGTGAGCAACAATCTCCAGAGCGTACGTTACGTGTTCTACAATATCGGTAGCTCCAAGATCACAGCCGACCAGAAGCCCAACGTTGAGATGGTGGCCGATTACCTCAAGCACCACAATGGTTCCAAGGTGGTGATCAAGGGCTATGCATCGCCCGACGGCAACCTCGATTTCAACATCAAGCTTGCTCAGGCCCGTGCCGAAGCCGTAAAAGATATGCTCGTAAAGACATATGGTATCGCAGCTGACCGCATCGACGCCAAGGGCGAGGGTATCGGCAACATGTTTACCGAAAACTCCTGGAACCGCGTGTCAATCTGCACACTCGAAGACTAAGATAATTTATCGTTGATAAAATAGACAACTCCCTGCAATCATAAACGATTGCAGGGAGTTGTCAGTGTTTAAGCACTAATGATTGTTAAATGTGTGCCGTGATTCCGGGGCTGTGGGTCGCGTCACATAAATTTTGTATCTTTGTGGCTGTAAATTACCTGAAATGCTTCAAGACCTGATACCGAAGAAACAAGTGGCCCGAGTGCTTGAGTTGCTTATGCGCAGCAAGAAAGTGGCTATAGTGTGTCACATGACCCCCGATGGAGATGCCCTCGGATCAAGTCTGTGTCTGTGGCATCTGCTGCGGGCCGTGGGTAAAACCGCTACTGTGGTCACGCCCGATTGCGCCCCGTCAAACCTGATGTTTCTGCCCGGAGCCGATTCGGTAGTGGCCGCATCGTGCCATCAGGAGCGTGCCAGGTATCTGTTTAATGGCGCCGATCTGATATTTTGTCTTGACTTCAATGATCTGAAGCGTATAGACCGTGCCGCCGCACTGGTAGGAGGCTCCAATGCCCCTATAGTGGTAATAGACCATCATTTGAATCCCTCTATCGATGCGGAGGTTCTGATATCGCACCCCGAAAAATCATCGACAAGCGCTCTGGTCTATCATCTGATATGTCAACTCGGGCTGGAGGAATATGTGACACGGGAATCGGCCGAATGCTGTTGTATGGGCATGATGACTGATACGGGAAATTTTTCGTACAACTCCAATGATCCCGACCTGTATGTGATACTGTCACGTATTGTGGCCAAAGGGGTGGATAAGGACGCACTGTATGCCAAGTTGTTCAACACCAATAGCCTGTCGCGTCTGCGTATAATGGGCTATAGCCAATATGCCAAGATGGAGGTGATGCCCGACCATCATTGTGCCGTGATAACTCTGTCACGCGAGGAGCTTGATATGTTCGGATACAGAAAAGGCGATACCGAATCGCTGGTCAATGTGCCTCTGAGTATCCCCGGGGTGGTATATTCGATTTACTTGCGCGAGGACGCTGCCGATTATGTGAAGGTGTCAATGCGCAGCAAAGGCGATTTCTCTGTGAAATCATTGTGTGAGACATATTTTGGCGGCGGCGGTCACCTTAATGCTGCCGGTGGAGAATTTGCCGGATCGCTTTCCGATGCGCTTGACACTGTGTTGCGGATTATTCCGCAGTGTGACGGACTCGTCGCGCAGGCTTCGGATAAATGATAATATTGTAGGTGTTAAAAGATATAGCAATAATTAAATCAAGAATATGAAATCAGGAATCAAAATATTGTCCGTAGTGATGTCGGTAGCTATAGTTGCCATCACATTCATGACATCATGTGAGGAGGGCAGGAGTTATGCCGAACTGCTCGATGATGAAAACAAAGCTGTCAACCGCTTTCTGGTAAACCACAGGGTGGAGACGTCCATACCGGCCGATACGGTATTTGAGGTAGGTGCCGATGCTCCTTATTACCAACTCGATGATGAGGGCAACATATACATGCAGGTACTCAATGCCGGCTCGGGCGAAAAGGTTAAAGACGATCAACTGGTTTATTTCCGGTTCATGCGTTATAATCTGATGGGCTATTATGACACTCTCGATGGCATAATAGGAGAGGGAAACCAGGACAATATGTCGCAGGAGCCCTCATCGTTCCGTTTCAACAACTATTCCATACCCTCGTCATCACAATGGGGGTCAGGCCTTCAGCGTCCATTGGCATTTCTGCCTCTCAACTGTGATGTCAATCTGATTGTGAAGTCACAGTATGGCTGGACAAATGAAATATCTTATGTGCAGCCTTATCTCTATCGCATACGCTATTATAAAAGCATGATATAACAAATATAATACCTCCGAGTTATGACTCTGATTAAATCTATTTCAGGAATCCGCGGCACCATAGGCGGTGTCCCCGGCGACGGATTGTCTCCTCTTGATGTTGTTAAATTTACTGCGGCCTATGCTGCATTTATCCGCAAGACAACTCCTGGCAATAATACTATCGTGGTAGGTCGTGATGCGCGCCTGTCAGGTTCTATGGTTAGTGGAATCGTGGTATCCACACTGTGTGCCATGGGCTACGATGTGGTGAATATCGGTCTCGCTTCCACTCCTACTACAGAAATAGCCGTGGTTGCAGAAAAAGCCGCCGGCGGCATAATTCTCACGGCAAGTCATAATCCGACACAATGGAATGCCCTCAAGCTGCTAAATTCCTCCGGCGAGTTTCTTAACGATGCCCAGGGCAAGGAGGTGCTCCGCATAGCTGATGAGGAGGACTACGAATTTGTGGCAGTTGAGGATCTCGGGCATGAATATATCAACAACACATACAACAGCAAACACATAGAGAGCGTGCTTGCGCTGGATCTTGTGGACCGCGATGCCATAGCGGCAGCCGATTTCACAGTGGCTGTCGATGCCGTAAACTCTGTGGGTGGTGTGGTCATACCTCAGTTGCTCCGGGCTTTGGGTGTGAAGAATATAGTGGGACTCAACTGCGAGGCCACCGGAAAGTTTGCCCACAACCCCGAGCCTATACCGGGAAATCTTACCCAGATATCCGATCTTATGCGGAATGGCGGTGCCGATGTGGGATTTGTGGTTGACCCCGATGTTGACCGTCTGGCGATAGTGATGGAAAACGGTGAGATGTTTGTGGAGGAATACACACTTGTGGCCGTGGCCGATTATGTCCTCTCGCACACTCCCGGCTCCACCGTGTCGAATCTCAGTTCCTCCCGGGCTCTTCGTGATGTCACCGAGCGTCATGGTTGCACATACTCTGCATCAGCTGTAGGTGAGGTCAATGTGACCACCGAAATGAAACGCACCGGAGCAGTGATCGGCGGTGAGGGTAATGGCGGTGTGATATATCCCGCTTCGCATTATGGTCGCGACGCCTTGGTGGGTGTGGCTTTGTTCCTTACTCTGCTGGCTAAAAGCGGAAAGAAAGTGAGCGAGCTTAAAGCCGGTTATCCCGCATATGCCATAGCAAAAAACAAGATACAGCTTACACCCGACATCGATGTCGATGCCATTCTGAATGCGTTGAAAGAGTCGTTTGCCGGAGAGACTGTGACTGATATAGATGGCGTGAAGATCGATTTTGCCGACAGTTGGGTGCACCTGCGCAAGTCCAACACCGAGCCTATAATACGCATTTACTCCGAGGCTCCGACCATGGAGCAGGCCGATGCCCTTGCCGACCGCATCAAGCAGGTGGTTGCCTCATTGACCAGATAACTTATGTGAAAAAGTCTGTTATGCACAGGATATCTGTCTGTATAATAGCCGCATTATCATACTTTGCGCCGGCAGTAATGTCGGCGCAGAATATATGTGGATACGGGCTTGTCTCCGTGGACGCGGCATGTATGCGCGCGGAGCCTTCAAACGCTTCGGAGCTGGAGACACAGGCATCATATGGCGCACCGCTCAGGCTGCTCGGCCGCAGTGGCGAATGGTGGCGGGTGAAGATGGCTGACGGTTATGAGGCTTATGTCAATGAAAGTGCCATAGCCGTTAAGGACTCCGCGGAAATGGCGCGGTGGCGCAAATCGCCGAGAATCATAGTGACCACTCCGTATCCAACGCGAATGTATGCCGATTCCATTGGTCGATCGGCACGAAATGTGGTGTGTGATGTGACTATAGGTGCCATATTCGAGGGGGCTGTCCGTCCCGGAGCGCATTATGTTGAGGCCGTGTTGACCGATGGACGCAGAGGATACCTTCGCAGTATTGAAGTGGAGGATTTCGAATTGTGGAGTAAGCAGGAACCTCATGCCGATAAGATTCTTGACACGGCTTATTCCATGAACGGGGTAACATATCTGTGGGGCGGCACCACACCCAAGGCTCTTGACTGTTCCGGTCTGACCAAGGTGTGTTATTTGTCGTGCGGAGTGATGTTGCCGCGCAATGCTTCTGAACAGGCTCTGAGCGGAGTGGAGCTTGCGGTCGGGTGTCCCGGGGATTTCAGGCCCGGCGATCTGCTCTTTTTCGGTAGCGGCGATGGCGACCGCATAACCCACGTGGGCATTTACGAGGGCGGAGGCCGGTTCATACATGCCTCGGGACGGGTGTTTGTGAGCAGTATCGATCCGGCGGATACGCTGTATATTCCGCGTCGTGTGTTGAAAGCCGTGAGAATAATAGGCGAACCTTACAGCGGAGGAACTGTTGCAGTGAATGACCACCCCTGGTACTTTGATTCTGAGCCTTAGGTCTCAGATTATCATAAATAAATTCGTATATTTGCAGAAATATCATAAAAACCATAATTATCCACGGTGATGAAGAAAAAATTCAACGTTTACGATAGTTTCAGTCTCTCCCAGATCAATAAAGATATTCTAAGCCGATGGCAGCAGTCCAATCTTTTTCAGCAGAGTATGAAAGAGCGTGAAGGGTGTCCGTCGTTCGTGTTCTACGAAGGGCCTCCGTCGGCTAACGGTATGCCCGGTATCCACCATGTGATGGCGCGTACGATCAAGGATATATTCTGCCGCTACAAGACCATGAAAGGCTTTCATGTGAAGCGTAAGGCCGGTTGGGACACCCATGGCCTGCCTGTGGAGCTCGGCGTGGAAAAGAGCCTCGGAATCACCAAAGAGGATATTGGAAAGAAAATTTCGGTTGACGATTATAATGCCGCTTGCCGCGCGGAGGTGATGAAATATACCAAAGAATGGGAGACTCTTACATCTTCCATGGGATATTGGGTGGATATGAACGACCCTTATATCACTTACGACAATCGTTACATAGAGAGCGTGTGGTGGCTTCTGCGTCAACTATATGACAAAGGTTACCTTTACAAAGGATACACTATCCAGCCATATTCACCGGCAGCCGGTACAGGCCTGAGTTCTCATGAACTCAACCAGCCCGGGTGTTACCGAGATGTCAAGGACACCACCTGTGTGGCACAGTTTGAGATGACCGACCCCAAGGAGGTGATGAAAGGGTGGGGCACCCCATATTTCCTTGCCTGGACCACCACTCCGTGGACTTTGCCCTCCAATACCGCCCTTGCGGTAGGTCCGTCGATTACATACAATGTGGTGCGGACATATAATCCCTACAGCGGTAAACCTATCACCGTGGTTGTGGCCGATGCGCTGATGGCCTCGTTGTTTAATCCCAAGGCAAAGGAACTTGCTCTGTCCGATTACAATAAGGGTGACAAGCTGATACCTTATGAGGTGGTGGCGCAGATGCCCGGAGCCGACATGGTGGGCATGCATTACCGCCAGCTCATACCGTGGGTCAATCCCGGCGAAGGTGCATTCCGTGTTATTCCGGGCGATTATGTGACCACCGACGACGGTACGGGTATAGTACACATTGCCGGTACATTCGGTGCCGATGACTTGCGCGTGTCAAAGCAGAGCGGTGTACCTCCGCTCCATCTTGTGGATCGTGACGGCAATATCCGTCCGATGGTCGATATGACCGGCCGTTTCTATCTCATTGATGACCTCGACCCCGATTTTGTGTCTGAGATGGTCGATGAGGAGGCTTACAAACCGTGGCAGGGCAAATATGTGAAGAATGCTTTCGATCCGCTTAAGAGCGATACTGACGAGACTCTTGATGTAGAGATATGTATGTGGCTCAAGCAGCATGATTCTGTGTTCAGGATAGAGAAACATACCCACAATTATCCTCATTGCTGGCGTACAGACAAGCCCGTACTGTATTATCCGCTTGACAGTTGGTTCATACGCACGACTGCTGCTCGCGAGCGTCTGATGGAGCTGAACGAAAGCATCAAATGGAAGCCGCAGTCCACAGGTACGGGCCGCTTCGGCAAATGGCTTGAAAATCTACAGGACTGGAATCTTTCGCGTAGCCGTTATTGGGGCACACCGCTTCCAATATGGCGCACCGAGGACGCCTCCGAAGAGATATGTATAGATAGTGTGGAGACACTGTACCGCGAGATTGAAAAATCGGTCGAAGCCGGAATTATGGCCTCGAACCCATTTAAGGATAAGGGATTTGTGCCGGGTGACTATTCAAAGGACAATTACGCCAGGATAGACCTGCACCGTCCTTATGTGGATCACATCGTACTTGTGTCGTCGGACGGCAAACCGATGCACCGTGAAACCGATCTGATTGATGTGTGGTTTGATTCCGGTTCGATGCCTTATGCCCAGATACATTACCCGTTTGAGAACAAGGAAGGTCTTGATTCCGGTGAGCTTTATCCGGCCGATTTCATAGCCGAAGGTGTTGACCAGACACGCGGCTGGTTCTTCACGCTCCATGCCATAGCCGGCATGATATTTGATTCTGTGGCTTACAAGGCTGTGATATCCAACGGTCTGGTTCTTGATAAGGACGGAAACAAGATGTCGAAACGCCTTGGCAACGCCGTGAATCCCTTTGAGGCCATAGACAAATATGGTTCCGATCCGTTGCGCTGGTACATGATAGCCAATTCATCGCCGTGGGACAATCTGAAGTTCGACCCCGCAGGTGTGCAGGAAGCCTCGCGCAAGTTTTTTGCCACCCTTTACAATACCTATTCGTTCTTCGCGCTGTATGCCAATGTTGACGGTTTTGACAATTCCGATCCACAGATACCGCTTGCCGAACGTCCGGAGATTGACCGGTGGATTATATCGCTGCTCAATTCGTTGATACTCACTGTTGACGAATCGCTTGACAATTACGAGCCTACCCGTGCGGCCCGTGCTATCAATGACTTTGTCAATGACAATCTATCCAACTGGTATGTGCGCCTGAACCGCAAACGTTTCTGGGGCAAGGAGATGGACGCCGACAAACTCGCGGCTTATCAGACACTCTACACATGTCTCGAAACGGTGGCTCTGCTCATAGCGCCGATAGCACCATTCTTTGCCGACCGTCTGTATGCCGATCTGACTTCAGTGACCTCGGAAAATGAAAAATCCGTACATCTGATGCTTATTCCCGAGCCGGACATGGCGGTGATAGACAAAGACCTTGAAAACCGCATGCATCTGTCGCAGCAAATCACCTCCATGGTGCTTTCTCTGCGCCGTAAGGCCAATCTGAAAGTGCGTCAGCCGCTGCAGCGCATCATGATACCTGCTATCGATGAAGCCCAGCGTCAGGCCATAGAGTCAATGAAGGACTTGATTCTTAATGAGGTGAATGTCAAGGAACTCGAAATGGTGAGTGGTGATTCGGGAGTGCTTGTCAAGAGGGTCAAACCCGACTTCAAGAAACTCGGACCGAAATTCGGAAAGACCATGAAACAGGTGGCCGCGGCTGTGCAGGCCATGAGTCAGGCCGATATCAGCACTCTGGAACGGGAAGGCTGCATCACACTCGATGCCGCCGGCACTCCTGCCGTAATCGAGATCGCCGACGTGGAGGTCATCTCCGAGGATATCCCCGGCTGGCTTGTGGCCAATGAAGGAAACCTCACTGTGGCTCTCGATATCACGGTCACCGCAGAATTGCGTCAGGAGGGCATAGCCCGAGAGATAGTGAACCGCATTCAGAATCTGCGCAAGAGCCGTAACTACGACATCACCGACAAGATCAATCTGACGTTCGCGCCATCGGACGAAACCGATGCCGCGCTGGCCAATTTCGGCGATTACATATCGCGTCAGGTACTTGCCGATTCAGTGACGGTGGCGCCGGTAGCCGAGTGCGAAACAACAGAAGTGCTTGACCTCGACGATATGAACATACTTGTAAATATTACGTTATCTAAATAAAAACGGAAGATGATTTTTCATCTCCTCCATTACATAACCTGTTAAAACTATTTACAATTATGAGCGAAAAGACAAGATACTCCGATGAGGAACTGCAGGAATTCAAGGAACTGATTCTTGCCAAGCTCGCCAAGGCGCAGCGTGACTATGAATTGCTTAAGGCTGATGTCACCAATAATGATGGCAATGACATATCCGATACTTCGCCCACATTCAAGGTGCTTGAGGAGGGTGCCAGCACTCTCGGCAAAGAGGAAGCCGGACGCCTTGCCCAACGCCAGATGAAGTTTATACAGCATCTGCAGGCCGCATTGGTGCGTATTGAGAACAAGACCTACGGAATCTGCCGCGAGACCGGACGTCTGATACCAAAGGAACGCCTCCGTGCAGTGCCGCATGCCACGCTTGGTATCGACATAAAGAACCGGCAGGGACGTTCCTGAGTGTATAACCGATCATTATCATCTTTCCGCTACTTTAAATGAAAATATCCAAGGGCTGGTTGGCCCTAATAACTATTGCCGCCGTGATTATTCTTGATCAGGCGCTGAAAATATGGGTCAAGACGCACTTTTACCTTGGTGAGAGTGTACATATAACCGATTGGTTTCAGCTTTATTTCATAGAGAATAACGGCATGGCTTTCGGAATGGAATTCGGCAGCAAATTGTTCCTTACTCTATTTCGTCTGGTGTTGGCCGGTGTGCTGATATGGTACATAGTCCGCATCAAGGACAAGCCGTTTGTCAAATCAGGGTTCATGGTGTGCATGGCGCTTATCGTGGCCGGAGCCATAGGTAATATCATCGACTGTGTGTTTTACGGAGTGGTGTTTCCGGCCGAGCCGGGATTCGACACTTTGTTCCACGGCCGTGTGGTTGATATGCTCTATTTTCCGCTGTTCAGTTTCATATGGCCCGACTGGCTGCCGTGGATCGGAGGTAAAGAGTTCAGTTTTTTCCCGGCTATATTCAATATCGCCGATGCGGCTATTACGGTGGGTATGATAGCTCTGTTGCTGTTTTATTCCAAACAGCTCACAGCACCCTACGCCGCACCCGAAGATAAAGCCGTAGAGGATTCCGATAACCTATCCGACAATGAGCGGCATGAGGATTGACCGTTTCAGCATATTGCCCGTGGTCATTGCGTTGACAGCTGTTGTTGCCGCATGCTCCGACCGTCCTGACAATGTGCTCGATAAAGAGAGCATGGCGGCTCTGATAGCCGACATACACAAAGGCGAGGGAGTCATACAGACCAATAACCGATATTTTGTTACGGATTCGGCCAAGCGCGTGTTTCGCCAGTCGATATTTGAAAAGCATGGAGTGACCTCGGAGCAGGTCTATGGATCGCTTGAATGGTACGGATACAATGTGGAAAAATTCGATGAGGTCTATACCCGTGCCATAGAGATTCTGGAGGAGGAGTTGCGTGTGGCGCAATCCAATATCGGGTCGGCTGCCGAACTCGCCACGGTGCGTAATGTGGCCATAGAGGGTGATTCGGTCGATGTGTGGCCTACGCTTCGGTTCCGCCGGTTTGCCGCTACCATGCCTGATGATTATCTTAAATTTGATCTGGCTTCCGACCGTTTCTGGGAAAAGGGTGATGTCTATACCCTCAGGGCCAAGATGGAAGGACTCAGGAAGCCGGTTACTTATGTGATGGCGGTTGATTATTTCGATGGAAGCCGTGACTATATATCACGTACCATTCCTGGCAACGGCTGGCACGAAGTGGCCTTAGCCCTTGATTCGGCCAAGGTGGCGCATCAGGTTTACGGTTACATCAATTATGTGCCTTCCGGCGAAGTGGCGTTTGTGGATTCGGTGTCGCTTACGCGTACACGATGGGGTGCTCATCGTCGCGATCTGCGTAAGATGGTCACATCGTTCGGCAACGGTCGCCATTGACTATATTATAATGGCTATTGCCGTTAACGGTGAAAATCAGATATGTGTATGGAGCGTTTGATGGCCCATGAAATAATCTATGACGGCCGGCATTACCGCATGAGTGTCATAGAACTTGACGCATCGGGTGCCATAAGGATATATCCCTATACTCATGAGATACATTCCACCAGATTCGTCAACGGATCTGTGGAGGTTACTGTCAGTGGCAATCCTCCGCATTTGGTCGCAAAACCGGTTAAGTGAGTGGGTTTGTGCTGCATTACCCGTGTGATGCCTTGCGATAGAGAATAACGGCTATTATGGCATACACCAAATTGGGTATCCACATGGCTACCGTTGGCGATGTGTAGCCTGATACTGCAAACGTTGAGGTAACGGTCATGAATAAGATATAGCTGAAACTCAGCACTAATCCTATGCCGATATTCACACCCATGCCTCCTTTGACCTTTCGTGCCGACAGCGACATGCCTATGAGGGTGAGTATGAATGCGGCGGCTGTCATGGCATAGCGGCGGCTGTATTCGATTTCGAATGATTTTATGTTGGCTACTCCGCGGTCCTTCTGCCGCGAGATGTATTCATTGAGCTGGGGTGAAGTCATCTTTTCATGGTCATTTGAGGCTATGAGGAAGTCACGGGGCTCCATGGCTATTACGGTGTCAAGGCGTGTGCCGTGGCGTATGACCTCGCGGTTGCCGTTGAAGTCACGGATCATATAGTCGCGCACCTGCCAGTTGTGAAGCGAATCATAGCGTATGCTCTGAGCCGTGAGGCGTGACACTAACTTCTTGTCCTTGAAGGATTCGAGAGAGAATTTGTAACCTGTGCGCAGCTTGTCGTCGTAGCGGGTTATATAGGCTATGGTGCCAGGCTCCACCTGCATCTGAATGTTGATGCCGTATTCCACTTTCTTGTTTTTCACGTAAGTGTTGGTGAAGTTGATGCGTTCCACATTGGCCGGTGGGATTATGTAGGCGCTGAGCAGATAAGTGCACACAGCGATGACTGTGGCCGAAATCATATAGGGACGCAGCAGTCTCGGGAAACTCATGCCGGCCGACAGCATGGCTATTATCTCCGAATTGTCGGCTAATTTCGAGGTGAAGAATATTACGGCTATGAACGTGAACAGCGGACTGAACTGATTGGCGAAATATGGCAGGAAGTTGAGGAAGTAGTCAAACAGAGTAGCCTCCAACGGCGCTTTTATGAATGCATCGAGTTTTTCGTTGATGTCAAACATCACCGTGATGGCAAGTATAAGGATTATGGCAAAGATGTAGGTGCCTAAGAATTTCCTTATGATGTAGAGGTCTAATATTTTAAGCGGCTGTTTCACTGTCAGTGGATTCATTTGGGAGGAGGGTGTGTCAGAGTCGGCGGGTCACACGCTCCACCATGTCGGCTTTCCATACGGGGAAGTCGCCGGCTATAATGTGGCGGCGCGCCTCACCCACAAGCCACAGATAGAATGCCAGATTGTGTATGGAGGCAATCTGCATGGCCAAAAGTTCCTGAGATATGAACAGGTGACGCAGGTAAGCTTTGGAGTAAACGCGGTCCACATAGCTCGGGCCGTCCTCCTGAATGGGGGAGAAGTCGTCGGCCCACTTCTTGTTGCGCATGTTCATGATGCCGTGGGCTGTGAACAGCATGCCGTTGCGTCCGTTGCGGGTGGGCATCACGCAGTCCATCATATCCACTCCGCGGTCTATGGCTTCAAGTATGTTGGCAGGTGTGCCTACGCCCATCAGATAACGCGGTTTGTCGGCGGGAAGTATGTCGTTGACCACTTCGATCATCTCATACATTACCTCGGTGGGTTCGCCCACGGCAAGTCCGCCTATAGCATTTCCGTCGGCACCGAAATCGGCCACGAATTTGGCCGATTCACGACGCAGGTCGGGATATTTTACTCCCTGCACGATCGGGAAATAAGCCTGTGAATATCCGTAAAGGCCTTCGGTCTCCTTATATCGTTTCCAGCCGCGTTCCAGCCACCGGTGGGTCAGACCCAAGGAGCGTTTGGCGTAGCTGTATTCGGCCATGCCGGGAGGGCATTCGTCAAGCGCCATCATTATGTCGGCTCCTATTATCCGCTCTATATCCACCACTCCTTCGGGTGTGAACAGATGCTTTGATCCATCGATGTGCGATCGGAACTGTGCTCCCTCTTCGGTGAGTTTACGGTTGGCTGAAAGGGAAAATACCTGAAAACCGCCGCTGTCAGTGAGTATCGGACGGTCCCAGCCGTTGAACTTATGGAGTCCGCCGGCCCGGTGCAGTATATCCATTCCCGGCCGCAGATACAGATGATACGTGTTGCCGAGAATTATCTGGGCTTTTATGTCATCGCTCAGTTCATGCTGATGCACACCCTTGACACTGCCGAGGGTTCCTACGGGCATGAATATCGGGGTCTCGATCTTGCCGTGGTCGGTAGAGATCTCCCCTGCGCGGGCGTTTGAGCCCTGAACTGTGGCTTGAAGTTTGAAATCCATGCCGCAAAGATAGCTAATCTCGCCCACATAGCCAAGAATAAGACAAGCTGCGGTCTGATAGTTCAGGCCGCAGCTTGTGTAGCTGTATCGGTTTTATCTGAGCGCTTCTCAGAAGAGTTTTTCGGGATATTCTCCCGATGTGTGTAACTCGGCGAATTTTTCCACTACACCGGGACGGTCGGCGGCGTATGTCACGCCAAACCACTTGGAGTCGGTGTCAAGTACTTTCACAGTGGCTTCGCCATTCTTGATCAGTGCGTCGATACACAGAGGTATGAAGAATTCGGCTTTGGGGGTGTCGATGTCTTGGTCAAGGAATTTCTTGAATTCGCGTTCGCTGTAGTCGAAATAATCGGGTGTGAAGCCCCAAAGGTTCATGGACACGGGGGTCTCGGGGGCTAATGTCTGTTCAACGCCGTTTTCATCTGTGAACACTATGTTGTGGTTCTTGTCATAGCTTATGGCTGTGCGTTCCACCACTCCGGTGAGCAGGCCGTCGGCCGAAGTGGAGCACACACCGCGTGCCACCGAGCCGTTTTCGGTCATGGTGTTGCCCACACGGAATCCCACCATGCAGTAGTCACCCTTGCGGTCATGCTCGCGTGAAAGTTCTTTGGCTATGACTTCAAATGCGTCGCGGCCATAGAAATCATCGGCATTGATCACGGCAAACGGTTCCTTTATGGCGTCTTTGCCCATGAGCACGGCATGATTGGTGCCCCAGGGTTTGGTGCGGTCAGCCGGGCAGGTGTATCCTTCGGGGAGGGCGTCGATGGACTGGAACACGACTTCCACAGGCACATGGCCTTCGTATTTCGAGAGGATTTTTTCACGGAAATCCTGTTCGAAGTCTTTGCGGATCACAAACACGATTTTGCCGAAGCCTGATTTCACGGCATCATAAACGGAATAGTCCATTATGGTTTCTCCGTGGGGGCCCAGACCGTCAAGCTGTTTGAGACCTCCGTAACGGCTGCCCATACCGGCAGCGAGTATGAAAAGTGTAGGTTTCATATATGTTAGTTATATTATGTGTTGATTGGTTTTATTATTTGTTTTTGAACCGGAACTCTATCGTGCGGTCATAGACTTCTCCGGGATAAAGCTGGGTGGTGGGGAAGTCGGCATGATTGGGTGAATCGGGCATTGACTGGCATTCTATGGCCACACCGTCATAATCGTCGTAGCTGCGGCCGCATTTGTTGGCCGGTGATCTGGCGAGCCAGTTGCCGGTATATATCTGTGCGGCAGGCTGAGAGGTGGAAACTTCAAGTATGCGTCCGGATTTTTCAGATTCAAGTGTGGCCACGTGGCGCACCTGTCCTTTGGTGTAATTGTCTATTACCCAGCAGTTGTCGTAGCCTTTGCCGTAAACGAGCGCGGGGAAGTCGGCTTTTATGTCGCTCCCTATGGTTTTCGGTTCGGTGAAGTCCATGGGAGTGCCGGTCACCGGAGCCATTTCTCCGGTGGGGATAAGGGTGTCGTCGGTGGGAAGATAGCGTGAACAGCCGAGCCAGAGTCTGTGGCCGAGCACCGATCCGGCATTGTGTCCGTCAAGATTCCAGTAGCAGTGGTTGGTGAGGCTCACCACCGTGGGGGCATCGGTCACGGCGCGTAGTTGCAGGGTCAGTGTGCAGTCATCGCTCCAACTGTACCTTGCTTCGGCTTTCACGGTGCCGGGATAGTTCTCTTCACCGTCGGGACTTGTTCGGGTAAACACCACTTCATCGCCCTCTACGGCACTGTCCCATATTCGGTTCTGGAACCCTTCGGGACCTCCGTGCAGTGCGTTGGGACCGTTGTTGATGGCGAGACGGTATTCGCGGCCGTCAACCACAAGGTGTCCGCGGGCTATGCGGTTGGCGTATCGTCCGGGAACTTTTCCGGCACAAGGACCATCATAAAAATAATCGGCAGGATCGGCATAACCCAAGGCCACGTCCTCCATCACTCCGTGTGAGTCTGGAACTATGACGCTTACTATGCCTGCTCCGAGCGATGACAGTGTGACCTGCGCGCCTCCTGCATTTGTAAGTGTGTAGAGTGTGATGTCGCCCTTGGGCGAAGCCACAGTGCTTGATTCGATTTTCATGCTATAAAAAAGGTGATTAATTCAGGGCAAACTTACGCAAAAAAATCGTAATTCCGGAATTTCAAGTGTGGAAAAATGCGTAAATTTGCATTATGGCAAAGAATGAAGATGAACGGCAGTGGTCAGTGCTGTCAAGCGAATATATCATACGCCGTCCGTGGCTTACGGCACGTAAAGATGTGCTGAGGTTGCCCGACGGACGTATAAATCCCGAATTTTATGTGCTGGAATATCCCTCGTGGGTCAATGTCATAGCAGTTACGGCCGATGACCGGTTTGTGATGGTGCGCCAGTATCGTCACGGACTTGGAGTGATGAGCACCGAATTGTGTGCCGGCGTGGTGGAAGATGGCGAAGAGCCTATAGATGCCGCCCGCCGTGAGTTGCTCGAGGAAACGGGTTATACAGGCGGCCGGTGGTCTCTTCAGTGTGTGATCAGCGGAAATCCATCGACTACAGATAATCTGACTTATTGTTATCTGGCTGTCGGTGTGGAACCTACAGGGAGCCAACACCTTGATCCCACCGAGAGTATAGAAGTGCTCACAATGAGCCGCGATGAACTTCTGGACTTTATGAAAAGCGATCAGATGAAGCAATCGCTCATGCTTGCACCTCTGTGGAGGTATTTTTATCTTAACAGTCACGAAAATCCCTGATGCTCTACGCCGAAGTAGTGTTACCTCTTCCCCTGAACACCACATTCACCTATGCGGTGCCGCAGGCTGTGTCGGCCACTGTAAAGGTAGGTCACAGGGTGATAGTGCCGTTCGGACGCAAGAAATTCTACACGGCCATAGTGACGGCTCTGACCAATGAGGCGCCCGGCCATGATTTCGAGGTGAAAGAGATTGTGATGGCTCTGGACGAAAAGCCGATATTGCGCAGACCGCAGATGCAGTTGTGGCAGTGGGTGTCGGACTACTATCTGTGTGCCATCGGCGATGTCATGAAAGCCGCTCTTCCGGCAGGTCTCAAGGTGGAGAGCGAGACATTCATCGAACTCAGTCCCGATTATGGCGAGAATACTGATGCCGGTATGTCCGAGAGGGAATCGATAGTGGTTCAGTGTCTCGAACATGCCTCGCGCCGAATGTCGGTGGCCGATATAGAGAAAGCCACCGGTCTGGCCGATGTCAATGGTTTGGCGGTGAAGATGCTCGACAAAGGACTGGTCATAATTTCTGAAAAACTTGTCGAGCGATATACTTCAAGAAAAGTGCAGTATGTGCGCATGGCTGTGGAACGCGATGACAGCGAGGCTCTTCATAGTGCATTTGGAGCCGTGAGCCGTGCCCGGAAGCAGGAACAGGCTTTGATGGCGCTTATAGAGATGTCCGGGTTCATGCGCCGGAATACGCCGTTGGCTGAAGTGCCTATGGCAGCTCTGCTCGAACGCACGGGGCTTACACGCCCTGTGGTCAGTGAGCTTGCACGCAAAGGTCTGGTGGAGATTTATCGCAAGGAGATCAACCGGTTTTGTCACAACGGGCATTCCGACGGCCGGCTGCCGCAGTTGAGCGAGGCTCAGGCCGCGGCTCTCGATTCCATACATAAATCATGGATAGACAGAGATGTGACTCTTCTCCACGGGGTAACTTCAAGCGGCAAGACGGAGATTTATATCCATCTGATGGCTGATGTGATGCGCCGTGGCCGGCAGGTGCTTTACCTTGTGCCCGAGATAGCCCTGACCACTCAGCTTACCGGGCGGCTTCAGCGGGTGTTCGGTGATAAAGTGGTCATATACCACTCTAAGTTTTCCGATAACGAGCGGGTGGATATATGGCGCAAGGTGCTCGATTCGAAAGAGCCTGTGGTGGTGATAGGAGCCCGTTCGGCCATATTTCTCCCATTTTATGATCTTGGCATGGTGATTATAGACGAGGAGCATGAGACGAGTTACAAGCAGCAGGACCCTGCGCCGCGATACAACGGTCGTGACACAGCCATGATGCTTGCGCGCATGCACGGTGCAAAGACTCTTCTCGGCAGTGCCACTCCGGCTATCGACACATATTACAAAGCTCAGGAAGGGCGTTACGGACTGGTGACCCTTTCGGAGCGGTACTCCGGAGTGCAGCTTCCGGAAATAGAGCTGGTGGATATGTCGCATGCGCGTAAGTCGGGAGCTATGAAAGGTGCGCTGGCAGTCCGTACAGTTGATCTGGTAAAGAAAGCCGTTGACGCCGGAGAACAGGCCATATTGTTCCTCAACCGTAGGGGATATGCCCCGGTGGCGGTGTGCAAGCAGTGCGCATGGACGCCGAAATGTGAGTATTGCGATGTGTCGCTGACCTACCACAAGCGTATCGACCGATTGGTGTGTCATTATTGCGGAACACCTTATCCGCTTCCGGTGGTGTGCCCGTCGTGTAAGGAGCCGGCCATAGAGATATACGGTTACGGCACGGAACGTATGGAGGACGAGGTGGAACAGGCATTCGGCGGAGCCACTGTGCTGCGCATGGACCTTGATACCACACGCAATAAGGACGGCTATGAAAATATTATAAACGAATTTTCGTCAGGCAAAGCCCGGATACTGGTGGGCACGCAGATGGTTACCAAAGGGCTTGACTTTGACCGCGTGAGCGTGGTGGCCATTGTCAATTCCGACGCACTGATAAATCAG
This sequence comes from uncultured Muribaculaceae bacterium, assembly GCA_910578805.1. GTDB lineage: Bacteria > Bacteroidota > Bacteroidia > Bacteroidales > Muribaculaceae > Paramuribaculum. Next base: position 48,510 of record CAJTRS010000007.1, on the reverse strand, counting down.
CCTGACTTCAGGGCCGGCGAGCGGGCCTTCAACATGATATCACAGGTGGCCGGGCGTGCCGGACGCCGTGACAAGCGCGGTCTTGTGGTGATTCAGACCATGCAGCCCTCCCACCCCATGATGCCGTTTATATTGGCTCATGACTACAAGGGTTTCTATGAAAGCGAGCTTGCAGAGCGCAGGCGTTTCAATTATCCGCCGTTTACTCGCATTATCAACATATATATCAAGCACCGCGACCGTGGCACGCTTGAAGAAATCTCGGCGGCATATGGCTGCCGGCTCAGAGAGCTGTTCGGCAACAGGGTGTTTGGTCCTGAAGAACCGCAGGTGAGCCGTGTGCAGGCTCTTTACATACGCAAAATCATGCTGAAAGTGGAGCTTAATGCTTCTATGGTCAAAGTCAAGGGCATACTTCGCGAGACATTGGAAGATATGCACCGTGCGCGCATTCAGGCGGCAAAAAGTGTGATAGTCTATTATGATGTTGACCCGTATTAGCGGTTTTTTCACTAAATTCGCATTCCATACTTTATGCTCTGTGACCGATGAAGTGGGTTTATAAGACGATACGTACAATGATAGTGACGTTGCTGGTGCTTGTTTTTGCAGTGCCTGCGGCTCTGTATGTGGCGTTGTCATTGCCTTCGGTGCAGAATGCGATCCGCACTGCCGCGGAGCGCGAGCTGTCGGATTTACTCACTACAGATGTGTCTATAGAGCATATTTCCATCACGCCGTTCAATCGCATCATGCTCTATGGTGTTTCCGTTGACGATGGCTTTGGTGCCACGGCACTGAGTGTGCGTAAGCTCGGGGCGGGAATTAATTTTTTCAGTTTCCTGTTCAAGGACCGTGTGGAGCTTACATATGCCGAACTCATAGGCTTGAAAGCCGACATATATCGAGATACTCCCGAAAGCCCTCTTAATATACAGTCGGTCATAGATGCTTTGTCGTCAAAGGATAAGAACAAGCCTCCTTCAAGATTTGATTTCAGGATCAATACCGTGGTGTTGCGGACATCGGCTGTGAGCTACAATGTGCGTTCGGTTCAGTGTGCCGTCGATGGCCGCTTTGACGCCAATCATTTAGATGTCTATGCGGTGAATGCCGACATTCAGCTGCCTGCCATAAAAAACGATGATTTCAGTGTGGTGTTGCGCCGTTTTGCGCTTAAGGAGCGTTCGGGTTTCGAGGTGGAGAATCTTTCGGGTGACTTTCATGTGTCGGATTCCGCGGCTTCGGTGAGAGGTCTCACACTCAAACTGCCATCTACTCGTGTTACGTTTGCCGATATGGATTTCTCATATCCGTCGTTTGAAGCACTGAAGACAGACTTATCCGATATGCCGGTGAGTATCGCAATGCTGCCGGGAAGTTATGTCAATCCCTCGGATATGGCCGCTTTTCTGCCTGTGTTGAAGCAACTGGATATACCGCTTGACATAGAGCTGGATATAAATGGCGAAATCAGTGACCTGCGGGTGCGGAATCTGTCGGTGCGTTCGTCGGACATGCTGGATTTCCATGCCTCCGGTTATGTCAGAGATGTGACGGTTCCGTCTGATATGACTTTTGATTTCAAAGGGGTGGAGGCCCGGTTCAACGGTGTTAAGCTAAATCCTTTGTTGGCCGGTTTGACATATGTATCTGAAGCCGGAGCGGTCATGCTGTCAAATCTCGGTATGGCCCGGATTAGGTCAGATGTATCCGGATCGCTTGCCGACGGTTCGGTAAAGTCGGTGCTCATGTCAACTCCCGGTAATGTGAACATAGATATGGAGTATAGCCGTACGGGTGCCGGCGCGTTGCATTTTGCCGGCAGTTCCGTGCTTGAGGGTTTTAGCGGATATGACTTGTTTGCTGGCATACCCAACGCCTTGTCGGCTATAGGATATGTCGATGCGCGTGTGGACTGTGACGGAGAGTTGCGTGACGGAAAGGTAAGCGGGTCGGCCGGTGTTGAGATACAGCGTATAGTTTATCGCGATAGGGAATACCATGATATCACCGCCCATATCGACGCCCGTGCAGGAGAATATGCCGCATCGGTAAGTGTGGCTAATCCGGGGCTGGACATTGATGCGGTGGCTTCGGCCGATGTGGCCGGTAAGGATAAGTCGCTTGCGCTCAATATTGATGCCCGTGACATAGACCTGAAAGCCCTGACCGGTAAAGGCCGGTTTGACACTCTGTCCCTGAAAGCCGATATAGACCTCAGCGGGCGTGATGCCGACCATGTGGAGGGACATGTAAATGTAAGTGATTTCTCTCTTCACGGAATCGACGGCAAATCGATGGACATAAGGCACGCACGTATCGATTCGCGCCGTTTGGGTGAAGATACCGAGGTGACATTGCAGAGTGATGTGGCCGATGGCAGAATAACCGGACGGTATCATTCAGCGACATTGGCGAAAGTGTGCGGATCGCTTATGGCCGATCTGCTTCCAGGACTTACCGGTACGGAGCCCATAAGTCCAGATGACAGATTCTGGAAATCGGAAAAATCTGTCAATGAACTTGCATTCGGTGTAACGGTCAAAGATATATCGCCGTTTGAGGCTGTAGCCAAAATGCCGGTCCGGGTCATATATCCCGTGGAACTCTCCGGCGCCCTCAGCTCGAAGCAGCGTACCCTTTCGGTAGATGTGTCGGCGCCATTTCTGCAACAGGGCAACAAACTGATCGAGGGAACGGCATTGAAAGTGGATATTAACGGGGTCTCCGACATGAATCCTCAGGGTTACGGACATCTGAGTTTCAATACCGTGATGCCTACAAAGAAAGGCCCTATGACTCTGCACACGTCGGCCTATGCATTGAATGACCGCATAGATACGCGTGTGGATTTCAAGGTGGCCCGCGAGCGTAATTTCGGGGGCGAATTGAATCTGTCGGCACAATTCTCTCATGACGAAGACCGTAAACTCCGCACGGAGCTTTTTGTAAATCCCGGTCAGTTGGTATTCAATGATACGGTGTGGAACGTGGCCTCTTCAAAAGTGACCGTTGCCGGCAAGGATATCACTGTGGAAGATTTCAATATCGGTCGTCCCGGACAGTATGTGGCTATTGCAGGCCGTTCAACATCGGCCGACTCCGACAGCATCGCCGTGACACTGCGTGATGTTAATCTCGATTATGTGTTTGAAACTCTTGACATATCCAATGTGACATTCGGCGGCAACGCCACCGGCATGCTCTATGCCAAACAGGTGCTGACACCTATGCCTGTGGCATATACACCGGGTCTTGATGTCAGACGCCTGAGTTATAACGGCTCTCTTCTTGGCGATGCCGTGATAGAGTCACGATGGGTAGCGCCGCGTAAAACCGTGGCTCTTGATGTTACAATAAATCAGGCCGACGGGCGCACGTCGTATGTGAACGGGCGCATAATGCCGGCTGTGGATTCGCTCGACCTGCGGTTTGAAACAGACCGGATACCCATAGGGTTCATCAAACCGTTCATGTCGGCTTTTGCAACCGATGTGAGCGGTTATGCCACCGGTAACGCGCGTCTGTGGGGCACATTCAAGCTTGTGGACATGGTGGGCATGCTATATGGCGAGGATATAAAGCTCACGCTCGGATTTACCAACACATCATATACCACGACTGACACGGTGCTGTTCACTCCAGGACGCATATCCATCGATGATTTTACGTTGCATGATGCCTATGGACATACCGCCAAGCTCAACGGTTGGCTCGCGCACAAGTATTTCAAGGAGCCGAGTTTCAATTTTTCCATCACCGATGCTTCCGACTTCCTGGTGTATGATGTCAAGGAGCAGAAAGACCAGGCATGGTACGGGCGGCTTTTCGGCAACGGTTCAGTCAATATCAACGGCGAACCGGGCATTGTCAACATAGGTGCTGATATGTCCACCGCACCCGGTTCTGCGTTTACCTTTGTGCTATCCGATGCACTTAATGCGCAGAATTACAATTTTATCACATTCCGAGACCGCAATCAGGCCTACAAGGATTCCATTGCGGCCATAAACGCCCCTCCGGCCATAGTGCGCGAGCTTAAAGAGCGCATGGCTTCGGCTTCCGATGACGGCCCTCCGAGTGTATATAGCATGAACTTCGCCATCGATGTCAATCCACAGGCTCTCATGACATTGGTCATGGATCCCGTGGCGGGTGACAGGATAAAAGCCTACGGACGTGGAAATATGCGGCTGGCCTACGACTCTCGCAATGAAGACCTATGGCTCAACGGCACTTACACCGTGGAGCGCGGCAGCTATAATTTTACTCTTCAGGACATCATTATCAAAGAATTCAATATCACCGACGGCAGTTCCATAGCTTTCCATGGCGATCCATATTCGGCACAGCTTGACATAAATGCCACATATGCCCTGAACGCTAATCTTACCGACCTTGATGAGTCGTTTTCGGCCGATAAGGACCTTAACCGCACCAATGTGCCGGTACAGGCGGTGCTTAAAGTCAATGGTGATATGCGTCAGCCCGAAATAGGGTATGATCTGAATTTCCCCACACTGTCGCAGGACGTGTACCGTAAGGTGCGGAGCATAGTAAACACGGAGGAGATGATGAATCGTCAGATCATATATCTGCTGGCTCTCAACCGCTTTTATACCCCGGATTATATGCAGGCCACACGTGGCAACGAACTTGTGTCTGTGGCGTCGTCAACCATATCGTCGCAGCTCGGCAGTATGCTCGGGCAGCTCAGCGACAACTGGGTCATTTCGCCTAATTTCCGCAGTGATCGCGGCGATTTTTCAGATGTGGAAGTCGATCTCGCACTGTCAAGCCATCTGCTGAACAACCGTCTTCTTCTGAACGGTAACTTCGGATACCGCGACAAAACTCTGAACAATAATTCATTTATTGGCGATTTTGACATCGAATATCTGCTTAACCGTAGCGGCACCATAAGGTTAAAGGCCTACAACCGCTATAATGACCAGAACTATTATGTGAAGTCGGCGCTGACTACCCAAGGTGTGGGCATTGTGTTCAAACGCGATTTCGACAGCTTCCTGTCATTCCTGCGTCCGTGGTTGCGTAAAAGACAAAAGAGCCGTGAGTCAGGTTCTTCTCAGCCGGATTCTGTCAGTGTCGGACGATGATGTTGATAAAACAGAGACACACCCGATCGGGTGTGTCTCTGTTTTTGTTTGTATAGCCTGAGATATGACGGATCAGTTCATGGCATAGATTATGGAGCCTTTGCCTGTAATGGTGATTTTTGTGGCCATGGCAGGTATCAGCAGTGATTCGCCTTTTTTGAGGCTGACTTCATTGCCGCGGTCATCGCTAACCTTTAAGTCGCCGTCGATGCAGGTGAATGTGGAAAAAGTGTTGTCGGAGGGGGTTAGTGTTTTCTCTCCATCTATATCCAGACGATATACGTCGAAATGGCTGCAATGAACCAGATCGGTCAGTCCGTTGACGGTCTCTCCGGCTTCTGTCACATAGGAGGGATACACGGTGTAGTCTATGGCGTCCTTGGCCAGTTCCACATGCAGCTCGCGGGGCTTGCCGGTCTTGGCATCGACACGTCCGAAATCATATATACGGTAAGTTACATCGGAGGTTTCCTGCACCTCTACAAGCAGGTTGCCGGCGCCAATGCTGTGGATACGTCCGGCCGGAAGGAAAAATATGTCGCCGGGGTGCGATTTGTGGTGCGCCACCGCTTCCATCAGGGTGTTGTCTGCCACTTTGCTTACATATTCGTCAGGTGTGATATCCTTGGAAAGACCTGCGCATATCACGGCATCGGGTTCGGTGTCAACGATATACCACATTTCTGTCTTGCCGAGGGAGTTGTGGCGCTTATTGGCCAGTTCGTCATCGGGGTGTACCTGAAGCGACAGATCGCCGGCCGCGTCAATAATCTTGATAAGCAGGGGAAATTCGGTGCCGAAACGCTCGAAATTTTTCTTGCCCACCAGGTCCGCACCATATTTACCGATCATTTCCGACAGGGTGAGACCGGCATCTGAGCCGTTGGCTACGATTGATTCGTTGCCTTTCACGCCGGAAATTTCCCAACTTTCGCCTATCTTTTCCTGATCGGTAACGATGCCCTTGAACGGAGCTATTTTTTCGCCTCCCCATATTGCCGATTTCAGAATGGGGCGGAATTTCAACGGTGGAATATTTACAGTTGACATGTCTGTGTTATGATTTTGTTAAGATATTGATTAGGGCAAAATTAATAATTATTTGTCAATCCGCCAACGTATGCGTCGCAATAAAAGGGCGATGTAAAGGTTTTCCTTCACATCGCCCTGCAAGCTGAAAGTTAGGGTTTATAAAAAGTGTCTGTTGACGATTATTTGTCAAGGTGTTCGTATTGGAGGGTCTTGGTGGGCTGGTCGCACACTTCGGCCGGTCCGAAATACTGAATGGGGCCGGGATATACATAAGCCGATTTCATGGCCCAGTCGGCGCGTTTGGCGGCAAAGCGCTGGAATGGGCTTCCGTCGAGACGTACGAGGGCTTTCTGTATCACGGGTTTCATTTCTCCGTGGCGGCGTTCCATGTTGAACATCATGGATATGGGCACACCGCCTGCAAGCCATTGTACCGAAGGCTTGGTGAGATTGCGGAGGCTGGAGATGTAACCTGTCACGCCGGCGTTGATGAGGCAGGCGGCATTGAATCCGAGTGCATAGCAGTAGTCGGCATCGAAATTAGAGGGGGCTGCGCATCGGCCTTCGTAGCCGAAGAAGTGGTGGAGGGGAGAGAACTTGCCGCAGTAAGAGCCTTCGGCGCGCATCTCTTCCAGACGACGGCCTACCATCTCGCTGAGAAGTTTCTCGGTTTCGATGAGCGATACCTGTACATTGCCGTGGGGGTCGCGGTCGAGTGTGAGCTGACGGGCCACGCCTTCGGGCAGCGAGGCATACACGGCGGCATTTTCGGCCGAAAGGTTTTCGAGCACGAATTTGCGCTGTTCGGCGGGAGTAAGGCCGGGGAATGATTCGGCCTTGGCAAGAAGATCGTTAAGCTCTGCGATAAGGCTCTTCATGGCGGGGATAAATTCGATGAGGCCTTCGGGTATGAGCACTGTGCCGAAGTTGTTGCCCTGTTCGGCGCGTTTTGCAACCACACCGGCTATGTAGTCAACCACATCTTGCAGAGTCTGGTTTTTGGCTTCCACCTCTTCCGAGATGATGCAGATGTTGGGCTGGGTCTGGAGAGCGCATTCCAAAGCAATGTGCGAGGCAGAGCGTCCCATGAGTTTGATGAAATGCCAGTATTTCTTGGCCGAGAAGCAGTCGCGCTGTATGTTGCCTATGAGTTCGGAATAAACTTTTGTGGCGGTGTCGAAGCCGAACGATGATTCCACAACCTCGTTCTTAAGGTCACCGTCGATGGTCTTGGGGCAGCCTATCACCTGCACTCCGGCATTGATGCTCTTGTAATATTCGGCGAGCACTGCGGCGTTGGTATTGGAGTCGTCTCCGCCTATGATTACCAATGCTGTTATGTCGAGCTGCTTGAGTATTTCAAGACCTTTGTCGAACTGTTCTTTCTTCTCTAATTTGGTGCGGCCTGAGCCTATGATGTCGAATCCGCCTGTGTTGCGGTATTCATCGATGATGTCAGAGGTGAGTTCCTTGTAGTCGTGATCTACAAGACCGCCGGGGCCCATGAGGAAACCGAAAAGGCGGCTGTCTTTGTTGATTTTCTTGATGCCGTCGAAAAGTCCGCAGATCACATTGTGTCCGCCGGGTGCCTGACCGCCAGAAAGGATTACGCCTACATTTATGGGTTTGCCAACGGTGGGGTTGGGATTTTTTTCAAATCTCAGTTCGGGCAGACCGTAAGTGTTGGGAAATAATTTCTTGATCTCTTCCTGGTCGGCAACTGACTGGGTGGGCTGGCCTTCGACGGCTTTTACGGCACCGGTGAGCGACACGGGAAGCTTGGGTTGATAAGCCGCGCGGGCTATCTGCAAAGCGCTTTTCTTCATCTATGTATAGGTTGTTAAGTGATGTGTTATGATGTTATATAAATCTCTTATTTGCAGCAGTGGCAATTTGGGCGCAAAGTTCGTAAATATTTTTGTTAAAGTCAATCGCTTACCTGTAAATTTTTCATCTTTGTCCTGTCGCCGGCTATGGATATGCGCATCATGTCGGGACGCAGATACAGGGAGGCCATTTCAGATATCATGTCGGGTGTGATAAGTTTGATGCATTTCATCTTTTTCTCGAAATAATCGGACGGAATGGCCGATGTGAGCATGGTGATGTGGTAATCCATGGTGCCAAACGGATTGTCGAGTACCGACAGCATGGAGGCTGTGGCTGCCCGTCGCAGTCGCAGGAGTTCGTCGCCTCGGCACGGATCGGAGGACAGACGCATAAGTTCCGAGCGGATTTCTTCGATCAGCATCTCTACTGTGGCATTGTCGGTGTTGGCGCTTATCTCGGTGTGGGCACCGTCAGCATATCCCATAAGGGAGGCTCTTATCCCGTAGGTAAGACCTTTTTCCTCTCTTATGTCTGTCATCAGTCGGCTGCCGAAGTATCCGCCGAGTGCTGTCACGGTGAGGTGGAGCGGAAGGTAGTGGGGGTGTGTGCGCGGTATGGCAGGCAGATTTATCACTACGGCACTCTGTGTGGCGCCTTCCATGTGGGTTATATGTCGTGAGCCTGCCGGGACGGGTGTGAACTGCCGGATTTCCAACGGAGATTCGGTCGTGGATACGGTTATGTCCGAAAATGCTTCGACCACCGTCTCCTCTATGTCGTGGGTGATGTTTCCGCACAGATATATACGTGTGTCCCCGGTGGCGAACTGCGAGGCGTGGAATCGGTTTATTCGGTCGGCTGTGATTGCCCGTATGCTGTCGGGCGTGTCGATGGTGGCAAGTGGGTGGTCTGCACCCATGATCATGGCGTCAGACAGGCAGTTGGCCATATAATTGACATCGGATTGTGACACTTCGATGTTTCGTGCCAGTGCCTCACGTCGCATTTCTATGGCTTTTTCGGGAAATACCGGACGGAAAACCATGTCGGTGAACACAGGTATGACATGTCGGAGCCGGTCGTTGAGCGAGTAAATCGAGTGTCGGGTATGGTGCGGAAATGGTGATCCGGCAAGCCATGCCCCGTTATGGTCAAGAATGCCGGCAATCTCTTCGCCGCTGTAATCCGCACTGCCCTCTCTCTGCATTATGGAGGTAAGGGTGGCCATGGCAGGGGAGTGTGCTTCGGCTTGTCCGCGAGGGGTTACCACGCTGAGGTAATTGACTTCGTCATCACACCGGTCGTAGATGTACAGCCGCATGCCGCAAGGCAATATCCGTTCACGCAAAGTCGGTAGCGTAAGGCCGATGGTGTCATGCATGGGAGGAGCTATGGCTCGAAATGAATGGTCAGTACTCATACCATAAATCTATATAATCCAGCCGATGTGATACATCGGGTCAGTTATCCGGGCAATGATGCCGGTAGGCTGATTTTAGTTAAAAATATGGACCTGAAGATTGTCTTACTGCAAAAATAACATTAAAAAGCAGATTTGTCAAGTGATTGGGTGTCATAAATTTGTGTTATTGTGTAAAAAAACATAAATTTGCGAATGCTAATAATCAATAGTTTTTATTAACCTTACTTTAATTATCTAATGAAAAAAAATTTTGTGTCGCTATGTGTTGCAGTTGTCGCAATGGTTGGTATCAGTGCGTCGGCAGCCGATTACAGGAGCGTAGTGATTAACAAGACAGATGGCAGTTCTGTAACTGTCAACATGGAGTATGACATGGTCACCACTGTTGATGCGGGGAATCTGATGATGTCATGTCCTAAGGGAAAAATATCCATTCCTGCCGAAGAGGTTAAGGGCTGGACTTATTCAACCAAAACCGGATCAGATGACGTTTGGGCCGGTATAGACATAACTGAAACCAACGGTGTGGTTATGATTCAGGAGTTTGACCGTGTGGTCATGGACAATCTTCCTGAAGGATCAGAGGTGACACTTGTGAGTATCGACGGTCTCGTTATAAGCAGCGCCGTGGTGGAGGGACACCATGAAGTGGCTCTTGACGGATTGCAGCGTGGTATCTACGTATTGACTTATAATAATAACTCCATAAAAATAGCGGTTGCACGATGAAAAAATTTATACTCTTTACCGCGGCCGCTGTAATGGCCGGTTCTGCACTGGCTCAGAACGAGCAGATTCATATATTCCGTAATGACAAGAATTTCAGTAGCGTCAAGGCTTCTGAAATAGAAAATATCACATATAAAGGCGGAGCGACCGGCTTCTCAAAGATGCAGATCAATCGGGCTGACGGTTCGGTGACCAATATTGACATGAGTGTGATTGACAGTTGTCATATGACAGTTACTGGTCTTCCCGAGGTACATGTATCGCTGGTGGATTATCCCAATCTTACAGATCTGATGAAGGATAGTTACCACACAAAAGAATTCATTTATAAAGCGATTGTCCGAATGGACGGCAACGGTATGTATGATGACCTGCCCGAGCAGGAAGTGGAGTTTCGTGGCCGTGGCAATTCAACCTGGAATATGCCCAAGACCCCTTACCGCTTCAAGATGGCCAAAAAGACTTCGGTGTGCGGCATGGAGAAAGCCAAGACTTTTGCCTTGATAGCCAACTATATCGACTGCACACTGATGCGCAACGCCGTGGCTCTCTGGACAGCCAACTACCTCGAGATGCCTTATTCCAACCATTGCGTTCCTGTGAAGGTATATCTCAATGGGCACTACAAAGGCGGTTATATGATGACCGAGAAGATCGGCATAGGCGGCGGCAGCGTCGATATCGATGAAAACAGCGGTATGCTTTTCGAGATCGACTCCAACTATGATGAGGATTTCAAATACAAATACACATGGCAGTCGGGTTACAGTTCATATCACCTTCCCGTGATGGTCAAGGACCCCGATATTACCGAGATAGTGGCTTCGCTCGGCATTACTGCTGATGAATATTGGAGCAAATGGCGGAATGACTTCACCAAGTTTGCCGATGCTGTCACAAGCCGCAAGAGCACCGAATCACTCAGCGATGTGCTTGATCTGGAATCGGCTGTGAATTATTTTATAGTCAACGGTCTGGCCAACAACCATGAACTGGAGCACCCAAAGAGTTTCTATATTCACAAGGAGAGCTTGGAAGGTGTCTATAAGCTGGGTCCGGTATGGGACTTCGATTGGTCATTTACCTACGACGGCGATTCTTATAACGGCGAGCAGGCTTCACCCACAAAGGTTCTGGTTTCCAAAAACGGCGATGCCGGAGGCTATGCTTTCCTAAAGTGTCTGTTTGCCAACGAGGAGTTCCGAGCCATGTTCAAAGCAAAATGGGATTTGTTTGTAAAAGAAGGTTATCCCATGCTTAAAGAGTACATGGAAGATTATGCTGATCTGATTGAGCCATCGGCAAAGGAAAACGGTCTGTTGTGGACCGGCGATACCAGTGTGTCGTGGAGCAAGACCATAAGCACTTGGGAATTCCGCAAGAATTTCTCCACCCTTAAGAAATGGATTGACGACCGTGTCAATTATATGTCAAATCACAGGAACTACGGTCTGTACGAGTAATACATACTATAGTCCGCTAAATAACAGAGAGAGAAAGAGTGTCATGATCATGACACTCTTTCTCTCTCTGTTACCTTTTTATGTTGGTGTGTAGCCTCAGAGTGAGGCTAAAATATCCAATGCTTCCCTACGTGAGGCATCGATGAGGGTGGGAACATGGGCATCACTGTTGACAATCAGCGTTGTCCCCGCATCTTTAAGTCGTTTCCAATGGCGTATGGCGGGAAACATTCGGTGATGGTCAGTCCATGCCTTGGTGTTGATCTCTACTGTTAAACCGGCATCGATTATGGCATCGATAAGGTCATTGACACGTAGCTGATACCATGGTTCGTCCTCTATTCCTTGACAGTAATGGGCTGCATTGTGTCCAATCTTGTCAAAATGACCGATAATGTCAAATCCACCTTCGGCCACCATGGATATGGACTGGTCGTAAAATTTGTTGACCACGTAGCGTATATCGTTATGGAAATGCTCTGACATTTTACGGCGGAAACTATCGAACCGTCCGTCGATATCTATAAGTGTTCCGTCCTGCGACGGTATGAAATGTACTGACCCAATGCGGTAGTCAAGCGGCAGCCGGTGAAAATACGGGTGTGCCGGACCCCATTGCTTGCCGAGATAATCTATCTCCATGGAGGCATAGAATTTAGTCCGGCCGGAATATTTGCATTTCAGGCGTGCCACTTCGTCAAGATAAAGCTCAACTTGTGACTCCGACATATTGCATGGTGACTCCATAGGCACAGGGGAGTGTGGAGAGAATCCGTAGTGGGAGAACCCTCTGGCCGCGGCTTCGGCGGCAAATTGCTCCATCGGAGCCTTGCCGTCGCAGAATTGTGTATGCGAGTGAAAATTATAAGAGTCGTTTTCTATGGAAGCGAAATCAATCATTGACTATAGTATTTTTCAGGGTTAGCGGAAGTCTTGACAGGCGGGAGAAGAATATTGCGGCAGGAATACATGCCGCAGCCACTCCTGCAATGGCGGCTGTAGTATAGTCTGTGCCGAATCCTTCAGGAGTAGGTGCACATAATATATAGGTGGTGCATACGGCAGTCATGAACATTGCCGGCAGCATGGATATTACATACGGTTTGGAATGGCGTGCGAGATACACTGTTATGGCCCATAGTGTGAATACGGACAAAGCCTGGTTGCACCAGGCAAAGTAGCGCCACAGAACACTGAAATCCATCATCATTAATATTATCACGGCACCCATGAGAGGCAGTGTGACAAGAATACGTCGCATCAGTCCTTTCTGGTTTATGTTCATGAAGTCGGCGATGGTGAGGCGTGCGCTGCGCAGAGCCGTATCGCCGGTGGTGATAGGGGCGGCTATCACACCGAGCACTGCGAGAATGCCGCCGATGGTACCGAGCCAGCCGAATGCCACATCATGGACGAGCGATCCGGCATCGTGACCCGGAACGGCCATATATTCGGCAAGCTGTTCATAGCCTCCGGTAAATGTAACAGCCGCTGCGGCCCAAATCAGAGCCACTATGCCTTCGGCCACCATGGCTCCGTAGAATATGGGGCGGGCAAGTTTCTCATTGGTAAGACATCGCGCCATCATGGGTGACTGTGTGGCATGGAATCCCGATATGGCTCCGCATGCTATGCTCACAAACATCATGGGAAATAGCGGCATGTCCGTTGCCGACCGGCTGTGGAAGCCGTCGGTAAACGATACGGGTATATCCACGTTACCTGTCAGAAGCACTCCGAGCAGTCCGGCCGCCATGAAAAGCAGGGCGAATCCGAAGATTGGATACAGATTGCCGATCAGTTTGTCTATCGGGAGCAGTGTCGCTAACAGATAGTAGGCGAATATAACCGTGACCCAGAATGTGCGGTCAAGATAGTCTGGTGTCATACCTGACAGAAGTCCGGCAGGGGTGGATACGAAAACAGCGGTTACCAGTATCAGCAGCAACACGGAGAACAGACACATCACTCTCCGTAGGTTACGTCCGAGCTGTTCGCCCACGATTTCCGGTAAAGAACCTCCTCCGCTGCGTATGGATATCATTCCGGAGCAGAAGTCATGCACGGCACCTCCGAATATGGTGCCTATGGATATCCATAAAAATGCCGCCGGGCCGAACATAATGCCCATTATGGCGCCGAATATCGGTCCGAGGCCGGCGATGTTGAGAAACTGTATCAGAAACACTTTCCATGCAGGCAGCGGTCGGTAGTCTATATCATCGCGCCGTGTTATGGCTGGCATAGGGTGTTTGCTGTCGGACCCCATTATACGGTCCACGATCAGTCCGTAGATGAAATATCCGCCGATAAGCACTGCGAGCGATATTAGAAAAGCAATCATGGTGAAAGATATGTGATTTTGCGGTAAGGAAATGCTATCTTGCGGGAATTTCAGCACGTATCACGCTGTTGGCGATGCGCTTGAGCGACGCTTGATTTCGCTTTAGCTCAGCTTCGAGTTGCAGTATTTCCGAACCGGTGGAGCGGTCGCCCGATCTGTATCTGTCACGTAGCCTCTCCAGATCATGTTTCAAATGGTCTATCTCCGCGGCGGCATCAAGATAATCTGCCATCGCGGCTCGCGCTTCCTGTGATTTGAAGTCGGAGAATCTGGTGTAGATTTTTCCGCCCGGCATTGTGAATGTGAAATCACCCGGGGCGCTGCCGCGGGAATGTTCGTCAACGGCCTCTATGGCCCGGAGCACCTTGGTGTAATCCGTGTCGGGATTACGTGTCGCTGAGATGTCGGTGATTCTTGCCCGATCGGTCAGGTCGGGGGTATCCACTGGATAGTTTATGCGCAGTTCTGCGGGTATGAATACATAGACGGTTACCTTGCCCGGTATATCATTGCGGTCTGTTGCCCACCAGCCGGCACCGGTAAGTTCATCTATGGCCAACAGATAGTCGTTGGACGGCGAATTGTAAGGCATGCCTATGTTCTGGGGCTGTAGAAATGAGTCACCGTCTTTACGGGATATGAATATGTCGTAACCTCCAAGTGATTCATAGCCCTTTGCTCCGAAGTACAGAGTCATGCCGTCCGACATCAGAAACGGGTAGGCCGTGGAAAAGCCCGGCATCAGCTTGCTTCCTATCTCTCGGGGTGTTTCCCAGCTTCCGTCAATCAGCCGGGAGCTTTCCATCAGTTGCATTATGCTGTCGGAGCCGAGTGTGGACCAAAGCATTTTGTCGCCTGATTCGGAGAGGTATCCCGAGGTGCCTGGTGCGGCTTTGAATGCCGGTGCTATCGCTTCGGCCGATATTAGAGATCCGGTGGGTGTGGATAACCGGTAGGCGTTGATAAATGCGGCACTGTCTATAGATATGCTGTCGATAATGGTTATCTTTTCAACGCGGTCGAGCATTGACAGGCCCAGATCGACACGGCGGCGCAGAGATTTGCTGTCGGGGTAATCGTTCTTTTTTCTTGATTTTTCTATGGCCGTATCATATTCGTCAAGCAGTTCGGCCGCGTCGTCAAAACGGTATGCGGCAAAAGCCTCCTCGGCTTCCTTGAGTTTCTGTTCAGGCTTTTCGGTGGTACGTGTCTTGCGGCGTGCTCCTTGCGCTCCGGAAAGTGCTCCTCCGAGTATAAGCAGCAGAGCCACAATGCTTATATATTTTTTCATGTCACAATATATTCGGCTGTTACATAAATCTATCAGATACAAAATTAGCGATAAATTCAGTAAATAGCCGAACAGCACATGTTAAAAAGACTTTTAGAGTCGTGTAGTCTAACCTGAGAGATCGCGGGTTAGGGGATATTTATGAGTTTGTGGGTCTGGAGCGACAGGCGCCAGCGCGGGTGGGCGAGTATGTAGGCTACGGTCTGTGGGGTGTTTTGACCCGAGCAAGGCTGCAGATAATAATGACCGGCTTCGGGCAGACTTGCTGCAATCTCTTCCACGTCCTGTTGCTGATATACTATTTTAAGCTCATCTATGCGGTTTATGGCGAGAGGGGGGGCTTTGGGAGAGCATGTAACCCAATCCACGCCGTCGGGTACGGGAAGGGTTCCGTTGGTCTCCACCGCAATGAAGAATCCGGCCTCTTTCAGCAGTCCTGTCAACTGTGTGTCGAGCTGAAGCAACGGTTCGCCACCGGTTATCACTATATGTCTGGTGGCAAAGGCCGATACTTCCGAGACTATCTCTTCGGCTGTCAGCAACCGGTAGCTGCTGTGGTCGGTGTCACAGAAACTGCATGTCCGGTTACAGCCGCTCATGCGCAGAAACACGGCTGCGGTTCCTGTGAAATATCCTTCGCCCTGAAGCGAGTAAAATATCTCGTTGATGCGGTAATGGCGGTTTTCAGTCGATTTCATAGGCGGCCATGTTGCCTTCGCTCTCCTGCACCTCCACCCGGTAGCAGTGGGGTATCTGCGAGCACACCCACCGGGCTATGTTTTCGGCCGTGGGGTTGAAAGGCAATACTTCGTTGAAATTCTTATGGTCAAGATATTCTTCTATGCGGGCTTTTATCTGTGAGAAGTCGGAGACCATACCATTTGCATCTAATTCTCTGGCCCGGCACATCACGGTTATTATCCAGTTGTGGCCGTGGAGTCCGGAGCACTTGCTCGGGTAATCAAGCTTGAGGCTGTGTGAGCCTGCTATTTCCATTCGCTTTGTGACGTAGTACATCGGCTTATTGTTCGTTGGTTGGTGTAAGGTTCATTTCAGCTCCTATGCGAAGCATATAGCGGTAAGCGGCATCATGGTCGTTGGGTATAATGCCATCGAGTACCGCATCTTTTATGGCGGCCTTGATTATTCCTACCGGTGGCGACGGCGGCAGGCCGAATGTCATCATGATCTCGGCTCCGTCAACAGGTGGCGCGAAGTTGCGCAGATTGTCGCGTTCGGTAACGTCAGCCATCTTCTGCAGCACGGCATCGAAGTTTTCCAGATGGCGGCGCACCTTTTCGGGGTTGCGTGAGGTGATATCGGCGCGACACAGTGTCATCAGATCGTCAATGTCTTCTCCGGCATCGGTGATCAGACGCCTTACGGCCGAATCGGTCACGGCATCTTCCACCAAGGCTATGGGGCGCATGTGGAGTTCAACCATCTTGGCCACATATCTCATCGGCTCGCCTAATGGCATCTTCATGGAGCGGAATATGCGCGGTACCATCTTGGCTCCTATGAAATTGTGGTTACGGAATGTCCAACCGGCTTTTTCGTCCCATTTTTTAGTCACGGGTTTGGCTATGTCATGCAGCAGTGCTGCCCATCGAAGCCACAATTTGTCGGACTTTGCGGCCACGCTGTCAAGTACTGTGAGCGTATGGTCGAAGTTGTCCTTGTGTCCGCGGCCCTTGACAATCTCCACGCCTTTCATGGCTGCAAATTCGGGAAATATACGTTGTAGCAATCCGGTGTCCATCAGCAGGCGCCACCCTGCGGAGGGGCGCGACGACATCATTATCTTGTTGAGTTCGGTGAGTATGCGCTCGCGGGTTATTATGTCGATACGCTCGGCATTGCGCTTTATGGCCTCAAGGGTCTGTGGATAGATTGTAAACTGCAACTGGGTGGCGAAGCGTATGGCTCGCATCATGCGCAGAGGATCGTCGGAAAAGGTTATATCCGGATCAAGGGGAGTGCGGATAATGCCGGCTTTAATATCCTTCAGCCCGTCGTAGTTGTCTATGAGATGTCCGAATTCATCACGGTTTATGCAGATGGCCATGGCATTGATGGTAAAGTCGCGGCGTGCTATGTCATCGTCCAGTGATCCGTCCTCCACCATGGGATTGCGGGAGTCCGCATTGTACGATTCGCGGCGCGCTGCCACAAATTCAAGTTCGGTGTCATCGTGCTTTACCTGTGCGGTACCGTATGTGCGAAACACGCTTACATGTGCTCCGCGTCCTATGGCCGCCGCTACCTCACGGGCTATGGCTATGCCGCTCCCAGAGCCTACACTTACGAAATCGATGTCTTTGGAATGTCGTTTCAGAAACAGGTCTCTGACATATCCGCCCACGGCATAACATGGATAGCCCAACCGGTCGGCGGCCTCTCCAACTATGTGAAATTCTTTAGTGTCAATTTGCTTTAAAACCTCTTTCATCGCTCGAATAATGATGGTGCTGTGTCGGTAATGAGTGCGGATATATAGGGCCGCATCAGATCAGGGATACAATATCTTCAGGTGCGCAGGTAAGGCATTTCATGCCAGTTTCTGTCACTATGTAGGTGTTTTCTATACCTACGGCGCCCGTGCCGGGTATGACGAATTTCGGTTCAAGCGCCACTACATTGCCTTCTGTGAGAATGTCATGGCTTCGTGGAGCTATCACCGGCAACTCGTTGATCTCTATTCCTAAGCCATGACCCACGAATCCGGCTTTCTGACGGTGTCCCATGAAATATTCATAGAGGCCGTGACCGCGGGCTATCTCTTCGGCATGGCGGTATAACAGGCAGGCTTCCGTACCGGGTTTGCCCTCGGCGGCAAGTGTCCGGCAAATCTCGATGGAGCAGCGGTGTGCTTTTATGGCGGTATCCGACAGTTGGCCGAGAGAGAACGTGCGGGTCATGTCGGTCATGTAGCCTGTGTAATTTCCGTTTATGTCAACCATTATGCTGTTGCCTTCCTTTATGATGGAGCCGTTGCAGCCTACCGGAAGCGACGGATCAAGGCCTTCGCCTCCCATGGCGAAATCGTAGGGTGTCGGAGTGTCGGCATTTTCTCCCACTAAGATATTGCCCATGTACAGTTCCATGGAATCTCCGCTTATGCGGAATTGTCCCAGGCAGCCTTCGAGGCGTGATGCGCGTTCGATTTCCACTTGGAGTTCCAGGTCGGTCATGCCTGCCTGATAAAGATGCGGTATGCGGCGATATACCCGCTCCTGCTTTACGCCCGAAAGTTCTATAAGCTCTATCTCGCGTGGTGTCTTGATGGCACGGACGCCGCGCATTATGGCCGAACCGTTGATGACGGTACTTGACGGGAACAATGCCTGAAGGCGTGTTATCTTTGAGTACGGTGTGGTGTCGGTCTCAAGTGCTATATTTTCGGGTGAGACGTACCCGAGGCTTTCGGGTATGTGTTCCGGCTTGCGGATATATGTTACGTTGTCACCTGAGAGGTCAACCGGACGCTGCACGAAAAATGTAGGCGCGCTGTCGCCGGCCGGTATATAGATGTATCCGGCATACACTCTTCCTGTCAGGTAATATATGGTGGCGTTGCCGCTTACGAGCATGGCATCGGCTCCGGCACGCTGCATGGCATCGCGTACTTTGTCAAGACGTAGGTTGAATTCGTCGGGAGTCAGTAATAAAAGAGGTCGCTTCATGATCATTCCTTGATTTTAGTACATATATCAACTATAACAATATAGAGGCAAGGTCGTTGAATGAATCCGCGTTATATTCCGCGTCGCGGCAAGTGCCGAATCCGTAGGTGACGTGTATCATTGTAGCGCCGGCTGCGTGTGCGCTGTTACAATCGCCTTGTGTGTCACCTATATATGCCGGTTTTAGCAGATTGTATTTCCGGCATAATGTCTCTATGTTGTTCTCTTTGTTAAGAAATGTCTGACCGAACGACAGGGTATCTGTGAAATACTCCCGCAGACCGGTGTAGTCCATGAAATATTCAAGACCTCTGGCACCGCAGTTGCTTACCATAAACAGACGGTACCGTTGGGCAAGCAGTGGAAGGAACTCTTTTACTCCGGGATACAGCCGCCCGCCGAGTACAGGCATGAGTTCATCGTCAACCTCGCCCAAGGTGGCGTAAAAATTTTTTATGTCAAGGCCGGTGGGGGCTATCCGAGCTACTATCTCATTTATTGACATGCCCATATATTTCAGCAGTTCGTCGCGGCTGACTTTACGGTCTATGCCCATGCGTCTGTAAGCCTCGTCCCAGATGAGGCAATATGAGTCCACGGCGTCCCATAGGGTGCCGTCCATGTCGAATATCAGGCTGTCAAACGATGGAATGTCCATGAGTATGTCGGTGTAATGAGGTTATGTTAATTGTTGTCAGGATTATCTACCGTGATGCCTATCTGATCTATTCCGCGCAGGGTGTCAACACGCATCACGTGTCTGACGGCAACCTGTGATTCTCCGGTTATATTCATGTCCGGACTCACTGTGGCCTGTGTCTGTATCGACGGGCCTATGCCGCTGCCTTTCCATCGGCCGAAGCGATCGGCGAGTATTATGTTCACGGTGTCGCGTCTTACTGTTAAGGAATCGCTGAGGGTGATTTCAAGCCACAGATTGCTGTATTCGTAGTCGTTGTTATGGCGCACGGCCACGGCAAGTCTCCGGAGCCCTTCATGTTCGATCTTCGCCGGTGTGAACGTCACGGTATCGCCATAGGCCCACCCTTGGTCCGACAGGGTTTCGAAGTGGCTATAATCACTGTGCTTGGGAGCGCAAGCTCCCAAGCACATGGTTATGGATAGTATTGTGACTGACAGTCTATTCATCTTTTTTATTCTGTGGCGCGGCTCCTGTTTCCGTAGCATTGTTGCGTGACTGCTGACGTTGCCGGCGTTTGTCTCCGTCGCGGCGTTTACGTTCCTGGCGCTGTTCGCGCGGTTGTTGCTGCGATGATGGCTGTGCATTACCGTCGGCCTGTTTCTGCTTGGGCTTGCGTTTCTTCTTTTTCTTGTCAAAACGCGATATGTTGTCCTGATCGAGCAGGTCGGCATATACTTTGCGGTCGCCGGGCTTCTGGGAGTCGTCGGGAAGGAGTGATAGCGGTTTCTCGCCTTGCTTGTTAAGGGCTATCACCTCAAAGGCACGGTCGGCGGTAATCGTAACAAGATTGGCAGGTATGGATTTGTCGGTGCTGTACGTTATCAGCCGCTTGAACACATCATATTTGAAATGATACCATGTTGAATCGGCTGTTTCGAGTCTTGTTTCCTTTGATGGCATGCGTTTCACGCTTTCCACGTAGGCGTCAACCTCGAAGTTCAGGCAGCATTTGAGTTTGGCGCACTGTCCCGCTAACTTCTGTGGGTTGAGCGAAATGTCCTGAAAGCGTGCGGCGGCTGTGCCTACCGACACAAAGTTGGTCATCCAGCTGGCGCAGCAGAGCGGACGTCCGCACGGACCTATACCTCCTATGCGGCCGGCTTCCTGGCGAGCGCCTATCTGCTTCATCTCTATTCTCACCTTGAATGCTTCGGCGAGCACCTTTATGAGCTGGCGGAAGTCAACACGTTCGTCGGCTATGTAGTAGAATATGGCTTTGTTGCCGTCGCCCTGATACTCCACATCGCCGATTTTCATGTTGAGGTGCAGGTCCTCGGCTATCTTGCGGGCGCGTATCATGGTGTCGTTTTCCTTTGCTTTGGCCTCTTCGTAGCGGTCAAGGTCGGCCTGGCGGGCTTTGCGGAGCACCCGGCGCACTTCGGCATCGGGTTTCATGTTGGCTTTTTTCATCTGGCGCTCCACCAGGTAACCGGTCAGGGTCACTTCGCCGACATCGTGCCCCGGCGATGCCTCCACAGCCACCATGTCGCCTATTTCGAGCGGCAGATGCAGAGAATTGAGATAGAATCCCTTGCGGGTATTCTTGAACTGCACTTCCACCATGTCGAAGTCGGCTTTGTTACCGGGAATGTCGGAGAGCCAGTTGTGGCAGAACATCTTTCCGCGTGGGGGATTGCCCTGATCGCGCCGGCACACCGGACATGACTGCAATATTTTGTTTTCGAGCCGGTCGTCGTCTTCGGTATGGTTGTCAGTGAATTTATCGGATTTCATAATGCAGGTTCCTTGCGGTTATTTTGCAAAACTTACCGAACGGGTCTCACGTATTACGGTGATCTTCACCTGTCCCGGATAGGTCATTTCGTCCTGAATGCGTTTGGCTATTTCGGCCGACAGTTTTTCGGTTTCCACATCGTCGATCTTGTCGGCGCCCACGATAACGCGCAACTCGCGGCCTGCCTGTATGGCGTAGGTCTTGACCACTCCCGGATATGAGAGCGCCAGCTGCTCCAGGTCGTTGAGGCGTTTGATGTAGGCTTCCACCATTTCGCGGCGCGCTCCGGGGCGTGCTCCTGATATCGCGTCACATACCTGTACGATCGGGGCTATCAGGGAGGTCATCTCCACTTCGTCGTGATGGGCACCTATGGCATTGCATATCTCAGGCTTTTCCTTGTATTTTTCGGCGAGTTTCATGCCGAGGAGTGCGTGAGGCAACTCGGGTTCTTCATCAGGCACTTTGCCTATGTCGTGGAGTAGTCCGGCTCTGCGGGCTTTCTTGGGGTTCAGTCCGAGTTCGGCAGCCATCACCGCGCACAGGTTGGCAGTCTCGCGGGAGTGTTGCAGGAGGTTCTGACCGTAGCTCGAGCGGTATTTCATTTTACCCACCATGCGCACCAATTCGGGGTGCAGGCCATGAATACCGAGGTCTATGGTGGTGCGTTTGCCTGTCTCGATTATCTCTTCCTCTACCTGACGGCGCACTTTGGCCACAACCTCTTCTATGCGGGCCGGGTGGATACGGCCGTCGGTAACAAGCTGATGGAGAGCCAGACGGGCTATTTCGCGGCGCACGGGATCGAAGCCTGAAAGCACTATGGCTTCGGGGGTGTCATCGACAATGATCTCTATGCCGGTAGCTGCTTCAAGGGCGCGTATGTTGCGGCCTTCGCGTCCGATGATGCGTCCTTTTATCTCGTCGGAGTCGATCTGGAACACCGTTACCGAGTTTTCAATGGCGGTCTCGGTTGCCACTCTCTGTATTGACTGCACCACGATGCGTTTCGCTTCCTTATTGGCTGTCAGTTTGGCTTCGTCCATGATCTCGTTGATGTAGCTTTGGGCGGCAGTCTTAGCTTCGTCCTTAAGCGATTCCACGAGCTTATCCTTGGCTTCCTCCGATGAAAGGCCCGATACTCGCTCGAGTTCTTCCTGGGCTTTGCGTTTCAGGGATTCGAGTTCGCTTTGCTTTGATTCCACCATTGCCAACTGATCATTTAGCTTGGTTCTGATCTGTTCATTTTCGTTGCGTGTGCGCTGGTTCTCGCTCTGCTGCTGGTTGAGTTGAAGTTCACGCTGTTTGAGCTTGCCTTCTACCGACTGTGCTTTGGAGAGCCTTTGCGAGGCCTGTTTCTCGGCTTCGGCGATGATTCTGAGCTCTTCCTCTTTGGCTTCAAGCTCTTTGTTTTTCTTTATTACTTCAGCTTCCTTGGCAGCTTCCTCGAGTATGATTTTAGCTCGGCTGCGGGCCATGGATCTCTGCACCATGACGGTGGCTACCACGCCTGCTATCAAGGCTGCCACAGCGGCTATTGACGCGTAAATTACTGGTTCCATTTGATATTAGTTATTTATGTTGGATTTATGTTTGTTAAAATCAATTAGTTATCAAAAAAATAAATCCGCATCAACATCGCTCCTCTTTCCCGAAGGGCGCTTTCGGGCGCTCTTTTAGGCGAGTATGGCAACATTGTGCAGGATTCAGGTTGTCGCTCTGTTCGGCTCTGGCTATCTGACAGGATTACCCGGCATATTTACGCACTCTTGGGTGACCAAGGCTTCAGATCATTGTTTCAAAGCCAGCATCTGGTCAAGCCGGCTATCGAAGTTCTCAAGTATGGTTCCCAGTTCCTCTATCTGGATTGACTTTGTGATATAGCCCTTTGCAAAAAGCATTGTCACTTTGGCCAGTATTTCCGATTCGGAACTCTGTGGGAAGAGTTCGGTGTACGATTTATACACACGGTTTACCTCCTTTACCACATCTCGCAGAAATTGCTCCTCTCCGCGGTCTATGGTTATGGTCATGTAAACCTTACCGATGCGTATGTTAATGTCAAGTTTATCCTTCATTGCATCATTCGGTTAATTCGGCGATGCATTTGTCGATGTCCCGCACTAATTGCGATAAAATGGCTCTGCTTCGCTCCACATCTGCACGCGATGGGGTGATGGTAGTCACTACGCGCAGGTGCTCCAGTTTCTGGCGCAGCACGTCGATCTCTTTCTTCTGCCGCTCTGCCAGTGTGTTGAGCTCACTGATTTTGGCATCGGCAACACGCTTTTCAGCAAGGAGCTGTTCGTAGCGCGAAGTCAGCAGCTGCGCCTTACTCCCGAGTGAATCAAGTCGTTGTTGCAGATTACCGGCCATTCTATACTAAATTTTCACAAAAGTAATGAATAATTTTCGAATCATCATCACCCGTAAACCTATATTTTCGGTCGTTTTTCACTTTTTTATGACGTTATCAGCTCTTACGGGCTATGATATAGACAGGTCGGTAGGTGAGTGTGCGCAGGCCGGATTTTAATATCGAACGGACTGCTGTGAGTGGGTGGCGGTTGCCGGTGGCATTAACTCCCGTAAGGCTTATGTGGCGAAGAAGTTCTTCCGGAGAGCCGAATGTGAGGGTTATGGATTCTTCACTGATATTCAGCGGCTCAAATCCTTGTGGCAGTATGTTGAGCCATGATTCGCATGACAGGTATTGCAGGGCGGACGATGGGGTCGGTCCGAGTTCTTTGAAGTTTTCGGGGCCGAAGGTCGATAAGGCAAGTGTGCCTCCTGGTTTGAGCACACGGTGGCAATGTCGCATGAATGTGGCGGGGGAGTTGAACCATTGTATGGTGGAGGCGGATACTATGGCGTCCATACAACCAGAGGGCATATCCATTATGGCGGTTTCGGCATCACATATGCGGTGTGTGCCCGGAAGCTCTGCCGGTATTTTGGCCAGATCCCACAGTGTCAGTTGTTTCGGGCGTATGCGTCGCAGGTATTCGCGGGTGAAAAGCCCTGTTCCGGCACCGATCTCCAGAAGTGATTCGATATCGGTGCTGCCTGACGTAGCAGACCATAAGGAGGCGAGTCTGGCAGCGGCATGCCGTTGTACTGATGCGTTCTCGTCATAACTTCCGGCAGCACGTCTGAACCGGTCGGCCACTAAAGGCTTGTCGGTTATGGTGGAGTTTATTATCCATTGAAAATCGGGGAGATGTGATCCCGTTACGAACTGTATGCCGTGATGGCCGGACCATGCGCGTAGCTGGTTGGCGGTGGGTATTATGCGGTCTGATTCTGATATTATCACTCTGTCCCACAGTACTTCGCGCTCGTCGATGTGGGGCAATGAGGCTATGGCCCGGAGTTCGTCGGCTAAAGCGTTTATGTCACGTCGTTCGGGCTTATTGATTTCCCATTCTCGGTATGCGGTGGAACTGCCGCACATGCGTCGGTAAAATTTTGTCAGGGTTTCTTCGGATAGATTGGCCGATGTTCCCTGGAATATGGCCTCAGGGATTCCGCGAGTGTCGTCAACCGGATAGTGGGTGCCGTTTATGGCGGTTTTAACTGTGATGGGGAGCGCCGGGTGGCCTGTTATGAACAGTGCGGCGGGTACCACTCCGAATGACCATGCCATCACTGAAATCTCGCTGTAGTCCAATATGTCGGCAGGCAGATTCAGTCCTGTGTCGGTGTAGTCATAAATCACAGCCACATCACAGTCGGGGTGCGAGAGGTGTCGCAAGGGTCTTGCGTCCATGCTCCAGCCGGCAAAGATTATGATAAGCCGGGGCTTGTGATCGTGATTTATATATGAGAAGATCATGACAATGAGTTAAGAGCTTTTATGAAGCGCTCTATCCTTTCGGTGCTTATCGAGGCGCTGAGACTTATGCGCAGGCGTTCGGTGCCGGGTGGTACTGTGGGTGTGCGTATGGGCAACACTTTGAATCCTTCGTCCGACAGTCTGTGTGACAACTCTATGGCCCCGCCGGCGGAGCCTATTATTACCGGTTGTATATGGCTTGGTTCGGGAGGAGTCCGGAATGATGACTTTTCCAAAGCATCGAAAAGCATGGAGTATATAGTGTGCAGATGGCGGCGCTCATTGTCCATGGTGAGTGTCGTGTCGAGCATGAATCGGGACCATGCGCAGTTGATAGGTGGTAGGGCTGTGGAGAATATGAAACTGCGGGCCCGGTTCACGGCATAGTCTCTTAAGGTAGGGGCGGTGATGCAGAAAGCTCCCGCCGATGCAAGGGCTTTGCCGAATGTGCCTACGATTACGTCGATATCTGCAAAGTCTTTATGGCTGCGGCAAAGTCCGAGTCCCCGATTGCCTGTCACGCCAATGGCGTGGGCTTCATCTATATAAAGCATCGTTTTTGGGTAGAGGTGCTTTATGGTTGTGAGGCGGTCGAGGTCGGCGCTGTCACCGTCCATGCTGTATATGGATTCTGTTATTACCAATATCCTGTCATAGCTGTCATGCTCTTTTGCCACGATCTGTTCGAGTCGGTCAAAATCGTTGTGCGTAAATCTTTTATAGGGGGATTTTGATAGCATTATGCCGTCTATTATGCTGGCATGTACGAGCTTGTCGGCGACAATCAGTGTGCGTGGTTCGGAGGCCAATGCCGGTATGAGTCCGGTGTTGGCGTGGTATCCGCTGTTGAACAGCAGAGCCGCTTTTCCGCCATAGAGTTCCGAAAGTCGCTCTTCAAGGAGGCTGTATTGGGTCTGAGCGCCGGCGAGAAGCCGGGCTGCCGATGAGGTCATGGCTATGCTGCGGTTTGTGTCGTTGTCGAAAAACTGTTGCTGTAGGTCGGAGCGTGTCGCAAGGCCGAGATAGTCGTTTGACGACATGTCGGTCATCATGCGGCCGGAGTGATCCGGAGCGGGTATGGTTCTGAAATTTCCCGATGAGCGCAGTTGCTCGAGGGTTTGTTCGTAGGAATGCGGCATCACTTTATTATTTCGATCATTTGCTCCGTGAGATAGCGAAGATCGTCATCGGATATTATATAAGGTGGCATTACATACACCAGACGGCCGAAAGGCCGTACCCATATTCCGCGCTTCACACATTCTTTCTGGAATAGAGCCATATCCACCGGCCGGTGCATCTCGATAACACCTATTGAACCTAACACTCTCACTTCCTTTACGGCCGGAAGTGCGGCCGCCGGAGCGAGGAGCCGTCGTAGCGATGTCTCTATATGTCTTATCCGCTGTGGTATATCGGTGTTGTCGAGCAATTCGAGCGATGCGATCGCTATGGCGCATGCCAATGGGTTGGCCATGAATGTTGGGCCGTGCATCATCACTCCGGCTTCGCCGTGTGATATGGTGTCGGCAACATCTTTGGTCGTCAGTATGGCACTCATGGTCAGGTATCCGGCTGTAAGACCTTTGCCTATACACATTATGTCGGGTTGTACTCCGGCATGTTCCCACGCGAACCGGCGGCCTGTGCGCCAGAAACCGGTGGCTATCTCATCGAATATCAGGTACAGACCGTATTTGTCACATAATCTGCGGGCTTCCACAAGGTATTGCGGGTGATAAAACCACATTCCGCCCGCACCTTGTACTATTGGCTCCACTATCATGGCTGCAAGTTCGTCTTTGTGCTCTCTGATGGTACGTTCGAGAGGTTCTATGGCCTCATGGCTCCATTCGCCGCCAAACGGTATGGCGGGCTGTTCCACAAAATATCGTACAGGAAGGGCGCTGCCGAAAGCTCCGTGCATGCCTGTCACAGGGTCGCACACGCTCATGGCGTTCCATGTGTCACCATGGTATCCCGAGCGAAATGTTACGAAATTGGTCTTGTTGTGACTTCCGGAGCGGGAGATTGCAGCCTGTACGGCCATTTTCATGGCCACTTCCACGGCTACCGAACCTGAGTCGGCATAAAACACATTGTGCATATCGGGCGGAGCGACATTCAGCAACATTTTTCCAAGCTTTATGGCCGGTTCATGGGTGATGCCGCCGAACATCACATGTGACATCTTTTTTATCTGTCTGATGGCGGCATGGTTTATGTAAGAATTGTTGTAGCCGTGTATCACAGCCCACCATGATGACATTCCGTCAATCAGCTCACGTCCGTCGGCCAGGCGCAGTCTGACACCGTCGGCCGATACCACTTTATATGTGGGCAGGGGATCTATGGTGGAGGTATATGGGTGCCAAAGATGCTCGCGATCCCATGGGTCGTGAAGCATGGCTTTTTCTATGGCGTCGGTGTTCATTATTGCATTTGTTATATACGGTACAAAATTAGTAAAAAAACGGCATATCCGTATCCATGTATCGTGGCTGTGGTTTTGTTACGGATTACTTGACCGTAATTTTAATAAAAATAAAGTGATCGCCGGTCATGTGTTTTTGATATTGTCATATAGGGTTTTATGTCCTGACCATTGTTTTTTGACATGTTGTTTTTGTGATTTGTTTGAAAAAAAGTGTCCGATAATTTTGCCGGAATGAAAAATATGCCTACCTTTGCATCGCAAACGGAAAAACCCCGATTGCCCAATGCGAAAATAGCTCAGTTGGTAGAGCACAACCTTGCCAAGGTTGGGGTCGCGGGTTCGAGTCCCGTTTTTCGCTCAAAGAGTACAATGAAATAAATCCGCAGGATATTGAAGAGATAACATTCTCACAACCAATGCGAAAATAGCTCAGTTGGTAGAGCACAACCTTGCCAAGGTTGGGGTCGCGGGTTCGAGTCCCGTTTTTCGCTCCACGCAATATCTTGAAGATATCTTTGCGGAAATGTCCGGATGGCGGAATTGGTAGACGCGCTACTTTGAGGGGGTAGTGATCATTGGATCGTGTGAGTTCGAGTCTCATTTCGGACACTCTTTTAAATCCAGAGTGATTAAATTTTAATCACTTTGGATTTTTCTTTTATATTTTGTCCGTATTATTTGCAATTAGTCCTTGCAACTATGTCTTTTATTTTAGGACAGCATTTGTGATTATTGTCCTAAATTTTAGGACAATATATATAAAACCTCAGATAGCAATGCGTCAGGCGGAGTTTCCTACCGAACTTAAAGAACGCGAAAATATGCTTATAGAGGCTTACTGGGGAATGTACTCCGATATTGATATAAAGTAAGCAAAGATAACCTGTATGATTGGGCGAACTTAAGCCGGAATGCCGCAACATAAATTGGTCTCAGATGTACAAAACTACGGACTGTTCATGTATTATCCGCAACCCGGTACTTGTTTATTTTTTCGGATAAAACGGATAGATATAAAACATTTTTGTATGTGTTGGCGTTTATGGTTTGTATATAACACTGAATTCTCACATTAATACGTTTTGATATGAAAAAAATCATTATCCCTGTTGCGGTCGTATCCATGATGTTGGCTTCTTCATGTGCCGAAAAGACTAAGGAGCAGCAACAACAGGCCATGCTTGATGCCTCGAAACAAGAGCTCGCTACCGCTGTGGAACAGCGTGACCAACTGATTACTCTGGTCAACGATATCACGACCGATATGGAACAGATAAAGGCGTTGGAAAACATTCTTACCACTCCCGAAGACCTTGCCGGTGAGAGCGGCGCGCAGCGTTCGCAGATCAAGAACGATCTGGTGGCTCTGCAGAAGACCCTCGGAGAGCGTCGCGAACAGCTTGCTCAGCTTGAGGCCAAACTGAAAAAATCAAATCTGTTCAACAAGGACCTGCAGAAGACAGTGGAGAACCTTCGCTCGCAGATCGATTCGAAAAATGCCGAAATCGAAACCCTTAACTCCAATCTTGCCGCCGCAAATGTCAAGATCGGAACTCTCAACACCGCCGTTGACTCACTCAGCACCACAGTGGAGCAGGTGAGCGGACAGCTCGATGAGGCACAGGCCGCTTCGACTCAGCTTGCCAATGAACTCAACACATGCTACTACATAGCCGCTCCTAAAAACAAGCTCAAGGAAAACAAGATCGTGGAGTCGGGATTTCTCCGCAAGACAAAGATCATGAAAGGAGATTTTGACAAAGACAGTTTTGTCAATGCCGACAAGCGCAATCTCAAGGTGTTGCCCCTTTCGTCGAAGAAGGCTAAAGTGCTTACAAACCACCCGGCCGATTCTTATGAAATTGTGGAGATTGACGGAGATAAGGTGCTCAGCATCACTTCGCCTGACCGCTTCTGGAGCCTGTCAAACTACCTGGTGATACAGACCGACTGACACAACAGTTACGATAAGATAATGATGAGATGAGCGGCGCTTTGACCGGTGAGGTCATTGGCGCCGCTTGTTTGTCTGTTGAAGTTTGTGTGTCTATTTTTCCGATCGTGAATTAGGCATCTTGTTGCACAGGGTGTTTGAATCCTGGCGTCCCGGTCATTCGTCGGAGTGGAGTTTTGCGCAGGCGCGTAGGTATTTGCGCAGGCTTGATATCAGTTCGCGGGTTTCCTGAAGCATGTTGAGATAGACGTAAAGCACGGTTATGGTCTCCTGCCGGCCTTCGTGGAGTTCGCTATGAAGATTGTGGTATGTGCCTGAGATTATGCGTTTGGTATCATCACATCGATGCCGCAGGGCTTCGGCTTGCTCCATGGTCGGGGCATTCATGAATGCGACCGTGTCTTTTATAAGAGCATCTACACGTGAGCGGATATTGTTGAAATCGGCTGAGTGGCATGACGGCAGAGGCAGAAAGTTGTTTTCGATATGTTCTTTGCATGTTTCGTTGATGCGGCGCAGATTGTAGAGCATAGACATGCAGCAGTTGTTGCTCAGATGAAACCATGCACTTTTTTCTATGGCTGTTGTGCGGTTTACGGTGCGCCAGCACAGGGTCTCTTTGCGTCGGTCGTTTTTAAGGAATTTTTTCTGTTCCGACATGGAGCGTTCGGTCTTGTCAAGGGTGCGCAAATCCTCTTTGAGGAATGCCAGGGTGATGCTGTCGTAGCATTTTCCGGCGTAGGTAAGAAATTTCTTTTGCCGGTCATTTATCAAAAGTAGAAACATCGGCCACACGCGTGATTTGTCGTCGGTGGACAATATGGTGCGGAACAGGGTGTCGTCATCTTCGGCCGAACGGCGGTTCCGGAAGCGGCGGTTGCTGCGGATTATCAGTATTATGGTGATTACGGCGAGTATGAGCATAACACCTTTGCCTCCCCAATACATCACTGAGACTATCAGTCCGGCGCCGATGAATGCCACTCCGGCTGTTATGAACCAGCCGCCAATGACCGATATCACTCCTGTTATGCGGAACACTGCGCTTTCGCGGCTCCATGCCCGGTCGGCAAGCGATGTGCCCATAGCCACCATGAAGGTGACGAAAGTGGTTGACAGCGGCAGTTTGAGCGATGTGCCCAGTGCTATCAGTGTGCCTGCAAGCACCAGATTGACGGACCCCCGTATGAGATCAAATGCCGCTCCGGCCTCCTTGTCGGTCTCTTCGACATTGAACCGGCTGTTGAGCCATCGGCGCATTCCCTGAGGAGTCACACTGCGTATCCACGACAGTATGTTGAGGGTCCAGCGCACAAGCCTCCGGGCTATGCGTGATGATCCGAACATTTCATCGCCGCCGCTTTGGCTCCCGAGCCCAATCTCTGTGCGCGATACATTACGGGCTTTTTTGGAAGTGGCGAGTGACACCACCATTATCACACCGGCACCTACAAGAAAATAAAATGGTGTCGATGCGGGACCGTTGAGTGACCCCATTAAAAATCCGTGGGCGTCACCCGCACCGTTGGCCGAATAGTCCATATATGATTCCAGTCCGGTCACGGGAACTCCTATGAAATTGACAAGGTCATTGCCTGCAAAGGCCATGGCCAAGGAGAATGTACCGATGAGCACCACTGTTTTCAGTACGTTTATCCGCAGAGCATGGAGCACCTGCATTATAATGGTGAATGCCATGAGGCAGCCGCCCAGTATGTACATGGTGTTGGCATTTATCCATTGTTTGACCTCGGGAGTCATGAATGTGAGGTCTTTGGTGCCTTTGATAAGTATGAAATAGATTATGGCAGTGGTGCACAGACCGCCGAATATTCCTATTTTCCAACGGAGTCTGTGGCGGTAGTTGAATGAAAATACCGCACGGGAAACGAACTGCACTATGGTGCCGAAAATGAAAGCTATGGCTATGGACAGAAATATGCCGAGGATTACCGACAGGGCTTTCTCGGTGTTGATCAGCTCGCTAATCCCGATATCGGAGGCTGTGCCGGTCATTTTGATCAGAGCTACTACAAATGTGGCTCCGAGAAGCTCGAATACCATGGATACGGTGGTGGAAGTGGGCATTCCCAGAGTGTTGAACACATCGAGAAGTATGATGTCGGTTACCATCACGGCCATGAATATACATATCAGTTCGTAGAATGAGAAGTGTTCAGGGCGGAATATGCCGTGGCGTGCTATGTCCATCATGCCGTTGCTCATGGCTGCGCCGATGAATACACCGATAGAGGCCACGATGAGAATGCGTTTCACAGATGCCGCTTTTGACCCTATGGCCGAATTGATGAAGTTTACGGCGTCGTTACTCACTCCTACCGACAGGTCGAATATGGCCAGTAGGAACAGGAATATTAAGATACAGATAAAAATGTAGTCCATCAGGATTATGACTTTGAGTTATAGGTTTACACTGCAAAGGTCGTCCTGTGTTGTTAAATAATTATTTCAAAAATCTTAATATAAGATGTCGGTTTGCGCGTGTGTAGGACTGCGTTATGAGGCCGGGAGTGATATCCGGAACATGAGTCCTCCTTCGGGACGGTTAAGCACAGAGATGTCTCCGTGGTGGAGTTTTACGGCATTTTTTACTATGGAGAGTCCTAACCCTGTGCCCCCGGCGGATCGTGAGCGGCCTTTATCGACACGGTAAAATCTCTCGAACAGTCTCGGAAGATGCTCGGATTCGACTCCGCAACCGTTGTCGGCTACGGTTATCAGCAGCCGGTCACTGTCAGTCCGGTATATTTCAATGTCTATGCGGTTACCGCCGGAGTATGTTATGGCGTTTTCAATAAGGTTGCTGAATATCGATGCTATAAGCTGTCTGTTGCCGGTTAAAATTATGTTTTTGTCGCATGATATGTGGATATCGATGCCGCTATCTCTTGCTCTTAGATCAAAAAGGTGCACCGTTTCGGTTATGACATCGTGCAGGGCTAAGTGTTCGTGTGTTATGACAGCGGCGCCGTCGTCCATACGTGTTATAAGCGAAACATCATCAAGAAGATGGTTCAGACGATGTATGTTGCTGAGTGACCGTTGTAGAAAATCAAGACGTTTGTGCTCCGGCATGTCGTTATGGGCCATCAGTGTCTCGATGCAGACCTGAATGGCGGCCACCGGAGTCTTCAGTTCGTGGTTTATGTTTTGGGTGAGTTGCTTTTTTATACGGGCTTTTTCCTGTTGCTCATGCATGACTCGGCGGTGTTCGCGGTCACGTTCCGACAAGGCCTGCCGGAGTTTCACGTAAAGGCGTACGATGTGATTGGATATGTCGCCGAGTTCATCGTGAGGAAACGGTTCGGTGTCAAAAATAGGTTCGCCGGTCTCGGCTTTCCGGGCGAAACGGTTAAGTCTGGATATGTGTTCTCCGATCCGGCGTGTGAACACATAGCCTATCGCTATCATCACGAGGGTTACTGCAACCATGAACCACAGGAATCCGTAGTCGGCTTTAAGAATGTCGGTGAGAGTCACGGAGTAAGGTACCGCTGTACGGACTATGTGATCCCGGCCTTTTCTTGCGGAGTAAAAGTAGGTGCCTCCTGTGCTTTGGCTGTGGCGCCTTAATGTGTATCCGGTGCCGTGAGCCATGGCCTCGCGGATTTCCTTGCGCCCGGTGTGCGGAGTCCCGTGCAGGTCATCGAGAGTGTTGTCATAGATGATATTGCCGATGGAATCCAGTATGCTTACCCTGATTTCCGGAAACGGGGTGTCGTTTACAATATCGGCATTGAAGCCATCGCCCGTCTGTGTTATGGAACTTAATATCCTCCCGTTTATGTTCTGGAGGTGCATGTTTAGTTCCTCGGCCTTGAATTTTTTTTCGCGGTGGTACTGAAACACGGCCAGACAACCGGCGAGCATCACAGAGTAGAGTGTCAGTGCGGCGAACAGCCTTCTGTGATATGGGAGTTTATTCCACGAAGACATATCCGTATCCCGATCGGGTCACTATGTTGCGGCTGTATTCACCGAGTTTTGATCTTAGGCGTGTGATATTGACATCGACCACCCGGTCAAGTACCACGGTTTTTTCAGGCCATATCGTGGTTATGAGCTGGTCACGCGAGAATATCTGTCCCGGATTGCGCATGAGCAGGGTGAGTATCTCGAATTCTTTACGCGGAAGTTTGATCTCCGTATTGTCTATTGTGCAAGTCTTCTTCACGGGATCGACGATGAGTGTCTTGTAGGAAAGGCTGTTTGGGCGGTTCTCGGTCTCTTTACGTGATGCAGGGGCTGTACGCCTGAGCACTGTTTTTATACGGGCTATCACATTACGTATGGAGTACGGTTTGGTAATGTAATCATCGGCACCGAGGCTGAGCCCATCGATCATGTCGTCCTCCGAGTCTTTGGCGGTGCAGAATATTATTGGTATGGAAGCGGTGGATTGCCTCTGTTTCAGTATGCGTGCCAGATGCGTGCCGCTTATATGTTCCATCATTATATCAAGGAGTATCAGGTCATAAGCCGAGAGGTCCAGTGTGAGAGCCTCTTCGGCGCTGTGTGCCACATCGGTGCTATAGCCTTCGGCTTCAAGATTGAACCTCAGGGCTTCACACAAGGTGTCCTCGTCATCGACCACTAATATCCTTGCTTTTTTTGTCATTACGGTGTCAGCGTATTTTGAGAGTGATGATGGCCAAGGCGCAGAGGATTACTGTTATGAGCCAGAAGCGGAGCACTATGGTCTGTTCGTGGAGTTTGTGGGCGGGTTTCTGCCACAGGGCTTTGACTTCGCCGGCGTCTTTCTGGAAGTGGTGGTGGATAGGGGTGCAGCGGAATATGCGGCGACCTTCGCCGTAGCGCTTGCGGGTGAATTTGAAGTAGGAGCTCTGGGCTATTACCGACAGCGATTCCATGAGGAATACTCCGCAGAAAAGTATGAGAAGGATTTCTTTGTGCAGTATTATGGCCACGGTGGCTATCAGGCCTCCAAGCATCAGTGAGCCCGTGTCTCCCATAAACACACGCGCCGGGAAGCCGTTGTACCACAGAAATCCCATGCATGCTCCTGTGAATGCGGCCATATAAACAAAGACTTCCTGCGAGCCCGGTATGTACATGATGTTGAGGTAGCCGGCATAGACCACGTGGCTCGACAGATAGGCCAGTATCATCATGCCTACCCCTATTATGGCGCATATTCCGGCTGTGAGCCCGTCGAGCCCGTCGGTGAGGTTGCTGCCGTTGGAAGTGCCGGTGACTATGAATACCGTCACGACAATGAATATGATCCAGCCGGCGGTCTGCTGCCAGTCGTCGGGCAGGGCGGCAGCCAGCCATTTGTAGTCGAAGTTGTTGTTTTTGATAAACGGTATGGTGGTCTGGGTCGATTTTATGTCGTGGGTGCTGTAGCTAATCTGTGTGGTCTCGTTGTGTGTGCGCACCTCAACATTCTCGCGTATCACCACATCGGAGTTGAGATACAGAGTTAGTCCGAGCATCACTCCCACTCCCACCTGTCCGGCTATTTTCCACCGTCCCGACAGTCCTTCCTTGTTTTTACGGAACACCTTGATATAGTCGTCCATAAAGCCGAGTGCGGTTAGACACACTGTGGTGGCTATCATGAGCCATACATACACATTGGTCAGATCGCAGAACAGAAGCGCCGGTATGATTATGGCTATGAAAATTATGGCACCACCCATCGATGGGGTGCCTTTTTTGCTTTCGAGTCCATCTACACCTATATTGCGCGGCATGTCGCCGATCTGGTGCATACGCATGTAGTGTATGATCTTTTTACCTATTATGGTCGATACGAGAAGTGCTACGATAAACGACATGCCGGCTCGGAAAGTGATATATTGCATCACACCGGAGCCGCTGACGCCCAATTCTTTAAACCATTCGAAAAGTGGTATAAGCATAATATACGGTTTTTATTGCCGGTAAGGCTGTTGCTTCTTACAGGTTGCAAAATTAGCAATAAATTCCCAACACGTGATGAATAATACATGCTAAAAACGGCTTCCGGTGTGTAATATCCCTGTATGCCGGTGTGATTTCAATGGTTTAAAGAGTCATGTAGCAGTGGGGTGTGGCGGTCAGAATTCGATTACTCCGGGTGACACATCGGGATCATGTGTGGCGAGCGAAGCCACGCAGTTGGGCGACAGGCTCTGTTCGCGTATCCATTTAAGCGATTTCAGTTGGTCTTCGGGGTTCTCGCTTATGCCCGGCAGTACCATCTCTTTCCACGAACGCGAGCTGTAGGCACCATCGGAGGTCAGAAGCACATATTTGCCTTCGGGGTTAGTGATCTTTACGGCCACCAGTCCCGACGAATGACCGGGAATGTTGATAAGTTCAAGCGAATGGTCGCCAAACAGGTCGTAAGAGCGTCCGAAAGGTCCTTGGTCGCTGTTCCATTGATAGAGTGTCAGGGGTATGTCTTTCCAGAAAGCGTCGCGGTAACGCACTCGGTTGGTGATATTGCCGCCTGATGCCGCCTGCATCTCGGCGTCGGATACCAGTATGTGTTTTGCGCGTGACACCTGTGACAGTCCGCTCGCATGGTCACAGTCCAGATGGGTCAGTATCACGTAGTCGATGTCTGACGAACATTGCCCGACGGCTGAAAGTTGCTCATCTATGGCTTGACCTTCGGGAAGCCACCCCTGGTTTACGCGTGCCAGCAGACGAGAGCCTAAGGCTATGGCCTGGGCTTGTTTGTCATACTCTCCGCAAGGGCTTATGCGGCGGTCCCAGCCGGTATCGACCAGTACGGTTCCTTTTGGGTGGTGGATAAGATAACTCATTACAGGAAGCCACACCCAATCCTTGGCGGGCACTGTAAATCCATAGACTTTTAATTTGCCTGCATTGTTGTTGTTGTAAGGAATGAATGGCGATACGTGCACGAAGCCCGTGGCCAAAATCTGAATTTTAATCATAGTGACTGCTTGATGTAAATAGTTGAACTTACCTACCTAACAACGGTTTTTGAAAAATTGTTTGTCACTATTGCGATAAAAATCCGGTTATTCCTTGCGGGTAAGAATCCTGACAAATGATTCGGGCAGACGTACATTGTAAAGTTCCAGAGCGTCCTTGAAAAGCGGGGCAATCTCTTCGTCCGTAAACCCGGCTATGCCGCAGCCGATGCGGGTCACATAGAATGTGGTCTGGTCCCATTCGCGGGCCAGGGCTATGAAGTCGTCAACGTAAGGGCGTATGGTCTCTACCCCTCCCTGCATGGTTGGTATGGCATAGGACTGCCCCTGCAGGCCTACTCCCTGTCCCATTTTGGCTCCGAACCTGTTCAGCGCCGTGCGTGCGGCGCCTCCGGCGTGAATGCCGGCAAGATTGCTTCCAAATACAAATATCTCGTCCTCGCCCAATGAGGTTATGTGCTCCGGTGTATATTTCAGCATATGAGTGTGTTTTGTGTAAATTAAAAAAAAGCGATGTCGTGAAAAACATCGCTTTTTACAAGTATAATAATACTATTGGATTTTATTCGGCCACTACTTCAAAGGGTATTTCTACAGAAACTTCCTTGTGGAGATTCAGAACGGCATTATAGTTGCCTACTTCCTTGATGGTTTCCTTTACGGTGATGATCTTGCGGTCGATGTTGAAGCCGAGTTTCTCGAGGGCTTCAGCGATCTGGATAGCGTTGACCGAACCGAATATAGTGCCGGTTGCGCTTGTTTTGGCACCGATGGTGAGGCTTACGCCCTGAAGTGATGCTGCGAGAGCTTCGGCATCGGCTTTGATCTTGGCAAGCTTGTGGGCGCGTTGACGCTGGTTTTCAGCAAGCACTTTAAGCGCGGAGGGAGTGGCGATTACAGCCTTGCCGGTGGGAATGAGGTAGTTACGGCCATAGCCTGACTTTACTTCTACCACATCGTCTTTGTATCCGAGGTTGGAGATATCCTCCTTAAGTATAATCTTCATAATTCCTTGAGCGTTTAAAGTGATTATTTCATCAAGTCGGTCACATAGGGAAGCAAAGCCAGATGGCGTGCACGCTTAACGGCCTGAGCCACACGGCGCTGGAATTTCAGCGAAGTGCCGGTGATGCGGCGGGGAAGTATCTTGCCCTGTTCGTTGAGGAATTTTTTGAGGAATTCCGGATCTTTGTAATCGATGTACTTGATACCGCTTCTCTTGAAACGGCAGTATTTTTTCTTCTTGACATCAACCGACATGGGTGTCAAATAGCGGATTTCTGATTGTGCTTGTGCCATGGTTTAACCCTCCTTTACTTCTGATTCTACTTCTTCTTTGGCAGTCTCTGTTTTGCCTGCTTTGAGGCTACGACGCTTGGCGGCGTATTCGGCGGCATACTTGTCAAGACGGAATGTCAGGAAGCGGAGCACGCGCTCATCGCGGCGGAACGCTGTTTCGAGTTTCTTTACCAATGTGGGTTCGCCCTCAAATTCCACGAGGGTGTAAAAGCCGGTGGATTTCTTCTGAATGGGGTAAGCAAGCTTGCGGAGACCCCAGTTCTCTTCGTTCACTATGGCAGCACCGTTGTCGGTGAGCACTTTAGTGAATTTTTCTACCGCTTCCTTCATCTGTACATCAGACAAAACGGGAGTTAAAATGAAAACGGTTTCGTACTTCATACTGGTTAGTAAATTGATATTTAATAATTTGTAATCATGCCTGACCATTTGGTCAAAAGCGCTGCAAAGTTAGACATAATTTTTTATCCGGCAAAATGTTATATTACCTTTTTGTCCTTCTTTCTTGAAATAACGAAAAAATTGCGTAAGTTTGCACTACAAAACCTCATTATACGTATATACCATGCTCACACACAGTGAATATCTTGGAATCATAGAACAAAGTCTGAAAGAAATATCCTATCCGTCGAGTCCGGCAGGATTGTATGCTCCCGTCAAATACACTCTTGACTGCGGTGGCAAGCGGCTGCGTCCGGTGCTGACACTTGCCTGTTGCGAGGCTTTCGGCGCCGATCCCCGTTCAGCCGTTAATCAGGCTTCGGGGATAGAGATGTTCCATAACTTCACGTTGCTGCATGACGATGTGATGGATCATGCCGACATGCGTCGCGGACGTCCAACAGTGCACACCCGCTGGGGTGACCGCACTGCCATTCTCAGCGGCGATGCCATGCTCAGTATGGCCACCGATATGATTACGCGCGGTTGTCCCGACAGCCGCATGCGGCAGGTTATATCGCTTTTTTACCGTACGGCCATGGAGATATATGAAGGGCAGCAGTATGACATGGACTTTGAGGACAGGACAGATGTGAGCGTCGAGGAATATATGGATATGATACGTCTGAAGACGTCGGTACTGCTTGGCTGTGCATGTGAAATGGGGGCATTGATGGCCGGAGCCCCGGCCGACAGTTGCCGCGCCATGTACAGTTACGGCGAGAAACTCGGGCTTGCATTCCAGCTTCAGGACGATTATCTCGACACTTACGGTGATCCGATAGTGTTCGGCAAGGAGATTGGCGGAGATATCATCAATGACAAGAAGACATGGCTGCTGATAACTGCCATGGCCGAGGACCGGACCGGCGTGCTTGCACGCGAGATATCCTCACCGTCGGAGCCGGCTCATAAGATAGAGTCGGTGCGCGGTGTGTATGATTCTCTCGGGCTACCTGCCCGTTGTCGTGCTATTATAGGCCGGTATGTCGATGAGGCCATAGCCTGTCTTGACCGGGCGGCGCTTACGCCTGCGGCGCGTGAGTTTTTTGTGGAGATAGCTGAAAAATCACGCACCCGCCAGAACTGAGCAATGTATATAGACACCCACACACATCTGTATCTCGAAGATTTTGGAGGAGAGACGGGGGCGCTTGAGGCCGTGGACCGGGCTGTGGCGGCCGGCATTGGCCGAATGATATTTCCTAATGTCGATTGCTCCACCGTGGAGCCGATGAAGCTTGTACAGTCGCGGCGTCCTGATGTCATAGCTATGGCCATGGGGCTTCACCCCACGGAGGTGAAGGAGGACTGGCGCGAACGTCTCGACGAGATAAGGTGTGAATTCGGTTCTGTCGCAGGGCGCTATGTCGCTGTGGGGGAAATAGGCATAGACCTTTACTGGGACACAACGTTTGCCGAGGCTCAGATGCAGGTGCTTGAAGCGCAGATGCATTGGGCGCGCGAGGCCTCCCTTCCCGTCATAATACATTGCCGTGACGGTCTTGATTCCGTGCTTGAAGTGCTTCAGGCATTTCCCGAAGCCAAGGGCGTGATGCACAGTTTCGGAGGTACGGTAGCTGACGTGGAGCGCATAAGGCGCACCGTTGACTTCTACTTCGGCATCAACGGCATTGTCACATTTAAGAATTGCAGTTTGCGCAGTGTGTTGCCGGCCATAGGAACCGGGCGTATGCTTCTGGAGACCGATTCGCCTTATCTGGCTCCTGTGCCGCATAGGGGCAAACGCAACGAATCGGCATATCTGCCGCTCATAGCCGCCCATATTGCCGAGAGCATCGGCATGGATATTGAAGAAGTGGCATCGGTGACGACTGCCAACGCCACCGGTCTGTTTGCCTTGTGACACGCGTTGCCTCCCGATTCCGGAGGGCTATTCTGTAATATCGGATACTCACGAAGTTAATCCCATTTGTAACTTTCCGGCACTTCGCTTTTTAAAGCCGGTCCGAATTCATATCCCTGTCGTTCGAACCATTCTTTCTTTTGAAGAACGTGTTGGTAAAAACGGGTGAAGTCCGATGTATCTCCCTGATGCCACATCTGTTCTGCCAGTCCGATGATGCGGGGAAACAGACGTCGGTCTATCATGCGTTCCGTTACTACGTCGTCAGTCCATAATGCGCAACTCATGCCGAGGATCAAAGGATTATCCTCATTGTAAGCCTTGTTCGAAGGATTGTCCAGATACAAGTCTTTCAAGTCGAATGTGCGTTCATTCTGGTATCCCCGCCACGGAGTGAGCGGAAAGTTCAGATAAGTATAGTAATTGGAACTGCAAATTACCGGATAGTTGTGTTTGAGTGCGTTGCGTAGTGCCAAGTCTTTGTGGCCACGGTAGTTCCACCATTGAATGACTGTGTTGTCGGGCAGTGGATATCCGTTCTGATAAACGACATCTCCCCAGAATATGGCTTTGCGTCCTTTCTGTTTCAAGTGGTTTGCCATTTGTGCGGCGAACCAAAGTTGAAGGTCGTGGCTGTCTTTCAGATTCAACGCGGCGATTCTCTGTTGGCAATCTTCGCATTTGTCCCAATTACCCTTCGGTGCTTCGTCTCCTCCCAAATGAATGTATGGGGAGGGGAAAAGCCCGCACACTTCGTCCAATACGTTTTTCAGGAAAGTCAATACATCTTCCTTTCCGGCACAGAATATGTTTTGGGTGAATCCTTGTTGAGGCACTTCAACGGGCCGGCCGAAGCAACCCAACTCCGGGTGTGCGTAAAGAGCGGCTTCCGCATGTCCGGGCATATCTATTTCCGGCACAATGGTGATGTTGCGTTGGCTGGCATATCTGATCACCTCCCGTATTTCGTCCTGTGTGTAAAATCCTTGTTGTTCTTCCCCTTTTCCTGCCGAACCTCCTACTTGGGCAAGGCGCGGATATCGCTTGATTTCTATCCGCCAGCCCAGTCCTTCCGTCAAGTGCCAGTGAAAATAGTTCATTTTAAGCATAGATGCCATGTCGATATACTTTTTTATGGCGGATATCCGTTGGTACTGGCGTCCGGAATCCAGCAGGAAGCAGCGCCATTGCATACGTGGACAGTCGGTTATTTCGGCACAGGCAAATGTAAGTTTCCCGGGCTGACCGGAACCCCATTGCCTCAATGTCTGCACGGCATAGATAAATCCTCTTTCATCAGAAGCGGATATTGTCATCTGCTTCGGATTGATATTTATCTTATATCCTTCTGGCGGAAGTGACGGGTCGTTTATCCAGCATATGTGGGCGTCAGATGCTTTGGATTGCCATCTGACAGATGCGTTGTGGAGTACTTCGCTACGCAAAAAACTTACGTAAAATGCGGTAGT
This sequence comes from uncultured Muribaculaceae bacterium, assembly GCA_910578805.1. Lineage (GTDB taxonomy): Bacteria > Bacteroidota > Bacteroidia > Bacteroidales > Muribaculaceae > Paramuribaculum. The sequence continues at coordinate 6,920 of CAJTRS010000007.1, read as the reverse complement.
GTCATTGGCATATGCGGAAATGTTATTTTGTAGGGTCAGGTTGCCTTTTTTCATTTCCACATTGGTGGGGGTTGGAAGCACTATTTGACCGCAGGCGATGGCTGCATAGGATAAGAACAGGATAATAATGGATAGCCGGTGTTTCATGCAGATTTGTAGCTAAGAATTAAAAAAAGTGCCACTGGGGTGACATTTGCAAAATGAATCACCTGTCATGGATATGCAAATATAATCAAATTTGTCGGTTATTCATTATCTGAGTGTTATATTGCCGAGAGCATCGGCATGGACATTGAAAAGTGGCGTCGGCAATTATTGCCGACGCCACCGTCTGTTTATATGTCAAGGTAATTACCGACGGGCTATCCGGTATATCTCCGGTTTGGCAGAGGCATATTGCGGCATGCTCATGCCTACCGGCGCACCCGAAAAAGTGGGGTCACACACCACATAGTGCTTTCCGTCGATGGTCAGGAAGTCGCCTTTTGCGGTGGGATCGTTGAAATTCACCGCAGTGCTCAGGTGGTTAGGGTAGTGGAGGAGCACGACATCAAGGCCGTATATCTCTCGCACGAGAGTGGCGAAAAGTATCGAGCGATCCTCGCAGTCGTTGAACGGGTAATAGAAATTCTCGTCGGGGAAGTTCACTTTCTCGTAGCCGTATTGCTTGTGGTCCTCCTTGTAGTCAAAACCGTAGTGAAGAAACGCCAGCAGTTTTCTCACACCGTCATATTCATTCAGCCCGGCCCCTTTCGTGCGTTCGGCCATCACAGGCAGCACATTGGCGCGGAACTCTTCCGTAAGCGGTGCCTGGGCGTAGTATTCCCATGAAATCTGCGGATATTCACCCATGAATTTCATGAGCGGTTCGTTGACGGTCACTTTGAACTCCGGCTCTGAGGTCCACAGTCCGGAGGAATACACATGTCCGGGTTGGTCAGCGGGGAATTCCGGCATGCGGTCGGGCACCATGCGTATCTCTATTCCGTCTTTGTAGAAGTCGGTGTTGAACGTGCGCACATAGGTCTCGGCGGCCTTACGGTTGCGGATATAATAGTCTTTGCCGTCGATTTCCACTCGAGGGGTGGCATATACGAGCACATCGGTGGGGAAAAGCAGTGTGAGGGCTGAATCGCTGAATCCAATCTTTGTGTCGTAGCCCGACTGGTTTAGAAGATATGCCGTCAGGAATGCCTGCGAGTCGGGATTGCCGGGACAAATCTCTTCGGCTACAGTCTCGAGAAGCCAGAGATAGCCCATGTCGGGCAGCCGGAGCGATTCGCGTAGCCTGATGCAGTCATCGATCAGTCCGTCCGTCTGTTTGCTGGCCGAGCATTGTTGCCATGCCTGTTTTATGGAATTCTGATCGGGACGTACGTCGAGATTGCTGTAATCGCATGGTTTTATCTGGCATTTTGTGCCGAAGAAATCGAACTGCATAACCCGAGGCTCTTTGACCAACAGCGGCTGTGGATTCTTGGGCACGGTGAGGTCTATGGGTTTTACCGGCACGTAGGGCATGTTGATTTTGCCGGGTATGAGCTCTAATGGATCAGGTGCCGGTTTGTTGTCGGGAAGTTCCGGAGCCACGGGAATTGTCTCCGGCTCCTTTCGCTGCGGGCGTTCCTCTCCGGCCATTACGCGGTAGTCACGCCATGCATTGTCGATTGTTTTGATGAAGTCGGCGTTGAGGTTGCTGCGTATCTGTTCGAAATGGGAGCGGGCTGTCTCCTCAAACTCCTGCAGATGGCTTTTGGCCGTGCGGTTGAACTCCTCCTGCCATTCGTTGCCGAACGACTGCCCATGCGATAACTGCGGCCATATGGCCGCAGTTATCGTGATGAGGGAGCCGTATATGATGCTGACATAGCGTTTCATGGCTTTATGGAATAATGGTTAGGAGAGGTTGTCAGTTGACACCTGCCTTTATGATTTCCTGTTCGGCTATTTTGTCAAATTCGGCCATGCGGGTGTCAAGATTGGCCTTTTTCTCGTCGTCCAAGGCCTTCTTGGCGGCATCGATCACAGCCTGTTTGGGCAGAGCCACCGACACGTAGGCGCGATATTTGCCGGTATCGGTGCGCACGAGGCGTTCGCATACCAGCGAAGAGCCGGTAAGGGTCTGTATGGTGAGTGTCTGTAGGCGGTCCTCGGTTTTTTGGTCAAGCACATCGTTGGTATCGGTGCGGAAACGTTTTACGAAGTTTTCTACGGCGAGGTTGAGCGATGCCGATATCTGGGCACGTGCTGAGGATATGGCTTTGTCCTTGGCCATCTGCATGTCGGTGCTTTCGGCTATGCCATTGGCATAGAATGTCTGGTCATCGGTGGTGTAGTTGCAGAGTTGCACTATCTCTTTTTCATCGGAGTTAGTCTGGTTTTTGCTTGCTGAACAGCATGTCAGTGCCACGCTCAGTGTTGCGGCTATGGCTACTACGGTGTAAAGTTTCATAATCGGAATTGTGTTAAATTGAAAAAATGTTTTATCGGATTTATATGCCTCAGAAGTCAGATGGAGTGTCATCATCGGGAGTTTCGTCATCTGTCGGTTGGCTGTCCGATGGTGTCCGTCGGGCGAATTTGGCTTCGGCCAAACGTTTGTCAAGTTGCTTGCTGATACGCTTGAACATTTCGCGTTGTGCCGATGCGCGTGCTGCCGTGGCGCTTGTTGACACCGGCGATAGTGTGCGGAAGTCGTCTATGGTAACTCTTGCCACCTCGGGGTGGGAGGGGGCGTTGAGATCTTCTATACTTACTGTGCACGATGTGAAGTATTCGCGCATGTCGTAAAGCTGTCCGTGGACTATTCCGCCGTTTCGTATCCGTGTGGATACAATGATATTAAGGTCGGCGTCGCAACTTTGGTCAACCATGTCGAAGTAATTTGAGGAGAAGTAGCCCGACAGGAATCGCAACAGAGATGACGAGTCGTGGTCTGTTGTGTATATGATGGCCTTTAGGTCGTTGTCCTCCAGGTTAACCGGTATGTACAGTGGTTGGAGTGACGAAAATATCCTTTTGCCCAACGCTTCGGTGGCGGGAGTGTCGAATACCGATGCCATATCCATGTCGGTCGAGACTACCAGATCACGGTGTTGCGGTTTGGCCGATATCTCGCGCATGATTATATCGGTAGAACCGTCGGCGTCTGTGCGGTCACTGACGGAGATATTTCCGTCGCCGTTGGAGAAGCGGGCTTTGAGTTTCATGCCGGTTGCCGGCCGACCGTCGGATCGCACGAGAATCTTTACCGGTATGACCTCACGCTGAAACGGTGTTACCGTAACTTCCTCAGGGGTCGGTATCAGCTCGAGGCGGCTGAACAGCCCGGTCAGTGAATAGATGAGTTCTGAGGCGAGGTTTACGGTGTTGCCGTCAACGGTGGCTTCGGGTCGCTCGTTGCCGTATGGTTCTATGGCTTTGATGCCTGCTACATACAGTTCTACAGCATCGAGGACACGCCCGGCGCTATGGGCCGCACGTCCCTTGTGCAGATAATCGCCGGCAATGGTTGTGGCTTTCTTCACGCGTTCACGTCTGATGCGATCGAAATCGGCTTTGCTCAGACGGTACTGTACGTAATAGTTCTTACCGTCGGAATATGTGTCGGCGAGTTCATAGCCTTCGAGCCATGCCGATGACTCCGAGCGTATGTCGTTGCGGTACGTTTCGCTGTAGTCTCCGTTTTGATCAAGGCGTTCGAACAGCGATTGTGAGGCAATCTTCAACTCTATGTCCGAAGTCATATCGGCAAGGGCCTTCTCCTTGGCTTTCTCCCGATAGTCTTTGGTGGATACCGATGCGCTCCCCACCCCCACGTAATATCCCGATACGGCGGGTTTCATCTTCACCCATTCGGGTGCCTGCGGCTCGTTAGGCTTTTTGCCTGCCGCGCTGAATGTGCACGCCAAGGCTGTGGCCAATATGATTAATATCCGGTTCATGATATTGTCAGTCTGATACGGTCAGACGCATGGTCAGCCCGTCAATTATATATGTGCAGCTGACACCTTTGCCTTTGATAAAGCGAGCCAAGGCGCTTGCAAAATCGGTCACGTCCACCGTGTTGCCCTTTTT
>CAJTRS010000007.1:1548-2832 GCA_910578805.1 uncultured Muribaculaceae bacterium | reverse complement strand
CGGTCTCTGGAATGATTATGGTGTCAAAGGTCATCAATTCCGGAGCGAGACCGCTCATCTTATGGGCTTTGGCGTTTTTCTTCACGTAGTTGCGTATGTAATCGGCGAGCGTGAAGCCGTCGTCGCCCACTTCCGTGTCGAGAGTCAGTGCCGATTCGCCGTTAACGGTCACAACCAATTTGGCCGATTGTCCGCTTTGTCCCGATCCTCGGGCGGAGGAGGTGCCACGGAATTTTTCGTTGATGGTGTCCATGAATTCCTTGCCGGCACGGTGTATGGCTGCTTTACAGAGGCTTGCCAGTCCATAGTTTCCGTTGGCCGAGGCGTCCTTGCTGGCTACAATGTTTCCGTTGGCCGTGTAGTAGGCTTTCAGATACAGGTCGAGCCGGTAGTCATAGTTTCTCTTCATATAAGAAGCATCGACCACGACATATATGTCGGCTCCGGAGTTGCGTATGAGCTGGGCGGCAAAGGAGTCGGCATCGTCCTTGGCAAACTGAATGTCGCGTTCGGCGGCTTCGAGCTTGCCTATGAAGTCCACAGTGGTGTAGCCGTTTTCCTGAAACATGTCCTGCACTTTGCTGACAGCGGCACGCAGTGCGGCAGAGTTGTCGAGCAGGTCTCTGTAATTTTCTCCGCTTTTACGATATGGTACCACCATGATCGACGGTAATATCTGGAGCGGTTTGTTGACAACAGGCTGTTTTTTTATAAAACCTTCGTTTTCAAGCACGCGGTCGAATGAGCGCTTGTTGAGGGTCATGGTGTAAACGGCCTGTTGCAGCCCTATGTCGTTTCGGCGTGGCTTGACTGTCTCGCGGATATTGCACACATACATGCCGTAGGTGTTTTTGTTGTTATACACACGGCGGAAAAACTCGTAATGATCGTCCCTTACACTCTCATCGGCTTTGGGCGATCCGTTGTCGAGTCCCTCTATGCCGTAGAATATGTAGGTATCGAGCACCGACAGTATGGCCTTCTCCTGTAATTCTTTCTTGTCATCGGCCATTACAGTCACCTGTATGGTTGGGGTGACATCGGTGCCGCCGGCGCGCGTCACGTCGCGCGAGTACTCGTATTGAGCCCGCGACGGCATGACGACGGCAGTGGCTATTGTCAGCAAAAGCAATATGCGTTTCATCTGTTGGTGGGGTGGGGAATTGTTTATTTCTTGGTTTCCACCACTAAACTTTCGGGAGTTTCGGTAAATGCCTTGTAAATCTCTTTACCGCCTTTCTTTACTTTGCAGAACGATATGTCACCGCCTTCCACGGCTTCGAT
>CAJTRS010000007.1:0-1538 GCA_910578805.1 uncultured Muribaculaceae bacterium | reverse complement strand
GAGCTTCACCTATTTCTTTCAGACGTTCGCGTCCGGCTACCGTGGTCTTGAGTTTCACTGTAAATTTCTGGCCTTTCACCATGCCGTCGTCAGAACCGAGCGATACGAACAGTGTCTTTGCCTCGTCCTTCTTCACTTCATCGAGCTCGAGCACTTTACCCTGAGCCTTGAAGGTCTCCTCGATCCATTCCTTGATCTTTTTGGAGGCTACGCCGAGGGTGTTTTTCAGTGCTGTCTGCTGATTATAGGCTGTTTCTCCTTTGAATACGTTGGCAATACCTCCAAATCCTCCGAAACCGGTGTTGATAGTGCCGTTGATGGAGGTGGAGGATATGGTTTCGCCGGTAGCTAAATTGACTGCTGTGAGAGTGAGATTGAACTGGCATTCGTAGGTCTTGTACTTTGATCCGTCGTCATTCTTGTGTTCGGTGTAAGTATATGACACTGAGTTTACGGCACCGTCAATCTGCACGTTTGCGGTTGCGCCGTCATTGTTCCAGTCAAGTACGGTGAAGCGTCCCAATACCTTGGCGCGTATCTGGTCGCTCTCTTCTTCGGTTACACGATCGCCGTCGGTGAACAATCCGAGTTTTACAGTCTCTTTCGCAGCAAAAGCGCTCATGGCCGATACAAGTAGGAGTGCCATGGTCATAAACATTTTTTTCATTGCAATAAATGTATTAGGTTAACCGGTGCCGTTACTCCCTCATAACACCTTCTGATGATTGGTATATGTGATGGTATAAAAAAAGACGTGGGAGTCTTTACCTGTTACTCGTCCCACGAACCCGGGCTCTCGCATTGCCCATCTCTTTAGAACGAGCAACGCAGAGGCCCCACGCCGATATATAATAGTATTTAACTATAAAGACTATTACATACCCGGGGCATCTACCGTTGCCTTGTTCCTGAAGAGATGATGATTGAATTTGCGAGATTCGGTTTCGTCAGGTCACAAGCGCTTTGGTAAACGCCTTTTCAATATGTCGTAACCCGCCCAGACCGAGCCGGTGCACTTCCCGTAGGTGTCCACCGGACCAATCGGCGTGGTTGCTTTGCAAAAATATATTATAGTATTAAACTATGCAAATAAAAATGATGATATTTTAATCGTTTGGAGCCATGTGTCGCATTTGATCCGTTTTTTAGTAACTAAACTCACCGGCATGGCTTGAATGTACAACCATCCGCGATAGCGTATTGACGAACTCCGAAAGAGAGTTGTATCTTTGCCGACAAAAAGAATCATGGGTTATAACAAGTCTTTGTCCGATGTCTATTCAGAGACATGGACGCGTTACAAGAATCAATGCGAGACAGACGGCTATATCGCATTGAACCGTTTCTGTGCCGGCACCGGCGTCAACGTCCAGCGGCTTTATGAGTGGCTTCGGCGCCGCAAAATCAGCATAAGCGATTATCAACGCAGTCTGCCGGAGAGACCGGATTCGTCGCGGGAAGGTGGCGGGCCGTTATTCCGGGAGGTTAAAGTTCCCGGTATTCAGGTTGCGGATGAGAGCAGGGATGTCGGTGCCACC
>CAJTRS010000006.1:52711-82000 GCA_910578805.1 uncultured Muribaculaceae bacterium | reverse complement strand
TGCCCAGAACAGGACTCGAACCTGCACGCCTCGCAGCACTCGCACCTGAAACGAGCGCGTCTACCATTCCGCCACCTGGGCAAATGCGATGCAAAGGTAGTGCATTTTTTGACATTGTGCAATACTTTGCGAGTTTTTTTGTTGCGGTTTTATGTCAGAATGCGTTTTTTTCTCCGTGAATGGCGTTATAGACTGTGCGGAATATGATCTTTACGTCGAGCAGGGCGCTCCAGTGTTCGATGTACCAGACGTCGTGTTCGACACGGCGCTCCATTTGCCAGAGTTTTTCGGTCTGGCCGCGGTAACCGTTGATTTGCGCCCAACCTGTTATGCCTGGTTTGATGTAGTGGCGCACCATGTATTTGTCGATGAGCCGGCTGTATTCTTCGGTGTGTTTGAGCATGTGGGGACGGGGGCCTACCACCGACATGTTGCCCATGAGTACGTTGATGAATTGGGGGAGCTCGTCGATGCTGGTGCGGCGCAGGAAGTTGCCGACGGCGGTTTTACGGGGGTCGTCTTTCGATGCCTGGAGTTTGTCGGAGTCGGAGTTGACTCGCATTGTGCGGAATTTATAGCACCAGAATTCGCGGCCGCGGTAGCCGGTGCGTTTCTGCTTGAAGAATATGGGGCCGGGAGATGAGGTTTTGATGGCTATGGCCACAGGTATGAATACCAGCGGGGAGAACAGGAGGACAACGGCGGTGAATGTTAAGTCGAAGGCCCGTTTTATGAGCCGGTTGCTCATGCGCGACAGCGGTTGGTGGCGTACGGACAATACAGGTACGGTGCCTATGGCGTACATTTCGTAGTTGCGGTTGACGTATCGGGCAAACTGCGGCACATAGTAGTAGCGTGCCACGTTGGTTTCCGCTATTTTCAATACTCGTTTTATCGATTCCTCTTTTTCTCCCGACAGGGCGCAGAATATCTCATCGACTCCTTGTTCGGCCACATAGGTCTCCAGGTCGTCGAGGGTGCCGCGGTATGTGCCGGGCGGTGTGCCGTCGGTCTGCGGGGCGTCATCGAAGAATCCGAGTATCTGGTAGCCGAAGCCTATGTCGGAGGATATCTCGCGATACAGTTTGCGTCCGATGGGGTTGGCTCCTACGATCACTACTTTGCTGAAGTTGCGCCCGCGGCGGCGGAAGTATTTGATCAGTAACCGTGAGGCGCTCCACCACAGTGGGAGCATTATGAGCAGTAGTCCGTAAAATTCGGCAAATACGTTCCAGGGTATGTTGTCGATCTGAATGAAATAGAGTCCGCACACGAATATGGGGGCATAGAAGCATACCGATTTCAGGGAGTTGGCCAGTACGTGTTCCATGAATATGGTGCGTATGGTCTGTGTGTGGCGCATAAGGTATGCTACCGGAAAATAGCATACGTTGGCCATGAACCATACGGTGCGTGCGCGTTCGATTACAAATTCGGGTGATATATGTGTCGTGATCAGGAATGCTGTGTTCAGGATCACGAAGTCCACAAATGTCAGTATAAGCTGTATATACTTTCCGTATCGCCCTTTTTGGTTTATTCCGGTCATGGGTCGCGGATTCAGAGTTTTGAGTCGATGATCTCTATTTTCTTTTCGAGTTCGGAAATGTTGTGCTTGATGTGCTGTATGTTTCGTTCGAGTTCGCTTATCATGGAGTTTCCGCTTTTGCTTTTTGAGGTGAGGAAGCTGAGATTGTTCTCGTAGGTCTTCAATTCGGCTTTGCGGTTTTCGTAGATGCGCACCATGCGCTCGCGTTCACGTGACAGGCGTGATCTGTCGGTGCTTATGGAGTCGATATTTGATTCAAACGATTCCATGCGTGCGCGGTTTTCGTGTATGTCATATTTGTCAAACAGGGCTCTTACGGTCTCTCTGTATGTGTCGTGAAGTTTGTCCTTTTCACGGAACGGTACGTGGCCGGTGTTCTGCCATTTGGAGCGCAGTGAGTTGATCTGTTCAATGGCTTCCTTGCGCGGTGTGTTGCAGTCTTCTGCATTGAGGAGTGTGAGTTGCTCGATTATTTCACGTTTGGCACGCAGATTGGCCTGTTCGGCTTTGCGCACGTCGGTGGTGGCGTGTTTTTTCTGTTCGAAGAAATGGTCGCAGGCCTGGTTGAATCGGTTCCATATAGCGTCGCTGTGTTTCTTCGGTACGGAGCCTATGGTTTTCCATTGTTTCTGGAGTTCTACGAGGAGATCGGTGGTCTTTTTCCAGTCAGTGTTGTCCTTAAGGGCTTCTGCTTTTTCGCACAGGGCTGTCTTGGCTTCAAGATTCTGTGTTAGCTCGTCTTTCATGGAGCGGAAGTAGTCGGCTTTGGCGGCGAAGAAAGCGTCGCAGAGTGAACGGAAGCGGGTGAATAGGGCATTGTTGGCTTTGCGTGAGGCGAATCCCAGAGTTTTCCATTCCTGCTGGGTGTCAAGGACTTCTTTTGTGGCCTTGTTCCATGCGGAGTAGGAGGTAAGGGCTGTTGTGTCAATGGCTTCTATGCGGTCACACAGGGCAGTCTTGGCGTTTTCGTTTTCGGCTTCGCGCTGTTTGCGTTCTTCGAAGAATGCCTGATAGCGTTTGTTGACATCGGCTGATGCGTCTTTGAATTTGCCCCATAGTTCTTCGCGGAGTTCTTTGGCCACCGGGCCGGTCTCGCGCCATTTGTCGTGCAGTTCCTGCAGGCGTTTGAATGCGGTGATCACGTCTGTTTCATTGGCCAGTGCGGTGGCTTCGGTTATGATGAGCTGTTTTTCGGCAAGATTTTTCTTGAAGTCGTAGTCACGCAGTTCTTTGTTGACTTTCCACTGGTCGTAGAATCGCTCTACTGCTTCCTGGAAGTTTTTCCATATTTCGGTGGCGTTTTGCTGTGGCACTTCGCCGATTGCCTTGAATTCGGCCTGAAGCTCTTTTGCTGCCGGATAGTGGCGGTTCACATTGTCAGTGTCGGCGCCCATGCGGTTGAGTTCTTCGATTATGGCCTGTTTTTTTGTGAGATTGGCTTGCTGTTCAGCTTCTATGCGTGCGCGCAGTATGGCTTTTTTCTCTTTGATTTCAGCAAGCAGGGCCTTGAGCTGTTCTTCGTCGGGGTCCGGTTGGGGAGTGAATGCCTCGGGATCGTTTCCGTTCTCGATGAATGCCTGACGGGCTATGTGGAGGGCATCGTTGCGGAGTGAATAGAATTGCTGCTTTATGCGGGCCACTTCATCGGCGTTTATTTCGGTGTCGGCCATGGAGGCTATGTCTCTGAGGCGAGTGATGAGGTCGGCTGTAGTGACTGACGCAGGTTCGTTGATCTCGGCCGAGGCAATGGTTTCAGTGCTTTCGGTCTGAGTCGGTAGGGTTTGGGCGTTTATCTCGTTCTGAGCGGTGACGTCCTTGTCGAGCAATTCCATTGTAAAGAAATATTATGGTTAGTTTCAGTGGTATGTACTGTCCGATTTTCAGACAGGCAAAATTTATTAACGGATTCAAAAATAGATATAATTTTCCATAATGGCAATGATATGCAGGGTTAAAATGTTGATGTCTCTCTCTTTTTAACTGAATATTATCCGTTTTTGCCATAATGCAGTTGCCGGGTATAAACGACGTCGGCTGTCTCCCGACAGCCGATTAATCTTTAACCTTAATCTAATACCATGAAAAAACACAGTGCAAATATAGTAATTATACAATCAGAACGCTTCCGGGGACAGACGGTTCGGTCAATCGGGTTGGTTTAACATTGTTTAACGGTGAGTATCCGCCGAGGCTTTGTAACTTTACACCACAATACAAATTCAAAGTTCTACTGCATAATACAAAAAATCTGATGAGAATAAAGATATTGGTAATTGACGATGAGGACGCTTTGTGCGAGATTCTGAAATTCAATCTTGAGAAAGAAGGATATGAGGTGGATTGCGCATACAGCGCCGAGGAGGCATTGTCGATGGATCTGTCGAGCTATTCACTGTTTATAGTGGATATCATGATGGAACGTCTGAGTGGATTTGACTTTGCCAAGCGGGTCCGTAATGAGAGCGAGACTGAAATGACACCTATAATATTCTGTTCGGCTCTTACGGGTGAGGACGATACGGTGATGGGTCTTAATATCGGTGCCGACGATTATATAACCAAACCTTTTGTGATCAGTGAAGTGCTTGCGAGGGTCAGGGCTGTGCTGCGCCGCAGTCAGGCTTCGCGCCAGTGGGAATACAATGTGTCGAAAAGCATTTATGAGCCGGATATAACCTTTCACACACTCCGTATAGACCGCAATGACAAGCTTGGATTTCTCAATGGCGAGGATATGGGGCTTACTCGTACGGAGTTTGACATATTGCTGTTTTTCCTCACTCACCGTAACCGGATATATTCGCGTGAGGAGATAATCAAGCAGGTGTGGGACAATGATGTGGTGGTTACCAACCGGACTATAGACACAAATATAGCTCGCCTTAGAAAGAAGATCGGAGAATACGGCAATAATATCGTGACCCGTTTAGGCTTCGGTTATGGCTTCAAAGAGACGGTTTAGTTTTCGTTGGCGTTTGTTTCTGCCTATGGTGATAATGACGTGGATCATTATCGCCGTTATGATGGTGTTTCAGTACAAACGTGAAAAGTGGGTTCGCACGGACAGCATGGACCGGCAGTTGCGTCTGATAAGCAACCGCATAGTCGATGCTTACGAGAACGATGTGGAACTTGAGCCGTTTATGGTGTTTCTGGAGCGTTATTTTGAGAATTCCCCTTTGGAAGATGTGCTTGTCAGCCTGTATAACGAGCGTGGCGATCTGCTTTATGCCATAGGTGATCCTTTGGACAATACGACAACACATCGCAACATCGATGATGTGACCGACAGTTCCGGACAGCCATTGTTTTTTGCGGATATTCAAAAAAGTACCGATGGGAAGCGTATAGTCCACACGGCTATGCCATTTACGCTCAATGTGACGGAGGCTCTCCATATCGATGGCTTTAAATTCTGGCTTCTGATCGCGTTGCTTACCGGAGGAGTGACTATGGTAGCCTATTATTCGAGCGGATTTCTTATGCGGAACATAAAGATGCTCAGTGAGTTTGCCAATAATGCCAACAATATCGACGTGGCGTTTGACGAAACCAAGCTGTCACATGACGAGCTCGGAGATATATCCAGGCAGATAATAAAACTTTATCGTGAGCGCGGGCTGGCTCTTGAACGCAGCGAGCGAGAGCATCAGGTTGCCTTGCATGCGGTGGAGGAGAAGTCGAGAATGAAGCGTCAGCTTACCAACAATATAAACCATGAGCTGAAGACTCCGGTGGGTGTCATACGTGGATATCTTGAAACGGTGCTTTCATCGAACGATATGGACGACAAGACGCGCGACTATTTTTTGCAGCGTGCTCTGGATAATGTGGGGAGACTGTGTAATCTGCTCAATGATGTGTCGGCCATGGCTCGACTTGAGGACGGCAGTGGCAAGATACCGGTCACTGATATCAATTTTCATGATCTGGTATATACGATACACAATGATTTGTCACAGGCCGGAGCTCTCGGCAAAATGGTGTTTGATTTCAATGTGCCGCTCGACTGCAATATCAAAGGCAATGCCAATCTGCTCGTAAGTTCGGTGTCCAATCTTGTGAAGAACGCTGTGTTGCATTCCCACGGAACCAAGATGGAACTCGATCTGGTGGCCGAGTCGCAGAAGTATTACACATTTTCATTCTGGGACAATGGTCTTGGTGTCGATGAATCGCATCTGCCGCATCTTTTCGAGCGTTTTTACCGTATCGATGCCGGACGTTCACGTAAATCGGGAGGAACCGGTCTGGGGCTTCCTATCGTAAAAAACACCATAGAGGCTCTCGGAGGAACCATAGCCGTGCATAATAGGTCGGCAGGGGGATTGGAGTTTGTGTTCACTCTGCAGAAGTGGTATTGACCGATCCGATGAAATATGTCGTAAATATATTCCTGTGAGGTTAAAAAGATTTAAAATAAGAGCGTGTTCCGCATTTGTTGCACTATTGTAACAAATATGTGATTATACTGTGATAATAGCGCTTTATTTTTGTAGCGTAAAAAGTTTGTATTCATTCTCGTTTAGATAATAGACCTCTTGATATACAAAATCTATGCCTAAACAACTTTTGCAATATAGTAATTAAGAGACAAAGCCAATTTTTAAGGTCACGCGGACGGTCGAAGAGATAGCCCGCGTGATATTTTTATATTGTAAAGAATGTGAACGATTCGGTTAATCTTTGTGAATGAGAAGCTTGCTCATTGTGGCAGGGGTGTGCTTGTCAATCGCTATTATTACAGAGTGATTGTGTCGGGTCGGTGGTATGGAATGTTAATCAATGAATGGTAAAAGGGTGTTATGGTTGGCTATAATTAACGAAACGGCTTTTCGGAAGGGGTATGGTCGTTTGTGTAAAATGTTGTCATTGTGTAATTTTGTGTCATGAAAAACACATGCAAGCACACAGATTTTCCCCATTATGTGTATGAGAGAGTTCTTGTGTATAATAGAGGTGGCTGGCTGTAGTGCAGCCGCTTCCGGCTGAAGTAGCGTATGTCTGTCATCGGATTGTTTGCAAAGAAATATGCGATCATAATTTGTTAGTTAGAAAGGGAGAACCCCGTCCGGGACCGATAGGGCCGGGCGGGGTTCGGTTATTTATTGTTTAATAGTTTGTTTATAATAGGGGGCTGTTATTGAACAGGAGTATATGGCGCAGGGTGTGTGCAGGCATAACCGGCATCGAAAATGGTGTTGAGGATATGTGCCAGACGCAATCCGCCGTAGAGAAATTGTTTTTCTATCGTCGGTGTCCAGTAGGCTATTTCATCGTATGATATGTTTTGATCGGGAGTAAAATATCTGTAAACCGATGCGGCTATGGAGGCTGTTTCTTTAGCCCAGTCATCGATGGAACCGGCGGTTATGGCATTGATTTCGTCGTCTGTCACCCGGTCTATCTGCTGTTGCCACTCCGAATAGCTCCATTTGTGTCCGCTTTCGGCAATCGAGGAGTCCCACACCGAGTGTAGATTTGCGGGGCGGTTAAAGAATTTTACTTTTATGCGATTGCCGCCGAGATCGGTGGCATGGCCCATGTGCATGGGCTGGTGTAGGTCGCCCGTGATATGTATGAGAATCTTGAGGGCCAATTCTGTGTCACCGGGAGCAGATGCCGGATTGACGAGTGTCTCGATCTGGGCTTTCATAGCTGTTACGGCATCGCCTGCGGGGTTGGCCGGGGCTTCCTCATATCTTACTCCTTCGTCTATGTTTTTGTAGTGCCATGTCTTGGTGTAGGCAAATGGGCGGGAGTGGCTTGCGTTGTCGAGCCAGTTGGCCCAATACACCATGGATTTGCCATGCAGAATGGAGTCTATGGCATGTGCGGTGGTCGGAGTAAGATGCTTTTCCGCTATGTATGCGGTTACATCGTGTCCTTTCTGTCCCCAGCCGAATGCCGAGCATGCGGCCGATAGCAGAATCTGTAATAATAGCAGTCGTTTCATTATTGTTGTTTTGTTATGTCAATTTGCGGCAAAAATAGCGATAAGTCGAGGGGAAAACAAATAAAAAAGATTATTTTTGTGAACCGAAAAACCGGCGAGGGACAAAGAGCCGGAATTGATATGCCACTACATTAAACATAGCCGATCATGCAGAAAGTAAAACCTAAAAAATCCCTGGGCCAACATTTCCTGACGGACCTGTCGATAGCGCGTCGTATATCAGAAACGCTGTCAGATTATCACGGACTTCCGGTGCTGGAAGTCGGTCCCGGTATGGGAGTGCTTACCGGATTTCTTGTGGCGGACGGCCATGACGTGACGGTAGCTGAGATCGATACCGAAAGTGTGGCTTATCTTGCAGAAGCTTTTCCGGAAATGGCTGCCGGGGGCCGCATAAAGGAGTGTGACTTTCTTAAGACTGATCTTGCATCGATATATCCTGACGGAGAATTCTGCGTTATAGGTAATTATCCTTACAATATATCCTCTCAGATATTTTTTCATGTGCTTGACTACAAGGATAGGGTAGTGTGCTGTTCGGGCATGTTGCAGCGTGAGGTCGCCGAACGCCTGGCAGCTCCTCCCGGAACCAAGGCACGGGGCATACTGAGTGTGCTTCTGCAGGCATGGTATGATGTGGAGTATCTGTTTACGGTCAGCGAAAATGTGTTCAATCCTCCTCCCAAGGTGAAAAGCGGTGTGATAAAGATGGTGCGCAACGGCGTGACCGACCTTGGCTGCGACGAGCGACTGTTCAAGTCTGTGGTCAAGAGTGCCTTCGGCCAGCGACGCAAGACGTTGCGCAATTCACTGCGCGGACTGTTTCCGCAGGGCGTGCCCTTGCCGGATAATGCGATGATGTCACTGCGTCCCGAGCAACTTTCCGTGGCGCAGTTTGTGGAACTGACGAATTTGTTAACACGTTATCGCACTGATGTCAAATGAAAGAATTTACGCACGAATATCTCGAGAATATCCGCAACATAATATCTGAACACAATGACGCCGAGGCACGCAGAGAGCTTGCCGATCTGCACCCCGCCGACATAGCCGAACTTTATCGGGACCTTGATCTTGAAGAGGCCGAATATCTGTACAAGTTGCTTGATGACGATGTGGCTGCCGATGTGCTTATGGAGCTTGACGAGGACGATCGCCGCAAACTCCTTTCCAATATGCCGGCCGAGGAGATCGCCAAGCAATTTATAGACCACCTCGACACCGATGATGCAGTGGATATAATCCAGGAGCTTGATGAAGAGGACCGCGACGAGATACTGTCACACATCGATGATGTGGAGCAGGCCGGTGATATCATAGATCTTCTGAAATACGACGAGGATACTGCCGGCGGTCTGATGGGCACGGAGATGATCGTAGTCAATGAGAACTGGAGCATGCCCGAATGTATCAAGCAGATGAGAATGCAGGCCGAGGACCTCGATGAGATATACTATGTGTATGTGGTGGATAATGACAACAAACTGCGTGGTATATTGCCTTTGAAAAAGCTTATAACCGATCCGTCGGTGTCGAAGATAAAGCATGTGATGGAGGTCGATCCGGTATCGGTCAAAGCCGATACGCCGATTGACGATGTGGCTTTGGACTTCGAGAAATATGACCTTGTGGCAATGCCGGTGGTGGATTCGATAGGACGTCTGCTGGGGCGTATCACGGTCGATGACGTGATGGACCAGGTGCGTGAATCGTCGGAGCGTGACTATCAGCTGGCTTCCGGTCTGTCAAGTGATGTGGAGACTAATGACACCATGTTCACCCAGACCAAGGCACGCCTTCCGTGGCTTCTTATCGGTATGCTCGGAGGTATAGGGAACTCTATGATCCTGAGGAATTTTGAGGGTGGGTTTGCCATGGATCCTGCCTTGGCGCTGTTTATCCCTCTTATCGGTGGCACCGGGGGTAATGTCGGTACTCAGTCCTCGGCTATAGTGGTGCAGGGTCTTGCCAACGGGTCGCTTGACATCAAAAACTCGCTGCGGCAGTTGCTTAAAGAGCTTGGTGTCGGGCTTATCAACGGGTGTATAATATCACTGTTGGTGTTTGCCTACAATTATTTCTTAGGCAATATGAGCATGGCGGTGACTATGTCGGTATCGCTGTCGCTTATGGCTGTGGTGCTTTTTGCATCGGTGTTCGGAACCTTTGTGCCTCTGACTCTGGAGCGCTTCAAGATTGATCCGGCTTTGGCCACAGGCCCGTTCATATCTATAACGAACGACATCATAGGTATGGTCATATACATGGTCATCTCCACGATGCTCATACTTCACTTTGCATGAGGAGGGATAATATAGACGGATTTTAGCGCGAAAGGGGTGAGGAGAACTGCATGCCGGGCCGGTTGTTGAGGGTAAACGCTGCAAACAGCCCCGTTTCCGGGCTGTTGTAACGCACATGATAACGTTCGATGCCTATGAAGTCAAACGTGAACAGTGCGGTATCGATCGCTTCTCCGCCGGAGGCCGATGTCACGATTTTCTCCTCTATATTTATATCGAATCCGCTCACTGTTACGGCCAGACTCACGGCTCCACGGTCATCAACGCCCGAGATACCACTGCGCGTGAGCAGCACGTCGCCGTTGTCAAGGCATGTCACTTTCAAGGCCGGTGCGGCAACAGGTGTGTCGATTACTTTACACAGAGTGCCGGCCAGCAGATACTTGCGTGATTCGCCCTTGGCACCCGGTGATACCGAATATCCGATCACTGCGGCGGCTACGACAGCGGCTATCACATAAAATTCTACGGAAGTAAGGAAACTTGCTGTTATCATGAGCGCAAATTTACTAAATAAACCGCGTAAGAATATTGGTGCCGCATAAAATGTGTGATATCGCATTTGATGAATGGTGCTATTTTGTCGGTGTCAGCATTTTTGTGTATTGTGCAAATTTTGTAAATTTGCATATCTGAATACATTAACTTTAAACGATAAGATTAGATACTATGACTGTAGTGGACCGCTTTCTTCAGTATGTGAAGTTTGATACCCAGAGCGATGAACTTACCAATATGACCCCATCGACTCCGGGTCAGATGATATTTGCCCAGCATCTCGAGAAGGAATTGCACAAACTCGGGCTCAAGGATATATCGCTTGATGACAACGGATATCTGATGGCGACTCTTCCCGCCAACAGTTCACGCAAGGATATCCCAACCGTGGGATTCATAGCCCATCTGGATACATCGCCCGATATGAGCGGACGTCATGTTTCGCCCCGTATTGTGGAGGCTTACGACGGAGGCGATATAACACTTAATTCCGACAAGGGTGTCGTGCTTTCACCGGCCGAGTTTCCTGAACTGAAGCATTATGTGGGGCAGGACCTGATAGTTACCGACGGCAACACGCTGCTTGGTGCCGATGACAAGGCCGGAATAGCTGAGATAATCACGGCGGTGGAGTATCTGATAATGCACCCCGAGATTGAGCATGGCGATGTGCGCATAGCTTTCAATCCCGATGAAGAGATAGGCAAGGGTGCGCATAAGTTTGACGTGAAACGCTTCAATGCCGACTGGGCCTACACCATGGACGGAGGCGAGATAGGCGAACTCGAGTATGAGAATTTCAATGCGGCCGTTGCCAAGGTGACATTTACGGGACGCAACGTGCACCCGGGTTATGCCAAGCACAAGATGATCAATTCGATACGCATAGCAACCCAGTTTGCCATAATGCTGCCTCGCTGGGAGACCCCCGAGCATACCGAAGGTTATGAGGGTTTCTATCACCTGATATCCATAGACGGAACGGTAGAGAAAACCACTCTTACATATATAATCCGTGACCATGACCGTGATCGCTTCGAGCGTCGCAAAAAGGAGTTTGAACATCTGACCCGCAAGATCAACCATGAGTTTCCCGGGGTGGCCTCGCTTGAGATATCCGACCAGTATTATAACATGCGCGAGAAGATAGAGCCGGTGAAACACATTGTGGACATCGCCGTGCAGGCCATGAAAAATGTGGAGGTGACTCCGCATGTGGTGCCTATACGCGGAGGAACCGACGGCGCGCAGCTCTCGTTTATGGGACTGCCGTGTCCCAACATATTTGCCGGCGGCCTAAACTTCCATGGCCGATATGAGTTTGTGCCCATTCCATCGATGGAAAAGGCCACAGATGTTATTGTTGAGATTGCGCGTCTGGTAGCGGCGGGCTGATGCCGACCCTGATAGTCATTACCGGTCCTACCGGCTCGGGTAAATCGGCGCTGGCCGTGAGTGTGGCCGGTGCTTTGAACTGTGATATCATATCGGCCGACTCGCGCCAGATATACCGTCATATACCTATAGCCACCGCAGCGCCCACGCCGAAGCAGCTCCGCGCCGTAAGGCATCACTTTGTGGCCATGCTTGAGCTTGATGAATATTACAGCGCGGCGCGTTATGAAGAAGATGTGATGAGGTTGCTTCCGGAGTTGTGGCGTTCGGGTGAATATGTAGTGATGTGCGGCGGTTCCATGATGTATGTCGATGCCGTCACACGAGGCATTGATGAACTCCCCACAATCTCGGCCGGTGTCAGGGCTGCCGCAGCCGGGATATATGAGAGAGGAGGCATGGAAGGGCTTCGTGAGGCGTTGGCTCTTGCCGATCCGGAGTACTACGCACAGGTGGACCGGTGCAATCCCAAGCGCATGATACATGCCATGGAGATATGTATGCAGGCCGGAGTGCCGTATTCATCGTTGCGCACCGGTCAGGGGAAGACACGTGATTTCCGGATACTGAAATATGCCATAGACATGCCTCGTAATGTGCTGTTTGATCGAATCAACACACGCGTCGGTCAGATGGTGGCCGACGGATTGGAGGCGGAAGCGCGCGGAGTGTATCATCTGCGGCATCTTAATTCATTGAATACAGTGGGTTTTAAAGAAATGTTTGCATATTTCGACGGGGTCATGGACCGGGATACGGCCATAGCCCGCATGGCCAAGAACACTCGTGTGTATGCAAAAAAACAGCTCACATGGCTCAAACGTGATGATTCTGTCAGATTTGTCGATCCCGGATCGGCCAAAGACTGTATCCTTTCTGACATTCAGAGGTGAGATGTTAGGAATATGGGGGCACTCCTTTATTCTGAAATCCGAAGAGTGACGGTGTGGTTATTACCAGCATAAAGGGCGCTCCGCTTAGCGGAGCGCCCTGATCGTTGTTAAAGGGGTGAGTGAACACACTGTCCCTTTTCATGGTTTTTGAAACTGTGTGGTATAAGTTTCCTTATATGTGGCAGGAAATTTATTTTACTATATCGTTGAGTTCGGCGCCTGCTTTGAACTTGACTGATTTGCGAGCGGGAATCTCTATTACTTCCTTGGTGCGGGGGTTGATGCCTTTGCGGGCTGTCTTTTCCGATACGGCAAATGTGCCGAAACCGATGAGGGCCACTTTGTCGCCCTTGGCAAGTTGTTCGCTAACTGTGTTGATGGTGGCTTCTAATGCAGCCTTGGCCTGAACCTTGGAGAGGTTTGCTTTATCAGCAATGGCATTGATAAGCTCAGTCTTGTTCATAACGTAAAAAAATGATTTTAAAGTATTTTTTAATGCACAAATATAAGTGTAAAAACTTAAACTTCACAATAAAAGCAAAAAAAAATAACAAAAAAGTAAATTATGTACAAACGTGGCTGACATTAGACGGTAAATAGCTCCGTTTTTTGTAATTTTGTAAGTGTTAATAACTTTTTTTACAAGCCGTATGGGATTCCGATCTAATTTTTTCAGCAATATACCTCCTGTAACCAAGCACTTGATTATAATTAATTTAATCATCTGGCTTGCCATGGTTGTATTTCCGTCCGGTACTACAGGCCTGATGATGCGATACGGTGCCCTGCATTATGTGGAGGCGCCTGATTTCAATGTGCTCCAGCCACTGACCTATATGTTCATGCACAGCATGACCGGGTTGGGGCATATATTGTTCAATATGTTTGCGCTGTATATGTTCGGCGGTGTGATAGAGCGCACTGTGGGCAGCATGCGTTTCCTGACTTACTATATGATCTGCGGCGTCGGTGCTGCTTTGGTCCAGGAAGCGGTCTGGGCCGTGACTCTTGCCGGAACCATAGAGCATGGACTGGCACAACTCAATAACACAAGTGTGGCCGCCATGCGCGAATTTCTGGCCATGCACCCCGACATAATGGATTCGAATTTCAACTTCTTCACCACTATCGGGGCTTCTGGCGCAATATTCGGCATATTGTTGGCTTTCGGAATGATGTTTCCCAATGTGCCGCTCTATATCATGTTTATTCCCGTTCCGGTCAAGGCCAAATGGGTGGTGCTCGGTTACGGTGTGATCGAAGTGCTGCTCGGAATGAGTGAAGCGCGCGACGGGGTGGCCCATTTCGCTCATCTCGGCGGCATGCTTTTCGGTCTGTTGGTGATACTTTACTGGAAAAAGAAATTCGGTTCGAATGGCAACGGTATCCGGTATTAAGGCAAAGGCTCTCGTTATTGGGGCATGGCCTGCGTGGGGCAAGATCGTGGCATTGAATGCGGCGGTGTTTGTGATCATGCGTCTGTCTGCGGGAGTATCGCTTATGGTATCGGGAGGGACCTCGACCGGTATTGACGGGGTGTTGATGTTACCGTCGGACTTTTACCGGTGGGCGGCACGTCCATGGACCGCCGTCACATATATGTTCACTCAGTATGAGGTGCTTCATCTTGCGGTCAACATGCTTTGGCTCTATCTTTTTGCCACGGTGTGCTCCGACCGTTTCAGCGGCAGGCGCATGGCTGTTCTCTATTTATGCGGTGGGCTTGCAGGAGCCATGGCTTATATGGTGTTCGCGTCGTTTGTGCCGGCTGCAGCCGGACATAATCTCACCGGGGCTTCGGCTGCGGTGATGGCTGTGGTGGGTGCGGCTCTTGTGTCAGTACCCGAAAGGAAAGTCACTTTGATAATGTTTGGTCCGGTGAGGCTGAAATGGATAGTGGCCGTGTCGGTAGTGTTGCTCGCTGCTGGAGATATGTCAGGGAGTTACGGCAGCCTTGTGGCGCATGCGGCCGGATTTGTGTCGGGCATAAGCATCGTACTGTGGTGGAGGCGCGAGAAACGGTGCGCCCGGAATATCCATCGGTCCTTTCCGGCTGCCGATATATGTGGCCGGACCGGAGACGCCGAGGTTCTCGACGCCATTCTCGATAAGGTGCGCCGGTCGGGCTACGGAGCTCTTACCGCCCGGGAGCGTGTGAGACTTTTTGAAGTTAGCCAACGTATTCAATCCAAGAAATAAAATAATGGGACGACCGGGTGGAAAACTGAAAGCTTTGTTTAAGACAATAGTCGCTGCGGCCAATGTGGTATTGGCTGTGTTTACCGTGTTCTCGGCTTATGGCGGAATGATAAATCCGGCGGACACGTCCATAGGGGCCATTGCCGCCATGCTGTTTCCGGCCGCGTTGTCTGTGACGGTGGTGTTTGCAGTGTTTACGCTGTTGTGGAGCTGGAAAATATCGTTTGCCAACATACTCGTGATCATAGTCTGCTGGGGTCCGGTGATGACAATCTGCCCGTTCAACTTTTTCCGTCCCGATCCCGCATCGGTGGCCGAAAATGGCGGGGAAGTACTGAAAGTGGTAACATTCAATACTTACGGTCTCGATGATGTGGACCCCGACACTCTCAGGGATTATAACCGCTCATTGAAGTTCATGATCGATGCCGATGCGGACATACTGTTGTGTCAGGAACTGTACGTCGAATATCTGTCCGATGCCAAGGGGGTTACCGAGGCACAGAAAGAGGAGTTGTACAAAGTGTATCCTTATCGCAATTTAGATGGACGCGGCATGTGTATCTTTTCAAAATATCCGTTCACAAAAGTGCCGCTTCATTACACCGACAGCTATAAGTTCGATGTGTGCCGCTACGATGTGGAGGTGGCCGGCCGGACGGTGCATGTGTTCAATCTGCATTTGCAGTCCATAGGGCTCACGCCGTCGGACAAACGTCTTTACCGCCATATCACGGAAGGCGACACTCCTGAAGATCTCAGCGAGATACGCCATGATCTGCTTGGCAAGCTGTCGGTGGCGTTTTGCGAGCGCGCCAAACAGGCCGAAGTGGTGCGTTCGGCGGTTGACGATGTGACCGGCGATGTTATAGTGGCCGGAGACTTCAACGATATCCCCGGCTGTTATGCCTCACGTGTGATAGCTTCCGATGATCTTACCGATGTGTATCGCAGTGCCGGTTTCGGTCCGCAGATCACCTATCATGCCGACAGGTTCTATTTCCGTATCGACCAGATGTATTGCCGCGGCGCGTTGCGTCCGTTGCGGGCACGCTGCGGAGGTACGGATTCGAGTGACCATTATCCGCTGACTGCATGGTTCGAGATAGAGAAATGAAAAAACATATAAACCGATAACGGAAAAATAAATTAACCGCTATGTACAAACCGATTTTAATCGCGGCCGTATCGATGATACTTCCCGCCGCACAATCAACAGTTATGGCAGCAGAACGCACCAACCCATTCATGGCGCCATACAACACCACGTATGACATACCTCCTTTCGAGGCTATACAGTATGGCGATTACATGCCCGCCGTAGAGCAGGGTGTGGCCGAGTACAAGAAAGAGATCGAGGCCATAGTCAACAATCCGGCCAAAGCCGATTTCAATAACACCGTTCTGGCTATGGAGAAAGCCGGCAAACTGCTGAACCGCGTGATGCTGGTGTTCTCAAGCCTTAACGAGACAGATTCATCGCCCGAGATGGAGGCTATATCAGAGAAGGCTTTCCCGTTGGTATCGCAGGTGACCGACGAAGTGATGATGAATCCCGGTCTTTTTGAACGTGTGAAGTATGTCTATGACCATCGCGGTGAGATGGGGCTGACGCCGGCCGAAAACCGTGCCGTGGAGGAAAGCTACAAGCAGTTTGTGCGCAACGGCGCCCTTCTGTCACCCGGGAAGAAAGCCGAACTCATGGCTGTAAACACCAAACTCACCGATCTTTATCTGAAATTCAACCGCAATCTGCTTAACGCTACCAACGCCTACACTTTGGTTGTCGATGACGCTTCGCGTCTGTCGGGCATTCCTGCAAGCAATGTGGCCGTGGCCGCCGAGGAGGCTGCATCACGCGGTCTTGCCGGCAAGTGGGTGTTCACTCTGCATGCCCCGAGCCGTCTGCCTCTGCTGCAATATGCCGATGACCGCGATCTGCGCCGCCAGATGTATGAGGCATATACCACGCTCGCCTCTACAGGGGAGACCAGCAATATGCCTGTGATCAACGAGATTCTTAAAGCGCGCACAGCCAAGGCCGCTCTGTTGGGGTATCCCGATTTCGCATCGTATATGACGGCAAATGTAATGGCCAAGACCACCGAGAATGCCGAGGATCTGTTGCTCAAGATATGGCGTCCGGCCATAGCCAAGGTTAAGGAGGAGGTGGCCGAGATGCAGGCTCTTGCCGACAAGCAGGGCGCCGGTATCACAATAGCTCCGTGGGACTATTATTACTATGCCGAAAAGGTGCGTGCCGACAAATATGCTCTTAACGAGGACGAGGTGCGCGCTTACTTCCCGCTTGAAAATGTGCGTGAAGGTATTTTCCGTATGGCCAACCGCCTGTATGGAGTCACATTTACCGAAATGCCCGATGCTCCTCGATATAACCCCGAAGTAAAGGTTTATGATGTGACCGATGCCGCCGGTAAGCATGTGGCAGTGTTCATGACCGACTATTTCCCCCGCGCGTCAAAGCGTCAGGGAGCATGGATGAGCGAGTTCCAGGGCGCGTTTGTCGATGCCGACGGCAGCGAGCAGCGTCCCATCGTGTATAATGTGGGCAATTTCTCCAAGCCTTCCGGCGACACCCCCTCGTTGCTTACTCTCGACGAGGTGGAGACTATGTTTCATGAATTCGGTCACGGTCTCCACGGTATGCTTACCCGCGCCAAGCTGCGCAGTCAGGCCGGTACCAATGTCGATCGTGACTTTGTAGAGTTGCCTTCGCAGATTCACGAACACTGGGCCCTTGAGCCTGAACTGCTCAAGACCTACGCGCGCCACTACAAGACCGGCGAGGTGATTCCCGATGAGCTTGTGAAGAAACTTGCCGCTGCTTCCACTCATAACCAGGGTTTTATGTCAACCGAACTGGTGGGTGCCGCTCTGCTTGATCTCCAGTATGGCAAGCTGAATGTTACCGGAGATATCGATGTGGCCGAATTCGAGAAATCGGTGGCCAAGACTCTCGACATGCCTGCCGAGGTGCAGTTCCGTTACCGCAGCTCTTACTTCCGTCATATTTTCGGAAGCGACGGTTATGCTTCGGGTTACTATACCTATCTGTGGGCGCAGGTGCTCGATTGCGACGGCTTTGAACTGTTTAAGGAAAAGGGTGTGTTTGATCCCGAAACTGCCGAGTCATTCAAGGAAAATGTGCTTGAGATGGGTGGCAGTGCCGATCCCATGGAGCTTTACGTTAAGTTCCGTGGCCATAAGCCCAATGTGGAGGCTCTGCTCCGTCACCGCGGTCTCGTATCGCAAAAGGCCGAAGGGCTTAATATTCCCGGAGGAAAGTAAAACAGAATATACCTTTCCCCATCATAATGCATGGGGAATACACAAACAGAGCGCCGGCTGATTTTTCCGGCGCTCTGTTTGTGTATTTTTAGGTTGTGTTCCGTTTTTAGCGGGCAAGATATTTCAGCACTTCGTCCATGAATTCCTTGCGGCGCACTTCCGAGCCGGATTTTACGCGGTCGCAGTTGAACCACTGCACGTTGTTCATGCCAACGGTGTTGAGTACCAACGGTGTGAAGTATCCTTTGATGAACGGTGCTATTATCTCCGAATCCTCCTCGGAGGTGGTGATAAGGGTGGTGCGGTCAATGGACAGGCAGGGCATCAGGGCGCCTTCGGGGGTGGTGTCATAGACAGTTCCTTTGAGGAATACTTTGTCGATAAATCCCTTGAGCATTGCCGGCATCATGCCCCACCAGATAGGGAATATGTAGATCAGATGGTCTGTGTCGGTAAGGGCTTTCTGGTAACGTAGCACCATCTCGTCGTCGGTTTCTCCCCGCGAGTAAAGGGCGAGAGCCGAGCTCTCCATCACGGGGTTGAATCCTTCGCCGTAAAGATTGATTACATCATATTCCCTGCCATCAGCCGTAAGTTGGTCGGTTACCGACTGTAGGATAGCATGGTTGAAACTCTTGTCGTAAGGGTGACAGTAAACTATTGTTATCATGGAGTTGGTTATGGTTGGTGATTGGAATCATAAAATAAACACCGGGAGAATCGGTATGGTTCGATTCTCCCGGTAACTTAGTATGAAAATTATCTATTATGTTATTCCCGTGAGGGGATATTCGGGTCCGTTCAGGTTTTGTGCCAGCGGGTTGTGATCTCGTCGATACCTATACCGAGGATTTTCATCTCTGAGAAAAGTTCGGGCAGTGTGGTTTCGAAAAATTCATCGCGCCGTGCCGTGTTGACCGATTCCTTGGCGTTTTCCTCAAGGAAGAACCCCATACCCCGTCTGGGTGATATGATTCCGTGGATTTGCAGATATTCGTATGCTTTCATCACGGTGTGGGAGTTTACGGCCAGTTCCACGGCCATTTCCCTTACCGAGGGTATGCGCAGTGCAGTCTGCCACTCGCCGGATAGAATGCAGTTGAAGCAATAGTCGATTATCTGACGGTATATCGGTTTGTCGTCTTTAAATATCATGAATCAGAATTGTGCGGTTTTAAATCTTCGTGCGGTGAAATAGATCATAAGACCTACGTATATCAGACACACCAATCCGAATACCAGCATGTAGGGATAGAGCGAATCGGCTATACGTATGGCGAAATTGGGAGTTTCGGCCATTTCGGGGTGCATCAAGATGTCGTTGGCCACGCCTGATCGGAACACCATGAAAAATCCTATTATACCGCCAATGATTGCCATCACCACCAGTGATACGATGGCCCATACACTGCCGAGCAGAGCGCGGTTGGAGTTGCGCCATACAACAACGAACAGACAAGTGGCGAGCGGTACGAGTTCCTGCACGATGTTGATGAAATAGGTGTAGAACGATGAAATCTCGTTTGATATCTTGTTGATTTCGAGCATCAGGCTATTGCCGGTGATGAATGTTGACAGGAGTGTGTGGCACAGATATTTAGGGACATAGACCAGTATGGGTATCACTATAAATGTGTAGAGGAGTATGAATGTGGCTTTCTCCTGCCATTTTGCCGGCAACATGGTCTCGATGGCGCGGTTGGAGCGTATGGTGAAAGCTATGGGCGCTATATAGAGCATGAGTTGCAGCACGAATGTCAGCAGGCCGCCGAATATGGTCCATATCGGGGAGTTGAACATGAAGAATGTGACTATGCCCACAGCAGCCGATACGGCCGGATAAAGCATGAGTTGCAGCCGGAGTGCGGGATAGTAGTAACGTGCCACCATCATGGTGCGTTCCCATGAGAAATTGTCGGTGTTGATTGTCGCGGTGCTGTTCATCGTTGTGTGGTGTTAAGTGCGTTGATTATTTTGTCTTTTTCGGGGCTGTGCAGAGCATTGTAAAGCATTGTATAGTCAATGTCGGTGCTGAGGGTACCGTCGTTGGGCACTATGGAGTGGAATTTTCCAAACGATTGTGTCATGTACAGGGCATCGGGTCTCGGGGTAGTGTCGGAGATGAATGCCAGACGGCGCGTCACGTTCCAGACAGGCATGGATATGAGCAGGTGGCTGCCGCGAAGCACTATCACACCCTCGAAGAGGTTCTGCAGGTCCCATACCGTGTGGGTGGAGATGATTACGGTCTGTTCTTCCGATACACAGCGTGAAAGCATCTTCAGCAGTATGGTCTTTGCATTGATGTCGAGACCGTTGGCCGGTTCGTCAAGCAACAGAATGTCGGTGCGGAGCGACAGCGCGTAGGCCAGGAATGCTTTTTTGCGGTTGCCGAGCGAGAAACGGCTTATGGGTTCATGCCCGGTCATCTCAAACTGCGCCAGATTGTCGCGAAGCATATGTTCGTCGAATCCGGGATAGAAGCAGGCGTGGCGGCGAACCATCTCATTGATGGTGGTATAGGGAAATGCCATGTCGTCGGTCACAAGAAATGTGCGTCGGAGTATGGACGGCATGCGCATCGAGGCCGGAACCGCATCGATGGTGCAGGCTGTATCCGGCTTGGCTATGCGGAGCCCGGCTATGATATGTAGCAAAGTGGTTTTTCCGGCTCCGTTTTCACCCATGAGCAGATGGATACCCGTGGGTATTTCGGCACTGATATCGCTTAAGGCTGTGTGGCCTCCGCGATAGTTGTAGGTAAGATGGTCAAGTGTAATCATAATGTATGTTGATGGAATATATGTCAGTTAAGCTGTTTTACCGATGCGGCTTCAAGTGCGGTGTCTCTTGACATGCGTGACTCTTTTGCGGTTGAGTGTAGGTGTATGCCTCCGGATACGGCAGTGACTGATGCGGCCGGTATGACTCCGCACAGAAATTCCACCCAGAAGCTGTTATCGTCCGCGTTCCATAGCATTAGTGTCACTAAACCTGATGCCGCAAGGAGGATCGAGAGTGTGATTGTAACTTTTTTCGACATGATGGAGTGATGTGTTATTGATTTAGTGTTGTAGTTATCTAACACACCACAAAGGTATGTATAAATTTTCTTTCCGCAAGTGTTTTGCGAAATTTTTTTGAAAAAAGTTGCTAATCGTGGTCAGGAGGCTATGTCATAGGGTTATGACAATGGCTTGTAATGCATGCGGACTGTGCCGAATGAATTGTCAGTAGGCCAAGGGGAGGCATCGTTCGAGATATGTCCGTGCGCGGTTCCATTCGATATAGATGGAGTTGTCGTTGGGTATGAGCGCTACCGGCACTTCGTTGAGGTCGGTTCTGACATAGTAGCGTCCCGAGTCGGAACGGAACAGAATCATCTGTAGGTTGGCTGCCATCGGCACTATGTGGAAGTCGCGCCAGTGCAATCCCACGGTGTCGAAGTAGTTTGTCAGATAGTAGCAGTCGCGCAGGTGCATGAGTGCCAAAAGAGGCATCAGAGTCTCGGCGTGAGCGAAGCGCAGGTTCACGGCCGGGGCGTTTCCGGCAATGAAGCGGTCGGTTGTGTCGATAAGGTCACTGAGCAGTGGCGATGCTATCTGAGCCGGCAGAGCCGACAGGGTCGATGCGGAGTGAGTGAGATATTGCCGGAGGTTGAACACCTGCCACAGGGCGTTGTATTCCTGCTGCGTAAGAAAACGCGTGATGTCGATGTACATGTCCATGGCCTGTAGTCCGGCGATTGTGGAATATTCGGCCATGGCAATGTCAAGCGCATCGTCGCCAAAAGGATATTTTTCGCCGAGCACACGCTTGAGCGGTTCAAGCGTCAGAGTTTCCCGCATGAATTTCTTTATGGTTTCCGATACGGTTTCGGATTTTATCAGGGCTTTGTATTCGTCGTTTAGATCAAAGAAGCGTAGGAGCGGGGAGTATTGGCGTCCGGAGGAGGTGTTTATCTCCACATTGTTGTCAAGTCGGGCTATCTGATGGGTAAATTCGTACATGCTCATGATGCATCGGGGCGAATAGGTGCTGATAGCCGAAATGCTGCCCCGGTTGAAAAGCTGCGGGTATGAGGCATACATGCGTGAGGCTATGCCGCGCTGTTCGGCCATGCCGAGAGAGTCGAGCGCTCCCCAACGGCCTGCACTCTGTTCGGCCACAAGCTGAGCCACAGCCAGAAGTTCGCGTCCTTTAGGTGTGATGGTGCCTGCCTCCGCGGCTTTTTTTAGGGCGTCTGTGATTGTGGCGGAATGTTTGGGCGATGCCGGAAACCGTGCTCCGTGACGGCCCACATGGTTTATCATCACAGGGGTAAGAGTGTCGGGGTGTTCAATGGGGTTGGCCGGCACCGGATATGGCTTGGCGCTTCCCTGACAATCCTCCCAGGGATATGTGGTGTGGGTGGGATCGGCGGCACTTGAGGCGGTGACCGAAATAATTAGTAACAGCAGTGGGAGTAAACGGCGCATTGATGTCTCGGTTTGGAGAATTTTATTAATTTTGTTTTTCCAAAATTATAAACTTATGTGTTTAAATCCAAATATATCCTCTTTAATTAAAAACAACGATCTCGAGGAGGCATTGGTTCTGCTTGACGAGTTCATAGCAGCCAATCCGGACCATGCAGAGGCTCTGTTTCTTCGCGGCAAGGTGTGGTGGCGCATGGGTGAGCGGTCCAGGGCTACTTCCGATTATGCGGCTTCGGCTGCGATAGACCCTGCCGGTCCTGCG
The DNA here is from genome assembly GCA_910578805.1 of uncultured Muribaculaceae bacterium. Taxonomy (GTDB): domain Bacteria; phylum Bacteroidota; class Bacteroidia; order Bacteroidales; family Muribaculaceae; genus Paramuribaculum. The sequence goes on along the minus strand of CAJTRS010000006.1, from coordinate 59,158 downwards.
GCAAAGGCATTGGAGCAGGCGCGTGACATAGCGGATTTTTTCAATCCCGATCTGCTTAACCCTTGAGCGGTTGTGCTCTGGCAGCTTGATTTCGCTAAGTCACATGGGAGCGTCAGGCTTTTGCCGCTGTGAGCATCACTGTGTGGCGTTTATGCCAGCCTTGTGAACCGTTGCGCAGGTCTATTGTGGTTATCCCCGCTATATCGGCTATGGAGCGTCGCAGATAGCGCAGCACGTCGGTTAACGATGTGATGCCGCTGAGCCGGAAACTCGCCAGAATATTGCCGCGCTGACTTACTGTGGCGAATATTGTGTCGGAGGGGAGTATTGCTGTCATAGAATATCGTATTATCTTGATTCCTATGACAAAGTTAATGGACGCATGGGCGTTATTATTGCCCAATCAGGTGAAATGTGGTAAATGTGATTGTATTATTACATAATGAATAAGACGGTGCGTTACCGATCGGTAACGCACCGTCTCTATTTGTCTTATAGATTTAATTGTATTGGAGTAAAGGTGTGTATGATGTGTTTGTAATATACAATACAATTAGGTGTTGTTTTTGTTTATAAAACGCCTTGTGCCATCATTGCACGTGCCACTTTCATGAAACCGGCCACATTTGCTCCCTTGACGTAGTTGATGTAACCGTCGTTTTCGCGGCCATATATTTCACACTGGTGATGGATTTCGGCCATGATCTCTTTGAGGCGGGCATCGACTTCGGCGGCGCTCCACGAGAGTTTCTGTGAGTTCTGCGCCATTTCCAGTCCTGATACCGATACACCGCCGGCATTGGCGGCTTTTCCGGGTGCATAGAGTATGCGTGCGGCGAGGAATTCTTTGATGGCTTCGGGGGTCGAGGGCATGTTTGCTCCTTCGCTTACTGCGATACAGCCTCCGGCAAGAAGTGCGCGGGCATCATCACCATCGATCTCGTTCTGAGTGGCCGAGGGCATGGCTATGTCACACTTGACTTTGAGCCACGGGCGTTCGCCGGCATAGTATTCGCAGCCGTATTCTTCGGCAAATTCGCGGATTCGGCCGCGATATATGTTCTTGAGTTTGAATATGTAGTCGAGTTGTTCCTGCGTAAGTCCGTCGGGCACGTGGATAGTGCCGTCGCTGTCGCTCATCGACACCACTTTGGCTCCGAGTTGAAGTAGCTTTTCGGCTGTGTAGGTGGCCACATTGCCTGAGCCGGAGATGGCCACACGTTTACCCTTCAGGTCTATGCCGCGGGTGGCGAGCATGGACTGGAGGAAATAAACGTTGCCATAGCCGGTGGCTTCAGGTCGAATGAGCGAGCCGCCGAATTCGCGACCCTTGCCGGTAAATGTGCCGGTGAACTCCTGTGCCATTTTCTTGTACATGCCGAACATGTAACCCACTTCGCGTCCTCCCACGCCGATATCGCCGGCGGGAACGTCAGTGTCGGGGCCTATCTGGCGCCAGAGTTCTGTGATGAAAGCCTGACAGAAGCGCATCACTTCCATGTCGCTCTTGCCTCGCGGCGAGAAGTCGCTGCCACCTTTGGCTCCGCCCATGGCGAGAGTGGTGAGCGAGTTTTTGAAAGTCTGCTCGAAAGCAAGGAATTTCAAAATCGACTGGTTGACCGACGAGTGGAAGCGGATACCGCCCTTGTAAGGGCCTATGGCATTGTTGTGCTGAATGCGGTAACCCATGTTGTTCTGCACGCGTCCGCTGTCGTCAACCCACGATACGCGGAACGACAATATGCGGTCGGGAATGCACAGACGCTCTATAAGATTATAGCGCTCAAACTCGGGGTGTTCGTTGTACACGTCCTCTATCGAGGTGATTACTTCCTCTACCGCTTGCAGATATTCCGGTTCGTTGGGAAACCGGCGGTGCAGGTCGGCCAATACTTCTGCTGCTTTCATTTTTCTAATAAAACCTAACGAAATTGTAACTATTTGTAAATATATTATGTTTTACGCCTACAAATGTAAAATATTTTCCTGGAATATGAATCAAAAATCCATAAAATTATTGCCACATATAACATTTTTTATAATGATTTATCATGGAAAGTCACCCGCACGATCCGTATCATGCAGTGATATAGGGAGGTAGAGATGTGTGCTTCAGCAATGTCAGTCTTCGGAATAGTGGCGGAGCACTCGGCGGTAGGAGTTGAATATCTTTGATTTTGACACAAAGCCTACATAACGTCCGTGATCCACGACCGGAAGGTTCCAGGCTCCGGTATCGTCAAAGGTTTTCATCACCTGATCCATGTTTGAGTGCAGCTCGATGAATGCAGGGGGAGTGCTCATGAATTTGTCAACATGCATGCGCCGGTAGAGGTCGGTACGGAACATGATGTTGCGGATATCGTCAAGGAGCACCACTCCGAGTAGTTTGTTCTGACTGTCAATGACCGGAAACAGATTGCGGTTGGATTGGGAGATGACTTGCACCATCTGCCTAAGGTCCATGTCGGGACTCACGGATATGAAATCGGTTTCGATAACATTGTCTATTTTAAGGAGTGTGAGCACTGCCTTGTCCTTGTGATGGGTGAGCAGTTCGCCGCGCTGAGCCAGTCGCATGGCATATATGCTGTAAGGCTCGAAGTATTTGATGGTGAAGTATGAAAGGGCCGATACGATCAGCAGTGGCAGAAACAGCTGGTAACCGCCGGTGAGCTCTGCCGTGAGGAACATGCCCATGAGCGGTGCGTGCATCACACCGGCCATCACACCGGCCATGCCCATCAGCGCGAAGTTTTTGACCGATAAGTCAAGGCCGAACAGGTGGTTGATCGTGTAGGCAAACAGGAATCCGGCCATGCAGCCAACGAACAGAGAGGGTGCGAAAGTGCCGCCCACACCGCCTGCGCCGTTTGTGGCCGACGTGGCAAAGGCCTTAAGCATTATCACCGCGGCTATGAAGATTATGATCCAGAGCACTGAAAAGCGGTCGGAGTAGAATATGGAGCCGTCGAGTATGGCGGAGGTATGGCCTGACAGCAGGGCGAGTATTGAGCCATAGCCCTCGCCGTAGAGGGGCGGAAACAGGAATATGAGCAATGATAGTATAGATGCGCCTATGGCATAGCGCTTCCACACTGTCGATATGCGCTTGAATGAGTTTTCCATCATGTTCATGACTCTGGTGAAATATAGCGACACCAGACCGCAGAACACTCCGAGCAGAACCACATAGGGTATTCTTGCCGTGGCAAACGGCTCGCTCTGCATGAAGAAAAATTCGGCATGATAGCCTGTGAATGTGTAAGAGACCGTGGCTCCGGCAATGGAGGCTATCAGAAGCGGCATCACTGACACCGACGTGAGATCGATCATGAGAACCTCAAGGGTGAAAAGCATGCCGGCGATAGGGGCCTTGAATATGCCGGCTATGCCGGCCGCGGCTCCGCAGCCGACCATGATCATGAGTACCCGAGGCGACATGCGGAACATCTGTCCCAGAGTGGAGCCTATTGCAGCTCCGGTGTAAACTATAGGTCCCTCGGCTCCTACCGATCCGCCAAATCCTATGGTGATGGAACTGGCGCAGAGCGACGAACAAATGTTGTGACGCTTAAGCCGGCTTTTGTTCTGGGATATGGCATAGAGCACGCGGGTCACTCCGTGCGATATGTTGTCGCGCACCACGAAGCGCACGAAAAGCAGGGTGATCAGAACACCCACGGCCGGATATATGGCATACATGAAGTTGCCTTCGGTGATATTGATGCCCGAGGTCAGGAATCCGGCAATCAAATGGATCAGCGATTTCAGCAACAATGCGGCGAATCCGCCGAGCACGCCTACGACGAGAGCCAGCAATACAACAAACGTCTTCTCTTTGATGTGACGTTCGCGCCATAGGATAACTTTCATGAAAGTGTCGCCGAAGATATGTCGTTTTCTTGTCATAGAGGTCATGGGCAGAGTTCAGACTCCTTTTCCGGAGATAACGTTGTGGACTGTGTAAAATAGGATTTTTAGGTCGGTTCCGATCGACATGTTTTCTAAATACAGCAGGTCATAGCGCATGCGCTGTATCATCTCATCGACTGTTGAGGCATATCCGAATTTCACCATGCCGAGCGAGGTGATGCCGGGACGTACGCGGTGAACCAGAGTGTATGACGGTTCGCGGGCCACGATCTGTTCGATGTAGTACAGGCGCTCCGGACGGGGCCCTACAAGTGACATGTCGCCCCGGAGCACATTGTAGAACTGAGGCAGTTCGTCAAGGTGGTATTTACGGAGCACACGTCCCATCGGAGTGATGCGGTCATCGCCTTTGTGTGACAGTGCCGGCCGGTTGTCACTCTCGGCATTGACCACCATGGTGCGAAGCTTGTAGATGGTGAAAGGTTTGCGGTGCAGACCTATGCGCTGTTGCTTGAAAAATACGGGGCCTTTCGATCGGGTCTTTATGGCAATGGCCATGAATAGCATGGGCAGTGCAGACAGGGAGAGCAGGAGGGTGGCTCCGGTAATGTCGAAAGCCCGTTTTAGGTTGAGGGTGCGTGCCGACAGGTGGACGCGCGACACATCGATGAGCGGTTCGGCCACAATGTTGGGCAGGCGGGTGTTGAACAGGTAGGGGGGCAGACTCTCTGCGGCTATGAATATGTTGAGGTCAAGGCTCAGAAGCCTGTTGATGACGCTGAGAGTCTTTTCCCATGATTCGGGGTGGGGTATGAGAATTATGCGCTCGGCGTGGTGTCCGGCACACATTGCTGATATGCCGTCAATGTCGCCTATGGGAAGCGGCATTAGTTTTTCAACGGACCGGCTGCGGTTGTCGGCATCGCACAGCATCACTGCTTTTATGCCCGATTCGGGGTCGATGTTGCGCAACTGTGAGCCGAATAGCTCCGGGTGCGACGAATAGCCCACCACTACGGTGGGAAACGAGATTATGCCGCGGCGAATCTTGCGGCGCAGAATGCGTGAGATGATACACCGCGGTACATACACTACGGTGAACAGCAGTGCGAACAGCAGCAGGAGCATGCTGTAGTCCTGCGCGCGGTCAGAGGTGAGATCGTTGATCAGTATGGTCAGCAGCAGCCCTATGGTGCCTATGAGCGCGCACCCCATGGTATTGGTCAGTTCGCCTATGCGTGAGCGGTTGTAGATGTGGTTGTAGTATCCTGACAGGGTATATACGAGCATCATGGCCGTCGGAAGTATGATCTGTCCGCTGATGACCATTGGTGACGTTATGAATGAATGCAGCGAGGTGAATCCGTGGTGAGACACAGTGAGCAGATGGTATCGGATAATGTTGAACAACAACACTGCCACGGAGGTCGATATGAAATCCGTGATAAGATACATGAGTCTATGTCGGTTGCGTGCGGTCACTTCCTCAATATGGCGAATGTGGAGTCATCGGAAATTTTTATCACGGTCGATGGCACATGCGGGGTGCGGTCATCGCGGCGGTAAAAGGCTGTGTAGTCCACGGCATTGATGATATCAGTGGATATCTCATGGAAAAATGCCGGAGTCTGCATTCCGCTTATATTGGCGGAGGTTGACACGATGGGCCGGCGTAGCTTGCGGCACAGACCGTGGCTGTAAGCCTCCGATGTGATGCGTATGCCCGCGCTGCCGTCGTCGGCCAGCAGTTCACTGGCAAGGCGCATTGGGCGGTCATAGATTATGGTGGTGGGAGTTACGGCAAGTCCGGCAAGTTCCACCGCCACTTCCGGCGGGTTATCGACATAACGCATGAGCATGTCTGTGTCGGAGACCAGTGTGATCATGGCCTTTGCTTCGGAGCGGCGTTTTATGTCGAATATGCGTCGCACGGCATCGGAGCGGGTAGCATCGCAGCCTATGCCCCACACTGTGTCTGTGGGGTATAGTATTATTCCGCCATGTTTGAGGCAATCGACGGCCGCCTGTATGTCAGAGTCTAAAGGGATCATAGTGATAATGATGTCACGGCGCGCCATGCCGTGGGTATGGAATGCAAAGTTAATACTATGTGGCCGTAAATAAAAGGGTATGGTGATAATTTTGCAGGTCGGGATAATGTAGAATACAATAAAATTTGTTAGTTTTGGGGCTATAAATGAACATATAATTATAAAAGTTACCTTAACCATGATTTTTAGTGAAGAAGATTTAGCCTTGTTTGCCCAGAAAGGGGTGACCGAGCAGCAGGTGGAGAGCCAGCTGAAGCGGTTTGTAACCGGATTTCCGTATCTGAAGCTCAAAGATGCGGCGCGTCCCGGTCAGGGAATTACTGTGTTGACCCCGGAAGAAGAGACTGCCGCCGTGGAACGCTGGCAACTGTATTTGGCTTCGGGCGGTGAGGTGTGCAAGTTTGTACCCGCTTCCGGTGCGGCCTCCCGAATGTTCAAGGCTCTTTTTGAGTTTGTCGATGGTGATTCGGAGGTTCCTGCATCGGGCTCAGATGTGGCTCGTCTGATTGCCGATATAGAC
>CAJTRS010000006.1:48535-52697 GCA_910578805.1 uncultured Muribaculaceae bacterium | reverse complement strand
TGGCGTTTATAGGCGATCTTGACGCGGCTGTGCGTAGTCTTCACGGCAAGTCGGTGGCTGAACTTAAAGATGCCGGCCGCTATAAGGATATCATATCCGCGATAATAAAGCCCGAGGGGCTTAATTACGGAAATCTGCCCAAAGGGTTGCTGAAATTCCATTCCTATTCCGAGGGAAGCCGTACGCCGGTAGAGGAACAGATGGTGGAAGGGGCGCAGACAGCTGCCAACGGTGATGGTGTGGTGAATCTGCACTTTACCGTATCGACCAGTCACCGAGCTCTTTTTGAAGAAAAAATCCGTGAGGTGATCGACACGGTGAGCAAGGACAGAGGTGTTAGAATCAATGTGTCGCTCTCTGAACAGAAGCCTTCGACCGACACGGTTGCCGCGAATCCCGACGGCACTCCTTTTGTCGAAAACGGCAAGATGCTTTTCCGTCCGGGCGGCCACGGTGCACTTATAGAGAATCTTAACGATATAGACTCGGCTGTGGTTTTCATCAAAAACATCGACAATGTGGTGCCTGATTCACGGCGCGATGCCACCGTGCATTACAAGCAGGTGATAGGCGGTTACATGATACAGCTCCATGATCGGATATCGGAATATCTGCGTATGCTTGCAACGGGCGAATATACCCGTGGAACACTTCAGGAGATGACGGCTTTCCTTCACAACAGTTTCTCTGTAAGTGACCGTCATATCGACGGCATGAACACAACCGAACTGGCCATGTATCTGCATGGAAAACTGAACCGGCCTCTGAGGGTGTGCGGAATGGTGCGGAACGAAGGTGAGCCTGGAGGCGGTCCGTTCATAGCCTATAACCGTGACGGGTCGGCTTCACTCCAGATTCTTGAAAGCACACAGATCGATCCGGGCAACGAGGAATATGGCAAGATGGTGTCTGCGGCCACACACTTCAATCCGGTGGATCTGGTTTGTTATGTAAAGGATATTCACGGACATAAGTTTGACCTTACGAAATATGTTGACCCTGACACCGGATTTATCTCGTCCAAGTCGAGTCACGGCAAGGAGTTGAGAGCCATGGAGCTCCCGGGCTTGTGGAATGGCGCCATGAGCGACTGGAACACCGCTTTTGTGGAAGTGCCCATAGCGACATTCAATCCTGTGAAGACGGTTAATGATCTTCTGCGTCCGGCCCATCAGGGATAAGTTCGATTGTTCTACGATATCAGACTGGAGTATCACGGTTTTTCCTGTGATGCTCCAGTCTGTCTAATGGGTATAATAGAAGAGGCGGCTATACGGTTTGAATCCGACAGCCGCCCCGGGGGAGAAGAAAATGAATTGAAGTTTGTTGTTGTGCGCTGTATTGTCGCTCTATAGTAGATTATTTATTGCAATTTTGCTTTTCGGAGCAATATTTACGCTCATTGCCACACTTTTTGTGCTTGTTGTGATGGCGGTTGCCGTGATTACGGCCTGCTTTGTGAAATCCCTGGTTTACAAAGTTGTTTTCAAGGAACTGTACATACTGCTCGGGGGTTAGGACACTCTTGACCTGCTTGAGGTAGTTGAGCTTTATGTCTTTTGACATCTTGCGGCGGTCGGCCTTGTTGCACTCGGTCTTATTGTCTTTGCATTGCTGGCGTGAGGCTTTCATTACCTCGCGGGGACAGGGTATGGCTTTGAGTGCGGCCTGTTGCTGTTCGGTAAGGTTGAGGCCCTCAAACGGGTTGCAGGTTTTCTTGTCGCCTTTGCGGCATTTTTCGGGTTTGGCGCACTCGGTGGTACATTCTTTTTTACAATCATTGTTGCACTCCTGAGTCTTGGCCTGGGCAAATGCCGATACAGAGCACAGAGACATTGTGGCGATAAGAAGAGATGATACTGTTTTTTTCATAATTCTTTTTGTAGATGTTTATTTATACTATGTTTTTCCGGTTGTCACGACTATATGACAATGTACCGGGCATTAGGTTTAATCAGGCATGGCGGTTTGTGTTTTTTTTGAGAATCGGCGCGTAAGTGTTAAAATAGCTTTTGTTTGAGTGCCGATCGGCGTGTAATTCGTATATTTGAACTATATAAACCATCAAACATATTTACACATATGATTTTAAATAATAAGATATTGTCAGTCGGGTGTGTGGCTGTGGCTTTGCTGTGTGCTTCGCCGGTAAATGCCTTAGGGCATGCTGCCGATGTTATTCCTGCCATTACGGATATCTCGGTGACAAAGGGCGTTTTTACTCTTCCGGAGCGGGGAGCCACTTTCAGGATAAAGGGAGCTGATGCAGATGCGTTGGCCTCTTATTTGTCGCAATCTGTTCTCGGAGTCTCTGATGCAAAGGGCGGAAAGCATGCCGATATAGATATCAATATCCTCGGACGGGGTGACGCAGAAAGTTACACCATGGATATTACCCCCAAGGGCATATCGGTAAAGGCCGCTGACGAGGCCGGCGCGTTCTATGCCGTGCAGACACTGGTGCAGATGACTTCCGACGGACGCGACCGCGTGGTGGAATGCTGCAGGATATCCGATAAGCCGCGGTTCGGTTACCGCGGGCTGCATTTTGATGTAAGCCGTCATTTCAGGTCAAAAGAGTTTCTGAAAAAGCAGATCGACGCCATGGCCATGATGAAGATGAACAATATGCATCTTCATCTTACCGACGGAGCCGGCTGGCGCATGGAGATAGAATCCTATCCGAGACTTACGGAGTTTGCCGCATGGCGTCCGGAACGGTCTTGGCAGGAATGGCGCAACAACGGCACCAAATATTGCGAGCAGTCCGATCCACGGGCGCAAGGCGGTTTTTATACCAAAGATGATCTGAGGGAGATAGTGAGATATGCCGCAGACCGCCATATAAATGTGATTCCGGAGATAGAGATGCCCGGTCACAGTGAAGAGGTGCTTTCAGCCTATCCCGAATTGTCGTGCAGCGGTCGGCCTTATGAGAATGCCGATTTCTGTGTGGGCAAAGAGGCTACATTCAAATTTCTGGAAGATGTGTTGTCGGAAGTGATAGATGTGTTCCCGTCGGAGTATATACACATTGGCGGCGATGAGGCCGGAAAAGGTGCATGGCGAGAATGCCCCGACTGCAAGGCGCGCATGGAGCGCGAGAATCTCGAAAATGTGGACCAGCTGCAGAGCTATCTGATAAAGCGCATGGAGCGTTTTATCAATGCCAAAGGCCGTAAGATAATAGGTTGGGACGAGATTCTTGAAGGAGGTGTGGCTCCCAATGCCACAGTGATGTCATGGCGCGGGACCGAGGGTGGCATCACCGCTCTCAAATCGGGCCATGATGTGATCATGACTCCCGGATCGTATTGTTATATAGATTATTCACAGGACGCTCCGTTTAAGGAGCCGGTGTCGATAGGCGGATACACACCTTTGTCAAAGGTATATTCCTACGAACCGCTCGAGCCGGGACTTACCGAAGCCGATGCCTCCCACTTGCTTGGTGTGCAGGCCAATCTGTGGAGCGAATATGTCACCGAAGACTCGCATGCCGAACACATGTATTATCCCCGGGCTTATGCCATAGCCGAAATCGGCTGGAGCCGTCCCGGAAAGAATTACGGAGATTTTCACCGCCGCTCCCTCGCAATGAATGATCTCATGAGGGAGAGGGGATATGCCGTGTTTGACCTTGCCAATGAATATGGTGAGCGCAAGGAGAGTCTTGACAGTGTGTCGCATGCCGGAGCCGGTGCAAAGGTGATATATAACCTGCCGTATCATTCGAAATATCCCGGAGGGGGCGATACGACTCTTACCGATGGCCTGCGCGGCGGCTGGAACAACAACGACGGTCGCTGGCAGGGTACGCTTGACGATGTCGATCTGACAGTCGATCTTGGCCGGGTGATGCCGGTACATTATATAGGTGCGGCGTTTTTCCACTCGGAGGGCGCATGGATACATCTGCCCGAAAAAGTGATTATATCGGTTAGCGATGATGGCGAGACGTTTCGCGAGGCCGGTACGGTGTGGTGCGATGTCGATCCGGCCTATCCTAAGATAATGGTTAAGGATTATGGCGTGGCCGTAAATACGGACGCCCGTTATGTGCGCCTGCATGCCGTGAAGAATCCTCGTCCCGGAGCATGGCTGTTTACTGACGAAATTATAATCAACTGATATAGACCGTGCCGGTGTGGCTTGTAGGATT
>CAJTRS010000006.1:0-48525 GCA_910578805.1 uncultured Muribaculaceae bacterium | reverse complement strand
AAAAAACAGTCATACCCTTGGATAGTGATAGTTTTTTATATTACTTTTGTGTAATAAACGTAACCCCCAAATTATCATAAAAAGATGAAGAAGCACAATTTTTATGCAGGACCATCTATCCTTAGTGAATACACCATTAAGAATACCGCCGATGCGATACTGGATTTTGCAGGTACGGGACTTTCCGTACTTGAAGTGTCGCACCGCAGCAAAGAGTTCCAGGCCGTGATCGATGAAGCGATGGCTTTGGTCAAAGAATTGCTCGACGTGCCCGAAGGATATTCGGTGTTGTTTCTCGGAGGCGGTGCCAGCATGCAGTTCTGCATGGTGCCTTACAATCTGCTCAAAAAGAAAGCCGCATATCTCGAGACCGGAACCTGGGCTTCCAATGCTATAAAGGAAGCGCGACTGTTTGGCGAGGTAGATGTGGTGGCATCATCTAAAGACGCCAATTTCACATATATACCCAAGGGTTATACCGTGCCTTCCGATGTTGATTATTTCCATATCACCACTAACAATACCATATACGGTACCGAGATGCGTTATGATCCTGATGTAAATGTGCGTATGGTGGCCGATATGTCCAGTGACATATTCTCGCGTCCGGTAGATGTGTCGAAATATGACATAATATATGCCGGCGCTCAGAAGAATCTCGCTCCGGCCGGTGTCACCATAGTGATAGTGCGCGACGAAGTTCTCGGTCATGTTGACCGTCCGATACCGACTATGCTCGACTATCGCACTCATGTCAAGAAAGGCTCAATGTTCAATACTCCTCCGGTGCTTCCCATATTTTCGGCATTGCAGACCCTCCGTTACTACAAGGAACTCGGTGGTGTGAAAGAGCTTGAAAAAATGGATATGGCCAAGGCCGCACGGTTGTATGATGCGATCGATTCGAGCCGCATGTTTGAGGGTACGGTTACCGATCCGGCTGACCGCTCTATCATGAATGTGTGCTTCGTGATGACTCCCGAATATAAGGAACTCGAAAAAGAATTCATAGACTTCGCTTCAACCAAGGGCATTGTGGGCATAAAGGGTCACCGTTCGGTCGGCGGATTCCGCGCGTCGCTTTACAATGCGTTGCCTATGGCGAGCGTGGAGGTACTTGTGGCCGCTATGAAAGAGTTTGAAAACAAGCATTGATTTTTTCCTCTCACTTACAGACTAAAAATCATGAAAGTACTTGTAGCTACCGAAAAGCCCTTTGCCGCCGTGGCGGTAGATGGCATAAGAAAAGAGATAGAGAGTGCAGGCTATGAACTGTCGCTCCTTGAAAAATATGCAGACAAGGCCGAGCTGCTTTCGGCTGTGGCTGATGCCGATGCTTTGATTATTCGAAGCGACAAGGTTGATGCCGAAGTGTTTGAGGCCGCCAAGAATCTTAAGATAGTGGTGCGCGCAGGCGCAGGATATGATAATGTGGATCTCGTATCCGCCACCGATCATGACGTGTGTGTGGAAAACACTCCCGGCCAGAATTCCAATGCAGTAGCCGAATTGGTGTTCGGCATGGCTGTGATGGCTGTGCGCAATATGTACAACGGCACCTCCGGCAGCGAGCTTAAGGATAAGACTCTCGGAATTCATGCTTTCGGCCAGGTGGGCCGCAATGTGGCCCGGATAGCCAAGGGCTTCGGCATGCAGGTTTCGGCTCTTGACCCTTATTGTCCCGATGATGTGATGATGGAAGCCGGCGTAACTCCGGTGCATTCGGTGGAAGAACTCTACCGTAACAATAAATTCGTGTCGCTCCATATTCCCGCCACTGCGGAAACCCGCGGTTCGGTGGGATACGATCTGATCAGCCTTATGCCCAAGGGCGGTGTGTTGATCAACACGGCCCGTAAAGAGGTTATGGACGAAGCCGGACTTGTCCGCGTTATGGACGAGAGGCCCGACATAAAGTATGTGGCCGATGTCAAGCCGGATAATGCCGAAGAAATGTCGGAGCGTTTCGGTGAAAGGGTGTTCTTCACTCCTAAGAAGATGGGTGCCCAGACTTCGGAAGCCAATATCAATGCCGGTATAGCTGCGGCACGTCAGGTCGTGGCTTTCCTGCGCGACGGCATAGACCGGTTCAGAGTGAACAAGTAAGAATAATAAATTCAATTACCCATAAAAAAAGGTCCCGCTTCACACTGTGGCGGGACCTTTTTTATGGATTGATTACGATGGTATCAGAATTCGGAGTTTTCTATGACCACATTGAAACTGTTGCCATTGCTGCCGGTGAAAGTGAGTTGTATATTCTTGCCTGCGGCTTTCACGAGGTCAAAGAACTCGGCGGTGTCGTGGTCGGAGCGCATGTCGGCTACGAGTTGGCTGTTGGCTCCGGGAGCCTCGTAGGCGGCTTTTATGTCGTCCATTACATAGCGGTTTTCGTCAACCAGGTAATGATAAGTCACATTCTGGCCTTCATCGGAAATCTTCTCCATGGTCAGACCGGGAGCCAAGGTCATCGGACACTGTTTGTTGGCTACTTCGATGGCTTTGGATATCTGTTCACCGGCGCAGGAAGTAAGCATGAGGCATACGAATGCAACGAAAATGCTTGAAATAAAACTTAATTTCTTCATGATGAAAAATAATTTTGTTGGTTATACGGAGTTTTTTTGGTTATCGATGGTGCAAAAGTAGTAATAAATTCAACACAGTATTATTTATTTTGATTAATTTTACCTTGGTAAAATATATTGGATAATAACAGTGGAAACCAAGTATTCGTTTGAGTTGCCTATGCAGGTGCGTGACTATGAAGTGGATTCGCAGGGAATAGTCAACAATGCGGTGTATCTGCACTATCTGGAGCATACGCGACATGAGTTTTGTCGGGCGGCGGGCACATCGTTCCGCGCCATGCAGGAGGCGGGTATCGATCCTGTGCTGCGCCATGTGGATATAGAGTATCTTCACCCGCTCGGGTTGGGCGAGGAGATGGTGAGCCGTCTGGCCTTGCGCCGCAGCGGTGCGCGGTTTGTGTTTGTGCAGGATATCTTTACCGTGCCCGATGGCAAGCCGGTGGTGCGGGCCAAGGTTACGGTAGTCTGTCTTGAGAACGGGCGCATAAGCCGTGGCGATGTTCTGGCTGAAGCTTTTAAGGATTATATTGAAGAATAAAGACTCTGTTTCGGTGATGTATCCGGATAATCTCATATATGAAATAGCGTTTTCCTCTCTGCGTGGCATGAACCGCGTGCTGGCGGGGGAACTGCTTGGCCGCATACATTCCGAACAGGCGTTTTTCGAGGCTTCGTCGCGGCAACTCGGAGCAGTGATGGGTTTTGATAATAAACTGTTTGCCGATGATTACCGGCAGAAGGTACTTGACGAGGCGCGAAGAGAGGCCGATTTTGTCATTGACAACGGCATTCGTCCGCTTTATTATACCGATTCCCGATATCCGTCGCGCCTTGTCGATTGCGATGATGCGCCGCTCATGTTGTTCACACTCGGCAGCGCCGATCTGAATTCGGGTCATTATGTGTCGGTGGTGGGTACACGTCATGCCACCCCCTATGGCATAAGTTTTGTCAACCGGTTGGTTGAGGAGCTGGCTTCGGAGGTGGCCGGAGGCATTACCGTTGTCAGCGGCCTGGCTTTCGGTATCGATGTGGCGGCTCACACGGCGGCTCTAAAATGCGGTGTGCCTACGGTCGGTGTGCTGGCTCACGGCCTTAATATGATATATCCGTCCCAACACAGGTCGGTGGCGGCAGAGATGGTGCGCTCCGGCGGACTTCTGATGAGCGATTACCGTTCGGGCGCTCCGGTGCACAAGGGTAACTTTGTGGCGCGTAACCGCATAGTGGCCGGATTGTGCGATTGTGTAGTTGTGGCAGAGTCGGCGGCTAAAGGGGGAGCGCTGATCACAGCGAATATCGCCTCAGGCTATCATAGAGATGTGTTTGCTTTGCCCGGACGTGTCTGTGACAGATACAGTGCGGGGTGCAACCGGCTCATAGCCTCCAATACGGCCGCCCTGGTTCAGAGCGCCTCAGATGTGATCGATGCCATGAACTGGGAGCGAAAGGATTCCAAGCCTGCACAGCGAGAACTCTTTGTGGAGCTTTCAACTGAGGAGCAGGCCGCAGTGGATTACATAACTACTCGCGGCGAGGCGCAGGCCAACGAACTTGCCATGAGTCTGAATATGAGTGTGGGCAGAGTGATGTCGATGCTTATCGATATGGAATTCAAAGGAGTGCTTCTGGCATATCCCGGAGGCAAATACCGGTTGACATGACCCCGAAGTTGTCAACCATGATGTGCCGGCGTTTGTTGATATTATATATATGTAATAAAGATCATAACAAAATCAATTCAAGTAGAATATGGATAAAAAAATTATAGCTCCTTCGGAGCTGATCATCAATCCCGACGGGTCGGTTTTTCATCTGCATCTGCTTCCTGAGCAGCTTACCGACAGAGTGATCCTTGTGGGTGATCCGGGACGTGTCAATATGGTGGCCTCGTTTTTCGATTCTATTGATTTCGAGGTGTCAGCGCGTGAGTTCCATACTATAGGAGGTACATATCAAGGCAAGCCTATAATGTGCCTGAGCCATGGTATTGGTCCTGATAACATAGATATAGTGATCAATGAACTTGATGCATTGGCCAATATAGACTTTTCTACGCGAGAGATACGTGAGCATCACCGGACACTGCATCTGGTGCGGATAGGGACTTCCGGCGCGCTGCAGCCCGAACTCAAACTGGGGACACCCGTGATTGCCGAGAAGGCTATAGGATTTGACGGGGTGCTGAATTATTATGCCGGCCGTAACGATGTGTCTGATCTCGGATTCGAACAGGCATTCTGTGAATCGGTAGGGTGGAATCCGCTTTGGGCAAAGCCGTATGTGGTTGATGCCGACGAACATTTGGTGGATATCATTGGCCGTGCCGACATGGTGCGTGGCAATACGATATCGGCAGTGGGTTTCTATGGTCCGCAGGGCCGTGAATTGAGGGTCCCGTTGGCTAATCCCGACCTGAACAAGCGTATAGAAGAGTTCCGTTACGGTGACAGGAAAGTGACCAATTATGAAATGGAAAGCGCTCCATTGCAGGGCCTTGCCAGGCTTATGGGTCACAAGGCTATGACCGTATGTTCGATAATAGCCAATCGCATGCGTCATGATGCCACTCCAAATTATAAAACGGCGATCCATGATCTGATAGGTACGGTGCTGGACCGTATTTGAAAACCCCGAAGGCGGGACTGACGAAAGTTCGGTCTCATAAGGGGGTATTTCGTGTCAGATGTTTTATTCCAGGGCGGCGTTCACAGGATATTACCTGTGGCGTTCCGCCCTTGTTTTTATTTCAGGCCATAGGTGAATATTTTTTTTTGTTAATAAAAATTCATTTACATAATTTTGTGTTTTGTAGGAAATTATTTACTTTTGCACTTCCAAAATCGGACTTGTCAATAGATTGGTTGAGGGCTTGATTCGTGATGTCTTTTGTATGGGATAAATCAGGGGGCAAATCAATAGGGAATACTCGGGTCTATTGGGTTTGATGGGTATGTAACTTGCATGACTACAGGGTCTTGTGTTTATGTGAGTGTTCTATTGATGTGCTTTGAAGTGACATTGCCGGATATCGTACAGTTTTGATTCCCGACACTTCCGGTATGGCTGTGCGTATGTGAATCGGGTCATACTTTTTAAAAGAAATTAATTCATTATTCATTACATCAGGTATAAAAATATGAAAAACATTAAGAGTCTGTTTTTTAGATTTTTCTTACTGTTAGGATTTGTGCTGTGTAGTCATTCCGCAGAGGCTCAACGTCTTGCCCTAAAGACGAATGCTCTCGATTGGCTTACTCTGACGCCGAACCTTTCATTGGAAACGCGCCTCAATAAAAGGCTCACTCTCGACATCGGATTTGCATGTAATCCAATCACCAAGCCTATTCGCGGTATCACTCTGACTAATTTCAGATTCCAACCCGAATTGCGTTATTGGTTCAATCGTCCCATGGCCCGTCATTATGTGGGTTTTGCGCCGTTGTTTGCCGATTATAGGCTGCAGTTTAATGAGCGCAAGTACAATGGCGACCTCTTTGCGGTTGGTTTTACCTATGGCTATGCGTTGGTGTTGAGCCGGCATTGGAACATGGAGGCTACCGTGGGTGTCGGTGTCGGGCGTATCCGGTGTTATAAATACGGTGTGAATGAGGAGCGTCCCATAATTCCCAATTACTCCAAGTGGACGCCGGTGCCGGTCAGACTCGGCCTGTCATTTGCTTATATATTTGATTAAATCGCAGAATTATGTGTAAACTTACGTTTGGAAGACTGTGTAGGATAAGTCTTGTGGCGCTTGCCGTTTTTGCCGGAGCTGAGGCATCGGCAAGAAATATAAATGTGCGAGGAAAAGTTATCAACAGTCGTACGGAAGAGCCACTTTTCGGTGTGAGTATATATAATGTGGGTGAGGACAACAAACTTATAGGTTCCACCAACGAGGAAGGACATTATACGGTTAATGTAGATGATACCGACCAGCTGCTGTTCAGCGCCATGGGATGCGAGGACTTGACTGTCGATGTCAATAACCGCATAAACATAGATGTGGCACTTATCCCCGAGGCCAACCAGCTCGGCGAGGTTGTGGTAACGGCCAAGTCTGTTGCCAAGGGTCTGATCGTAGAGCCTACGGACATAGAGGTCAAGGGTAATAATCTGTATGTAAAGACTCGAGTGACGATTCCTGAAAACATATTTTCGTCGAGTTCGCGCATGATCATTCAGCCGGCTATGTGTAATGTGACCAAAAAGGAGATTGTCTATATGAAGCCGGAGGTGTTTGACGGACGCCGCTATGCCATAACCCAGGAGCGAATGTATGACTGGGAGCCTGAGTCGGATCCGTTGAATGATTATGTTGTAATAGAAGGTTCTGCCGGTACGGGTAAGATTGGCAATGTGGTCTATATCCGAGATTCGGTGTATGTGGAAAATCCCAAGCATGATTTCTTCTGTGAGGTGATGTCGTCGATGGAGACGTACAATAATGTGGTCTATACTGACACGTTTGTCATAGCCAGAGGTACGGTGAATCCTATGCGTTTCCTCTCATATAATCTGAAAGGCAGTCCTGTGGTCAATGAGAAATTCTTCCCGACACCTGAGATGCAGTTGCGTGACACCAAAGGTGATGTGAAACTTACGTTCAGTGTTGGAAAGTCGCGCCTTGATATGTCGCTCGGAGACAATCAGGCAGAGATGGACGCTCTGCTCCGGCAGCTTCATGATATAGAGAATGATCCTGACATGGCGCTGAAGAGTTTTACCATATCCGGTACGGCATCGCCCGAAGGTAATTATGACAGTAACCGTGCGTTGGCCAAGGACCGTATGCAGTCGGCAATGGACGTGATATTGAACGGTCTGAGCGCATCGACACGCCGCAACCTGGAGGTCAGCACAGAAGCTTCGGTGGCATCGTGGGACGATGTGGCGGCACTGATGCGTGCCGACGGCAAGACGGAGGAGGCGGAGGCTATCGAGGAGATCATAGACAGGTATCCGTCGAATATTACACGTCAAGGTCGTCAGATCATGGGACTTCCGTACTATACAAGTCTTATCAAGGAGCAGTATCTGCCGAGGTTGCGCCGTGTGCAGTATGAGTTTGTGACTTCGAAGTACCGCTATCTTACAGATGATGAGATAGTCGATCTTTATAAGACCAATAGTTCAGAGATGTCGAGATATGAGTTTTGGCGTCTGTACTCTATGGCTGATTCGGCCGATAGAGAACCAATTATAAAGCGTGCGTTGGAAGTGCACCCTAAGTTCCTTGTGGCTGCTACTGATTTGGCTGATATCTACATATCGCAAGGTAAGCCTGATCCTGATCTGATAGACCCCATACTCAGCAAGATCAAAGGGCCGGTACCCGATGAATCCCGTTTGAATCAGGCTATCGCATGTCTGGCAGTGGGTCAGTTCAGCAAAGCGGATTCGTTCTGCCCGATAATGAAATGTGTCATAAACTCAGGATATATTCGGCGGCGCTTAACGGTCGATACCATGAGGCGATTCAGGAAATTTCGGCCGATTCTCCGTTCAATGAAGTGCTCCTGCTACTTGCCATAAAGGCCGACAAGCAAGCTTATGAGAAATCTAAAAATCTTGGCGGTTCCGCATTGGAAGAGTATATAAAGGCTACTGCGGCCAATCGAGTTGACGAATATCTTGCCGCGATCACACACATAGAGAAAGCATTCAAACTTGATCCGTCACTGAGGGATATAGCCCGAATAGATGGTGATGTTATAGACTTGTTGGAGGAAGAAGATTTAGAACAGTATTAATATTGATAACAATGGTTATGCATAATATAATATCCCGTAGGGCATTTATCCTTCTGTTGCTTGGTCTGTGTGTGTTCGGAACAGCAGATGCTAAAAAGAAGATTCCGAATACCAAGAGCTATAAGGTGGATTCCACTCAGTTCAACGCCTTGAATCATGTGCTCCAGAAGCCTAACGGTAATGAACGTTTCTCTGAAAAGCGGTTTGGCGATCACCTGTTTATGTCTGTGGAAGCCGGTCCTTCGTTTCTGATGGATCCGGAGGACTTGTTCCATATACCCCGCACCGATGCGCGTATGGGTATTTCGGTCGGCGATTGGGTGCTCCCGGCCCACGGTTGGCGTCTGGGTCTTAACGGTGGTTTTCACAATTACTCCGAGGGGCGTCCGTTTTTCGGGGGGCTTTCGGCCGATTACTTGGTGAATTTCTCTACGCTTGTGCGTGGGCATAATGCACGGCGTAAGTTTGAACTTATCGGTTCTGCCGGACTCGAGGCTCAGTTGATGAGCAAAAGCGGTTCTGTTAAGGGACTTTTTGGCTTCCGCTTCGGGCTTGTGGCGCGATATAATATATCCGACGCGGTGTTTATGTATTTAGAGCCCCGGGTCGGAGCATATGTGGGCAATGCATTGGACAATACCAATTTCAAATATCGTCTGGAACCATCGGTGATGTTCGGTATCGGTTTCCGCCGCCTGTCGGATGAGGAGCGCAGCCGCCGGTCAGTGCCGTTTGTAAGTTATGGGTTTGAGGACAATATGTTTTATGGTCTTGGAGGCGGTCTGCTGAATCTCAGAAAGGCAAGTACTATCGACGGTCTGTTTAGCACCAATAATGCTTATGGCACATTCTTTGTGGGCAAGCGTTTCAGCCCGTCGTCGGGTTTGCGTCTGACGGCTTCGTATGGCAATATTTCCGATACCCGGAGCATGGTGATGGGCGGTATTGATTATGTGTGGAATCTTACGTCTTTCTTCACAGGATTCCGTCCTGACAACAGATTTGAGCTCAATGTCACTCTCGGTGCCGTCGGTGCTTATGCGAGTCATGCTTCGGCCAAGGTTTATCCCGGAGCTCAGGCCGGCTTGCAGGGTGTGATAAAGTTCACTCCTAACTGGGGCATATTCATTGAGCCTCAGGTGCGCGTGTTTGCCCGGGATTTCAACAAGGAGGTTATGAAAGGTAATATCATGGGATCGGTCAATGCCGGTGTGAGGTATTCGGTCGGTGCGTATGAGTATGACTATTACGAGAATAAACGCAAGTTTGACGATCTGTCGCAGTCCAAAAAATGGTTTGCTACGGCAGGTGGCGGTGTAGCTTCATTCCGTACGTGGGAATATGATTATGGATATTCAGCCCACTTGGGTATAGGGCGCTGGGTATCTCCGATGTCGGCATTCAGGTTTACTATCGATGGTCAGATATTCCCCGATTCCTGGCGTGATTTCCGATCTATAGCTCTTTCGGCCGACTATATGCTGAGCATCTCTTCGGCTATGGCCGGATTCAATCCTGACAGATTGTTTGACGTCTCGGGTGTGCTTGGTGTGTATGGCGGTATGGCGAACAGTCCGACGCCACAAGATGAGTCTGTCAATTCCACTCGGTTTTTCGGCGGTCTGAAAGCGGCGCTCAACGGACGCTTCCGTGTCAATGATTCGTGGGATATATATCTGGAACCGCAGATCATGGCTCTTGCTATGCCCATCGAATACGGTATGATCAAGCTACGGCCTGAATACCGCGCCGTAATAGGCGTCAACTATAAATTCTGATCATTCAGATAGCATAAAGCCTATAATTTTAATGAATGCCCGATTCTTTTAGGAAGAACCGGGCATTCGCTGTAAAATGCCGGTTCTGACCGTAAACTCAAAAAAACACCGTAAATAAGTTTGTCGGAAGCTTGGTTAAGTGGTGGATAATCACTACCTTTGCAGTCCGATTATATCCAAAAATCAAACTATGACATGAGTCGGGGTGATGCCTTTGGCCGGGCATCTCTGCGGTGAGTGTCGAATTAATTAACTATCTATCAACTAATTAAAAGTGGATACTTTAAGCTACAAAACCTTAACTCCCAGCGCGAAGAGCGTGGAAAAAGAATGGGTGGTAATCGATGCCACCGATCAGGTTCTTGGCCGTCTGTGCGCCAAGGTCGCTAAAATTCTCCGTGGCAAGTACAAGCCCAGCTACTCACCCAACATGGAATGCGGCGACAATGTAATCATCATCAATGCCGACAAGGTGGTTCTCACAGGAAAAAAGATGACTGACCGTGAGTATCTGTCATACACCGGTTATCCCGGCGGACAGCGCGTTGCCACTCCCGAAGTGCTGATGAAAAAGTCGTTCAACAAGCACCTCCACCCCGGTATGCACCCCCTTTACATCAAAGTGATGAAAGGCATGCTTCCCAAAAATCGTCTTGGTCGTCGCCTGATAGAGAACATGCACGTTTACAATGGTCCCAGCCACCCGCATGAAGCTCAGAACCCCAAAGTAATTGACATCAACAAATTGAAATAATCTGAAGTATGGAAACAGTTAATGCAGTAGGCCGTCGTAAGGCCGCCGTGGCACGTGTGATTGTAAAAGAAGGCAACGGTGCCATCACAATCAACAAACGCCCTCTGGAAGTTTACTTCCCTTCATCGATACTTCAGTATATCGTAAAGCAGCCTCTGACCACTCTTGAAGCGGCTGAAAAATATGACATCAAAGTCAATCTCGACGGTGGCGGTTACACCGGTCAGGCCGAGGCTCTGCGTCTGGCTATAGCCCGCGCATTGGTCAAGATCAATCCCGAGGACAAGCACGCTCTCCGTGCAGCCGGCTTCATGACCCGCGACCCGCGTTCGGTTGAACGTAAGAAACCCGGTCAGCCCAAGGCACGCAAGCGCTTCCAGTTCTCCAAGCGTTAATCATACGCAGCTCTTGGAAGCTGCTTGATTATAAGTGTTTAGTATCTAAACTTCGCAGATGGACACGTTCCCTACCGCGAAGTTGTAAAAAACAAAAGAACGTAAACAAATCATCAACAAAATGTCAACACCAACATTTGACCAATTATTAGAAGCAGGTTGCCATTTCGGTCACCTTAAAAGAAAATGGAATCCTGCCATGGCGCCCTATATATTCATGGAGCGCAACGGTATCCACATTATAGATCTTTATAAGACAGCTGCCAAGCTTGACGAGGCTGCTGCCGCCTTGAAGAGCATAGCCAAAGCCGGCAAGAAAGTGCTTTTCGTGGCAACTAAAAAACAGGCCAAACAAGTTATCGCCGACAAAGCCCAGGGCGTGAATATGCCTTACGTTATTGAACGCTGGCCCGGTGGTATGCTTACCAACTTCCCCACTATCCGCAAGGCCGTCAAGAAGATGACCTCTATCGACAAGATGACCAAAGACGGTACATTTGACAATCTTTCAAAGCGTGAAAAATTGCAGATCACCCGTCAGCGTGCAAAGTTGGAGAAGACCCTCGGCTCTATTGCCGATCTTAACCGTCTTCCCTCGGCGCTTTTCGTAGTAGATGTACTGAAAGAACGCATCGCTGTTGCAGAGGCCAACCGCCTCGGTATTCCCGTGTTTGCTATTGTGGACACCAACTCCGATCCTACCGATGTGGATTTCGTGATCCCCGCCAATGATGATGCCTCCAAGTCTATCGAACTGATTCTTGATACCGTGTGCAGCGCTATGGCAGAAGGTCTCGAAGAACGCAAAGTGGAAAAGGTGGACGCTCAGGCCGCTGAGGGTGAAGCCGCTGCTCCCCGCCGCGAACGTCGCCGCGTGAGCCGCGCTCCCAAGGCTGAGGCAGAAGTTGTGGCAGAAGCTGAAGTGACCGAAACCGAAGCTCCCGCCGCAGAATAATTAATTCAATTTAGAAACAAACACTCACACATTACTCAATATGGCAGTAACAATGGCAGAAATCACCAAGCTCCGTCACCTCACAAGTGCCGGCTTGATGGACTGCAAAAAAGCACTCGCCGAAACTAACGGCGATATTGATGCCGCTGTGGAGATTCTTCGCAAGAAGGGTCAGGCCGTGGCAGCCAAGCGTGAAGACCGTGAAGCCTCCGAAGGTTGCGTGCTGGCTAAAAACGAAAACGGCTTTGCCGCTATCGTAGCTCTGAAGTGCGAAACTGATTTCGTGGCTAAAAATGCCGGATTCGTAGGCCTTACACAGAAAATTCTCGATGCAGCGATGGCAGCCAAGGCCAAGACTCTCGATGAAGTTAAAGCATTGCAGCTCGATGGCCGCGCTATAGCCGATCTTATTGTGGAAGAAAGCGGTAAGACCGGTGAAAAGATGGAACTCGGTGCATATGAATATGTTGAAGCTCCTTCAACCACTTCTTACATACATCAGGGCAACAAACTTGCCACTATCGTAGCTTTCAACCTTGAAGATGTAGATTATCAGGTTGGCCGTGATGTGGCCATGCAGGTGGCTTCGATGAACCCCGTGGCTGTTGACCGTGACAGTGTTCCCCAGTCGGTAAAGGATTCGGAATACAATGTTGCCGTTGACAAGACTAAGGAAGAACAGGTGAAGAAAGCCGTGGAAGCGGCTCTTAAGAAAGCCGGCATCAACCCCAATCTTGTTGACAGCGAAGCTCATATCGAGTCCAATATAGCCAAGGGCTGGCTTACTGAAGAGGAAGCAGACAAGGCTCGTGCGATAGCCAAGGAGACAGCCGAGGCCAAAGCCGCAAACCTTCCCGAACAGATGATCCAGAACATAGCCCAGGGTCGTCTTAACAAGTTCTTCAAGGAGTCATGTCTGTTGGAACAGGAATTCGTGAAAGATGCCACTATGACCATAGGCCAGTATCTCGACAAGTCGCAGAAGGGTCTGGTTGCCGTGGAATTCAAGCGTGTTAACCTCAATGAGGATTAATAATAAGCTGAAGTCATAACAAACATTGCATATAATTGTGAGAGAGCCCCGCACCTGATGGTGCGGGGCTCTCTGTATTTTCGGGGAGCCATATGACCGCCACGGTCATAATCTATACATCATTGAAGTCATAATTGCATATCGACCGGTCTTTTTCGGCATATGTATCGATCTTGTACAATTTAGACGCCTTGAAGATATTTTTTAGTCTGTTCACCCGGTCATCGATGTATCCGCAGTTGATTTTATATCGCTCTATAGCGAAATCAAACTGGCAGGTGTCATTGCTAAGATCATCGTCGAGAAAATACATGTTTTTTATAAATGTCTTGTAGGCTTGTCCTTCGGAGTGCATTTCCAACGCCATTTTGTACTTCTTTATTGCCATTTCGGCCAGATAATTGTTGATGGTGTAATGGATATTTGACTTGTCGATATTGTTTAGAATGTTCTTGAAAAATTCTGTGGAGAGCTGTCCGTCGGGTCCGTTATTATCCATACCGTCCGAATGATTTATGGCGTTAGGTTTCAACCTTGATCTGATTTCATTTACTTTGTTAAGTAGCAGATATTGTTTCTGCTCCTTGTCATTTTCGTGCATTGATGAATCGGAGATCAGGTTTTTTATGATATACGGGGCTTTTTTATCACTGTCAACCATGCTGTATATATTGAATAATGACTCATAGAGCATGTTCCATTCAAGCAATGACTGATATATCTCGGCTATGAAGCTGTTGGTGTAGAGTGTTGATGTGCTGAACGGGCTTATTGTCTCAAGAATCTTGGTGAGGCAGAAAAGGGAGTCATTGACTAAGAATTCAAATAATAGTTTTTTGCGGTCGGCCGTGTCTGATGTATTGTCATTTGCCGATGGAAAACTGTCATGATATGGGCCTAATATCTGAGGCAGATCATCGTCATTCATTATATAAGCATGGTAAAAGTCAAGGAATTGCACCGGATAAAGGTCGCTGTAGAAATTCGGATATATTTTCAGATTGCGGAACATCGTCTGTAGAACTGACTTGTGTATCACGGATTTATAATAGAGAACCATTATGCGCTCATATACGGTGCTCTCGATGCGACATGTCGATGAGAAACTGTTGTGATATAGGGTTTTGTAAAATTCAGCAGTCCCGTCATTGTTTTTGTCGTTCGTATCGGGCATGGTATGGGCCATGCACCGTAGTTTAAGTTCGTTGTAGAGTACAAAAACTTCTTCTATGTCCGGAAACAATGATAGGTATTGAAGAGGAATATTGTCATACATGTGTATGGAAAACAGCCATTTGATTTTCTGAATTTCAGCCATGTTGGTGTACTCGTAATGGGAGTACAGGTTGCGCAGACAGCGTACGAGCAGATTTTCTTTTATGGATTCAATGCGTGTGCCTACAGTTTTGATATGATAGATTATTTGGGGGTCTTTGGGGATTATATGCTCAAGTTGTATGATGTAGTTCAGCAGGAGTGTGAGTATGTTTTTGTGACATATGGAGGTTTCCTGAAGGTTTGATGCTAATTTAAATGCTTCCGAAGCGTCCCAGTAATAGAGTATGGCTTTTTCCAGTCGGGTGGGATTGGTCAGGGATATGGTCTGGGTGGACCGGAATGATTCAGTGGATATACCCATTAGCCATTGGTCAAGGAATTCGGGGGTTATCCTATCTTCGTCATCGGAGCAGCTCAGAGTCACATTCCCAAGTCCGTTAAGGGTATGTCCCAATAGCGACAGGTTGTTTGACCTCATGGAAATCAATCCTGCCGGATTCTGCAGCCTGTTGAACACCAATACTGATTTAGATTTATTGATATCGGATTTGTCGATGCCGAGATATTTGTTGATCATGAGTATGAGACTGCGGTTATAATATTTGCAGGCATAGCACGGCAGATATCTTTTCTTTTTGAGTAGATTGCACCGGTGGTTGTTACATTCGTTTATTATCTTAGCGCTCCATGACTCATTGAGGGTGCCGAGATTTATGAAATCAATAAAGTCATTTAGGCACTCTTTGTCGTTGGCCGGTAATTTCTTGTTTTCGGCAATTTTCTTTTTTAGAGCTGATTTTAGAGTGAATGTCTGGTCGGCCGGGTTGCCGGTGTCCATACAGGAGATGCTTACAGAGTCAAGAAACTCTTTAATCATGTATTTCTGTGAGGCCGTACATCGCTCCATTCGGCAATAATCGGATATGGAATCGTGTATGTCGTAACCCCAGAAAAACAGACCTGAGAAAAGACGGTCTATCGGAGTGTTGATCAGACCGTTTTTGTAATACATTATTTCGGCTAATTTACGGAAGAAATCACAGGATATTATGAACTTGTCGTTTTCATTGGTCACAAGATGCAGGTATCTGTATTCGGCTTCAAGCACATTGAGGTTTTCTTTTGATATCCCCCCGAGCTCTATCTTTTCGATAACGAAAAGTTTGGCTAAAAGCGCCTGATATATCAGGCGTATGTCCTCGAAAAGCGAAAGCCGCATTAGTATGGAGCTTTTCAACGGAGTGAATTGTCGGGATAATTCCGAGATCATTTCTGAGCCTTTGGCGCAGTTGCCATTAGATTCCGGCAGATCGGTGAACAGTGGTATCGATTGCGGATTTTCGTCCGTATATGTGTTATCTGACGGTTTCTCCAGAAGTATTGCCTCATTCTTATCACGATCATTGGTTTTGATCTGGAAATATCTCATACCGAGATTGTTTTCGTCAATATATCGGTAGTCTATCAGCAGGCACACTAATTTGCAATACACCAGATAGGCCGAATTGGAGGTGTTTCTCCGTTCGTAGGCCAACCCGATTTTGAGCATATTGCGTATTTTGCTGAGTATGTCGGGATCGTTACGGCGATCCTTGTCTTTTTCGATGGAATTGGTCGTATTATGGGTTAAAATTTTGAGGCTGCTGTAGTATTCAAATATAGCTTCGGTGTATTCCTCGTCCATCATGTGCAGATCGCCCAATATATGGTGGATACCGCTTAGAGCCTGTGTGTTTTCTTTGTTCTGTCCACGCTTTTCCCGGTAGTGTTCGAGCAATTCGGTGTAATATCGCTTTACCGATAGCGATTCATCGAGAGTGAAATTGAATATTGCTGATACTTCGTCGGAAAATTTTGACAGCAGGGATATCTCTTCTGATATTTTCTTCCTGAATTTGATCTGGTAAAGGCCTGCGATAATTGGCGAAAGGTGGGTCTGTTTCAGAAATGAGATGATCGATGCTATGAATTTTCTGAGTTCCGGTGTGCGATACACTTCGAGCAATTCCGGAGTGTGCTCGATGTTGCGCCATGAGAATCCCGAATTATGATGTTTATATATGTGGTCTATCAGAAATGACGCCGATATCAGAAGTTTGTCGCCATAATTGCTCGCGTTGTTTATGATCGACTGCACTACCGGAAATGCTATGTAGTGAATGAACCCGATCTTGCTTTGGTCAGTATATCCGAATGACAGCATGTACTTTGCTTCGGGTTTTGATTCTCTTATGGTAAAAACGGAATGTCTGTCAGCCGGAGTGTTTTTCTTTACGTATTTCTCAAAGTAAATAGATATTTTTTTCGGTGAGCCATTGCTGATGTGCGACAGATACACGGAGAAATGGTACAGTAGTATCATAACGCTTTCAATGTGTTTCTTTATGTCGATCGTGTATGTGTCAGCGTTATTGTCTTTTGAGCTTTGGGTTAATCTATACAGCCCGTCAAGATACTTCATATACAATTTGAAGCACACGTTCATCGATGAGGCATTGCCTGTTTTGTAATATCGGGTATAAAATGATTTTTTGATGTATCGGTAGGGGATAAGCTGGTGGCTTATGTAGCATTCTGTCATTGAGGTGATGTCGCGCTGGTTGCTGTCGGACGTGAGAAAGCTCTCCACGTAGATTACCCCGTTGAAAATGCTGCTTATGGCAAATTCACGATCCGACAGGTCGGCCAGAAACGCATCGTAAAGTTCGCGACCGGCTATGAATATGAATTTTGAGTTGGCCGATAGGACAAACAGTTTCATGTTGGCCAACAGGCGTAGCACATTTTGTTTTCTGCACCTGGAGGTTATGCCTCCGGTTATACCGCTTGATTTCTGGCGGAATTCGGGTATGTCGTTAGTTTCGTGCTTGTCGCTATGGTTGATTTCCGGATCAATTTTGTCAAGTTCGTCGAATATGATGATGAAGCGCGGAGCCAACGAGAAGTGTATTTTGCTTACCTCCTCAAGTATCCTGATCAGTTCCGCCTCGATCTCTCTTACAGATGCTACGGAAAATATCTTTTTGCGGCCCCGGTCAAGGTTAATGCCGAATATGCTTGTTGCCACCACTCCGTTAGGCCCTCTGTCCTCATTCACCGTCGATTCTATGCGGTCATTCAAGTGCTGCATGTTCCGGAGACATCTGCGAATGCCTGTCAGGCGGTAGAACATATGTAACACAAACTTGTATGACAATAAAAATGTTAGTGTGACTATAAGGCATTCGATCCATCTTATACCTACCTGATGTTGCATTGATTCAGATAAGTTTGATAATGTGCCGATGTATCTGGGAAACGTACCGTCAATAACCGGCCATATACGGTATAATATATGCTCGCATAACAGCCATGTGGCGATGCATGTGAAGCCGACTATTGCAAGCATATACATGGGGCGCATGAGCGTTTCAGACACATATCTCCGGAACTTATCGTGAATACTCTTTGATATAAGGCTCAGAATATCCTTCTCGTTAAGTATTTCATGACCGAGGTTGATGCGTATGACCAGTCTGTTGAACCGCCGATCGTTGTGTACGTTCTCAAACCGTTCGCCGATTCGGTGGTCATGCCAGTCTTGTCCGGCCTTCTTCCAGCGTTTGCGTATGGTTCCGTCTTTAAGTCTGTACGTTGCCTTTAACTGGAAATGATATTTTTTCCAATGGGTTCGTACATAGATGCCGAATCTTGAATAGATTAGGACGATGAGCCAACAGGCAGCGGACATTCCTATGATATAGGGGCGGATATCACCTCCCGCTTTGTTGTTTATAACTTCTGCCAAATCAGGAACGATATTCAGCACACATGCTATCCAGGCAAAGACAATACATAGGTAAACCGGAATATTCACCCATCGTTTGTGAGTAGCCACTATTTCATTGAGCACTTTGCCTACGAAACTTGACTTGCCCATGCCGCGATAGCCCGTCACGAGGTATGATCCGGTATAGTCTTTGTCCCTTATAAAACTAAAACGTTTTTTATGGTTTCCTATAAGCCAGTTTTTCAATTTCTCGCATATGTTTTCACGGCCAATGAATTTGCTGTCAATGCCGCTTTCATCGGATACTTTATGAAAAAACTTATATCCCGGTATGGGAATATTGATGCGTTTTATCTTGGAAGAAAATATGTCAAAAGGATTGTACGGCATGGTATTATATAGAAAGGCTTAATCAATCCCCTAAAATACATAAAAATATCGAAACGAATGCAAACGGCGCATGATTTGTACAAAAAATCGCTCCGGAATCTTTCGTGGTGCTATTTTTTTTGACTTTTTGAGCTATTCGGTGTGACTATTTTGTCTTAGAGATGTTATATAAATAAATCAGATGAGAAGTTCATATGATTTATTAGAAACAGAGTGATGCTGTAATGTCACGGCTTATTTTTAACACGTTCGGCAGCGTTGGGTTTCACTATTCGCAATATGTAACAACAACTTTTTATTAAATAACATTTTATGATTGACAAAAATTATCGTCAAGGTGACGCTAAGAGCGAACCCTTTGGACAAGACGCGATGCTTAATCCCGCTCCGGAGCAAAAAATACCTGAAGGTTCCACCACACCTCAAGTAGCATACCAGATGGTGAAAGACGAGACCTATGCGCAGACTCAGCCGCGTCTTAACCTCGCTACTTTCGTGACAACCTATATGGACGAGTATGCCACAAAGCTGATGAACGAGGCTATCAATATAAACTATATTGACGAGACCGAATATCCGCGTGTGGCTGTAATGTGTCAGAAGTGTATTAACATAGTGGCCAACCTGTGGAATACTCCCGAACAGATCAGGTGGAAAACCGGAGCCTTGGCCATCGGTTCATCGGAAGCATGTATGCTCGGCGGTATTGCAGCATGGAAGCGCTGGATCGAACGTCGCAAGAAAGCGGGAAAGCCTTATGACAAACCAAACTTCGTCATTTCGGCCGGTTATCAGGTGGTGTGGGAGAAATTCGCCACTCTGTGGGGCATAGAAATGCGTCAGGTGCCTCTTACCAGAGACCACACCACCCTTGACATCGACCGGGCCATAAAGATGTGTGACGAAAACACATTCTGCGTAGTGGCCATACAGGGTGTGACCTGGACCGGTCTTAATGACGATGTGGAAGCCCTCGACAAGGCTCTCGACAAATATAATGCCGAGACCGGCAACGAGGTGTGCATTCACGTCGATGCCGCGACAGGCGGTTTTATAATGCCGTTTATCAACCCCGATAAGAAGTGGGACTTCCGGCTCAAATGGGTGCTTTCGATCAGCACATCTGGCCATAAGTTCGGATTGGTTTATCCCGGTCTTGGCTGGGTAGTATGGAAAGACAAGCAGTATCTGCCGGCCGACATGTCATTTACAGTCGATTATCTCGGTGCGGAAGTGACACAGGTAGGGCTTAACTATTCGCGTCCAGCCGCACAGATTCTCGGTCAGTACTACAATTTTATCCGTCTGGGCTTTGAAGGCTACAAGAATGTGCAGTACAATTCGATGCAGATTGCAAAGTATCTGCATGAGCAGTTGTCAACTATGTCGGAGTTCATGCCTTACTCGCCCGAAGTCCCCAATCCTATAGTGACATGGCTCATGAAGCCCGAGATACAGAAGACGGCCAAGTGGACGCTCTACGATCTGCAGGATAAACTTGCCCAGCACGGCTGGATGGTGCCTGCATATGCAATGCCTGTTGACATAGAGGATATGGTGGTGATGCGCGTGCTCTGCAAGCAGGGCTTCAGCCGCGACATGTGCGACGAACTCCTGCACGACATCACGGCTGCTGTAGCCGAGCTTAATGCTCTGGAATATCCTACTCCCACGCGTATCGCTATGGAGAAAAACGTGCCTATTGTCGCCAAGTCATTCAACCACACGGGGAAATGAGGCTGACATAAGCAGATAATAAAAGATTTTCATACAGGCGGCAGACGGAATCTCTGACAAAGTATCCTGTCGGCTGCCTGTATTTGAAATTAAATTCGTTCAACTATTTTCCAACCCATATTCTCCGTATATGGAAAGAAAGATTACAGTATCCGATATAAGGCAGGCCGCTCAGGAGGCCTACAACGAAGCGAAAGAAGTGAAGGGCGGCTCCAATGCCAACTATATACCGTATCTGGCCAATATCGATCCGACGCTGTTCGGACTGAGTGTCACACTTACAGATGGTACTACGTTTAATTTTGGCGATACGGACTATAAGTTCGGAATAGAATCGGTATCGAAGGTTCCTACCGCTATTCTGGCGATGAAACAGCACACACCCGAGGGTGTGCTCAAGCGTATCGGTGCCGATGCCACGGGGCTGCCGTTCAACTCTATCTTTGCCATATTGCTGGAAAACGATCACCCATCGACTCCGCTGGTCAATGCCGGTGCTATCGCTGCGTGCTCAATGATAGCACCGCAGGGAGCCTCCGACGACAAGTGGATTGCAATCGTTGACAATATCAGGGACCTGTGCGGCTCGGCTCCGGAGCTTATCGACGAACTATATGAGAGCGAGACAGCCACCAACTTCAACAACCGCGCGATATCGTGGCTGCTGAAAAATTATGGACGCATCTACGACGACGTTGACATGAGCCTTGACCTCTACACACGTCAGTGTTCGCTTGGCATTACCTCATCACAACTCGCTGTTATGGGTGCCACCATAGCCAACAAGGGGCTCAATCCGGTGACGGTAAAACAGGTGTTTGACCCCGAGATATCCGCAAAGATAACCACAATGATCGCTTCGGTGGGATTTTACCAGCACTCCGGTGACTGGCTCTATACGTCGGGCATACCTGCCAAAACCGGCGTGGGAGGCGGCGTGATGGGCGTGATGCCCGGTCTGTTCGGCATAGCAGCCTTCTCGCCGCCTCTCGATGATGCCGGTAACTCCGTAAAGGCACAGACCGCCATCAAGCTTTTTATGCGAAAACTCGACCTTGGCATCTTCAACGGCGACAACGTGGATATCGTTTCATGACGCATATTATTTTTGTACTATTTAAATACTTACGATTATGTCAAATTCTTCCGGACAAACAAAAGCGACAGTCAGTCAGGCTGCCAAGATGGGGGTGTTCACGCTTATCATTATGAACATCGTCGCGGTTGTCTCTCTCAGAGGACTGCCCGCAGAAGCCGAATATGGAGTAAGCTCCGCATTCTATTATATACTTGCCGCTATGGTATTTCTGATACCAGTATCGCTGGTCGCTGCCGAACTTGCGGCTATGTTTCCCTATCAGCAGGGCGGTATGTTCAGATGGGTAGGCGAGGCGTTCGGCGACAGAGCCGGCTTTTTGGGCATATGGCTGCAATGGATAGAGAGTACCATCTGGTATCCGACAGTGCTGACATTCGGTGCCGTGTCGCTTGCTTTCATAGGCATGGATCACGTGTTTGACGCGCATATGGCCTCCAACAAGTATTACACCATAATCGTTGTGCTGGCCATCTACTGGCTTGCCACCATAATATCGCTCAAGGGTATGGGCTGGGTAGGCAAGGTCTCCAAGATAGGCGGTCTTGTCGGCACAATCATACCCGCGGGGTTGCTGGTGGTCTGCGCAGTGATATATCTGGCCACAGGCGGTCAGTCACAGATGGACTGGCACGGCAACTTCATTCCTGACTTCTCAAACTTTGACAATGTGGTGCTGGCCGTATCGATCTTCTTGTTTTATGCCGGTATGGAGATGAGCGGCGTGCATGTAAGACAAATCAAGAATCCTACAGTAAACTATCCCAAGGCGGTCATTATTGGAGCCATTGCTACGGTGGCTATCTTCGTGCTCGGAACATATGCCCTCGGAGTGATCATTCCGGCAAAGGACATCAACCTTGTGCAGAGCCTTCTGGTCGGATTCGACAACTATTTCAGCGTGCTGCACGTAAGATGGCTGTCGCCTGTGATTGCCATTGCGCTTGCGTTTGGCGTGCTCGCCGGTGTGCTCACATGGGTTGCCGGTCCCTCCAAAGGTGTATTCGCTGTCGGTCAGGCCGGGTATCTGCCCAAATTTTTCCAGCGCACCAATAAGAACGGCGTGCAGAAAAACATACTCTACGTGCAGGGTGGTATAGTAACGGTACTCTCCTTTCTGATGGTGCTTATGCCTTCCGTACAGAGTTTCTACCAGATTCTCTCACAGCTTACCTGCATACTCTATCTTATAGCCTATCTGCTCATGTTTGCCGCTGCTATACGTCTGCGTTACAGTATGAAAAGAGCGCCAAGACCCTACCGTCTCGGCAAGACCGGCAACGGAATGATGTGGCTTATAGCCGGTGTAGGGTTTGTCGGCTCGCTGGTGGCATTTATATTCAGCTTCTTCCCGCCGAGTCAGGTGAATATGGGATCAGATGCCGTGTGGTTTACCGTATTGATTGCCGGTACAGTGTTCTTCGTTGTGCTCCCGTTCATCATACTGAAATTCAAGAAGACGTCGTGGCACTCTCTCGGTAACGATTTCGTGCCATTCCACTGGGATAATACATCCGGCGCTGCCGACATGCGTTTGAAAGCGGCCAAAGAATTCGTCTCCGAAAACGCCGGCAATGCACCCGAAGACGCGCAGGCATTTCTCGAATATGCTTCGTCGATAGACAAACCCGAAGCGACAGCTGAAAAAAAGTAACTTCAGACTGATAATACATTCCCCAAAGTTGGAAATGTCATATAATATCCAATGAAAGAGTCCGGTATTGCACCGGACTCTTTCATTTTAACCGAAAATTTAGGCGAGTCATTGATGCGATTATCTATTGTTAACTGTTGTTGCCCTCCAATTTGCCTAACCTCATCACTATTGAGGTTTGACTTCGTCCCATTTTAGCTGCTATATATTTTATGCTTTTACCATTATGATAAAGGGACAGCAAATAATTATCTGAATTGGGTGTCCATTTTTTGTTTGCATTAGGGTGTTTGACATAGCTTTCTTGCGTGACTTTTTCTGGGTGTAGAAACTCATCTACGAAAACGGAAGGAAAGCATTTGTCGTATAGTACGAAGGTTTTTATCTTTGCTCTTGTTATTGCAACGTAAAACAGTCTCCGTTCTTCTCCATAAGGATATTGATCACTTTTGGTCAATACATAATTAAGCACAGTGTCATTGCTTATAAGAGACGGAAATCCGTATGTATCCTTGTTGCACTGGAGTATTATGACATAATCCGCTTCAAGTCCTTTGGATTTATGTGCTGTAAGGAACTCTATTTTCCTATTTCCAATAAAATAGAAGAACCGGTTGCCATCTTTCGTGGATTTATACTTGTATGACAAATAATAATCATCGAAAGAATAACGGCCTAACAGGAATATGGATTGGTCCAGAGGGATTGAATCAACCACCTGTTCGATAACTTTGCAGTAATTGAACCGGTCATATTCATAAAATTGCAGTTCGGTTCTTATTTGTGGACTAAATGAGCGAATATTCTTCTTTATTTGGGAGTCGTTTTTTTGAATGAAATGTGAGGACAGGCTGACTAATGGTTCTCCAAAGCGGTATGTTGTTTCAATCTTGTTTATGTCAGTATGACCAAAGTAATCCGAAAATTGATTGAAAAGAGCCATATCACTTCCTGAAAAACGATATATGGATTGCCAATCATCACCCACGCAATATAATTTGGCAGGAGGAGTGCCATCACGAAGAACTTTCAAGAAATTGTAGCGGTCAAGCGATATGTCTTGAAATTCATCAACTATAATATAGTCATATTTCATTGGTTTGGAATGGCGGCATAAGTCGGTTGCTTGCAGAATCGCGTCCGTGAAATCTATTTGGTTTAAGTTTTTTAATTTCTCAATATATTGTTCATAAACAGGTCGAAAAATGTTTTTTATAATGAATTCACTACGATCATCATCGGACTTATTGGTTTGTCGTAATACGTCGTCAATAGATTTACAGGAGGATTTTATTAATGTTACAAAGGTGACAACAAGCCTGATAAATGATTTCTCCTGCTTGCTATTAGGCGGAAGAACCATATTATATAATTCATTATTTGTTTTTTCTTGTATAGGAACACCTGCCTCTTCCAATAATATTCTCAATTTGTTTTGAATATCGTAGTAATGGAAGTCTGCACTTGATGTCGTCAATAATTTAGTCCCGAACTTTTCATGAGCTGCCTTTTTCCATGTAATGCCGTCATTGTATTGCTGATTGGCTTCCTCATAAGTAATACCTTTATCTTTGGCAAACCACAAAGGGACAAGACTATGTTGGTCAACGCCAAAATGTTCCAGATATATTCGTTTGTTATCCCCGTTACGCTCAAAATAAATAGAAAAATCCGGCTTGTATTGAGAGTGCATCTCATCTGCCAAGGAATGTTCATAAGGTTCCTCGTATCGATATTTTACGCCGAGAGAAGATAGGATATGGCATATTTTTTGTTCCTGTTCGCTTCGTACATAAACAATCTTTCCGTCCATATCTGGAAATTGGGTTTTTATACGGGTTTCCTTTTGTTCAGAGAGTTGCTGTCTGCGTTCATTTTTTTTTCGTTCCCACTCAGATTCTTGAGCCTGATAAACAAGGAAGTATTCAACGATACTTTTTTTAAATTTTTCATCGTTTAATAATTCTTGATATATTTTCAAAAATAATGAGTCAGTATTACTATATATCGATGGTTTTTGGCCTGTCACTTGCCCTATAATATCAATAGCAAGTTTATGGAATGTGTAACCCCTTAAACCTTCAATGCCCATTCTTTCCGTCAATTCTGCTGCCGCCTTGTTGGTATAACTTATAAGGAGTATATTTTGAGGCTCTATATGTTTTATGTCGATTAGATACCTCACTTTTCCCACAATGGAAGATGTCTTTCCACTTCCGGCACTGCTGATAACTAAACAATTTTCTGCATCAGATACAATGGAGCGTCTTTGTTGCTTATCCAATGGGTATTTTAGGCAATGATCGAAAAAATCCGTATAGGTATCCAGCTCGTTTCTGATATATTGCTCATTATGACTTTTGACCAGTCCTTGGAGGTTTTCAAAATCACACACAAATTTAGCAAGTATTTCAGATGACTCTACATGGAATATTTCAACCCGCTTTAGATGTGCATTCACTTCATTAAACAACTCGGTGTAATAATCCGAAAATTGTTTAGCCTCTCGGTAGGTTATAAACTGCTTGTCAAAACTACGGTTCAAATCGGTTTCTATGTCAATGAAGACGCATTCGTTTTCTTTCTTAGGTGAAATTTTCCTACATTGTCGTAAAGTTTGGTAAGGTGCATAACCATTTAAACGTAAAGATAGTTCTTTCGATTTCCTTATTAAGAATAAGCGTATTGATACTATAACAATAATAGCTATAGCAGATATACATAGTCCAACAATGAATAACAGAACTGCATTCATAACTGATCTAAGCTAAACTGTTATTACCTACTGATTAATAGTCGCTCTGATATAATTAGTAGGCACAATAGCATGGCTATCTTTCTAAAACGATTGTTGGATCTATGTTGTCCGAGTAACAATTCATTACCGGTATGAAAACAGTATGAAAGATAATATTAAATTTTCTCATTAGATGTCGTTATTAGATATCTTCCAGATCCTTTTGTATTTTGGTTTCTACATTTTGAGCATCACGGTATCGAATAATAACAACACCATCAGAATCCCCCGATTTATCAATAGATAATTCGATGGTTCCACCTGTAACAACCCAAGCACTTGCATAGGTGACTGTACCTTGCCCAAGTTCGTACATTAGAGATATGTTGCTATTACGATAGCTCGGGTTATATTCCCGGCAAGCAGATGGCTCGCCATATTTACGAGTATATAAACTTTTATAATAGTCATATGTGCTTACAAGAGTGTTCCATTCATCACTTTCATCGAAAATAACAATAACAGAATGAACACTCTTACCATCATCAGTTGCCCCGACTCCAATTGTTGCTTGTCTTCCTGTAAAATCGCCTGTGAATATCGTAACATTGTTGTCGCGTCCAAATTGTGTAAATCCTTTTGCTTTTAGCTTTTGGCAAAATTTAGTCATGCTTCCTTCAATAGGAATTCCTTTAAAAGAAAGATGTTCTTGCGCCGTAGCGTTTATCGCAGCAAATAACACCATTAAAGTGATTACGATTCTGGTCATATTAAAATTGAGTATTAATTTTCGTATTGGTTCCTAATATTATTAATTACACAAAAGTGCGGAATTGCAATGCTACTATCTGAATTACACACAAAAGTAGTATAACGCTTCTTTTATCAATGTCATGAAAATGAGTTGCACCAATTCAATTACAAAAATACTCATTTTTTGATAATCTATTATCGTAGAGCTATTTTATTTCAGAGTTGACGTGTTTTGATTTGTTAGTGATTCTACCCCTTTCGTTTTCCTTAAAGCTCCTTGAACAAAAAAACACCCAATTTCACTTCCAAAGCCTGGGTGTGAAATTAGGCGCTGTTTTTTTGTCCTGATTATCAGGCTTAATTGTGGAGCTGGAGGGACTCGAACCCTCGTCCAAACGTGGAACTAATATGCTTTCTACATGCTTAGTCACTACTTGGTTTTTGTGCTGTGACAGGCAAGTGACAACCAATCGCAGCCTTAGCCTCTAAGTTTTCGGACACCTCGCGAGGCTCTCGGTGTCCTATTCCCGATTTACCAGCACCGCCTGATCGATTAGTCTCGGAAAAAGGACAATCGGGCGATGTCTTGTCTCTGCAACTGTTGCGGAGATTAAGCGTAATCTACTATACTTCGATTAGGCAGCAAGAGCGTAGTTATTTTCGCCATTTAAAAAAGTCGATGTCGGAGATTATAGAGCACCTTCCATCATGGCTCTGCATGCTTACATACCACCTCTACACGCTGTCAAAACCAGTCAACCCCATGTGATTTGTGCTGTATGCGCGCAGGAGTCTCGCTCTCGAGAACTTTCCCGCCTCGCAAAGATATAACAAATTTCCTGCCCGTGCAAGTTTGCCGTAGATTTACCTCATGTGTGCAAAAATATTGTAAATCCGTGGTCTGCGTTTCAATATATGTGAAAACTCGGCATTGGCGTTGGTCGGTTGAATAAATAGTTACTATATTTGCAGTTGAATTAATATACCGCTTTTTTACAGAATAAGTTTTTTTGTCAAGTGTTGGGTTTTAGTGTAAATCGCTCTTCGGAGCCTTCATTGGTTGTGTCTGTCATACCTATCGCGGTGCTGCTTTCGGCTTTGGTGTCGGTGATAATCATTGCCGGAGCCGATTCGGTGCAGGACTATAGTTATTATATGCTTCTTGCCGCTTCGGCAGTCGGTCTGGTCATCGGATCGGGTTATTCTCGTTTCCGCCGGTGTCTGTTGCCAGGTATTGTGAAAAGTGCCCGTCAGATTTTACCCGCTGTGCCTATACTGGTGTTTATCGGGACTTTGTCGGCCACATGGACTCTGAGTGGTGTTGTGCCGGCTTTGATCAATTATGGACTTGTGCTGCTTAATCCCGAGATGTTTCTGTTTATAGCGTGTGTGTCATGTGCGGCGATATCTGTGGTCACAGGCAGTTCGTGGACAACAATCGCAACTATCGGTGTGGCACTGATGGGTGTGGGCACGGTGATGGGTTATAGTCCCGGCTGGGTTGCCGGGGCTGTTATTTCGGGCGCCTATTTCGGTGATAAGGTGTCGCCATTGAGTGATACCACGGTGCTTGCCGCTTCCACATGCGGTGTGCCTCTTCTGCGTCATATCAGGTATCTGATGCTCACATCGCTGCCTGCAATGGCTGTGGCTTTGGGGGTATATGCGGCCGTAGGACTCACATACGATCTGACTGCACTGTCACACAGCACGGAGATGATATCGGCATTGCAGAACACATTTAACATATCGGGCTGGGTTCTTGTGATTCCGGCTCTTACCATGACGCTGATTGCTTTCCGTGTGCCTACCTTGTGGACGCTTGCTGTCGGGTCGGTGGCCGGATTAGTGGGAATATGGGTGTTTCAGCCTCAGATTTTTACATCGTTGTGCGATGGTTGCGACGGGTGGACAGGGCTGTTGATGACCAATATCCGGATACTTGTTTCATCGACATCGGTCAGTACCGGCAGTCAGTTGCTCGACCCTCTTGTGAGCACCGGCGGTGTGGAGGGTATGCTCCCCACCATATATCTGGTGCTTTCGGCCATGGTGTTCGGCGGGGTGATGATCGGTACGGGAATGCTTGGTGTCATAACCCGGGCTATCACTTCGCGCATCAGACGTGTACGTAGGCTTATCGGTGCTACTGTGGGGAGCGGGCTGTTTCTCAACTGCTGCACCGGCGACCAGTATCTTTCAATTATAATCGGTGCCAATGTATATAAGAATACCTATCGCCGTGCCGGTATCAGGCCGCAGACGTTGTCGCGCACACTTGAGGATTCCATCTCGGTCACTTCGGTGCTCATTCCGTGGAATTCATGCGGTGTCACCCAATCGACCGTGCTCGGCGTGGCCACTCTTTCGTATATGCCTTTCTGTCTGTTCAATATCATGAGCCCTGTGATGACATTGGTGATGGCATGGTCAGGGTGGCGCATACATCATTCGCAGCCGCGTGCGGCCGCTTCCAGACGGTAAAACTATGTTGGGGTTGTGGTGTAGGAGCACCTATCTCGGATACGTCATTTGCGGTTGCGCATATCCTCTTCTCGCTCGCGGCGCAGGCGTTCGCGGCGTTTGAGGGTGAAGTGCAGCAGCACTATCACCACAAGGGTGGCGCCTATTATCCCGAAATAGTACAGATAGTGTCCTTGTTGAAATTCCCCGCGTCCGATATAGCTCATTACGGCGAGATAGACCAGGAATAAAAGCGGAAGTGCGGTAGAGCGTTTTATTTTCATAAGGTTGCGGCTTCAGGGTTGCTTTCTTCGGTCACTATGTAGGGAGAGCTCTCGGGACAGAATGTGCCTTGGTCAAGCGCCCGGTGTATCCGCAGGCATGCCCATGCGTCGATTGCTGCGTAATGTCGCTGTGATTCTGACAGTTCGGCCGCTTCCCAGTTGCTCAGCCGCTGACCTTTTGATATCCGTTGGCCGAAGAGTATGCCATAGATTTTCTGCAGGCTGCAGTCTATGATGCCGAATTTCTTTACATAAGTTTGCAGGTCGATAAATCCGGCCGGTGTGAATTCACTTATCTTGTGGAGCATCATGAAGTCATCTTTGAGCGACAGGCCAACTTTCGCTATGGCTTCGTTCTCTATAAATGCTTTAAACTCCGGCAAAAAACCGGTCTTGTTGATACGGAACAGATAGCATGTGTCAAGGGTGGATATCTGTACCAGAGCAACATTGTGCATGCGCCCTTTCTGGAAATTGGGGCGTGTTTCGGTGTCGAAGCCCACAATGGACTCTTTCGACAGTCGTGACAAAGCGCTCAGGGCATTGTCGGTATTGTCTATTACGGTTATTTCTCCGTGAAATCCGACAAGAGGCATCGCCGACAAGGCTTCTTTGGGTATGGATATCTTGGGCATTGGCATTCAGATGTTGATTGATGGAATGTCGATGATTTCAGTCTCTGGAGAGTGTTTTGCAACGTACCTGCCTACAAAAGCACGGGTGTCGGCCGATATAGCGGCATCATTGTCGAAGTGCCGGTTGTAGAGTATGCTGTGGAGTTTTATTCCACGGTTTTTTATGGCTTCCAGTGACAGTATGGTGTGATTTATGGAGCCAAGCCGGCTGTTGGTTACCAATGAGATGGGTATGTTGCGTGTCTGCGCATAGTCTATGGCAAAAAAATCGTCGGTTATGGGCACCATCAGTCCGCCGGCACCTTCTATGAGCACCACATCATAGCGTGAGGCCAATGACGCCGTGGCGCGGTCTATCGCGTCGAGCTCTATGGTACGTCCGTCCATGGCGGCGGCAAGCTGTGCCGATGCCGGATAGGAGAATATTACCGGGGCTGTGGTGTGGTCGGTGTCATCGTCGAGCATGGGCAGTCCCATTATCTTACGGTGCAGTATTATGTCCTCGGATTCCTCAGTGCAGCCTGTCTGAATGAATTTCTGTGTTATCACTCGCTTGCCTTGCGCCGAAAGCATGTTGGCGAGGTGGCCGGTGGCGTAACTTTTGCCCGCATCTGTGTCGATGCCCGAAATGAATATGATTTCAGCCATGTATCGGATAGGAGTATCGATATGTTATTATTTATTTTTGCCCGTTTCTTCCGGAGGGAATGCGTCGGGAAATGTCATGTGCAGGGCCGGACGCCGCATGGCGCGGATTATAAAGAATATGCCGGCGATCACAAACGGTATGCTCAGCCATTGCCCCATGTTGAGAGCCATGTCGGCTTCGAATGCCACCTGATCGTTTTTGATGAACTCTATAAAGAACCGCGGCAGAAATATTCCGACCAGGAATATTCCGAATATAAGACCCGGACGGGCCTCGGCATTTTTGCGCCAGTAGAGCCACATGAGCAACCCGAAGAGGGCAAGGTAGCACAGGGCCTCATATATCTGGGTCGGGTGACATGCTATGCCGGGATATACATTGCGCCATTCAAATGAGTTGACAAACCACATGCCCCACGGCAGGTCGGTAGGTCCTCCGAATATCTCTGAGTTCATAAGATTGCCCATGCGTATCATGGCGCCTACCAGGGCTATCGGTATGACCACGCGGTCAAATGTCCACAATGGACTGCGACGGGTGGTAAAATAGCTGAAGCAAAGCACTCCGGTGATCACTCCTATCGCGCCTCCGTGGCTGGCCAGGCCTCCTTTCCATACTTTAAGTATCTCCCACGGGTGTTGGCTGTAGGAGTCCCATTCGTAGAAGAACACATGGCCGAGACGTGCCCCGAGCAGAGTGCCGAGCACACACCATATCAGCAGTATTCCCACCCACTTTTCCGGTGCGCCTTCATGCTTGAACATGCGGCTTACTATCTCGTAGCCGAGAAGGAACCCTATGGCAAACATAAGTCCGTACCACCTTATGGGCAGACCGAAAACCTCGGGTTGCATGTCCCATATTATGTATCCGGGCAATGTGGTCATAGTTTACTTGTCGGTGTCTTTAAGGGCGTTTCGTATGCTGTTGAATATGTCGTCGATGGCTCCTGTGCCTTTAATGGCGTGGTACTTGCCTTCGTTGGTGTAGAAATCGCGTAATGGAGCGGTCTGTGAGTGATACACGTTAAGGCGTTCCGTTATTGTTTCCATGTTGTCGTCAGATCGGCCGCTTTCCTGGCCGCGCTTCAGCAGTCGGTCTATGAGTTCGTCGTTATCGACTTCCAAGCCTACCACCGCGTGTACCTTGGAGCCGCGTTTCGCCAGCATTTCGTTGAGGGCTTTAGCCTGCTCTATGGTGCGGGGAAATCCGTCGAATATCACACCATTGGCTGTGTCGGGGTTGGTGTCGAGTGTGTTTCCGAGAATCTCTATCATGAGATCGTCGGGAATCAGATGGCCTTTTGATATGTATTCGTTGGCTACGCGTCCGAGGGCGGTGTCGCGGGCTATGTGATCGCGCAGCAGATCGCCGGTGGATATGTGATACAGACCGTATTCATCAATCATTCGGGCACTTTGAGTGCCTTTTCCGCTTCCTGGAGCGCCAAATACCACTAAGTTGTACATAGTAATCGGGGTATGTATTTTTTTTGAGGGGGTTAGAGTAATGGTTATGTGTAGATGACCGTGCCGAGTCAACTGTCGTGGCGCTCGCTGAGCACCCATATATCGGGCAGATTGCGGGCCAGGCCATCGAGGTCGAGCCCGAAGCCGATGATAAAGTCGGACGGAATCTCGAATCCGACATAATCAGGCTTGATGTCGGTTTTCAGCGATTCAGGCTTGAACAGAAGGGTGGCTATCTTTATGTCAAGGGGATTTTTGGCGCGGAGGTCATTGACGAGATTGTCAATGGTCTTACCCGTATCCACTATATCCTCCACGACTATCACGGTGCGTCCTTCGATGTCGTCGTCCAGGCCTATCACCTCTTTCACCACTCCGGTGCTTGAGGTTCCTTCATAGCTTTTAAGACGTATGAACGATATTTCTGCGTCATTGAGGTCCACGGCGCGGAAGAGGTCGGCAGCAAACGGAAACGCTCCGTTGAGCACACAAAGGAACAATGGCCGTGTGCCACGGCATTCTTCGGTTATCTGCTTGGCCAGCTCTGAAATCCTGGCCTGGATTTTCTCCTTTTCAAGATAAGGGACAAAGGTGAGACCTTTGTAGGTGACTTCTCTCATCGGGGGTAAGCAATATTATGTTTAATTGGTGCAAAATTACGAAAAATCTCTATCAGTGAAAAAAGAATTTGCTAATTTTGTAAGCTACTAACACCATATATTTGTTTACTGACCGAGAGGTCACTGATAATCAAGTCTTATTTGA
The DNA here is from genome assembly GCA_910578805.1 of uncultured Muribaculaceae bacterium. Lineage (GTDB taxonomy): Bacteria > Bacteroidota > Bacteroidia > Bacteroidales > Muribaculaceae > Paramuribaculum. Next base: position 15,584 of record CAJTRS010000006.1, on the reverse strand, counting down.
TAAATGAAGCTTTTTACACTTGAAGATATACTAGGCATAGAGCGTCAGACACTTACACAGGAGTCTGTGTCGCTCCATGATATAGTGGAACGTGGCGGCAATGCGGTGGCCGATGCGGTGGCATCGCGTTGGCTTCCGTCGCAGCGCACTGTGATGTTTGCCGGTCCCGGAGTCAATGGCGCCTATGCGCTTATGGCCGCTTCGCGTCTTGCCGAGCGTGGATTCTCTCCTAAAGTGTTTCTGTTCAATATCGGTGGCAACAGTCTTAACGAGGAGTGCCGCCGGTGCCGCGATCTGCTTAAGGTGAGGAAATCGGCCGCGGAGGTGGAGGAGGTGGTGACCAAATTCAATATTCCGGAACTTGGCGCTTCCGATCTGGTTATCGACGGTCTTTTCGGCGCCGATCTGCGGCAGCCGCTCACCGGAGGGTTCATGTCATTGGTAAGATACATCAATGAGTCGGACGCCACGGTTGTGTCCATAGATGTGCCGAGTGGCATGTGTGGCGACTGGAACCGTAATGTGTCGCTACGCAATGTGGTTAAGGCTCATCTGACACTGGCATTGCAGTTTCCGAGGTTGCCGTTTTTTTTCGCCGACTATGCAGGCCGGGTAGGGCAGTGGCATGTGCTTGACATAGGGCTGAGCAAGGAGGCTGCTGAAAACCGTTCGTCGAGTTTCTATCTCATAGAGGACGAGGAGGTGCGCAGCATTCTCAAGCCTCGCAATCCGTTTAGCAGCAAGGCCGATTATGGCAGTGCCTGCATTGTAGCCGGCAGTTATGGCATGACAGGCGCCTCGGTGCTCGCATGTGCCGGCGCTCTCAGGGCCGGCGCCGGAAAGGTCACTCTCCATGGCCCTCAGTGCGCCTATCCTATAGTGCAGGGAGCCGTGCCCGAGGCTATGTTTACGGCCGACAGCGATCAGCGCGTGATATCCGGAGTTCCGTCCACAGACCGTTTCTCGGCTGTAGGAATAGGTCCGGGTATAGGTACCGCCGATGTTACTGTTGATGCAGTGGAAAATCTGCTCAAACGCAGCAAATCGCCTATGGTGCTCGATGCTGATGCGCTCAACTGTATAGCGGTGCGCCCGTCATTGCTCAATTTCATACCGATGCTTTCGGTGATCACTCCGCATGCCGGTGAGTTTGACCGTCTGTTCGGTCAGCAGCCAACCCATGAGGCGCGTCTGCTCAAAGCCGTGGAGGCATCACGTAAATATAACCTTCTCATACTGCTTAAAGGTCATTACACCACATTGGTGCGTCCTGACGGTAAGATATACATCAACTCGTCGGGGACTCCGGCCATGGCCACGCCCGGCAGCGGCGATGTGCTTACCGGAGTGCTCACCTCGTTTATTGCCCAGGGTTATAAGCCGGAAGTCGCGGCCATAATCGCAGCCTATGTCCATGGCAAGGCCGGAGAGATCGCCGCGGCGGAGCATGGCCAGTATGGTGTGCTCGCCTCCGATATAGCCGGCAATATCGGTCGTGCGATAATGCGGATTATGAATGCTCCGGCAGCCGGTGGCGGTGAATGATTCAATAACTGTTCTCTCAAACTCATATCGATCAATGAAACGTATCTACGCATTACTCGCAGCAATATCGGTCATGTTCCCGTCAATGGGTCAGACCACTCAGAAGTTTACCGCTTCAAAACTCAATGAATACGGATTGGTCTATACCTTGCCGCTCACGGTTGTCAATGTGACTGTGGAGGTGGAACGGTCGGTCAGTACTCCCGGCGAGTTTTACCGCTATGCCAAAAAGTATCTGAATATGGAGCCTGTGGTCAAACCGTCGGTGTCGCACAAAGTTAAATCCGTGGTAGTGACTACTTCCGGACAGGCCGATGAGCAGCAGCGTTACCTTGTGCAGTTCAAGTCCGGCTCTTCGCCGTTTATCATGCTTACCGACAGTGATTTCCCCGTGGCTTTGAACACGGAGGAAGTTCCTCAGCCATCAGCCGTGAAGCTACCTTCAGCACGCGCTGCCGAACCTACGGTGTTGCAGACACCTGCTGCCGCGCAGGCTGTTACGGCCGAAATGCTCCAGAGTTCATCATCGGCCAAGCGGGCCGAACTGGCTGCCGCACGAATTTATGAACTGAGGCAGAGCCGTAGCGACATCATATCGGGAAGTGCCGATCAGATGCCCTCCGACGGGCAGGCCATGAAGCTGGCGCTTGACAATCTCGCCGCACAGGAAGCCGCACTGACGGCAATGTTTGTCGGCACGGAACAGACATCAACACAGGTTCGCACCTATGCGTGGACTCCGGGTAATGACGATGAGTCGGTGGTTATAGCGAGGGTGTCGGCTACCGACGGGCTTGTCGATGCCGACGACTTGTCTGGCGATCCTTTGTATCTCGACTTTAAGGTTACGGCACAGGCTGAAATGCCACGTAACGACAAAGGAGAGGAAAAGCGGTTCCCTAAAGGCGGATTGGCTTATAGAATTCCCGGAAGTGCCGATGTCAGCGTGACCTATGCCGGAGAGCAAGTGGCCGAGGCCCAATGTGAGGTGGCCCAGCTCGGAGTGGTTTTCGGTCTTGAACCGGGGTTGTTTACCGATAAAAAAGCCCCCGCTTACGCCACATTCGACCCCGCCACAGGCGCCATAATCACACTCGGCACAAAAAATCCCTGAATCATAAATCTCTGAGCAGATCATACTTTATGATCAGATCGCTTATTTCGGCGGCAGTGCCGTAGCTGTCAACGGAATCTGAGGCTACTATGTCTATTATTGAGCGTCCCACTCCTTTCCATTTATAGCCGGTAAGTCCGAGCATCTGTAGCAGTGTCGGGTAAATGTTTATTTGTCCTATTTCACGGTCTGTGCTGATGTTTACGGGAGAGTTGATGATTATAAGAGGCACGTATTGGCTGCTGCTGACTAACTTGCTACCGACAGGGTCGTTTATGGCTCTGTTCCGGACTTCGGCCAGCCCTTCATGGTCGCCTGTGATTACGATGAGCGTATCATCATAGTCAGGTCGTGATTTCAGGTATTCTATGAGGGGACGCAAAGATCGGTCTAAGAAATTGACGGCGGATATATAGTCAGCTAAAAAAGTATCATTGACAGTAGAGGTATTGATTCCTCGTAGATGTTCCGGAATGGTAAATGGCATGTGTCCGGAATAAGTTACTATTTGCAGATATATCGGAGTGCCGGCCGGCCAAAGGTTGTCATATGTTAATCTCTCGGTTATTTGCTTAAGGAATGATTCGTCGCTTACACGACCTCTGATTTGGTGGGTTGTGTCCCAATGTCCTTTGCCAATTATGGAGTCGATGCCCATGGATCGTGAGATTGGTCCGAGGTTCCAAATGTTGTGGCTGTCGGTTGTCAGTAATAATGACTTGGCGTTTCGGTCCTGTTTCAGGGCTTTTGGCAGAGTATGATATTCGTGACGGGGATAAAGCACGCTGTAGCACCCCGATGCCGGCGGTATCAGTCCGGCAGTAACAAGAAGCGGACAGTCGATGCTTCGGCCACCTTTGGTCTGTGACATTACGTGGCTGCAGTAAGATGTGGTAGAGTCGTTTGTCAGTGAATTGAGATACGGAGTTATTTCATGGCCGTTCAATCGTTGGCCTATAGGCCATGATTCCAATGATTCGCATATTATAAGCACAAGATTGCGTCTCGGTGAAATGTCGGGTATTAATGATGACGCGGCGTTTTTATGGTCAAGCCATTCATAGACATGTCTTTTCTGTTCATGAGTTATGGGTGATAATGATGAAATACAATCGTAGATGATAAATCCTAAAAGTGTATGTGTTTGCACAACTGTGGCGTGGCGTGCCGGTGTGAGTGTACGCTCGTACGACTTACGGAATCCGCCACGTATCATTATGACTGTAGTTGCCAATAGTAATGTAGTGCCGAGAGTGGCAAAATATATTTTTATATTACGGGGGTCGCTATGTTTTAACCTTGAATAATAACCGGTTATGAATATAGTGCTGAGCGGGAACAAAATATCGTACCATCTTAGCGAACTCCACACACTCGGCATGAAGTCACTGAGGTTACCGGCAAGCCCATAACTCGAAATCGGGATCATAGAGTAATATGTGCGCCCATAAGCTAAATTGGAGATTAGCCACAGGTCGATAACAACAAAAATTAATATCTGGGTTGTCTTGTTTCGCCATGCCCCGTATGGTATGATGATAAGTAAGGTGAGGAACAGGGTGTTGAGATAGGTGTTAATTTGTCCCATGCCTGTTAATGAGGTTTGTAGCCCCCAGATAATGTCGAACGTAATGATTTTGAATAATGAAACAATGAATGTTAGTGTAGTTGCATCGGTCCAAAAGGTTTTAGGAAACCATGTTTTGATGATTTGTCGCGGTGTTGTCATGAAGGGGTGTCTTGTGGCCGTAGTTCCCCAATGACCGACCCGTTGGCATAAAAAAGCGTGGGGAACATTCCTGATTGCTCGTCCCACGATTCAAGGCCTTCGCATTGCCCGGTATAGTTGAACGAGCAACGCAGAGACCCCACGCATATATACATACATATCTCCATAAAGTGGGATATAATTCACTCTATGGACGTATGGATATACACACAAAGGCATCTACCGTTGCTGCATTCCTGACTATACCTTAAGAAGTTGCGAAGTTCTGAATCGTCAAGAAAAAAGCATTGAGTAAACGCTTTTCAAATAAATATATACATAAATACCGGTCAGCGAGTGTGCGGATATTGTGATGTGCCATCTCTATGGCTGTAGAATGACCGCGTGAAACCAAGTATTTATGTGTCCGCAAAAATAATGAAATAAATTGGTTGTCGGAAATAACTCATTGGTACTTTGTCCGGCAAAAGCAAATTTATTCGTATCTTTGCATTCTGATTGATTGTCCGAGGCGCTATGTTAGGAATAAAGAGACTTTACACGTTTGTGCTGCAGAGATTCCTGCCTCTGTTTGCCATGACGTTTTTTATATGCCTGTTCATAGTGCTGATGCAGTTTCTGTGGAGGTATATCGATGATCTCGTGGGCAAAGGTCTGGGAGTAGATGTGTTGGCCGAATTGTTTTTCTATGCCGCTCTCACCATGATACCCATGGCTCTGCCGCTGGCCATTCTTTTGGCGTCGCTTATGACATTCGGCAATCTCGGCGAGCATTTCGAGCTTACAGCCATGAAAGCGTCGGGTGTGTCGCTCATAAAGGTTATGAGGCCGCTTATAGTGCTGATGGTGCTGGTGTCGATAGGAGCGTTCTTTTTTCAGAACAATGTGCTGCCTGTGGCCCAGACCAAGATGTGGACTCTTCTCTACTCAATGCGTCAGAAATCGCCTGAACTCGAAATCCCCGAAGGAGTGTTCTACGACCAGATTCCCGGCTATAACCTGTTTGTGGAGAAAAAAGACCGCGAGTCAGGCACATTGCATGACCTGATGATCTATGACCTTTCGCGCGGATTTGACAATGCCAGCATCATACTTGCCGATTCGGGCCGTCTTGCCGTCACTGACGATAAGACACATCTGTTTCTGCGTCTGTGGCAAGGGGAGTCGTTTGAGAATCTGCGCGAGGCCGGCAACAGTGTGCACACCAAGAATGTGCCTTATCGCCGTGAATCGTTTGATGAAAAGCATATACTTCTGAAGTTCGATGCCAATTTCAACCGCATGGACGAGGACGGTATGCGTAACCAGTATGTTGGAAAGAACATTGCCGAGTTACGGGTGGCCATCGATTCGCTTTCGGAGCATACCGACAGTGTCGGACGTGCGTTCGGCAAGGAGATAAAGGAGACTCCGTACATGGGAGTAAGGTATTCGATGGAGGTCAATACTGATTCGGGCATAGTGCTCAGGCGAGTACCCGATGTGCGTGTTGACAGACCGTTGAATGTCGATTCATTGTTCCGCGGTGCGAGTTCGGCGGCACAGGCCAATTATCTGAATGTTGCTCTTTCCAAGGCAAAACAGCAGCAGACCGGATTTGAATTCCGCAAGATGATCATGAAGGACGAACGCAAGAACTTGCGTCGTCATGATATAGAGCTGCAGAAAAAATTCACCCTGTCGTTTGCCTGCATCATATTCTTCTTTATCGGTGCGCCGCTCGGAGCCATAATCCGTAAAGGTGGGCTCGGCATGCCGCTGGTGATATCGGTGTTGCTGTTCATATTCTATTACATAATAGACAACACCGGTTACAAGATGGCCCGCGACGGCAAAATTCTTGTATGGGAAGGTATGTGGCTCAGTTCGGCGGTGCTTTTGCCGTTGGGTATTTTCTTTACATACAAGGCCGTGAAGGATTCGGCCGTGTTCAACCGCGATGCTTATCTGAATTTCTTCAGAAAGCTTGTCGGAAGCCATCTGGTCCGCCATATAGAGATGAAAGAACTGGTGATGGACGATGTGGTTCCGGCAGTGGCTTTGCAGAAACTGGAGGCTTTGCGCTCCGAAGCATCGGAATATATGCGTGTCAATCCGGCATCGCCCGGATACATGGGCTATTGGCTGCGCGGCTACAGTCGTTCGTCGCTCAGGCGTCTGGCCTCATCGTTGGAAGAGACTGTTGGCTATCTGTCGAATTCCCGATCCAAACTCGTCATAAACAAGCTCATGGACTATCCGTTTCTGCGCAGTCTGTGGCTGTATCACCCCACCAACTATCCCGCCATGTCATGGGCTGCCATAATCTTGTTTCCGGTAGGCTTGCCGGTATATCTTGTGGGGCGGCGTCAGCTTGGCATATTGCGGTCTGAGATACAGACGGTGATGCGTGTGTCAGACGAGTTCTCGGCCATTATCGTCGCCGATTCGTCCGAAAATGAACAATCACAACAAATATAACATTCATAAGTTACCGATCATAAAGTCCAGATAATATGACTGACAGACATATACACCTTGATACCATTGAAGAGGCGATAGAAGATTTCCGCGCCGGCAAGTTCGTAATAGTGGTCGATGATGAGGACCGTGAGAATGAGGGTGACCTTATCATGGCGGCGGAGAAGGTGACCGCCGACCACGTCAATTTCATGATAACCAACGCCCGCGGCGAGTTGTGTGCGCCGCTCACCATATCTCGGTGTCGCGAACTGGGCCTGACGCATCAGGTTTCCGACAATACTTCAATGCTCGGCACCCCATTTACCATCACTGTTGACAAACTCGAGGGGTGTACTACCGGGGTGTCGGCCCATGACCGTGCAGCCACCTTGCGTGCGCTTGCCGATCCGGCATCGGTGCCTTCCACGTTCGGTCGCCCTGGTCATGTACACCCGCTCTATGCCCAGGACGAAGGTGTGCTCCGCCGCCCCGGACACACAGAAGCCGGAGTGGATCTGGCGCGGTTGGCCGGTTTGCAGCCTGCTGCCACTCTGATAGAGATACTTAACGAGGACGGTACGATGGCCCGCTTGCCACAGCTTCGTCGCAAAGCCGATGAATGGGGACTGAAATTAGTATCGATACGTGATCTGATTGCTTACCGTATGCGAAAAGAGTCGTCGGTGGAGGAGGGTGTTGAAGTGGATATGCCCACCGCCTACGGTCATTTCCGGCTCATACCTTTCCGTCAGAAATCCAACGGGCTTGAGCATATAGCTCTGATAAAGGGCGATGTGACTGACGGCATTCCCGTGTTGGTGCGGGTACACTCCTCATGTGCCACCGGTGATATATTCGGCTCATGCCGATGTGACTGCGGCGAGCAGCTTCACAAAGCCATGCAGATGGTGGAGAAGGAGGGCAGGGGTGTGATACTGTATCTCAACCAGGAGGGCCGCGGTATAGGTCTGATGGAAAAGATAAGGGCTTACAAGCTTCAGGAACAGGGGCTCGATACCGTAGATGCCAATTTGCACCTTGGCCATAAGGCCGATGAGCGTGACTACGGTGTGGGGGCTCAGATACTTCACAAGCTTGGCGTAAAGCAGATGCGGCTTATGACCAATAACCCGGTGAAGCGTATCGGTCTTGAAGGTTATGGTCTTGAAGTGGCCGATATAGTTCCGATTGAGATAGAACCTAATGATTACAACCGCTTTTACATGCACACCAAAAAGGAGCGTATGGGGCACACTCTTGACAACGTTGATTGAACTTTCCTGACGCTTGCTTTAAAGAGTTTAGGAAATGTAAAATAAAACAATGGAGGCAGTTCTCTCAAGAGAACTGCCTCCATTGTTTTTGTGATTTGCGATGGTCTTATCAGAGAACTTTGCGGTACAGGGCTTCGATGTCGGCCAAAGACACCTCACGCGGATTTCCGGGTGTGCATACGTCATCGATGGCCTGAGCGGACAGACGCTGTATGTCGGCTTCGCCTATGCCGAGTTCCGAAAGGTGTTGGGGTATGCCCACTCTTACGGCAAGGTCTTTTACGGCCTTTACGGCAGCCAGCGATGCTTCCTCGTTGCTCATGCCTGTGGTGTCAACACCCATGGCGCGTGCTATGTCGGGATATTTGTTCATGCATGAAGGCATGTTGAATTCCATAACCGTGGGGAGCAACAATGCGTTTGCCACTCCGTGGGGCACATCGAAAAGCGAACCTAACGGGTGGGCCATACCGTGTACCAGTCCGAGACCTACATTGGAGAATGCCATACCGGCTATGTATTGTGCCACGGCCATGCCGTTGCGTGCCTCCGGGTTGCCAGGTTCTTCCACAGCTACGGGCAGGTGACGGCTTATCATTCGTATGGCTTCGATCTCAAACATGTCCGACATGCTCCACGCACCCTTGGTGATGTAACCTTCTATGGCGTGTGTCAGGGCGTCCATGCCTGTGGCTGCTGTAAGGCCTTTTGGCAGGCTGTACATCAGTTCGGCATCGATTATGGCCACGGCCGGTATGTCGTTGGGGTCAACGCACACCATTTTTTTCTGTTTCTCCTCATCGATGATCACATAATTGATGGTGGTCTCGGCTGCTGTGCCGGCGGTAGTGGGGAGAGCCACTATAGGAACGCTTTTGTGGCGTGTGGGGGCACAACCTTCAAGCGACACAATGTCGGAGAATTCCGGATTGTTCACGACTATGCCTATGCCTTTGGCGGTGTCGATGGCCGAGCCTCCGCCTATGGCTATAATGAAATCTGCACCTGAACTCTTGTAGGCCTCTATGCCCTGCTTGACATTGGTGACTGTGGGGTTGGGCTTTACTTCACTGAACACTTCGTAAGGTATCGAAGCGTTGTCAAGCACGTCGGTGACCATTTTGGCCACGCCAAATTTGATCAGGCCGGGGTCGGTCACCACCATGGCTTTTTTCTTGCCTAAGCGGTTGATGACTTCCGGAAGTTCGCGCCGTGCGCCTGGGCCGAAGTATGAAACTTCATTGAGGATAAAACGATTTATCATGGTATGTCTCGTGTAATATTTTTATTAGAGTGCTATGAGTTTCTCAATGCGTGCTTTCAGTTCGTCCTTGGTGGCTCCTGTCATTCGCAGGTCACGCACCTGCTCTCCGTTCTTGAAGAAGAGAATGGTGGGAATCGACATGATACGGTAGTCGGTGCTCAGTTCGCTCTCCTCTTCGATGTTGTATTTGCCTATGACTACGCGGTCGGCATATTCTTCGGCCAGCTCATCGATCACAGGAGCCAGGCGCATGCACGGGCCGCACCATGTGGCCCAGAAATCAATTACTACGGGCTTGCCCGATGCTATCACTTCCTTGACATTACTGTCGGTAAATTTAAAAGCCATAATCTTATGTCTGTTTTGGTTATTATTGTTTGTCTGTCATAACAATGCCTTGGGGCATTAGTTGCAAAATTAGGGATTTTTTCGTGTAAAATCAAGTTTTATCTATTGTGAAATCCACTTCCAGATTCTCAAGTTTTTCCACCAGGTCTTTGTTGACAGGGACGCGCAACTGTGAGTTGAGCGTTATCCAGCGGTTGGTCTGTGGGTCTATTACACGGAGGCTGAGGCTTCCGGTCTGGTCCGATGACGATTTTATATGCTCGGCAAGCACTCCACGCAGCGCTTCGTTGAGTTTGTCGGCTGTCACGTTGAGAGTGATACCGCTTACGAGTGTGCCTTTAATCTGGTCAAGCAGTTTTATGGAATTGATTTTAAACCGCAGGTCGGAGTTTTGGAAACGGCGTTTGAATGCACCTTTTAAATATATGGGTGTGCTGGGCACTCCGAAATTGTGGAAATCTATATAGTCCTGACCGAAAAGCATGAATTCGGCCGATCCGGTGTAGTCCTGGATTTTCAATATGCCGAATTTGCCTCCGTTTTTGGCCGGACGCGAGGTGAATTCAAGCACCATGCCTCCGAGTGTGATATTATCCATATCTTCAGCCGGGGTGAGTTCTGCAAATGATTTGAGGGACATTGTGCCGAAGCGCAGTTCCATATAATATGGGTCAAGCGGGTTGGCCGAATGGTATGTGCCCACTATTTCGCGCTCTTTTTCCAGGCGTATGGCATCGACCCACCGGAGCGCCGGGACTATGGCCGGCCGGCCGGCCATGGCCATCGATGCGTCGTCCTCTCCGAAAAGCGACATGTTTTTGTTCATTTTGTCCTGCTGGAATAGCTGTCCGTATCGGAGTAAAGCTTCGGAAAATGTCTCGTTTTTGTTATTAACCTCAAAGAAGTCCTCACGCTGTATGGTGCTCTGGAAGCAGTCAAAAGCTCCGGCCATGGCCAAAGTGTCGATGATGCGGCGGTTGAGAGCCGACGGGGTCACGCGTTCCACGAAGTCATAGACCGATTCGAAGGGGCCTCCTTCTCGGCGTGCTGCAAGTATCTCGGCGGCCACATTCTCTCCAATGCCTTTGAGTGCCGCGAGTCCGAAGCGTATGTCGCCGTGGGTGTTGACACCGAATTCTGCGAAACTTTCGTTTACGTCGGGGCCTTTTACCGGTATGTGCATCTTTTTGCATTCATCGATGAATCCCGAGAGTTTCTCTATGTCGGAACGGTTGCGTGACAATACCGCGGCCATATATTCGGCCGGATAGTTGGCTTTTAGGTAAGCGGTCTGGAATGCCACCCACGAATAGCATGTGGCGTGGCTTTTGTTGAATGCGTAAGATGCGAATTTTTCCCAGTCGGTCCATATTTTCTCCAGCACTTTCGGATCATGTCCGTTGGCCTGACCGCCTTGGATAAACAGAGCTTTCAGTTCGTTCATCTTCTCGATCATCTTCTTGCCCATGGCCTTGCGCAGTGTGTCGCTCTGGCCGCGGGTGAAGTTGGCGAGGAGTCTAGACAGGAGCATGACCTGTTCCTGATAGACCGTCACGCCGTAAGTGTCTTTCAGATACTTCTCCATGACCGGTATGTCATACACTATGGGTTCGCGGCCATGTTTTCGGGCTATGAAGTCGGGTATGTAGTCCATGGGGCCGGGACGATACAGGGCGTTCATGGCTATCAGGTCCTCGAAAGTGGAGGGCTGCAGTTCGCGCAGATATTTCTGCATGCCGGCCGACTCAAACTGGAATGTGCCGGTGGTGCGCCCCTCGCTGTAGAGCTGATAGGTTTTTGGATCGTCGATGGGTATGTTGTCCATGTCTATGTCGATACCTCGGGTGCGCTTTATATTGGCCACAGCTTCCTTTATTATCGATAGTGTCTTAAGGCCCAGGAAGTCCATTTTTATCAGGCCGGTCTCCTCGATTACGCGCCCTTCGTATTGGGTCACTATGATCTTCTCCTTGGAAGTGGAGTCGGCGCTTTTGTCCACGGCTGTGCTCACCGGTACCCAGTCGGTGATGTCGTCGCGGCATATTATCACGCCGCAGGCATGCACGCCGGTGTTGCGCACGGTTCCCTCCAATGCGCGGGCAAACTGTAGGGTCTCGACTATCAGGTCGTTGTGTGAGTGAAGTTCGGGCTGGAATTCGGGTACATGCTTGTAGCAGTTGTCGAGCGTGGGTTTCAGTTCTTTGCCGTCAACTGTGGGCATGCGCTTCGGTATAAGTTTGGTCAGGCGGTCGCTTTCGCTCAACGGAAGCTGCTCTATGCGCGCCACGTCCTTTATGGCCGACTTTGCCGCCATGGTGCCGTAAGTGATGATGTGCGCCACCTTCTCTTCACCATATTTCTGGTTGACGTAGCGGAGCACATCGGCACGCCCGTCATCATCGAAATCTATGTCGATATCGGGCAGTGAGATTCGGTCGGGGTTGAGGAAACGTTCGAAAAGCAGGTCATATTTTACAGGGTCTATCTGTGTGATGCCCAGGCAATAGGCCACGCAGCTGCCTGCGGCGGAGCCACGGCCGGGACCTACGCTCACGCCCAGTTGCTCGCGTGCTGCGTTGATGAAGTCCTGGACTATAAGGAAATATCCCGGAAAGCCCATGGTCTTCATTATGTAAAGCTCGAAGTTGAGACGTTCTTTCAGTTCGGGTGTCAATTCGTCGCCATAGCGTCTGCGGGCGCCTTCGTAGGCTAATTTCGACAGATAGTCGGCTTCGAATTTTATTCGGTACAGTTTGTCGTAGCCGCCGAGTTTTTTTATTTTTTCCTCCGCGGCCTCCTGGCTGAGTACCACATTGCCGTTTTCGTCGTGCGTGAATTCCTCGAATAGGTCTTGCTCCGTAAGTCGTTGGCGATACTCCTCTTCGGTTCCGAAGTCGGCCGGTATCTCGAAGTTAGGCATTATGGGACCGTGGTCTATGGAATAATGCTCCACTTTACGGGCTATCTCCACGGTGTTTTCAAGCGCTTCGGGCAGGTCGGAGAAAATGTCGTTCATCTCCTGCTGGGTCTTGAACCACTCCTGCTTGGTGTAGCGCATGCGGTCAGGATCGGTGAGGTTGCTGTTGGTGCTCACACATATCAGGCGGTCATGAGCCTCGGCATCGCTTTCGTTCACAAAATGGCAGTCGTTGGTGCATATTAGTTTTACTCCGAATTTGCGAGCCATTCTTATGAGTTCCGGATTCACGGCTTTCTGCTCTTCATACACAGTGCGGTTTCCTCCCGGTGCGTTGGTGGCATGGCGCTGCAGTTCCAGGTAATAGTCATCGCCGAACGTTTCTTTCCACCACTGTACCTGACGCTCGGCTTCGTCGATCTGTCCGCTGCGTATCAGACGAGGTATTTCACCGCCTAAGCAGGCCGATGCCACTATCAGTCCCTCGCGGTGGGCGGCAAGCTCCTGCTTGTCGGTACGGGGGTGCATGTAGAAGCCTTCGGTCCAGGCTTTGGAAACTAATTTTATCAGATTCTTATAGCCTGTCATGTTTTTGGCCAGAACCACAAGATGCCGGCCGGTGTCGCGTTTGTCGGTCTGTTCCTTTAGCGACTTGTTGGCCACATACATCTCGCACCCGATGATCAACCGGAAATCTTTGGATTTCAACCGGTCGATCCAGCCTTGTATCTGCGCGGCTTTCACTTCATCGCCGGCCTTTTGGGCTTTTTCAAGCTGTTTTTTATAGCCTTTAAGCGCTCCGCCGTTGACGTAGTTGTATATCTCTTTGATGCCGAACATATTGCCGTGGTCGGTGATGGCCAATCCGGCCATGTTGTCGGCCAGGGCTTTGTCAACCAATGCCGTTACCGGAGCCTGACCGTCGAGGAGTGAGTATTGAGAATGGACGTGCAGATGTACGAATGGGGTCATATCGTGAAATTAATTTCTCCAAAATTACTAAAAATACCCCATTCCTACATGCTGACGTCAATAACTTGTTGATAACTATTTCCAGAACCTGAGAGTGGCCCACATGATGCCTCCCAGGGCTATGAACATGCCGATACTGCCGGTGAGAAGTGCGAATGTCTCCAGGCAGAGCAGCACATATATGAATGCATAGATGATAGTGAGCAGTGCGCCTATAGTGAGTGCGGCGCGCCTTGACTTGAGTATGCCCCACATGTATGCGGTTACTAATCCTATGGTGAGAAGCGCCGCTATGAAGTAGCTGATTCCGAAGTCGATATGTTCAGACAGGGATAACAGGAGCGAGTAAAACAGGATTAGCGCCAATCCTATGAGCAGGTATTGAAGCAGATGTATGGAGCGGCGGGTCACCACTTCGGCAAGCAATACGGATATGAATGTGAGCAGAATCACCACAATGGCATATTTGATGGCGCGTGCCACTTTAAGGTAATGATCCACCGGTACTATCATGTTGACCACCACGGCCGAGCGTGCAATGCTTGCTGAACGGCCGCCCTTGAACACTTGCGGATACTGGCGGTTGTTGGAGTTTAGCTGCCACTGCGCGTCGAATGCGCCGTTTTCCACTGTGCGTTTCGATGGAATAAACATGCCGCCGAACGATGGTGCCGCGCATTCTCCCTTGAGCGATATGTCGCTGTTTCCTCCTATCGGTGTCACTCCTATCGATTCAGAGCCCTTGAGGCTTAGTTCCATGCTGAAGGGCAGTGTAGTGGTGCTGTCTGTGGCGCTGAGGTTGATAGATGCCTGCATGCAGCCCGATCCCGTAGAAGAGTCATTGTCATAACACAACACCGATTCCGAATACATCTCTTCGTCAGGTAGTACTACCTCTTCGACTACATAATCTGTGGTGTTGTTTTGCCGTAGATTGACATATACGTCGTTGTTTGATGTTCCGTTTAGTGAATATGAGGCGTTGCCTAATTTCAGTGGTGACGCCGATTCGAGCCCTTTGAGGTCGCCGATACCTACGGTCACATAAGCTTTGTCCAATTTCAGGGAGTTAAGAGGCACACCGGCCGTGTTCAGTATGCTCAGATCGAAATTGCCGTTTATCGAGATGTTTGAATTATAGACTACGGTCTCGTAGATGCTCCTTGACAGCTTTTGCGACGAAATGTTTCCATTGACATCGAGCGTGGCCGGAAGCACCCGTATCACACCAGTCGAATCCTTATCCTTTGATTTCTCGATATGGTAAGGAATGGAGATTATCGGCCCCGATATGGTTTGCGGGCCGCTCCACGATTTTGATATCTCATGGGTGACGTGTTCCTGTGTGTAGCGTCTGTCGGTATTCAGCGAATATATTATTGCGTCTGGAATCAACAGCACAAGGGTGATCAGGGCAATAAAAAGTATTTTCAGTGACAATGACTGGCGTTTAGCCGGTTTCAATTCCTGATTTTGGTCGGGTATGGGAGGCATATCCATGGCTTTTGAGGGTTAAATGTGTAAATGAATGTGATTTATGTATATGATATAACGTTCGGTACTATCATTATAGTATATCCGCCATTATAAAAACACCTTATTATTATATGGATATGCATTTTTGATAGTTTGATGAGTCGGTTAATGTTTAAATGTAAAATGATTGTTAAAAATATGTTTTACAACATATTTTTAAGTTATTGATATATATGGGGAAAGGGAGTGTTTGTGAGGTATGGGGGGATTGAGGGTAACAAAAAAATATCGGAAAAAGTTTGGAGGAACGAAAAAGAGGTGTTAACTTTGCACCGCTTTTGGGAAACAACCCAGGGTCAAAACAGAGAACATTGAAAGAATTACAATAGACAAGAAGTAGTACAAGAGTCATAAATGAAAAATGACCCTTAGTCGATTCTGAAAACAAGATAAGTCAAGCCGTTCAGGGCCGGCCGGAAACGTGATTTCCGGGTTTTGTGACC
>CAJTRS010000005.1 GCA_910578805.1 uncultured Muribaculaceae bacterium | reverse complement strand
AGCTGTTACAACAATATATAGCATGTTGATTTACACCAATATACTAACATTTGATATTGTGTTACAAATATATTACAATCAAAACCAAAATCATTAACACAGTCCGTTAAACATAAATCAACTTATAGTCGATAAGGTTTGTTTATAAGACAAACATATTTTTTTAATAACTCCCCAAAAAACAAACATTATGAACTTCATCTGGTACATTCTCATAGGTATCGCATCAGGTTTTGTGGCAGGCAAACTTATGCGTGGCGGTGGATTCGGATTAGTGATAAATCTGATAGTGGGCATCATAGGCGGCGTATTGGGCGGCTGGATATTCGGTCTGCTCGGCATTGAAACCGGCGGACTGATAGGCAGTCTCATAACATCGGTGGCCGGAGCCGTAATATTACTATGGTTATTGTCATTAGTGTCGCGGCGATAGCACACACGCACAATCCAACCCTCCACTCTTCACAAATTCACAATAAAATCGGCATTACATGTCGATTTTATTAATGTCAAAAAGTTGAAAAATCCGAATTAATATGTAAATTTGTAAACACAAAATTTCCAAAAAACCTCACAATAACCCTTTATGGATTACAGCTTTTTAGATCTACTCTGTTTACTGGGATCGGTAGGATTGTTTCTTTATGGCATGAAAGTGATGAGCGAAGGTCTGCAGAAAGCTGCCGGCGACCGCCTGCGCAACATTCTGTCGGCCATGACACGCAACCGCTTTACAGGCACTCTTACGGGATTTTCGATCACAGCGCTCATACAGAGTTCTTCGGCATCGACGGTGATGGTGGTAAGTTTTGTCAATGCCGGGCTTATGACACTCGCGCAGTCAATGGCTGTGATCATGGGCGCCAATGTGGGCACCACATTCACGGCATGGGTAATATCGCTTTTCGGATTTAAGGTCAACATGTCGGCATTCGTGTTGCCGCTGTTCTGCCTCTCCATACCGCTTTTATTCTCCAAGAAAAGCCGCACCAAGTCAATGGGAGAATTCCTTGTCGGATTCTCATTCCTGTTCATGAGCCTCGATCTGATAAGCAGATACGTACCCGACCTGCAGAGCAATCCCGAAATGTTTGCGTTCCTGCAGCAATACACCAATTTAGGCTTCGGCTCTGTGTTGATATTCACAATGGTGGGACTCGTACTCACCATGATCATACAGTCATCGGCGGCTACTTTCGCCATAACACTCATAATGTGCAGCAAGGGGTGGATCAACTTTGACCTGTCATGTGCTTTGGTTCTCGGCAGCAATATCGGAACGACCATAACCCCCATACTTGCCTCTATGAGCGGCAATGTGGCGGCCAAACGCACCGCAATGGGACACCTGCTGTTCAACCTGCTCGGTTGCCTATGGGTGCTATGTGTGTTTTACCCATTTGTAAACCTCAATGTCGATCTGACAGAATGGCTCGGACAAGGCAATCCCGAGGCATTGTCGGGATACGTGAAGCACATCGAGCTTACAGACCCCGATGCTTACAATCTGCTTTTTGCCAACGCACTGCCCAGCACTCACCCGCTATACGAGAAAGTGACACTTTTACAAGCCGACATAGACCATATGCAACAAAGCGTGTCGATAGGCCTGTCAGTGTTCCACACCGTATTCAATCTCATCAATCTCGGTGTTATGATATGGTTCACCAATGTATATGTGAAGATAGTGGAACGTCTGGTTCCCGCCAAGCACAAACAGGACGACGAATTCCAGCTCAAGTTTATTTCCGGCGGTCTGATGAACGCATCGGAGCTTAACATAGCCCAGGCAGAAAAAGAGATAGCCGTGTATGGCGACCGCGTGGCACGCATGATCGACATGGCACAGGAACTTGTACACACCAAGCCCGACTCAGAGGAATTCAACCACTTGTACTCACGACTTGAGAAATATGAAGATATTTCGGACCGAATGGAGATAGAGATAGCCCATTACCTCAACAAATGCTCCGAAGGACGACTGTCTAATGAAAGTAAGCACCGCATAGCCGGAATGCTACGCATAGTAAGCGAGATAGAAAGCATAGCCGACGGCTGTCTCGGCGCCGGAAAGATTCTTGTGCGCAGAAACCAGAGCCACTCTATATTCAACGACGAGATTTATGCCAATGTGGATATAATGTTCGGCTATGTTAAAAATGCCATGATCAATATGCTCGGTCTGCTAAGCGACATCGAACATGCTCAGGAAGCCGACATAATCAAATCGTACAATATAGAGCGCGAAATCAATAATTACCGCAACCAGATACGTACAGCCAACATCGAAAACATCAACAATCACCATTACGAATACCAAGCCGGTATCTATTACATGGATCTCGTGTCTGACATAGAGAAAACCGGCGACTATATAATCAATGTAGTCGATGCGATAAAGGACCAGATACGCTACGTAGCCGTATAAACTGCGGAAAGCAATATTAAAATACTGTCACAAATCGACAACATATACAGCCACAATATTCAGTTCTGTTGATTTTATAGTACATTTGTGTTTAGTACACAATCATAGTAAACCATGCCGTCTAATAAAGCAAACAACCTATCAGGATCAGCAGGCCGCTTGCTGATTGTCGATTCGGATACTCTGATGTGTGAACTTCTCCACTTCAAATTTGAAAACGACGGATTCAAGTGCCATGAAGTGCATTCGGCCACCGAAGCCCTGAATCTGAATCTTACCGACTACAATCTTGTGCTCGTGGACCTTATGGACTGTAAACTGAACGGTCTGGAACTAACACGAAGCATAAGGAGCAACCGCGACACATTCAATCTGCCTGTAATAATAGTATCGGCCAAAGCATCAGAGGACGATGTCGTAAACGGTCTTGACGCCGGAGCCGATGACTATATATCCAAGCCGTTTTCATCGCGTGAACTGATAGCCCGTGTAAAGTCAATAATAAGACGCAGGCGCATGATGAGCGCACGCCGCCCCGTGATAGAATACCGCTACAAAAATCTGGTCATAGACCTAAACGCAGGCACAGCCAGCATAGACGGTGACATATTGCAGCTTACACGCACCGAATATCTTATACTGGCACTGTTCATGCGCAACCGCAACAGCTATTACTCACGTGCCGACATTCGGAATGAAGCATGGGAGGACGACTCCGATATATCGGATCGTGCTGTTGACACCAATATCTCACGACTCCGCAAGAAACTCGGTGAATATGGCAACTGCATAGTGAACCGCCAGGGATTCGGCTACGGATTCCGGGAATAGAAACGTACATTACCGACACTTCAACCGATTTATGGGAGCATACCGACAGGAGCCGTTGCCCGACAGCCACACACAGGGCATATTGGAAGCAGGTTGTGACGAAGCAGGCAGAGGATGTCTGGCCGGCCCCGTTTACGCAGCGGCGGTGATATTGCCCCACGGATTCAGCCACCGGTGGCTGAACGATTCGAAAAAGCTATCGGAAAAGAAACGCGATGAACTGCGTAAAATCATAGAGACGGAGGCTGTGGCCTGGGCCATAGGAGTTGTGGACAATCAGGAGATAGACCGTATAAACATACTCAACGCCTCTATCCTTGCAATGCACCGCGCTCTCGATGGCTTGTCAGTCAGACCAGAAGCCGTGATTATTGACGGCAACAGATTCAAGCCTTACCGTGATCTGCCATGGACCACATTCGTAAAAGGTGACGGCCGATTCGGCAACATCGCAGCCGCTTCCATACTCGCCAAGACACACCGCGACGAATACATGCGTCAGGCTCATGCCATATATCCGGAGTATAAATGGGACATCAACAAAGGATATCCCACAAAGGATCACCGTGCCGCCATAGCCGCCCATGGCGCCTGCGGACTGCACCGGCAGTCATTCAGACTGCTTGACAATCAGCTCACATTGTTCTGAGCGTGTGATCACTGTTTTATACATGTGCCTTCAGGTGTGACCGACAGTCTCACTTGCCCGCCCTCAACCAATGGCAGGTTGCGGTCACCGTGGCCTACAGGCACCCCGAAAGCCACCGGATAGTCGAAATCTTTGACCATTTCGGCTATCATGGCCTCCATTGACGGATAATTGTCATCAGGTTTGTAATCTGTAAACTCACCCACTATCAGTCCTGACAAACGGCCGAGAACTCCGTTCATGCGCAACTGATAGAGCATGCGCTCTATCTTATACACCGGTTCGCCGATATCCTCAATTAAAAGCACGGTTCCCGGCCGGAGCATATCGTAAGGAGTGTCAATAAGTTGTGTAAGCACAGCCATGTTCCCTCCGGCAAGAGTAGCGGTGACCGAACCGCAGCGGTTCAGTTCATGCGCCGGAATGTTATATTCGATACTGTCACCTGAAAGCAATGCTGCCAAAGCACGGCACTCGTCATTATCGCCGTTTTCGGCACTTATGTGCTTTGCCATAGGCCCGTGGATACTTGCGATACCGTGTGACGACATAAGGGCATGCAGAGCCGATATATCACTAAATCCCACTATCCACTTGGCATTGGAACGCAACGGAAGCGAAGCGAGACTGTCAAGCAGATGTACCGCGCCATATCCGCCACGTGTACAAATAATGGCTTTGGTATCCGGATCGAGAATAGCCTCTTTCAGATCAGACAGACGCTGGGCGTCGGTACCGCTGTATGTACCGTATCGCCCCAACGCATATTCAGCCACATAAGGCTCCCAGCCGAGCGACTGCAATACCGTCACAGCCGAATACACATCTTTCGGACGGGCCGCGCCTGCAGGCGACACGATGGCTATTTTATCACCATGTCTGAGAGGTGAAGGTATTATCACAGAATCGGTATTTGAAACAGTCATGGCATTAATTGGGGGATAATTTAAGCCACATAAGGCTAATGAAAGCAATATAAGCAATCTATAAGTCATCGGATACGGATATATATTATCAGTTGACCTGAACGGCTATGCCGCATGCCCGGATTCGCTCGGCTATCGATTCAAGCTCCGAAAGCGGCACCTTTTCGAGTGTCTCGACCGGAGTTCTGCGGTCGATGGAATAAATCATCACCTCTTTGGGCCGTATGCGGCGGTATGCTTCGATAAGAGCCGAGACCTCCTGCCGCGTGGTGTTATCGACAATGTCGCCGTCACTGGTTCCTCGCAATATCATTGTCTGCACTATACACCGGCCGCCGAACGATGCCAGATGTCCGATCACCCGTTCGGCAGTAAATGACGGCGATGCCGGACGGTCAAGAATCTTAATCGTGCGGTCGATAGCCGAATCCAATTTGAGGATATTGTTATCAACCTTAAGCAATGCACGGCTCACCGATTCATTGTCAAGCCTTGTGGAGTTGGACAACACGCTAATTTTCACATCGGGAAAATACTTGTCGCGCAACTCTATCGTGTCATCGACAATCCCTTCGAATTCGGGGTGCAGCGTAGGCTCCCCGTTGCCCGAAAAAGTTATCACATCGAGAGATTCACCGCGCGCTACCATACCGCTTAACTTAGTCTCAAGTTTCTCGCGGACATCATTTCTGGCAGGAAGTCCGGTTGTGCCCGGACCTTGGGCATTGAGTCCCGCCTCACAGTAAAGGCAGTCAAACGAACACACCTTTCCGTCAAGCGGCGACAGATTTATGCCGAGCGAAGTCCCGAGCCGGCGCGAATGAATGGGACCGAATACGGTCTCATGAAAAAGGACTCTTTGCATAACACAATTATTATCTCTTTGTCACATTCACTTTCACTGTAGGGGGAAGAGTGCCGTGACGTTCGGCCACAGCCTCCACCACCTCATGGGCAAGGTGCATGAAAGCATGTCCGGTCACTGTATCTTTCAAGGCTATAGGCTCGCCGCCGTCGCCGCCGTCGCAAATGGAACCCACAATGGGTATCTGCGCCAACAATTTCACACCTAACTCCTTTGCAAGTGCCACTGCGCCTTCACGACCGAAGATATAATACCGCTCATCGGGGTGTGGCTCGGGTGTGAACCAAGCCATGTTCTCCACCAGACCGAGAACCGGCACATTGACTTTCTCTCCAAGGAACATGGCTATACCTTTTCTTGCATCGGCAAGAGCCACCTGCTGGGGAGTGGTAACGACCACCACTCCTGTGATGGCAATAGTCTGCACAAGAGTCAGATGAATATCCGATGTGCCGGGAGGCATATCTATAATGAAATAATCAAGTTCGCCCCAGTCGGCTTCTTCTATGAGCTGACGCAAGGCATTTGAAGCCATGCTTCCACGCCAGAGAACAGGAGCATTCTTATCCACGAGAAAACCGATAGACAGCACTTTCACCCCATAACGCTCGGCCGGTATTATAAGCTGACGGCCATCGACTTCGTGCATATACAGGGTTTCATCTTCTACACCGAACATCTTAGGCACAGAAGGGCCGAAAATGTCGGCATCGAGCAATCCTACCTTATAGCCTTCACGGGCAAGTGCCACGGCAAGATTACTTGCCACAGTGCTCTTGCCCACACCTCCTTTACCCGACGAGACCCCTATGATATTTTTTACGCCCGGCAGCACAGGCGCTTTCTCCTGTGCCGGAGTCTGAAGAGCCTGCGCCCGAACATCGACTTCCACCTCAGGCGATATATGGGTGTGTATGGCCGCCTCAGCCGCCTTAAGAAGTGATTTCATGAAAGGATCGGTGCTTTTGGGAAATACAACCGAAAAACTCACCTTGCAACCGTCGATGCGTATGTCATCGGCCACCATGCCGAGTTCCACTATATTTTTACCATTTCCGGGATATCTGACCGTAGCAAGAGCATCGAGAATAAGTTGCGGATATAATCGTTCCATATATTTCTTAAATCTATTTTATTTCTTTGGTGTCACTTTAGGATTACACTTTTCGGGGCATTGTAGTTCACCACGCGAAAAACTCCTGTAGGTGTCAAATTCAATTTCCACCTCCGGTTCTGAGAGTACGGTGGCATGATCAAGTACAAACCGTATGTATTTTATTGTCAGACCGCGGTCAAGCCACTGCTGTTCGTAGAATGTGCGTATGCCCAGTATGCTGCTGTCATAATCTCCGGCATACAGATTGTCAGTATCCACCTCTATGGCCAAGCCGTTTTCCTGCGCAAGAATATGGGTATATGTGTAGAGAAACGGACTGTCAGTCTTGAGATTGATTTTGCCGCCGTCGGCCAGCACCTGACGGTAAAGTTCGAGAAAACGTGTTGAGGTGAGACGTTTTCTCACTTTTTTCATCTGGGGGTCAGGAAATGTGATCCATATTTCAGACACCTCCCCTGGTGCGAAAAAATGCGGCAACAGCTCTATGTCGGTGCGCAAAAAAGCCACATTTTTCATATCATTACGCCGGGTGTCACACGCACCCGTCCACATGCGGGCACCTTTTATGTCGATACCTATATAGTTGGCCTCGGGAAATGCCTTGGCAAGGCCCACCGTATATTCACCTTTGCCACAGCCAAGTTCCAGCACTATAGGCTTGCGGTTGTGAAAAAAATCCTCATGCCAGCGGCCTTTCAGAGGAAAACCGCCATTTTGAAGTTCCGCCCAAGGATACTGGAACACAAAATCGATATCTTCCATTTCCTTGAATTTCCTAAGTTTATTTTTTCCCATAGTCCGGAGTTATTGATAATATTAAAGATTAATCAGCCACAAATTTAGCGATTTTTTCACGACACCAAGCATATTGACACCCACACAATCCCAATAAATGCTTCCACAACGTCACCCTATCTCATTTATTTTTTCGTACATTTGCAGATATACTTTAATTAAAAGCATAAAGACATACCGATATAATGGATAGTATTACTGACGGAAAGGTGCTTGTGGTGGGAGCAGGCGGATTCATAGGCGGATTCATAGCCTCTGAGGCATTAAGACGCGGTTATGACACATATGTGGCTGTGCGTGAAAGCACATCACGCCGATGGCTTAAAGATGACCGCCTGCATTTCGTGGTTCTGGATTACGACAATCCGGAACAGATGGCTTCGTCACTCGCCGATGTATTGCCGGCGGGAGAAAAATGGGACTATATAGTCTATAATCTCGGCGCCACGAAATGCGTTAACTTCGCTGACTTCAACCGCATCAACTATCTGTATCTTAAAGAATTTGTGGAGACTTTACGTTCCATTGACATGATACCGACACGCCGCTTCTTCTACATGAGCAGCCTTAGCGCATTAGGTCCCGGCGACGAAAAAGGATATACACCGATGAACTCGTCGATGATCCCTAATCCCAATACCCGCTACGGTGTGTCGAAAATCAAAGCCGAGACATATCTCGAGACCTGTACAGATGTGCCATGGACCATATTCCGCCCCACAGGCGTATATGGCCCGCACGAAAAGGATTATCTGATGATGATAAAGAGCATCGACAGCCACTGGGACTTCGGAGTGGGTTACCGCAGGCAGTTGCTTACGTTCATTTATGTGGAAGACTTGGTCAATGCCATTTTCGATGCCATAACCAAGGATACCACATTGAAAAAGAAATATATAATATCAGAAGATAAGGCATATACCCAGAAAGAGTTCCGGCGGATAGTGGCCGAGGAGCTCGGTATCAGATGGGTCATACCCATGAAACTGCCTTTATGGACCGCCTATGTAGCCTCGGTGGTAGCTGAAAAATATGGGGTGGCACGCATGAAACCATCGACACTCAACCGCGACAAGTTCAAGATCATGAAACAGCGCAACTGGGACTGCGACATATCCGATGCAGTCCGTGACTTCGGATTCGCTCCTAAATTCAGCTTGCGCCGTGGAATAAAAGACACCGTAAAATCATATCTTGAGGAAAAAGAGGCTTCGCGCCTAAGGAAAAAGGATTCCAAGGAGGGGAAACGGCCATGATGCCGACACCACCGGCCACACCGCGATGGTTCATCGCTGTTATTGTGATGATTCTGCTGCCGGTGTTCCAGTTTCCGATACTGCTTGACAGTTGCACTCCCGGTTCATCAGCGCGGACCATGGTGTGGATATATCCGTTTTATGCCATAACAGCCGCATGGCTCGCCTATCAGTGTTATTCCCAGCGACCTGTGCTGGCCTGGATTCTGCTGGCCCTGATGCTCCTGTCACACATAGCCGTATTCATGCTTGTAACCATGCCATTAAATTAATTATGAAAATACTGATTGTCAACGGACCTAATCTCAACCTTCTCGGATCGCGACAGCCTCAGATATATGGCAACGAATCCATGGAACAATATCTCGATTTCCTGAAAGAATGTTTCAAAGACGTGGAAATAGAATATTTCCAAAGCAACCATGAGGGGGATATTATCGATGAACTCCACCGTGTGGGTTATGACAACGAGGAGTATCAGGGCATCATACTCAATGCCGGTGCCTACACACACACGTCATTGGCCATAGCCGACGCCATAGCGGCCATAAAACTTCCGGTTGTGGAAGTGCATATATCAAATGTGGCCGCACGCGAACCCATACGGCACACCTCGCTTATCACACCGGTGTGCCGCGGAGTAATAGCCGGATTCGGAATGGACAGTTACCGTCTCGCAATAGAATCTCTCGTATGAATACCGTACATCACACATCGATTATGGCCACGGTGACACTCGAAAGGTGCACACCGCAGTTTCTAACATCACTGCAGAGACTCGGAATGGAAGCCGTGCGCATCAATTCCGCCCATGTAAGTCCCGAAGAGCTGACATCGATGATAGAAACCATACGCAGGCACACTCCGGATATAAAAATACTCATGGATACAAAAGGCCCGGAAATACGTACCACCGAAGTTTCAACTCCGATAGATTTGTCAGTAGGACAGAGAGTGAAAATAATGTCAGGTACTGACATATCCACACAGGACGTAATCTACGTCAACGTTCCGGAAATACACTCCTGTGCAGCCGCAGGCATGGATATAATGATAGATGACGGAGATATTTCGCTGACCATAAACGGGGTGGAGGACAAAACTATCCAAGCCACAGTCACAAAGGCAGCAACACTCAATTCACGCAAGACGGTAGCCATACCCGGTGCCGTCATACCACATCTGCCGGCCGTGTCGGAGCGTGACCGCGAAAATATCTATGCCGCCCGTAAAGCCGGCATAGACATGATAGCTCACTCTTTTGTACGCAACGCCGATGACGTACACGCAGTAAGAGATTGTATTGAAGGGTCGGATATAATGCTATACTCCAAAATAGAGTGTAGGGAGGCTCTTGACAACCTGATGCCGATACTCGAAGCGTCCGACGGACTTCTGGTGGCACGCGGCGATCTTGGCACACAGGTACCGCTGAGTGAAATACCGGCCATACAATACCGGATACTCAGCCTCTGCCGCCATACCGGCAAACCCTCCATAGTGGCCACACAGATACTGCAGTCCATGATATCTTCACCTACGCCCACCCGTGCGGAGGTCAACGATGTGGCTCTTGCCGTAATGGAGGGAGCCGACACACTTCTGCTCTGCGGTGAGACCGCAGTAGGGGATTACCCCGAAAAATGCGTGGAAATAATGCACCGGACCATAGAATCAGTAACAAGACATTCACTCTCATGCAGGATATATTAGAGGAATACATAGCGGCTCATACCTCCGCCGAACCTCCGCACCTGAAAAAACTGTACCGTCATACCCATCTGCATCACCTGTATCCGCGTATGTGTTCAGGACACGTGCAGGGTAGGGTGCTCAAGATGATAACCTCCATGATATCGCCTTCAAGAGTGCTGGAACTCGGTACTTTTACAGGATATTCGGCTCTATGTATTGCTGAAGCCATGCCTGCGGGAGGTGAACTCCACACCGTAGAGATAGAGGACGAAATGGAGGAGGAACTTACCGAACGATTTGAAAACTGCGGATTTCCGGCCAGGATAACCTTGCACATAGGCGATGCGCTTGACATAGTACCAAAAATAGAAGGGGAGTGGGACATGGTGTTTATCGATGCAAACAAACGCCATTATCCGCAGTATTACACGATGATACTTCCGCGCCTCAGACACGGGGGCTATATAATAGCCGACAACACACTATGGGATTCCAAGGTAGTGGAGTGTCCTTTACCCACCGATGCCCAGAGCCGTGGAATAATGGAATTCAACGATATGGTCGCACGTGACACATCGGTGGAGACTGTGATACTTCCGATGCGCGACGGTCTGACTCTTATCCGTAAAATCTAACGGACAGCAAAACGTGACGTGATCCAGCTTATAATCCAGCCTACACAAACCACAAGAAACACCACACTGAGTATGTCATAGGCTTCCACCCTTACAGGATAAGCGGTAACGGAAAGTTTTGCCGCATCTCCGCCAAGCCTTATCAGACCGAATGTCTGCTGCAACACACACAGACCCACACCGAGCAACAGACCTGTCACACCGCCTATTGCACTTATAATCCAGCCTTCGCGCATGAATATTCCGCGTATCATGGACGACCGTGCGCCAAGGGCGCGCAATGTGGCCATATTGTCTTTCTTTTCTATTATGAGCATCGACAGAGTCGATATGACATTAAACGATGCTATCAGCAATATGAAAGCCAGCATCACAAATGTGATCCATTTCTCTATGGAAATCATGCGCAGTGATTCCTCCTCCTGCTCAAGACGGTTCTTTACCGTAAATCCACAGCCTGTAGCCTCGACGATAGCCTGTCTGACTTTGTTTTCATCAGCACCGGATTCCAGTGCCACATCGACCGATGAGGCTTCATGATCCATGTCAAGAAGACGCCGTGCCACATCAAGCGACACTATCACCGTCTCCGCATCATGGTCGCTCTGGTTCACCTCAAACACTCCGGCTACACCCACGGAATCACTGCGGAATGCAGCCATGGGATTGGCAGGATTGATTTTTCCCAGACGACGCGGAACGTACAGAGACATCACATCAGGAGCACCGGCATAGGTTCCGAGACGCATGGCCGTACCAACGCTTATAACGGCGGCACTGCCATAAAAACAATCACTCAGAGCAAACCGTCCGTCAATGACCGTATTATTTATTCCCGTAACCGACTGATAGTCGTCGGTTACACCCATTAATTTTATGGGCATCTGCCGACCTCCATACATGGCCAAAGCCTGCTCACTGACTGACGGCACAGACATAGCCACACCATCTATATCAGATATAACGGCGGCAACAGAATCGGCATTCACGATAATCTTGCCGTGAGCAGGCTCCACTTTCAACTGCGGATCAAAAAGCGATATGCGGGAATGAGCCAGATCCGAAAATCCGTTGAATACCGACAGCACACACACTATGGCCATTGTTGCCACAGCAACACCCGCCATAGATACGAAAGAGATTACGTTGACAGCGTTGTGACTCTTCCTGGAAAAGAAATAGCGCAACGCTATGCGCATCGATACCATAGAAATCCCCTATACGTTGGATTCCTTGTCAGCATGCTTTTCGGCATCGGTTGCAAGCAGACGGTCTATACTTTCTATATAATCCAGCGAATCATCAAGAAAGAACGACAGTTCGGGAGTCTTTCGCAACTGTTTCCTTACTATCTGTGCAAGTTCGTAACGCACCGTCTTGGCGCTACGGTTTATATTTTCCATCACTTCGGCAGCCTTGTCGGAAGGAAATACCGACAGATATGCCTTGGCGGTGCTGAGATCGGGAGAAACTTTCACACTGCTCACCGACACCAATACGCCGTGAGTCTTGGCAGTCTGACGGCGGAATATCTCACTGAGTTCCTTTTGTATCAGACGCGATATCTTAGCTTGACGGGTTGATTCCATAATAAATTACGTTTTTAATGTCCGGTAATAAAACACCCGACATGCGTGAATGGTGCACAAAGATACTATTTTTCCGTATCATTGGCTTACGCATTAAATACTTTAGTCCGGCAAAAATCAAATAAATTTGCTTTTTCCATCGACTTATTCGTATTTTTGTACTACATAAATAACTCTGCACATGAAAATAGCAATCATAGGTTACGGCAAGATGGGCAAAGCCATAGAACGCATAGCCCTTTCACGAGGTCATGAAATAGTATCGGTAATAGATGCCGGCAATCAGGAGGATTTTAACTCCGACGCTTTCCGGAGCGCTGATGTTGCCATCGAGTTCACTACCCCGTCAACTGCCGTTGACAACTATCTCAAAGCTTTTTCACAAGGAGTTAAAGTAGTGTCGGGAAGTACAGGCTGGACAGCCCGCATGGACGAGATAAAACGACAGTGCGATGACCACGGGGCCACATTTTTCTGGACATCTAATTTCAGCATAGGGGTCAATCTGTTTTTTGCCCTCAACAGCTATCTGTCATCGCTCATGAAAGGGTTTCCGCAATATACCCCGCACATAACGGAAATCCATCACATACACAAACTCGATCACCCCAGCGGCACGGCCATTAGTCTTGCCGACGGAATCATCGGCAACAATCAGCGCATCGGCCGTTGGAGCGAGACCTCTTGTGAAGAAGGTACCCTCCGGATAGACCATATACGCCTTGGCGAGACACCGGGCACACACACCGTGACATGGGACTCTCCGGTTGACTCCATAGAGATACGACATGAAGCCAAAAGCCGCGAAGGGTTTGCACTCGGTGCCGTGATAGCGGCCGAATGGGTCGCATCACAGACCGGATTCCTAACTATGGATATGCTTATGAACAAAATAATCTCCGACAGCAAATCGGACAAATAATACTATTATATATGCCTCTAACCAATAACAGACTGTCACTTCTGTGGCAGGATATAAAGGAACGCGCCGCAGCGACAAAAAAGACCCGATGGATACGCTTCGGAATAGTAGCAGCCATATTTGCGGGCTGGGTGGTATGGCTCGGAAATTACTGGGTGCTGCTGTTGTTGCCGCTGCTGTTTGACATATACATAACCCACTACATACCGTTCACATGGTGGAAACACAGTAAAAACAAAGCGGTGAGAACAGTGATGAGCTGGGTCGATGCCATCGTTTATGCTCTTATACTGGTATATTTTGTGTTCACATTCATAGGACAGAACTACCAGATACCCACCGGATCGTTAGAAAAGACACTTCTAACAGGCGATTACCTGTGGGTCAACAAGATGTCCTATGGTCCGCGTGTTCCAATGACACCCATACATTTTCCACTTGTGCAGAATACCCTGCCGTTTTTCAACACAAAGAGCTATCTTGAGTGGCCCAAGTGGAAATACCACCGCCTGAAAGGACTCGGCAATGTGAAGCTCGGTGATATAGTGGTATTCAATTTTCCCGCGGGCGACACCGTGGCTCTGAAAGTACAGAACCCTGATTATTATACTTTGGTAAGAATGTTCGGACGTGACAATATCCGCAACCACCCCGAAGAATTCGGCGAAATAATTTATCGTCCCGTGGACCGCAGGGAAAACTATGTGAAACGCGCCGTGGGACTTCCCGGCCAGAAACTTAAGATTTCCGGAGGCGACATATATATCGACGGCACCAAGATAAAGACTCCCAAGGACGTACAGTTCAACTACTTCCTGCAAACCTCCCGCAGACTAACCAACAGCGAATGGGAATCCATCGGTGTGGCCATAGACGACCGCCGCGAAATGGGTGCCGACCAGATCAATTCCTACTATTTCAAACTCGGTGAAGCCGGCATGAAAATAAACTTCGAGAGCACAACCCCGCCAATATATGAAATTCCGCTTACCGACGCCATGGCTACCAGACTTAAAGCGATGCCCACCACTCTGGCTCTTACTAAAGTAAAAGCCGATCCGGAGCCAGACCTCTTTCCATACGGTGCCTCAAAAGGCTGGACACGGCATGATTACGGCGAACTGTACATACCCAAAAAAGGAGCTACCGTAGAACTCACGCCTGACAACTGGCCCGTTTACGAACGCGTCATACGAAACTACGAGTACCACACAGACTCATATATAAAGGACGGAGTGATATATATCGACGGCAAACCTGCCGATACCTACACCTTTGCCATGGACTATTACTTCATGATGGGTGACAACCGTGACAATTCACTCGATTCGCGCTACTGGGGATTCGTGCCCGAGGATCATATAGTGGGCAAGCCCATGAGGGTGCTCATATCCTTTGACAAGGACAAAAGCCTTTTTGACGGCGGTATCCGATGGAACCGTATTCTCCATAATGCCAATTCCGGTCTGTGATGCCACGTCCCGAACCTCTGTATCCCGACCGGGTAATCATACTCGCTCCCGAATATCTTTCGGGAGCGGAATATTATGCAACCATGATGGCCTATCCGCAAGCGGTCATAGACACATCAATGCGTTTTGACAAACGCCGAAAACAGATGCACCGCTGCGAGATAGCCGACACACACGGACGGCTCACGCTTACCGTACCAATAGAGAAACCGAGGAGTATGACCTCGGCACTCTGGAGCGACATAACGGTGTCGGGACATGACCGATGGTGGACAAAACATCTTGAGGCATTAAGATCGGCCTACGGCCGCACTCCTTTCTTTGAATATTACATAGATTCATTCATGCCCTTCTTCAGCCGGTCGGCCGAAGGCATGAAACTGATGGATATGAACATGAGGCTCGACGAATTGGTACGCCAAATCCTCTGCATAGACACAGCGGTGACATGCAGCATGGAAAATATTCGTTTTAACGGCCATACCGACGATTTCCGTTCAATTCCGATACAAACACCCGCTTCACGGCCATATTACCAGATATGGAGCCGAAAATACGGTTTTATGGCCAATCTCAGTATTCTGGACCTTATATTCAACATGGGACCTGAAGCTCCGCTTGTATTGCGGTCCATGTTGAAGCCCTAAAGCATGCTGAGCGCCCGCAACTGCTCTATGACATCAAGACGGGTCATACGTCTGCGGCGTTTCAGAGCATTGGCGAAATCATGCACCACCTCCTGCACACCGCGATGGTTGAACACCCGATAGAGATAAGTATAGTTCTTCTCAAACAGCCGCCGTGTCTCGTCCTCTTCAAGATTACACCAGCTGCTACCTTCGTCAAGCACACATTTACCGAGCATATCCTTTATCTCGGCCGATACAGCGGTGCGGTCAAGCACCATGTTGCGGCACATGACATTGGCTATTGTGGCAGCCATCTCAAGATTGAAATTCTTTAATATATGGTTCCAGGCAGCCTTGGCCGAAAGTCCGGGATTGCCTGTAAAATAAAAGTCATTGGCAAATTCAAGTATGGAATCGGCCTCGGCATCAAGATCAACAGCCGAAAGCATATCCTCGCCGTCAAATACCACTACAGCCACGGCCATGCCGGTAGCCCCATAGCATTTGTCGTCTTCGTTGCGATAACTCAGTTTTACACTCATTTTCAGTATTTTGGTTTTAGAGTATATATTTGAAGTGATTTCACTATTTTGATAACAATTTTTTCAACAGCTCAGTTTATCACCATGATCTTTGTAACTGCACCTGATGATGAGCCCGATGAATTTTCAGATACAAATACATAATATACGCCTGTCTTGACACGCGATCCTGACATATTACAGCCGTCCCATGTAAACAGACCTCCCTCGCTACGACCCTGTGCCACCACATTACCGGCAGTGTCGGCTATCTTTACCAACGAACCCTCCATTAGTCCCTTCACATACACAGGTCCCGAATAATCGGGACGCACCGGATTGGGAAAGGCACATATGTCGGAATAATCGGGACGTGACGGAGCTGCATTGGTCCCGTAGGTGTATAATCCATATTCAGTGCCCACATAAAGAGTGGTGCTGTTAGGATCGGAATACAGGGCATTCACACGATTTGATCTGAGCGGAGAATTATTGGTATAGAATCGTTCCAGTATCTGATGACCGTCGGGCGACACCAAGTAGAGTCCCGACACGTCTGTGGCCAACCATTTACGGTTTGCCGCATCGACAGCGATGGAATTGATATAATCTGTTCCCAACAAATAATCAGCCAGATTCGTACCGTCGTTTCTCGGCACTTTCAGGCGGTTGATGGTCATGGACGGATCCATGGCCTTGGCTGCCGAGGGAATCTCTATAACTCCGATATTGGTTCCGAACCATATCTTGCCGTCGTGATCCTCGGCTATGGATATCTGACGATCGGGCTTGAATGTCTTTCCGTCCTGATCGGTAAAACGGTTCCACACATACAGTTTGTCATCGGAAAAATCATTATACGTACCGCGTGTGTCATATGCCGCCAACACCTGATCCGGATTACTGTCGAGAATCAGTATCACATCGGACTTGGCACTGTTGAGAAACACCACGTCCTGTCCGCCCAGATAGTTGCTCTGGGCTATGGCCGGAGGTATTATCCAGTCCTCTTTCTTAACCTCTGCCGGATTAAGTTTCCGCTTTGCCGAAGGCAGCACAAATATAGGATTTACGAATTCAGAGTTGTCAAGAACCAAAGCAGCGACCCATAGATTACCTCCGCGATCCACATTGACACCATAGGTTATCACGCGTCCGTAGTACTGTTCTATAGGAGAATTGGTCTCATTGTATAAACCCAACAGTTCACCGTTTTTTACCTTGAACACACCGTCCTCGGCCGAACTCAGATAATACACCTCAGGATCATCTGCATCGGGAACCATTGATGAACAGGCATTGGCATATTTACCCAAATCCCAGTAACGGTCAATGTTATGTTTCGTATTCACAGGATAGAGGGTAACATCGTCAGTATCACCCGACGAAAGGTTTATGCGTGAGGCATTCTGAATATTTTTCAGACCACGCTCACCCTTGAATCCGTACTTGTATGATGTGGTTCCGAGATTCTGTACATAAAGATAACTGTTGTCACGGGTAGGAAACATATAATAAGCCTTCTTCACAGAGAAATTATCGGGACAGAATCTCTGCATGAGCACTGTAACACCTCCATCAGAATCAAACTTGTGATTAGCCAGCCCGTAATGGTTTATTGACCATACAGACTTGGCCGGATTGCTCGAACCTATCACACATGAATCGAATTCTTCGGGAAGTTCGGCCACTTCAAGCGAATTGAAATTTTCATCTACGCTATAGATGATATTATCGGCCATGTATAAAATTCCGTCGGAATCCACATTGAGTATTTTTGAGTTTTTTTGTGGAGATTCCGGCGGCGTCAGCGTACGGTCGGTTTTCAGTTTTCTGTTCTCAAAATCTATTTCGGTATAATTTATATCGCGGGTATATATCCGGCTTATAATCTCATTATCGGAACAAACATGAATATCATCGATAGGAGCATATGTCGCTATTTTATAAAACTTATCAAAATGCTTTATACTTTCCGACTTACCGGCTACTAACATATCCCAGTCTATATTTATCACCACATGGTCACCCACCACGGCCACCACATTGACATTCTTGTTATAGATGCCCGTCTCTATCACTTCATGCCTGTCGGCATCAAACACGATCAGACCGAATGCCGTGGCCACATATACTCTGTCGGCGTCAAAACATACATAATTTATGGTTTTAGTAACATTCAGCTCAGCGTCCATTATATCCGACATATTCACCACTTTTCCGTCATCATAGAGCACATCTATGTTACCGGTATCGTAAGCTATCAGAAGAAATTTTTTATTCTTATTATAGAATATATCGGTTATATATGAATCATTAAGCTTGTTCTGAAGTGTATAGGCATATGATTCGTCATTCTTTTTATCGTAAGAAAAAAGACTACCGCCCGACAGATAATAGACCTTGTCGGGTGTGTCCACCACTTCCTGACAGGGGTGGCTGTAAGCGGAAAAATAATTCCACGAACCTATTGGGGTATTGTCGGCCAAAGCCCGAAATGTCCCCGTAAGCGATATCAGTGCGATTATGACCGATAGGAGTTGTTTCATTCAGATATTGGTAAGTTATTTATTTGCAAGATACTCGATTAATTTACGTGTAGCGCGGCCCCGGTGGCTTATTGCATTTTTCTCATCGGCACTCATACATGAAAATGTTACATCGTAACCATCGGGAAGAAACACCGGATCATAACCGAATCCCCCTTCGCCTGAAGGTGTATATGTTATCACTCCATGGACCGAACCTTCGAAAAATCTGAGATCATCACCCTCCGCTAAAGCTATAACAGTTGAAAAGTGCGCCTTTCGGTCTGTAACACCCTTCATGTTCTCAAGCAAGAGCTTCATGTTGGCCACAGAATCATGGTTTTCACCGGCATACCGGGCCGAATACACTCCTGGAGCACCGTCGAGAGCATCGACCAGCAGACCGGTGTCATCGGCAAAACAATCATATCCGAAATGCTCTTTCACATAACGCGCCTTGATTTCGGCGTTACCGCTGAGAGTATCGGCCGTCTCAGGAATATCGGCCGTGCAACCTATTTCTGAAAGCGACATTATGTGCCATTCCGGTCCCATTATTTTTCTAATCTCCTCAAGTTTATGGGCATTGTTGGTTGCAAAAACTATCTGTTTTTTTACGGTCATATTCTGCGGATTATAATTGTCTTTATGCAAATTATATAACGTATATATCTGTTGTCTTATTATCCTACCACTATATTCACTATCTTGCCCGGAACCACTATCACCTTACGTATGGTCTTGCCTTCGATCCAGCGGCCGGTATTTTCATGACCGAGCACGGTTTTTTCCACATCTTCACGTGTCATATCCACAGGAAGGTCTATGGTGAAACGGGCCTTGCCGTTGAACGATACCGCATAAGTCACATTATCCTCCTTTATATAATCCTCGCTATATGAGGGCCATTGTGCGTCACATACAGTGGTGTCATGGCCTATGGCATGCCAAAGTTCCTCGGCTATATGAGGCGCGAAAGGAGCTAAAACTATAAGCAGATTCTCAAGAATCGCTCTGTCGTGACATTTCTGCTGTGTAAGTTCATTGACGCATATCATGAACGCCGATACAGATGTGTTGTAGGAGAAATTCTCTATATCGGAAGTAACTTTCTTTATTAGTTTATGGAGCGATTTTAACGCTTCTTTTCCGGATTCTCCGTCGGTGACTGACAACCGGTCATTTTTGTAAAACAGACCCCATAACTTTTTAAGGAAACGGTTTACTCCGTCTATGCCGTTTGTATCCCATGGTTTGCTCTGCTCAAGCGGACCGAGAAACATCTCATAAAGACGCAGAGTGTCGGCTCCGTAGCGTTCCACTATGTCATCAGGATTGACCACATTGAACATGGATTTCGACATTTTCTCCACCGCATATCCGCACACATACTTATCATCTTCGAGTATGAATTCGGCTGTACGGAATTCAGGACGCCAGTTACGGAAAGCATCTATGTCAAGAATATCATTGGATACGATGTTGACATCTACATGTATAGGAGTCACATCATACTGCTTGCGCAGATTGTAGCTCACAAATGTATTTGTATCCTTTATGCGATACACGAAGTTGCTTCTTCCCTGTATCATTCCCTGATTGATGAGTTTTCTGAAAGGTTCTTCCTCGCACACTATGCCGAGATCATACAGAAATTTATTCCAGAAACGGCTGTATATGAGATGTCCGGTAGCGTGTTCGGTACCTCCTATGTACAGGTCAACATTGCGCCAGTATTCATCGGCTTCCTTTGACACAAGGGCATTGTCATTTTTGGGGTCCATATACCTCAGATAATAAGCCGACGAACCGGCGAATCCGGGCATGGTACACAATTCCAACGGATATCCATCGGCCGATACCCAGTTATTGGCACGTCCGAGCGGAGGCTCACCGCTTTCGGTAGGAAGATACTTGTCCACTTCCGGAAGCATCAGAGGCAACTCCTTTTCGTCAAGCACATGCGGTATGCCATCTTTATAATATACGGGGAAAGGTTCACCCCAGTAACGCTGACGGCTGAATATGGCATCGCGCAGACGATAATTGACTTTAACTCTGCCTATGCCTTTCTCCTCTATGAAACGTTTGGTGACCGCTATAGCATCTTTAACCTCCATTCCGTTAAGATTGAGTTCGTCGCTCGCCGAATTGATCATCTTTCCGCTCTTGGCATCGAAGCTCTCCCCGCTGACGTCGGCACCTTCAATAAGAGGAATTACCGGAAGATCGAAATGACGCGCAAAAGCATAGTCCCTGCTGTCATGGGCAGGAACAGCCATAATGGCTCCCGTACCGTAACCCGAAAGCACGTAATCGCTCACCCACACCGGAATTTTTTTACCTGACAACGGATTGACAGCATAGGCGCCTGTGAACACACCGCTGACCTTTTTGTCAATCATTCGCTCGCGTTCGGTTTTGTGCTTTATGCTGTCTATATATTCTTTCACAGCCTCTTTCTGTGAAGGCACGGTAACCATGTCCACATATTCGCTTTCAGGCGCAAGCACCATGAAAGTGACACCAAACACAGTGTCGGCTCTTGTGGTGAATATCTGTAACTTCACATCGGAATCATATATCGGAAATACCATCTCGGCACCTTCCGATCGACCTATCCAGTTGCGTTGGGTCTCTTTAAGCGAATCGGTCCAGTCTATGGTATCCAATCCTTCAAGAAGTCGTGTGGCATAAGCCGACACACGCAGACACCACTGATACATCAGTTTCTGTTCCACAGGATAGCCTCCTCTGACCGAAACACCTTCGCTCACCTCGTCGTTAGCGAGCACAGTGCCGAGTTTTGGACACCAGTTGACCATGGTATTTCCCAAATAGGCCATACGATAGTTCATCAGTGTGTCGCTCTTGGATTTTTCGTCCATGGCTTTCCACTCTTCGGCTGTGAAGTCGAGTTCTTCGGAGCATGCAGCCGAAATATTGCGAGTGCCGTTTTTATCAAACTCTTCCACAAGCGCAGATATGGGCATAGCCTTGCCTGCACGTGTATCGAAATAGTGATTGAACATCTTGATGAACACCCACTGTGTCCACTTATAGTATTGCGGATCACACGTCTTGATCTCACGGTCCCAGTCATAACAGAAACCTATTTTGTCAAGCTGCGAACGATATCGGGCTATGTTGTTGACAGTAGTGATCTCGGGGTGCTGTCCTGTCTGTATGGCATATTGCTCCGCCGGAAGTCCATAAGCGTCATAGCCCATGGGGTGAAGCACATTGAAACCTTGCAGACGTTTGTATCTTGAATATATATCCGAAGCTATATAGCCCAGAGGGTGGCCTACATGGAGTCCCGCACCTGAAGGATAAGGAAACATGTCGAGCACATAGAATTTGGGCTTGTCGCGGTTTATCTCGGTTTTGTAAGTATGATTCTCACGCCAATACTGCTGCCAGTACTGTTCTATTTTTTTATGATTGTATTCCATTGCTTCTGGTGGTGTTATATATAATGAGGAAATTCTATTTTTTTATTTTAGTTGAAAGTTCGAGCATACGCTCTATGGGACGGCGCGCCTTGTCGATAAGACCGGCATCGACATGTATTTCAGGCTTGCCGGTTGCCAGACAGTCACGAAGTTTCTGCATGGTGTTGAGTTTCATGTACGAACAATCATTACAGCCACAAGTGCTGTCAGACGGAGGTGCCGGTATGAATTTCTTATCGGGACATCTGCGATGCATCTCGTGAAGGATTCCGCTTTCGGTAGCCACTATGAATTCATCACAATCGCTATCCTGTGCATATTTCAGGAGAACAGCGGTGGACCCTATCTTATCGGCTATTAGTTGCAGAGGTTTCTTACATTCGGGGTGCACGAGCAGTTTAGCTTCGGGATTCTCCTCTTTGAGCTGCATAATCTTCTCAAGAGAGAATTTTTCATGTACATGGCATGCTCCGTCCCACAGCACCATATTACGGCCGGTAATGGAATTAATGTAATTACCCAGATTTCGGTCCGGACCGAATATAATCTTTTCATCGGCAGGAAATGTCTCCACTATTTCTTTGGCATTTCCTGAAGTCACCACCACATCGGTAAGAGCTTTGACAGCGGCGGTGGTATTGACGTAACTTATTACGGTGTGACCGGGGTGCTCTTCTATAAACTTACTGAAAGCACCGACCTCACAACTGTCGGCCAACGAACAGCCGGCTTCCATGTCAGGCACAAGCACCGTCTTCTCAGGACACAATATCTTCACTGTCTCGCCCATGAAATGGACTCCGCACATCACTATCACCGGCGCTTCGATCTTTTCGGCAATCTGAGCCAAAGCAAGCGAATCGCCTATATGATCGGCTATGTCCTGTATATCCCCCGTCTGATAATAGTGCGCCAATATTACCGCGCCTTTCTCTTTTTTCAGTCTCAAGATTTCCTCTTTCAAAGAGAGAGAACTTTCCGATGGGAGTTTTTCAACATTCATATATTATATTTTAAAATTCAATTTTTTAAAAATCTCTTTTTAGCAGTAATAACAATGACTGTTAATAGCTTTGATAACTTTTACGGCTTTTGCTTGCCTATTAAGTTATTGATGTACAGATATGGCATATTAACTTGTTATTTACATCATTTATGGTTGATTATAAATGAATTATCATGGTTATTAACATGCTGTTAATAATATGCAAAGTTAACAACTTTCCACCATATTCCTTATTAATAACTCCGCAAATCATGGTTAATAATGGTGCAATATGTTTATGTTAACTTTTTTTGGAGTATAACATAGTATAGTTATACGTTGTGATGTATGTTAAATCCAAATTTATTTATAAAAACTTAGTGAATACTTATTGCAGTTTATCAACAGGGTTTTCTACATGCTGTTGTTAAATGACAAATCCGTGTGAGTCCATAAGTGGGTTCACACGGATTTATATGTTTATGATGTTATTGTAAAGTCTATTCTTTCACTCCATAGGCCAGGTCTCCGGCATCGCCCAGTCCGGGAACTATGTATGAATGCGAGTTTATTTTTTCATCTATTGCTCCCACCCATATAGTGGTCTTGTCGTCGGGAAATGTTTCTTTTACATAATCTATGGCCTTTTGTGAGGATATGACCGAGGCCACGTGTATTTTTGCGGGTGTGCCTTTGGTTAGAAGGGCGCGATAGCTAAGTTCCATAGAAGCACCTGTGGCAAGCATCGGATCGGCTATAATCACCGTTTTTCCGTCAAGGTTAGGCGATGCTATATATTCTATGAACACATCGAAATTTTCTTTTTCCTTGTATTTGCGGTATGCCGATACAAAGGCATTCTGTGCTTTGTCGAAATAGTCGAGAAAGCCCTTGTGGAAAGGAATACCGGCTCTGAATATGGTGGCGAGAACCACATTTTCGTCAAGCATATCACATTGTGCCGTATCCAGCGGGGTTTCCACATTCTGTTTTCTGTAAGTCATGGTCTTGCTTATCTCGTAAGCCATTATTTCGCCTATTCTTTCCAGATTACGCCGGAAACGCAGCATGTCTTTCTGTATGTTCACATCGCGTAGTTCGGCCATATACTGGCTTACTAATGAAGGAGTGTCGGCAAAGTTTATTATGTTCATGTCACTATGATGATTTTATGTTTTTATTATTACAAATATAGTCAATATTTGATGCGCAAGTATCCAATATCTGCTGAAAATCCGTTTCTCTTGTACGGGCTACCATAGAAGCTATAGACTCTATGTTAAGCCTACTCATGTCTGTCTCGATGAGCAGTCTGTCAGCAGGTATGATTTTTACGGATTCTTCATTGAAATGTTCGCCTATCGACAGGTATATTCCATTTCCGAGCAGCATTTCAGCCACTTGCGGATTTTGCCGGAAACCGTGTATGATCCATGGCTGTTGCGGTGACATATGTTTTTTTATTTCGATAAGCTGTTGGTACGCTTTCACACAATGTATAATGAGTGGTTTGCAGTGCCTCTCGCTCAGCTCTATATGTTTTTCAAACAGCGGTATCTGATGTTTCAGTTGCGCTCCCCTGAGCTTGTCAAGTCCGGTTTCGCCGACAGCCAGTATGTGCGGATCGGTAATGATGATTTCAAGATACTGCATATCGAAGTCTTTTTCACTTTCCCAAGGGTGTATGCCTGTGCTGTAGCTGTAGCCGGAGTGTAATTCTTCGTGTGGAGTTACGGATACTATGGCGTTTTTTCTTAGGCTGTGGCTGTGGCAGTCTGTAATCATGGCATCGGTATTTTACTAAGGTACCGGATCATATCCCTGACCTCCCCAAGGGTGACATTTCGATATGCGTTTTATCCCGAGCCACACACCTTTTAAAGGTCCGTGCTTTTTGATGGCTTCGATGGTATAATCGCTGCATGTGGGTACAAACCTGCATGATTTAGGTAACATCGGCGATATGCTTAGCTGATAAAACCTTACAGGTAATATGAGCAGGTTACTGATTATCCTTTTCATTATCCGTAGGTTTGTTTCCGGTGCAGTCGGCTGGCGAATTTAAGGAGCTGGAAATCTTATTGAATATTTTTTTTATGGATTTTTCGCAATGACTGTAATCGGTCATAGTATCGGAAACATAGATTATGACCATATCCACAGGCATGTCATGAGGTAGAAGATCGCGGTGCAGACGGTAGGCTTCACGCATGCGCCGGCGCATTGTCACTCTGTCAACGGCAAGTTTTCTCCGTTTTTTGGGTACGGATATAAGAAATCTGGCACATTTTATAGTGCGTGTGTCATTAACTCTCCATACACATCTCCAGGGATATGCCATAATATAATTATTCCCGCCATTTGTTGTCGATGGCGAGAATAAGCGTTCGATTGCAGTCACACTGCACAGTTTCTCTTTTTTGTATAACCGTAGCCCGGTCATTACTCGGGATTGTTTTTTGATTCTTCGTTAAGGAACATATCCAGAGCGGCTGTCATGGAGGGAGCTTTTACTGACGGGACTTCCATGTCGAGTCTAAGTCCGGCTTTTTTCACGGCATCGGCGGTAGTGCGTCCGAAACAGCCTATCTTTATATCATTTTGTTTGAATTCCGGAAAGTTTTTCAATAATGAATCTATTCCTGAAGGACTGAAGAACAGAAGCATATCATAGTCAAAAGGCTCGTCGGGACCGAAATCGTTGCTTACCGTGCGGTACATCACGGCCTTTGTGTAGTCTATGTTCATGGTGTCAAGCAGATTGCTGTCTTCTTTGTGGACATCGCTTACCACATAAAGGAATTTTTCCTTATGGTGTTTGGTGATTGATGCCTGCAGACCGTCTAATTTACCTGTGCTGCCATGAAATATCTTGCGCTTGCGGTATGTGATGTATTTCTGGAGATACAAAGCTATTGACTCGGTGGTGCAGAAATACTTCATAGTGTCGGGTATGCTGACACGAAGTTCCTCGCACAGACGGAAAAAATGATCGATAGCCGTTCGTGCCGTAAAGATAATTGCGGTGAAGTCTGATATGGATATCTTGGATTGGCGGAATTCTTTGGCCGAAAGTCCCTCTACTTTTATGAATGGCCGAAATTCTATCTGGACACCATATTTTTCAGCTATTTCATAGTAAGGCGACTTCTCCGATGATGGTTTTGGTTGAGATACTAAGACTTTTTTTACCACGCCGAAATTATTTTGTTAGAATCAAAGAATTAAAAGTGAAAAAAGAGACAGTTTGTATAGAAAAATCAAAGGTATGATTTCCAAGGCACAAAGGTACAAAATAAAGTAAACCAATGTGAAAGATTTATTATAAAAAATTCTAAATCCCTTGAAAATAAAGATTACTCGTGCGCAGATATACAGGGTTATGGCAATTATAGTGATGGGTCCGGCAAATCCGGGATAAAACAGGGTAACCATGGCCGGTATGAAAAGGGTTATCCCCAGCAGACATTGTGAAGCGTTGAATCCTTTGACCCATTGCCCTGATTTGGTAGTCCCGGCAAATACATATCCCACCGTCTTATATGCGGCAAGTTGCCATAAGTAATATCCTAAAGTAATTATTGAAAGTGTTCCTATGCTGACAAAGGCCGGTATCGTTACCGGTTGTGGTATGGAAATGGCGGAGTATATGAGAATCCCTTCACACATGCACACCAACAACACAAGCGATATGAGCACGCGGGTCTCACGCATGGTGTTTCGCTCGTCGAATACGTTAGCGCGTTTGCGCACCGAGAATAGGTCGTGGGCAAATGTCTTTATGAAAGTGGAGTAGTGCCGGAAATTGGTGGTTACAAACAGAAACATGACTATCAGCATGCACATTATGCCTGAGTCATAGCCCGGCAACTGCACTCTCGGAGCCGGGGGCAGACCTTCATAAAAGGCCGCTTTTCCGTGAGCCGTATGCAGTCCCTCGCTCCACGCAAGCGGCGCCTCCTGTTCCCGGCAGTGCAGGGTGTCGGGTTGCCAATCTGTGAGAAGAGGCACATTTGTCACGTTATGCGGCTCAGTGAATGTCATGGGCTTTAGTGTATTTTCTGGGTGAAATCAGTGGCTTCAAGTTTTTTGAGAGCTAATGCCAGTGCTTCGGCCGGTGTTTCGGACACTTCCCATAAAGTTTTATGGTCGTCACGCATGAAACCGCTGTCGATAGTGCGGTCCAGCATATCCAGCAGCGGGTCGTAATACCCGCCTGTGTTGAGTATCACCACGCGGCCTCTGTACAGATTGAGTTGTCGCCATGTTATGATTTCCATAAGTTCCTCCAGAGTGCCGCAACCGCCCGGACATGCTATTGCAGCTATGCTCATCTGGGCCATTGTGCGCTTGCGGCTGTGCATATCGGGGGTGGATATCATTTCGGTAAGCGACGGGTGTTGCCAGTTGCGTTCCACCATGAACTCGGGCAGTACGCCTATAGTCACACCTCCGGCCTGTATGGCTCCTTCTATTGCAGCCTTCATCAGTCCGGCCTTTCCTCCGCCGCACACAAGCGGGTGACCGCTAAGGGCTATAAGGCGTCCAAGCTCGAAAGCTTCTTCCTTGTATATCGCATCGATGTTCTCGCTTGATGCTCCGTAAACCGTTATCGATTCTTTTGAATTCATAATTTGCAAAATTACGAAAAAATGCGGTTATGGAGCTATAGACGGAGGTATTAGTTTTCACAGCTGTCCCAATTCCACACCTACGGCCACCCGCTCTATTATAGCGTCTTCGCGGTCTTTGTCGGGTCTGTAATCTACCTTGAGGTTAACTCCGAAAAAACGCCCGAATGTCTGCCAGAATCCCGCTCTGAATGAACCGAGAAAAGCCTTGATTATGTTGTATCCAGATTGGTTTGTCTCGCGGTTGATAAGTTTACACAGCATTTTTGCCTGTGATTTTGTGAATTTCTTTAACATGGGTTTATACTGCTGGAATATGGCGTTTTCCATGCGTTTCAGATAGTCCTCACGTTCTTTTTGTGTGGGAAAAGTCTCGATGTATTCGTATGTTTCCAAAAGGGTGGAGCATATGAGTTTGGCAAATGGAAGTGTTTTTTTTACATCGCGTACCGTGCGCCAATAGAATTCTTCCTCTTTTTTGTTTTTGAATTTGAATGGAGGGAATACAGTTACTTCGTTAAGCACTATCATCTTCACCTCCTCGCCTTCGATTTCAGTATAGTAGTATCCCCTGGCATCGTTGATACGTCCGGTACCCATATCCTCCATATCCGGCAACTGAGGATTCTGCGCCATCGCAGTGATCCCGCAGATTAATATGATTATTATAGATAAGTACCTATATGCCATGCTTAATTAACGGTGACGGCGCTAAAAAGATTGTGCTGTTACCTTTTAATTTGCCGGAGGATAATCCAGCATGTAGTGCAGACCGCGTGATTCCTTGCGTTCCTTGGCCTGCCGCATTATCAGATATCCTACATTTATTATGTTGCGCAGCTCGCATATTTCGCGTGATGCTTTGGAACATTTGAACAGGCGCTCCGTTTCTTCATAGAGTATATCCAATCGGTTCCAGGCTCGGTCCAGACGCAGATTACTGCGCACTATGCCCACATATGTACCCATTATCTGGTTGACTTCCTTGATGCTTTGTGTTATGAGCACCATCTCCTCCGGGTGGCGGGTTCCTTCGTCGTTCCAGTCGGGCACATCGTGTCGCAGATCGTAGTGCGATATCTGCGACTGTGCGTGTCGGGCGGCAGCTTCGGCATATACTACAGCTTCTATCAGAGAGTTAGATGCAAGTCTGTTGCCACCGTGCAATCCTGTACACGAGCATTCGCCCACGGCATATAGACGGTCTATCGATGACCGTCCGTTGAGGTCCACTTTTATTCCTCCGCACAGATAGTGGGCGGCAGGAGCCACCGGTATGTAATCCTTGGTTATGTCGATTCCGAGGGAGAGGCATTTGGCGTAGATGTTGGGAAAGTGGTGGTGTGTCTCTTCAGGGTCTTTGTGGGTCACATCGAGATACACATGGTCATCGCCGTTGATTTTCATTTCCGAATCGATGGCGCGGGCCACTATGTCGCGCG
Source organism: uncultured Muribaculaceae bacterium (assembly GCA_910578805.1). Lineage (GTDB taxonomy): Bacteria > Bacteroidota > Bacteroidia > Bacteroidales > Muribaculaceae > Paramuribaculum. Next base: position 62,451 of record CAJTRS010000005.1, on the reverse strand, counting down.
GGGCAAGTGAAAGCCTCGGATCATATTTATGCATGAATTCCTCGCCTTTGAGATTGCGCAACACGGCTCCGTAGCCGCGCATGGCTTCCGTGATCAGAAACGACGGACGGTCGCCCGGGTGATACAGGGCCGTTGGGTGAAACTGTATGAATTCCATATCCTTTACCGTACCCTTTGCGCGATAAACCATGGCTATGCCGTCGCCGGTGGCCACAAGCGGATTGGTAGTGGTGGTATATACGGCACCTACACCACCGGTGGCCATAAGGGTCACACGTGCCAGAAACTTATCGACATTGCCATCGGTATTGAGCACATAAGCGCCGTAGCATGTTATGTCGGGAGTGCGGCGTGTAACTATTTTTCCCAGATGGTGCTGGGTTATGATCTCTATGGCGAAATGATTCTCGTAAATGTCTATGTAAGGATTTTCACGCACTTTCCTGATCAGGCTCTGCTGTATCTCGTAGCCGGTGTTGTCAAGATGGTGCAATATGCGGAATTCGGAATGTCCGCCTTCTCGGTGCAGGTCAAAACCGCCGTCGGGATTACGGTCGAAATCCACTCCCCATTCCAGAAGCTGGCGTATCTGTCCGGGTGCTTCCTTGACCACTTTGTTCACGGCAGCCGGATCGCTCAGATGGTCACCGGCTATCATTGTGTCCTCGATATGTTTTTCGAAATTATCCACTTTAAGATTTGTGACCGAGGCCACTCCACCCTGGGCAAGGGCTGTGTTGGCTTCATCAAGAGTGGTTTTGCATACTAATGCCACTTTAGCGTCAGGTCCGGCTACTTTCAGGGCGAAACTCATGCCGGCGATGCCTGAACCTATCACGAGATAATCATATTCGTAAGTCATCAGTCATGGATTTTATACACACCGCAAAAATAATGTTTTTTTCAACACGCGGCAGTGTTTTTGTACTTTAATATGTCATGACTTTGCCGTGGTACGTAAAAAGTAGTGTAAAAATAGTGTTGCAGCGGTGAGAAGCGACACTGAAAAACTCAAGATTATACCGTAAACCTCCAGGCCGCATGTGACGGCAAGTATGTAGGTTGCAGGCACTCCGATCACGGCATAACTCACAAGCGATATCCATATCATGGGAATCACGTTGGAGGTACCGCGAAGGGCATTGGCGAAGTTGATCTGTGTGGCATCGGCATACTGATAGAGCACCAAAGGCACTATCAGTGACAGTGCCACGGCTATCACACGTGGATCGGAAGTGAAAAGGGGCAGTATGTAGGAACCGGCAAATATGAACAGAAGCGACGACAGCGTGGCCAGCGCAAGGATTATCCTGTAGCCGGCAAAGGCTGTGCGACGCATGAGTTTCCGGTCGCCTACACCGCAGGCGTTTGACACGAGTACCGACACGGAGGCTCCCATGCTGTAATAGATGCAGAATCCCAAAGTGCCGAGTATCACTATCACCTGAAAAGATGCCAGTTCCACATCTCCGAACCACCCGGCCATTACTCCGGCAAATGAGAATGACCCTGATTCCAAGGCCATCTGGAGCGATACGGGCCACGACGTACGTCCAATGGTTGCCATCTGTCCGGAATCGGTCTTGCTTGCGATGAATCCGTGTCGGTATCTGGAATACTCCTTTTTAAGGCAGAATATAGATACTATGGCAATGGCGCTAACCGAACGCGACAGCAGAGTGGATATGCCCGCTCCGTTAAGTCCCATTTGCGGAAATCCCCAGTGGCCCTCTATGAGAGCATAGTTGCCTGCTATGTTGAGTATGTTGCAGCCGAGGATAATCCACATTGGCATGCGGGTGCGGTTGATGGCATAGGACCATTGGGAAAACACATTGAATATGACCACTGGTATCACTCCGGCCAAATAGATAAGGAAGTACGGCCTGATAAGCGGCAACAGATGCTCGGGCTGCCCCATGTGGTGCACATTGAAAAACACCGTCACCATGACTCCCGAAAGAAATAGTCCGAAAAGCAGGTTTATGAACAGTGCGTTGCGCAACAATGATCCGATCTGACCTTTCTCTCCGCGCCCGTACAGAGCTCCGGCTAAGGGCGTTATGCCGTAGGAGAATCCTAATGCGGCAAAAAGGATCAGATTGAAAAGATTGTTGACGAAAGATGCCGATGCCAATGATTCGGTACTGTATCGGCCCACCATGGCTGTGTCGGCAAATCCCACGACTATAGTGCCGAGTTGCCCTATGAGTATGGGTATGCCGAGCTTTAATATCTTACCGTGGAGACCGCTTGCCATGACCAGTAGTCCCGGTGAATCAGTACTGCTCGGAAGCGTTTGGGAAATCCACCGCTTTCACATCGGTCACATACCGGTTTAGCGATTTTTCCATTACATCGGCCAGATCGCCGTAGCGACGCATGAATTTGGGTGAGAATCCGCGGTTCATGCCGAGCATGTCCTGAATTACGAGTATCTGTCCGTCGGTACCACTGCCGGCGCCGATCCCTATCACCGGTGCCGATACTTCGGCAGTCACTTTAGTAGCGAGTGCAGCGGGTATCTTTTCGAGCACTATGGCAAAGCAGCCCATCTGGTCAAGCATCTTGGCGTCGTCAATGAGGCGTTGCGCTTCTTCATCACCTTTTGCTCTCACGCCGTATCCTCCGAATTTATTGACTGATTGCGGGGTAAGTCCGAGATGTCCGCATACCGGAATGCCGGCCGACAATATGCGTGCTATCGATTCGCGTATTTCGCTTCCGCCTTCCATTTTCACACCTTCAGCACCGGTTTCCTTCATTATGCGCACGGCCGAGGCGAGAGCCAGTTCGGGATTGCCCTGATAATAGCCGAAAGGCAGGTCCACCACCACAAAAGCCCTCTTGGCGCCGCGTGCCACCCCCTTGGCAAATGTTATCATGTCGTCGATAGTTATGGGAAGGGTGGTGTCATAGCCCATCATGACATTTGCGGCTGAGTCGCCCACGAGTATCAGATCGACACCGGCGGCATCTACTATGCCGGCCATGGTATAGTCATAGGAAGTGATGCATGCTATCTTTTCGCCGAGGCGTTTCATCTCCATAAGGCGTGAAGTGGTCACCTTGGGCCGTGCCGATTCATTGTAGGTTGACATAGTCTGTAATTATGTGTTTTAGTGAAAAAAACGTTATGGTCTGTCTTTGACAGACTTTTTGAAAACTCGCGCAAAGTTAATAACAATATTCCGTTCGGGGGGTAAAATATATATTCTAAAATAGGAAAATAAGAACTATTTGCTTAACTTAGCACCCGTATAAATTCAAATATACTCCTGTTATGAAGTATGAAAACAGATATTGTGTGATAATGTGCGGTGGCATAGGAAGCCGTTTCTGGCCTTATAGCCGTACTGACATGCCAAAGCAGTTCCTTGACTTTTTCGGAACCGGACGCTCGCTTTTGCAGATGTGTTATGACCGTATGCTGTCCATAGTGCCTAAGGAAAACATATTGGTGGTAACCAATGAAAAATATGCCAGAATTGTAAAGCTTCAGCTTCCTGATATCGCACCTGAAATGATCCTTACCGAGCCCGATCGCAGAAACACGGCTCCGTGTATTGCCTGGGCGGCTTATCATATTGCAGCCATCAATCCACAGGCTTCCATGGTGGTTACCCCGAGCGACCATCTGATAACGCGCGAAAGTGTGTTTGAGGATTGTTTGAAGAAAGGTTTCGATTTTGTGGAATCTCATGACGCCCTTCTGACTCTTGGCATCAATCCTACACGTCCTGAGACAGGTTACGGTTACATTCAGATAGATAATGAGGTTGTCCCGGGATTCCGTAAGGTCAAGACCTTTACCGAAAAGCCTGACCGCGATCTGGCGCAGGTGTTTGTGGATTCCGGGGAGTTTTTCTGGAATGCCGGCATATTTCTTTGGACAGCATCGGCTATAAAAGAGGCTATACACAAGTATATGCCTGACCTTGCCTGTGAGTTTGACGAGGGATTGCCTGTTTTCGGTACCGATGGCGAATATGAGTTCATAGAGAAACATTTTCCTGTATGTCCTTCCATATCCATTGACTTCGGTGTGATGGAGAAAGCCGATAATGTGTATGTGGAATGCGTTGATTTCGGCTGGAGCGATCTCGGCACATGGGGTTCGCTTTACGAAAATTCACCCAAAAACATGATGGGTAATGTCACTCAGAACTGTAATGTGGTGGCTTATAACTCTTCGGGTAATATATTTATGGCTCCTGAAGGGAAGCTTGTGGTGGTTTCGGGTATAAAGGACTGCATAGTGGCCGATGCCGGCGACGTGTTAATGATATGTCCCAAGAATGAGGAGCAGAAAATAAAGCAGATGGTCCATGAAGTGCAGCTCCGTTTCGATGACAAATATATCTGAGGTTCCTTTATAAGAGACTTTTGATGAAATAAGATATTATGCAGCCGGGGGCTATTCACAGTGAATAGCCCCCGGCTGTGTTTTGTCATTATGTTATTTTACCTCTTTCAGGAGGAATATTTCTGTGGGGAAGTGATCGGAATAACCGTTGAGCCAGACACCGCCCGAATGGGTTCGGAGCGGATAGCCCTGACGGTTGCCTTCTGAGTCCTTCAGGAAGTCGAAATTGTTGACCTGACAGCGCCAATAGTGCAGACCTTCGGTGTTGTGGCGCAGCAGCGTCCCGCTTACGATTATATGGTCAAAGAGATTCCACGCTCCTTTATAGGCAAGTGTGCCTATGCCGTTGTCAAGCATTTTCCACCAAGGGTTATAGAATCCGTGGGGTTTGACTTTGTCGGGATTCTTTACGGCTCCCAGTATCTTTGCGCAGGATTTGTCCTGAGGGTCATCGTTGAGGTCACCCATAATTATCACACCCTGGTTGGGACGTATGGCCCACAGCGAATCCGCTATCTGTTTGCTCAGGGCAGCGGCCGCTTCGCGCAGGTACGACGACTGTTCCTGTCCGCCCAACCGCGAAGGCCAGTGGTTGACTATCACACTTATTGTGTCGCCGCCAAGAATTCCTGTCACGCACATCTGGTCGCGGGTCTTGAACGACTCATAACCCGGTATCACCAATGTGTGGTTGGTCACATCGAGCAATCTGAACAGGCGTGGATTGTAAAGAAGTCCAACGTCCACTCCGCGCAGGAGTCGTGGTGCACTACCTGAAGCAGCCATTTTTTTATGGGTTCGGCCTTAACCAGATCGTCAAGCACTGATTTGTTTTCTATCTCCGACACTCCTATTATGGCAGGGCCCATAGAGGTGGTCTGGGTGGTCATTGCCGAGATGGCTTGTGCCAGATTGTTGATCTTGTTCCAGTACTGTTTGCTTCCCCACTGTTTCTGACCGGAGGGTGTATATTCCAGGTCGCGCCCGAGTGGGTTGTTGGGAATAGTGTCGAACAGGTTCTCGAGATTGTAAAATGCCACTCCGTAGGAGAGGTATTTGGGTTTGGACTGCTGTCCGGTCATGACCGAGGCGCATAAAACAGCGGCTACGGCAAAAAGTAAGATACGGCGTTTCATAAAGTGTGGTTATGATATATCATTGTATGGGTTATACGGTGTTTTGCGGACGTAAAATTAAGGATAATCTTTTAAATGCTTTTAAAAACGTATCCTATTTTTGTTTTTAACATTCGCCAAGAGCAAAAAACGGCTTTAAAATGACAAAAATTCGTGAATATTAGCTAATTTTGAAAGCTAATTGCCTATCCTGTCCATATGGTCCGAAAGCCGCATTGCAGGCTGATTGTGCCGAAATTTGGTCAAAGGCGATCAGTCGTTGAAATAACTGTGTAATTAACAATCTTTTAACTAAATAACCAACCATTCAAATTTTTATGAGAATCAAACTGTTCATGTTACTGTTGCTGACAGTTGCACTGCCGGGGTTGGCCCAGACGGCCGGACTGCGCGGTGTGGTGGTCGATGCGACCACCGGCGCCCCCGTATCCGGGGCCGCTGTCATGCTCAATGACCGGGGTGTTGTGGTCACTACAGGCCCCGACGGTGAATTCACTATTGCCGATATCAATGTCGGCAACGATGTTATTACCGTAGCCGCTTACGGTTACAATGACCTCAACGAGTCTGTGAAGATTCTTGACGGAGGTACCTCACTCGGTAATCTCCGCTTGACATCGGCCGATACACCTGCCGGAAACTTCGCCGAGTTGCAGCAGGAAATGCTTTTCGACCAGTCGGTACTTGAGGACGAGGAGGGCAACTCCCAGTCTGTCGGTGTGCTTACCGGCAGCTCCGACAATATCTATTACAATGCCGCAAGCTATAATTTCAGTGTGATGCGTTTCCGTAGCCGCGGTTATGATTCGTATCTCAACACTATGTACATCAACGGCATTCCGTTCAATGATCTGGCGCGTGGCCGGTTTAATTACTCCACGCTCGGAGGTCTGAACCGTGCATTCCGCAACCGTACCAACACTATAGGCATGAACGCATCGGCCTATGGCTTCGGAAGCATCGGCGGCAGTTCCAATATCAACACTATCACCGAGAGCTATGCTCCCGGGTTCAACGGATCGGTTGCTTACACCAACAGCAACTATATGCTCCGTGCCATGGCCATGTACTCCACCGGAATCAACGAAAAAGGCTGGGGTCTGACAGTGGCCGGTATCGGACGTTATGCCGATGAGGGTATCATACCCGGTACATTCTATAACTCGGGCGGTTATTTCCTGTCGGTGGAAAAGCAGTTCAATCCCAAGCATTCGCTTACATTCACCATGTTCGGCGCTCCGACACAGCGCGCCACCAATCCCGCCACATTCCTCGAAGCCTATGAACTCACAGGCGATAATCTCTATAACCCCGCATGGGGCTGGCAGGACGGCAAAAAACGCAGTTCGAGAATCGTCAACACATTTGATCCCACTTTCATATTCAACTGGATATGGAAGCCCAAAAAGGGAACTACACTTAACACAGGTGTGGCTATGCGGTGGACACATTACCAGACTTCCGCTTTCCAGTGGACCAACGCCAACGACCCCAAGCCCGACTATTACCGCAATCTACCCTCGTTCTGGAGCGATAATCAGGTCAAGGCCGATTTCTACACCGATCAGTGGCTCCACAATGAGTCATTCCGCCAGATAGACTGGGACGCTCTCTATCGTGCCAACTATCTGAACAATGCCGAGAATGCAGCCAATCCGGGCGGAAAGCAGAAAGGATCGTCGTACATACTTGAGAATCGCCACAGCAATCAGGAGAATTTCATATTCAACTCCGTGCTCAACCATCGTCTCAACGACAACATGACTTTGCAGGCAGGTGTGTCGGCCAACTATACCCGCGCCCATTACTACAAAACGGTGCGCGATCTGCTCGGCGGAGAGTTCTGGCTCGATGTCGATCCATTCTCCGAACGTGACTTCCCCGACAATCCCACTATGCTGCAAAATAATATGCAGGACCCCAACCGCCATGTGAAAGAAGGCGATGTTTTCGGTTATAACTATTACATCAATGCCGTGCAGGCCCGTGCATGGTTGCAGAACATGATCGTGCTTCCCAAGTGGGATATCAACTACGGTCTTGAACTCAGCTACACCACTTTCTACCGCGACGGTATGATGCAGAATGGCCGCGCCCCCGAGAATTCTCTCGGCAAGGGTGATACCCACAATTTCGACAATGGCGCCATAAAGGCAGGAGCCACTTATAAGATCAACGGACGCAACGCCATAACTCTCAACGCGCAGTACGGAACACGGGCTCCTCTGTTTGAATATGCCTACGTGTCACCGCGTGTCAAGGACGATGTGGTCGATGGTCTGGAAAGCACCCGCATACTCTCCACCGATCTTACCTACAACTGGAATTACCGTCGTTTCCGCGGTGCCATCAGTGCATTCTACACCGATATGTATGACCTCACCGAACGTACATCATATTATGATGACTCTTACCAGACATTCATGAATTATGTGATCAAAGGCGTGCGTCAGAACTTCATGGGTCTCGAGCTCGGTATGGCTTTCAAGATTACTCCGAGCATTACTGCCACAGCAGCCGGTACGATAGCAAGTTACCGTTACAAGAACAATCCCGTGGGTGTGCGCTCGTATGAAAACAACACTATGCCCGATACCGCCACAGTGACATATCTGAAAAACTATCACATAGGCGGTACTCCCCAGAAGGCTGTAAGCGTAGGCATCGACTGGGCCGCACCCAAGATGTGGTTCTTCAATGTCAACGCCACATGGATGGGTGACTCCTATGTGAATCTTTCGCCCATACGTCACGAGGCTCTCGGCAATCTATGGACACAGTATCCCGATGAAGCCTCGCTTTCAGAGGCGGTAAAGGCCATAACCGCCGAAGAAAAACTCAACAATGCCTTTACACTCAATGCTTCGATAGGCAAACTAATTTACATCAACCGCACAATGAGCCTCAACATCAATCTGAATGTTGACAATATACTCAACAAGAAAAACATCATGACCTACGGTTATCAGCAGGGTCGTTTCGACTACACTGACTTCAACCGTCTGAAATACCCCAACAAATATTACTTTGCACAAGGTATCAAGGTGTTTGTCAATGTAGGCTTGCGTTTCTAATCTCACCGTATCGGATTAAAATCTAACCAAGATAAAAAATCAGAATATATGAAATTATATAAATCACTGCTGGCCGCCACCGTACTGGCCGTGTCGTCGATAGCCCTGACGGGTTGCGACGAGGATCTGGCTGTGCCCCCGATGAACATACCCTCGGCACCCGAGGGCATGAAGGCCACCATGACCATTCAGGACTTCAAGCAGAAGTACTGGTCCGATGAAAACAATTACTGCATAGAGATACCAAAGGGTGATGACGGCGAGGATATAATACTCGGAGGAATCATCATTGCCAATGATGAAGGCGGAAACATCTATCAGAATCTTATGCTACAGGACGAGACCGGAGCCGTGTGCATCGCCACTCTCACCGACCGTCAGCTCAATCTCGATGACTTGAACACCCGCTATAAGGTGGGCGGTGAAATGTTCATAAACGCCACCGGTCTTTATGCCGGCAAATATGCCGGCCTGTTTCAGATAGGTACAAAAGGTGACTATAACGGAACGCCGCAGACTTCCAAAATGTCGGCTTCTGACTTCTTGTCACATACATATCTCAACGGTCTGCCCGCACCCGACAAAGTACAGGTGCTCCCCATGACCATATCCGAAATCAATGCGGCACAGTCTGTAGCCGATCAGCAGAAATATCAGAGCCAGATGGTGAAGATTGACGATGTGTCGTTTATTGGCGGAGGCAGCGAGACCTGGGGTGTGGTAGGCAGTAACACCACAGCCACCAACCGTTATCTGATCGATGCCAACGGCAATCAGCTTCTGGTGCGTAACAGCAACCGTTCGGATTTTACCGATCAGGTGCTTCCTTCCGGTCACGGCAATGTGCGTGGTATCCTCAGTTACTTCAACGGCACATGGCAGTTCATGTTCCAGTCGCCTGCCGACTGCACTGATTTCGGTGGCGACAGCTATGCTCCAAAAATCGAGGGAACCGGTGTTGCCGCAGACCCCTATACCGTAGGCGCGGTGCTTGCGGGCGCTTCAGGCTCAGAGCAGTGGGTTACCGGTTATATTGTTGGCTGGGTGGAAGGCCAGGCCTATGCTTCCGGAGCACACTTCAGTGTGCCCGCATCGTCACAGTCCAACGTCCTGTTGGCCGCTGATCCAGCCGAGACCAATCCCTCCAACTGTATCCCCGTGCAGCTCGTGAGCGGCACCGATGTGCGCAACGCCGTAAATCTTCAGGCCAATCCAGGCAACCTCGGCAAGCAGGTTTGCTTCAAGGGCAATCTCGAAGCTTATTTCGGCGTGCCGGGCATAAAGGCCCCATCAATTTACACGTGGGGTGACAAGGGTGATGACAGCGGTACAGTCACACCTCCTGTCGGTGACAATGACGGTTCGGCCGAAAAGCCTTTTACCGTATCTGAAACCATAGCCGGTTCGGCTACCGGCTCTTCGGTATGGCTCACAGGATATATAGTGGGAGCCATCAATGACAAATCATTGTCCGATGCCGCCTTTACGGCTCCCTTCGCACTTGCTTCCAACATTCTGCTGGCCGAGACAGCCGGCGAGACAGACATAGCCAAATGCGTGCCCGTACAGTTGGTGGCAGGCACCGATGTCCGCAATCTTCTTAACCTCAAGGATCACCCCGAAAATCTCGGCAAGCAGGTGTGCATAAAAGGAGATATCGCCAAATACTTCGGTGCTAACGGCTTGAAGACCACATCGGCATATGTGTGGGGCGACAAAGGTTCGGCCGAGCAGCCTGTGACCGGAGTGCAGTTCCGCAAGGTTACTTCGGTGACCTCCGGCAAGCAGTATGTGATGGTGATTGACGGCAATGTCGGTACCCCCGTACCGCAGACCGCCTCTTACGGACGTCTCAGCATGAGCCCCGTGACCATCTCCGGCGATATGCTCACCACCGATGAAGCCAATGCCATAACTTTCAATGCCGTCAGCGGTGGTTACACACTTACCGACACCTACGGACGCAAGCTTGCCATGGACGATAGCCATCTCTCGTCATTCCAGCTCGATTATGCAGGCGGAGAGGTATGGACCGTGGCCTATGACAACGGAGGATTCAAGATTGGCAATGTGCTTAACTCCAACTGTTATATAGTGCGGTCGGGGACATTCACCAATATCGCTCCGAGCGACATAGTGACGTATCCCACTTACACTCTGCCGGAACTTTACGAGAAAGTAAACTAATCTCCACACCTTATTTTATATAATATAACGATGAGAAATATAAGGAAATATATAGGCTTGACGCTGACCGCCTTGGCGATGTGTTCGGGATTTACCGCATGTCAGGACGACATCGACGCTCCCGACATGACTGCTCCCGTGGCCACCCTGAAGCCTAATACAACCATCGCCGAACTAAAACTCAAGTATTGGAACGACGAAGACAATTACATAGAGGAAGTTAAGCTTAATGAGGCCGGCGAGCATATCGTGATCTCCGGACGTGTGATCAGTGATGACGCCGCGGGCAATATATTCCGCAGCCTTATCATTCAGGACGAGACTGCCGCACTCTCCATGTCCATCTATAGTTATAACCTGTATCTTGACTATCGTATTGGTCAGGAAGTGGTTATTGATGTGACCGGCATGTATATGGGTAAATACAGCACTCTCCAGCAGCTTGGTTTCCCCGAATATTCAGCCGCTTATGGCTGGCAGGCATCATTCATGCCCCGCGAGTTCTTTGATGAGCACTCGCAGCTCAACGGCTTTCCTCAGCCCGCCAAGATAGACACCCTTGTGCTTGATTTCGGCGATCTCGATGCCATTACGCCCGAGGGACTCCGCAAATACCAGAGTCAGCTCGTGCGTTTCAACAATGTTCACTTCGAGGAAGGCGGAAAGGCTTCGTTCTGTACTGCCCACAAGGTCAGCAGCACCGACCGTGTTCTTCTGAACTCCTCCAACGCATCAATCAATGTGCGCACCTCGGGTTACGCCAATTTCTGGAGCACTCCGCTTCCCGAAGGTTCGGGTGACGTTGTCGGTATCATCACATCATATTATGATTCCAAGGAGAAAGCCAACAAATACCGTCTGCAGCTCCGTTCCACCGACGACCTTCTTAATTTCGGCAATCCCACTCTGCCCAAGGGCACGGAAACCAATCCCTACAGTGTGGCCGAGGGTATAGAAATGATAGCCTCGCAGGCTCCCAAGTCGGGTTGGTTCACCGGTTACATAGTCGGCTCGCTCAAAGCCGGTGTGCAGACAGTTTCTTCGCCTGACGATATCCTGTGGGGCGCCGATGCCGAGGTCAACAATACTTTGGTCATAGGGCAGAATGCCGAATCCAAATCGCTAGAAGACTGTATGCTGCTGCGTCTGCCGCAAGGCTCTCCGCTGCGCGAATACGGCAACCTGCGCGATGTTCCCTCCAACTATCAGAAGCAGATATGGATTATGGCCACACCGGGCACCGATCTCGGCATGAATGCCTTTAACGGAAACACAGGCGCTGCCAATGAATTCCGTATTGAAGACGTCACGATACCGGGAGGTGATACCCCTGAAGGCGAGATACCCGAAGGCGACGGCTCTGAGGCCAAACCTTACAACCCCGCTCAGGTGCTTGCCATGGGTAAGAATGTCAACACTCCCGACAAATGGGTGAGCGGCTACATCGTTGGCTATGTGCCTGACAAAGCTCTCAGCGAAGCTCTGTTCACAGTTCCCGCATCGAGTGAGTCCAACATACTTCTCGCCACCACGCCCGATGAGACCGACTACACCAAGTGTCTGCCCATACAGCTTGTGTCCGGAACCAATCCCCGCGCCGCTCTCAATCTCAAGAGCAATCCCGGCAACCTCAAGAAGGTGGCTTCCGTACATGGTCAGCTGATAGCCTATTTCGGAGTGGCCGGTGTGAAGAATACCGATAATTACAAAATTGCCGGTGGCGGTGACACTCCCACTCCTCCGACAGGAGAAACGGTGACCTCTATCGACCAGACTTTTGAGGGTGGCACGGCCATACCCGCAGGTTGGAGTGCTGTGGAGACTTCCGGCAATGCCAAGTGGTTCATACGCACATATAACAACAATAACTCCGCCGAGATAACCGCTTTCGGAAATGGCAAGAATCCCGGAGCGAACGGTTTCGAATCGTGGCTCGTGTCACCGGGGCTCAATGTCGATGGCATGTCGTCGAAGACTCTTTCGTTCAAGTCCATGGTAGGTTATACCGGTAACGGAACACTCGAAGTGTTTGCCTTGACTTCGGCCGACCCTGCCACAGCCCAGGCCACCAAACTCAACGCCACCATACCTGCGGCTACCGGTTCATGGGGTGACTGGGTAGAATCGGGCAGCATCTCACTTGCACAATTCTCCGGCACTATATATATCGGATTCCGTTACAGCGCGGCTACCGGCAGCAACTACACCACTTATCGCGTAGATGACGTGAAAGCCGGCGAAGGCAGCGGTGGCGGCGAAGAACCCAATCCGCCGGTCACTCCCGATCCTCCTGTCACAGGAGCCAACAGCGTTGACTTCAGCATTTTTGCCGGTTCAGATGTCAAGAACAACGTCTATACCGACCGCAGTGCCGACGGCTGGACCGCCAAATGGTGCGCTCTCGCCACCGGTGGCGGCGACAATGTCAACTCCATGGTGTTCCCCTTCCTTGAATCGGCCGACACTTATGCGCTTGTAATAGACGGAAGTGTGGCCCGTCAGGGTTCGCTGACATCACCTGCCATATCGGGCGGTATCAGCCGGCTGTCGTTTAACTACGGATTCGCTTTCTCCGAGAAAAAGTGTGCGTTTACCGTCAACATCAAGCAGGGCAGAGAGGTAAAGGCTTCGAAGACCGAGACTTTGGACTCCATAGAGAAACTTAAAGTCTATACCTTCACCATGGACGCCAATGTGAAAGGTGATTTCGAGATAGAGATTCTCAACAATGCCTATTCGCAGACCGCCAGCGGCAACAAGGACCGTGTAGCCGTTTGGAACATGTCCTGGGACAACTGATAATACCTGATTAGAAATCATTATGTGAGATTGTGACGTCTGTACGGGCGTCACAATCTCTTTTATTATAGAATTGGCGATACATTATATCATATATTTATTATCTTTGCACAAAATAGGGTTGGTGCGCATACCGCGTGCCGCCCGTTGTCTGATTATTATATTTGCAATATCAGTTTATGGACTCGAAATATTCGTACATAGATATAGCGGTAAGCCACACAAGTTCCGAGGCCGGAACTGTACACTACAGTTTCAACGGCGCTCCGGTTATCTCGCTTCCCACTCTTCACGACATATCCACACATTTCCGTGATCTTGATGCCGGTTATCTGATGTGGGACGACGGGACGAAACGATCGTATTCGTATTTCAGGCTCGATGAATCCGCTCACACCGCCGTAATGCTGGTGACGTTGCGCATGGACAGCGACGTGCTTATGGGCGGACGTCAGGTCATCAATATGCTTTCGGCCGTGAAACACCGCATAGAAAGCGGCGAGACGTTCACCGACGAGCTGATGCTGAAGCTTGCGGCCGATTCTGGATTTCCCGAAACGCCCCGCCGTAGCCAATGGACTGCCGATCGCTCTGAAAACGCTTCGGGAGTGTGCTGCCGCACTTACTCTTCAGTGTCGGAGCTCTCCAATATATTCGGATTTCCCCGTCAAGCCGACTACGGTGCATACAAAGCTGTGCTCGTGGTGTCGGCGTCTGTGACACTGCAGCCAGATTCCAATATGCCGGTAATCACAACACCGCTTGACAAGTCGCTCCTGGTGGTATGTCCCGATGGAGTCACGGCATCGTCATACCGCGTGGAACTTACAGACAGGCTCTCCATTACATACTCACGCGAAGGATTCGAGCCTGTGGCGGTGGATTTCGAGGTAGGAAACACCAACCGTTATGTCCATATCAGCGGTCCGGCCCTTGTGGTGAACAATGCCGAGCATGCAGGAATAATATTCCGCATGCGTGTGCCCTACACGCTGACATCAGCTTCGGGGAGTAATATTGACACATACACCATATTGGTCAACGGCCGTACGGCCAACCGCAACAAGGACGGATTTGAGGTTACAAATCTGGATTTTGTAAAGGGCAGTGCCATAATAGCCGTGCAGTCCACCAATTTCGGTGGTTATGAGCATGAATTTACTCCGCAGGAGCTTACCGATGCCATGCCGCTCGACATAGTCCTGGAACCCGAAGCACGCGAGGTGCTCATACGGCTTGATTTCGGCGATGGCCGCGTTATGGAATCTCAGCTGACCATGGAGAAAAACACCAAGGAATATTGCGGTCTGCGTGCCGGCCATTTCCATGGTTTCCGTGCCTACAGGCTTATGAGCAGCAAACCTGAGACATATAATGTGGATATGAAAGCAGCCGGGGGATCACCTGTTGCGTCTGAGGTTTCATCTGTTTCCGACAATATTTCCGATACGGCGGCTGCGACACCGGTGGCTCCGGTGATGGAGAAAGCGGCTTCGGCTATGTGGGAGGATAGGAAATCGGTGCGAAAGGCTCCGGAATTCGCTCTCGACACGCCTGATACAGATGACAGCTATGATGAAGACGATCAGTCGGGAAGCCTTTTGCAGAAAAAGTGGGTGCGTTACTCACTGGCTGTGCTGATTGCAGTCCTGATTATATTTGCCGGAATAATGCTGTTCGGTGGCGACAAAGAAGATTCCGTGAAGTCTTCCCGGTCTGTGGAGGAAACTTCGGCAGAGTCACCTGAAACCTCAGGCAGTGCGGCCTCCGCGGTGTCCGCTCCGCCTGTCTCCGGTGTACCGGATGCCGACGAGCTGGCCGATATAGCATATCTCAACTCCAACTCCGAGTGGAAGCGCTCAGAACTGAAAACCGACAGCTACAAGGCTCTGATCGATGCCATATCATCGGGTGATATAGCCGCCGTAGCCGCCCACAGTTATTTCTCGGTGAAAGGCCGGGCCACAAACAGCCGTGCGCTTGCCATGATCGATATGCTGTGGAAATCCACCGGTACACCTACAGAGAAAAGCAATGTGCGAGCATTGAAAAAACTTGACGCCGCCGATCGTATAAGTCTCCGCGATGTGATAAAGGCGATAGAGCGTTACCAGCCGGCCGAGCCGAATCCGGCTCCACGTCCGGGTGCTTCCGATGCCGCATCAAATCAATGAACCTGATTCAAGAAATAACCACGACATGGATTTTGCCGATAAATGTTATGACATTTTTGAAATGTCAACAGCCCGATACCACGATACAGACAATGTAGATGCACATATAGAGAATCCGTTTGCAGCCGGCTCTATCGAGTACACCCTGTTTGCAAAAAATATGATAGATGCCGTGCAATGGCATCTGGAAGATATAATCCGCGACCCCGAAATCGACCCTGTGGAGGCTCTTGCGCTGAAACGCCGCATAGATGCCTCAAATCAGGAGCGTACAGATATGGTAGAGGAGCTTGACAGCTACTTCCGCGGAAAGTATGCCGGTGTGCCGGTGCTTCCCGACGCCACTATAAATACGGAGAGTCCGGCATGGGCGCTCGACCGATTGTCGATACTCGCGCTCAAAATATACCACATGGAGGCGGAGACGGCCAGAACAGACGCCGATCCCGCCCACGTGACACGGTGTGCCGATAAATTGGCCGTGCTGCGTGAGCAGCGTACGGACCTTGTGACAGCCATCAATCAGCTTATTGCCGACATTGAGTCGGGCCGCAAGTATATGAAGGTATATCGTCAGATGAAGATGTACAATGATCCCGATACCAATCCGGTGCTTTACGGAAACAAATAAGAGCGTGCCGTGTAAGTATGACCGATGAAGGTTTCGACATAAGGAGCGCACGTGAAGGTGCCGGTCTGCCGCAGGGGGAGAAGGATTTGGAAAAGGCGTTGCGCCCTTCGGAATTCGATTCGTTCAGCGGACAGGACAAGGTGGTGGAGAATCTGAAAGTGTTTGTGGCGGCCGCCCGTATGCGTGGTGAGGCGCTCGACCACCTGTTGCTCCACGGACCTCCAGGATTAGGCAAGACCACATTGTCGGGTATCATAGCCAATGAACTCGGCGTGGGATTCAAGGTCACATCGGGTCCGGTGCTCGACAAGCCCGGTGATCTGGCCGGTATTCTCACATCGCTTGAGGAGAATGATGTGCTTTTTATCGATGAGATTCACCGTCTCAGTCCGGTGGTGGAGGAGTATCTGTATTCGGCCATGGAGGATTACCGAATCGACATCATGATCGACAAAGGTCCCGGAGCGAGGTCGGTGCAGCTGTCGTTGTCGCCGTTCACTCTTATCGGGGCCACTACACGCAGCGGGTTGCTGACATCGCCGCTGAGGGCGCGTTTCGGTATCAACTGTCATCTGGAGTATTATGACCATGAGGTGCTTGAACGCATTATCCTGCGTTCGGCCGGATTGCTCGGCGTGAAATGTACGGGGGCGGCGGCTCATGAGATATCCATGCGCAGCCGCGGCACACCGCGTATTGCCAATGCCCTGCTGCGCCGTGTGCGCGACTTCGCACAGGTCAAGGGCACCGGTGTGATAGAGCCGGAAATAGCGCGGTATGCTCTCGAGGCTCTCAACATAGACCGTTACGGTCTCGACGAGATAGACAATAAGATACTTACAACGATAATAACCAAATTCAAGGGGGGACCTGTGGGGCTGGGTACCATTGCCACGGCTCTCGGCGAGGACCCGGGTACAATCGAGGAGGTCTATGAGCCATATCTTATAAAGGAAGGGTTTATAAAACGTACGCCGCGGGGACGCGAGGTTACCGAACTTGCCTATCTCCATCTGGGGCATAAGCCTCTTTCCGACACACTGTCGTTGTTTTAACAGTTATATCCGCCAAGAGCATGAGTGGAGTAAAAAGTCTGGCCAAGGATACGGCCATCTACGGGCTTAGCAGCATACTGGGACGCTTTCTCAACTGGTGTCTCGTGCCTCTTTATACCATAACGTTCGCTGCCGCCGAATACGGAGTGGTAACATACATTTATTCCTACGTGGCGCTTGTGCTTGTGGTGCTTATCTACGGCATGGAGACAGGATTCTTCCGATTTGCCAACCACGACCGTTACAAAGACCCCATGGAGGTGTATTCAACGGCTCTTATTTCATTGGGCGTGAGTTCGACGGTGTTTCTTGCGGCAGTGCTGTTGTTGCTCGATCCGCTCAGCAGTGCGTTGAAATGTCAGCACCACACCTCTTACATAGCCCTTATGGGTTCGGCCGTGGCATTGGACGCTTTCACCTCCATACCATTTTCGTTGCTGCGCTTCCGTCATCAGGCCAAGCGTTTCGCCACACTGCGGCTTATCAACATCGGTCTAAACATCGGACTCAATCTGTTTTTCATAATAGTGTGTCCGTGGCTTTGGCGTACCATACCCGAAAGCATAGGGTGGTTCTATGACCCAGGCTATGGTATCGGTTACATATTTCTGGCCAATTTTATAAGCTCGCTTTTCAATCTGATAGTGCTTTATCCCGAAATGCACGGGTTTCGATGGCGGTTCAACCGGCGACTGTGGTGCGAGATGATGCTGTATTCACTGCCGCTTCTCGTGCTTGGAGTGGCAGGTATCATGAACCAGACCATCGACAAGATGCTTCTGCCCGAACTTGTCAGCGACAAGGCTTCGGCCATGACCGAGGTTGGTATCTATGGAGCCAACTACAAGATAGCCATAGTGATGGTGATGTTTATCCAGGCATTCAGGTTCGCATATGAGCCGTTTATATTCGCCCAGAGCAAGGAGAGGGGTGAAAACCGTCTGCAGGGTTATCGCGATGCCATGAAGTGGTTCGTGATATTTGCCATGGTGATATTCCTCGGGGTGATGTTTTATCTGGATTTTCTGCGTTACTTCATCTCGCCACGCTATTTCAGCGGACTTAAGGTGGTGCCAGTGATAATGCTTGCCGAATTTTTCTTCGGAGTGTTTTTCAATCTGTCGCTGTGGTACAAACTTACCGACCACACCCACTGGGGCATGTGGTTTTCGCTTATCGGTCTTGCCGTGACGGTGGCGCTCAATCTGCTGCTCGTGCCGCGCATGGGCTACATGGGTTGTGCCTGGGCTGCATTTGCATGCTATGGTGTGATGATGCTTTCGTCATATTTCGTGGGACTTAAGAAGTATCCCATCGGTTACGACGTGGGGCGTATGGCCATATATTTCTTTACTGCCATGGCTCTCTACGGAGCGTCTGTGGCTCTGCATGCGGCTGTTGACAACATGCCTGTGGAGGTATGCGTGCGCACCGTAATGCTGGCTCTTTTCGTATTTATGGCCATGAAAATAGAAAAAGTGAACATTAGAAGTGTGTTTGGCATTTTAGTCAAGAGAAAATAGATAAATTCAGTTTCAGCTATGACAGCTAATTTTACCGACCGCCTGAAGAAATTCATGATAAATTACTTCACGCTTTCTTCTCAACTTGTGCCTCAGGAAGAGGCCGAGGCCTCGATAAGGGAAGATGTGTCATTCCGCGGCACAAATATTCTTATACTTGTGCTGGCTATACTTATAGCATCTCTCGGTCTTAACACCAATTCCACGGCCGTAATAATCGGCGCCATGCTCATCTCTCCTCTCATGGGGCCGATCATAGGCATAGGTCTGGGAGTGGGTATCCATGATTTCAATCTTATCAAGCGGGCGTTGCGCAATCTGGCCATAGCCGCAGGATTTTCCATAGTGGCCTCCACCATATATTTTCTGATATCACCGGTGAGCGAGGGACATAGCGAGCTTCTTGCCCGCACGTCGCCGACCATCTACGATGTGCTGATAGGTTTTGTGGGCGGCGGTGCCGGCATACTGGCCATCGGGAGCCGCAGCAAGGGCAATGTGATTCCCGGTGTGGCCATCGCCACAGCCCTTATGCCACCTTTATGCACGGCGGGTTATGGTCTGGCCACATGGCAGCTGAGCTACTTTTTCGGTGCCGGTTATCTGTTCCTGATCAATTCCATATATATAGCTTTCGCCACATTTATCGGTGTGAAACTCTTGGGCTACAAAGGGGAGAGCGTGGTCGATAATCAGCGCGCCCGCAAGGTGCGCCGCGTGGTGTATGTGCTGGCCGTGCTTACCATGTTGCCGAGCATATGGCTTACTTATAACATGCTGCGTCAGACCAAATTCAACATGAAAGCCTCCGAGTTTGTGACTCGAGAGTGTGTGCTGCCTGACACACAGGTGTTGTCGGAGAAGACATCGGTCAAAAATGGAGTCAACATAATCACCGTGACACTGATAGGACACCCTGTTGACATTGATTCCCTCGAACTTGCTTTGGCGCCGCGGTTGAAATTCTACGGGCTCGAGGGGACACATCTGCAGTTTGTGCAGGGCGGTACAATAGCCAACGCCGATAACATACGGTCGGAAAACATACGTGATGTGTATGAACTGGCGCAGACCACTATAATGCAGCAGCAACAGCAGATCGATTCGTTGAGGCGCATGGTGGCGCGTGTGGATCATTCCAATGGAGCCGGTGCCGAGATAGCCCCTGAAGTGCATGTGCTTTTCCCCCAGATAGGGGAGGTGGCTGTAAGCAGCTGCGTATTTGCCAATGTAGAGACTCAAGCGCTCGATACTCTCAATGTGGCTATGGTGCAGTTCATGTCGCCAATGTCACAGTCAGAGCGCAAACGTTTCAGAGAGTATCTGGAAGCCAGGCTTAAGATGAACCGCATCAATCTTGTAGATGTGAACCACATAAAATTTGATGAATAAATAGAGATATATATGGGTGACGATATGATTACCGCCGCCGGTGTTTCAGCACCCATGAAAGTGGTGCTTTTATGTCATAGCGATGCATTCGGCGGTGCAGCCATAGTGACTTACAGGCTCATGTATGCTCTTCGCAGCTGTGGTGTCGATGCGCGAATGGTGGTGTTTAACAAAAGTACCGAAGATGAATTGGTGGACAGTTACGGCAAGCGTGCTGACCGTGGCATGACTTTTTTGGGTGAGCGCCTGCGCATAGCCTTGGCCAACGGTTTTTCACGCCGGAACCTGTTTAAGGTATCCACAGCTTCCACAGGACTGAATATACATCGCCACCCTTGGATAAAAGAGGCCGATGTGGTGGTGCTCAACTGGATCAATCAGGGCTTTGTGTCATTGTCGGGAATCCGCAAGATTGCCGCTATGGGAAAACCCATAGTCTGGACCATGCATGATATGTGGCCTCTGACCGGAATATGCCATCATGCCTACGAATGCCGCGGATACAAGACGGAGTGCGGTAACTGCCAGTTCCTGTCCGGGCGTAAAGCCAATGATCTTTCTCATAAGGTCTGGAAGAAAAAACAGCATCTTTACGATGAGGTGCCTGTGACTTTTGTGGCCGTGAGCAACTGGTTGGCAGAGCGGTGCCGCGAGAGCTCTCTTCTGAGGGGCCGTGAGGTGAGAGTGATACCCAATGCTTTCCCTATCGATTCGTTTACCATCGATACCACGGCCGATCTGGGTAATCTGGCTCTAAAGAAAAACGTGATAATAATGGGTGCCGCGCGACTTGACGATCCTATCAAGGGGCTTGGCTACGCCATCAATGCCCTCAACCATCTTTTTGATAACGAACCTGAGCTTGCGCGTGATTCTCAGGCGCTGTTATTCGGTGAGTTGCGTGACCGCACTTGTCTTGATTCCCTCAGGTTTCCCTACAGGCATCTCGGCCGTATTCATGACCCGAATCTGTTGCGTCAACTCTATGCGTCCTCCAAGGTGGTACTGTCGGCGTCATTGTATGAGACACTGCCGGGCACTGTCATAGAGGGCATGGCCGCAGGGTGTGTGCCTGTGTCATTCGGACGCGGTGGACAGAGAGACATATTTACGCACAAAACCACCGGATATATAGCCGAATACAAGAACTATGTGGATCTCGCCGAAGGGATAAAATGGGCGCTCACAAGCGAACTTAAGCCTGATGCGCTGCATGAGGAGGTGCGCCGAAGGTTCTCTTTTGCAAGTGTAGCACAAAATTATGTTGACCTGTTTGCTACGCTTGTGGGCCGATAATCGGTTATTTCGTGGAAATTATGTAACTTTGCAGCAATTATTTACCATAACATCAATTTGGATATGTCTATAGACAATATAATAGCGCAGGCCGTGGCCCGTGCTGTCAAAGAACTTTACGGCGCGGACACCGATCCCGCCACCATTCAGCCCCAGACCACAAAAAAGGAGTTTGAAGGCAATCTTACCGTCGTGGTTTTCCCTTGGGTAAAAGCGGCCCGCAAATCGCCCGAAGCGGTAGGTAAGGAGATTGGAGACTGGTTAGTGGACAACGAACCTGCCGTGGACCGCTACAATGTGATAAAAGGATTTCTTAACATAGTGATCGAGCCGTCGTTCTGGGCGTCGGTGCTCAATCATATATGTAACACTCCGCACTACGGTATCACCGAAGCCGGTGCTGATGCGCCGCTTGTGATGGTGGAATATTCGTCGCCCAACACCAACAAGCCTCTTCATCTGGGTCATGTGCGCAACAATCTGCTCGGCTACAGCCTTTCGGAGATACTAAAGGCTTGCGGCAACCGCGTGATAAAGACCAATATAGTCAATGACCGCGGTATCCACATCTGTAAGTCGATGCTTGCATGGAAAAAGTGGGGCGAAGGTGCCACACCCGAAAGCCGTGGTGTGAAAGGCGACCATCTGATCGGTGATTTCTATGTGCTTTTCGACAAGCATTACAAAGCCGAACTGGCCGAACTCATGGCTGCCGGCGTCACTGAAGAGGAGGCTGCCGCAAAGTCGCCGCTTATGCAGGAAGCCCGCGCCATGCTGCGGGCCTGGGAGAACAAGGACCCGGAAGTGCGCTCTCTTTGGCAGATGATGAATGATTGGGTTTATGCCGGGTTTGACGAGACTTACAAGCGCATGGGTGTGGACTTCGACAAGATATATTATGAGAGCGAGACCTATCTTGAGGGAAAGGAAAAGGTGCTCGAAGGTCTTGAAAAAGGCTACATGTACCGCAAGGAGGACGGCTCTGTATGGGCCGACCTGACAGCCGACGGTCTTGATCATAAGTTGTTGCTGCGCAGCGACGGTACATCTGTATATATGACTCAGGACATAGGCACGGCCAAGATGCGTTATTCCGATTTCCCCATCGATAAGATGATATATGTGGTGGGTAACGAACAGAACTACCACTTCCAGGTTCTGTCGCTTCTGCTTGACCGTCTCGGTTTCAAGTGGGGAAAAGACCTGGTGCACTTCTCTTATGGCATGGTGGAGCTTCCCGAAGGCAAGATGAAGAGCCGCGAGGGCACTGTGGTTGATGCCGACGACCTTATGGACGAGATGGTTACCACGGCCCGCAATGTAAGCGCCGAATTGGGCAAGCTCGACGGTTGTACGCCGGAAGAAGTAGCCGGAATCACCGAAATGGTGGGTCTGGGTGCTCTCAAATACTTCCTGCTTAAGGTTGATCCGCGCAAGAACATGACGTTCAATCCCAAGGAATCCATAGATTTCAACGGTAACACCGGTCCGTTCATTCAATATACCTATGCCCGTATCCGCTCGGTGCTGCGCAAGGCTGCAGAGGCCGGTATGACTATAGGGGAATATACCGCAGTGAAGCCCGGGGAAAGGGAGATAGCCCTCATACAGCGCCTGGCCGACTATCCTTCGGTGGTGGCCGAAGCCGGCCGGAGCTACAGTCCTGCTCTGATAGCCAACTATGCCTATGACTTGGTGAAAGAGTACAACCAGTTTTACCACGACTGCTCAATACTCAAGGAAGAGGACGAGGCGGTGCGCTCGTTGCGTCTGGCTCTGTCGGAGTGTGCGGCATCGGTGGTGAAATCGGCAATGTCGCTTCTCGGCATCAGCGTCCCTGAACGTATGTAATAAACAGGACGTTATAACGTTATATAATATATTATACAGAACCTCAAAACTTCAATAAAGAATCGATAATATGAATACAGACAACTATCAGCAGTACTACTCCGGCGATGCCTATTCGCTTGACGCGCGTGTAGGCGCCATAATGAAGCGTGTATATGTAAAGATGTTCATAGGCTTGCTCGTCACTGCGTTTGTGGCATTCGGTTGCAGTGAACTACCCGGTGTTAAAGCGTTCTTCTATATGAACTCATGGGCCATGATCGGTTTGGTGATTGTGGAATTCGGTCTGCTTTTCGGCATATCCGGAGCCATCAACAAACTCTCGTCAACAGTGGCCACACTCCTGTTTCTGCTCTTTTCGGCTGTCAACGGACTGACGCTGTTTCCGATATTCGAGATATATACGCAGACTTCGATCTATAAGACATTCTTTATCACGGCCGGTGTGTTTGGTGCCATGAGTGTCTATGGTCTCTTTACCACCCAGAATCTTGCCAAATGGGGTTCGATACTGTTTATGGCTCTTATCGGATTGATAATATGTTCATTGGTAAATATATTTCTGCACAGTGACACTATGGGCTGGATTATATCGGGTGCCGGTGTTCTGATCTTCGTGGGGCTTACCGCATGGGATACCCAGCAGATAAGGAATATGGCCGCAATGGCTCCCGCCGAATCGGCAGGACGTCTCGCCACTATCGGAGCGCTCAATCTCTACCTCGATTTTCTTAACCTCTTCCTCTTCCTGCTCCGTTTCTTCGGCAACCGCGAATGATCCTTTATGTAATAAAAACGTATTGGAGCGATGTGTCTGTCAGACACATCGCTCTTTTTTGTTGCGGATAGAATAATAATCGTTATCTTTGAGAAAATAAAATATTTTCAACTATGGAAAATAAGGAATATGAATACAAAGGTGCGGTGATCAACGGTTTCACTATGCTTGCTGTGGGATTTGTGTTGATTCCGGCGCTTACGATATGGGGAGCCGGGAGTCTTTTGGAATCCAACGAGTCTATTGCCGTGGCATGTATAGTGGTCGGAGTGATCGCTTTTCTTTTCTGCTCAAAAGGTTATTTCACGCAGGAGCCCAATGAGGCAAGCGTGATGATATTTTTCGGGAAATACAAAGGAACATGCCGGCAGGTGGGTTTCTATTGGGTCAATCCGCTTATGACACGCCGCAAACTGTCACTGCGTATCCGTAATCTCGACATAGAGCCTATAAAGGTCAATGACAAGATAGGCAATCCTGTGCTTATAGGC
This sequence comes from uncultured Muribaculaceae bacterium, assembly GCA_910578805.1. Classification (GTDB taxonomy): domain Bacteria; phylum Bacteroidota; class Bacteroidia; order Bacteroidales; family Muribaculaceae; genus Paramuribaculum. Next base: position 37,698 of record CAJTRS010000005.1, on the reverse strand, counting down.
ATGGTTTTGGTGTGGAAAATCAATGACACTTACCGCACGGTGTTTGATCTTGATGCCTCTGTGGGTGCAGGTTCGTTCGTGAGCATTCAGAGCGATGCCGCGCTGCGTGAGGTGACAGGACATTTTGCCTATGACCAGAACGATACACATGATGATGAACTCACACTGCGCGGTGGCGGCGCAGAGATCAATGATCTGCTCGAGCGCAAGATCAACGACCGTCTGTCAATGGCCGGGATAGAAGTGGTGGAAGCCCGTATCAATTATCTGGCATATGCACCGGAGATCGCTGCCGTGATGCTGCGCCGCCAACAGGCGGCCGCAATAATATCGGCCCGTGAAAAGATAGTGGAAGGAGCTGTGAGCATGGTGGATATGGCGCTTAAGCGCATAGAAGCCGACGGGGTGGTGACTCTCGACGAGGATAAGAAAGCCATGATGGTGAGCAATCTGCTTGTGGTGCTGTGTGCCGACGAACCCGCACAGCCTGTGATTAACGCCGGAAACTGAACATTGTTGACGGTATTGCGGATTTCGCCGTTTTGATATAAATTTGTAAACATCAAAAAATGCGATAATATGGAATCTAAATACAAAAGAGTGCTTTTGAAACTGAGCGGTGAGTCGCTCATGGGGAGTCAGGGCTATGGCATAGACCGTGACCGGCTCGGCGATTATGCGCGTCAGATTGCCGAGATAGTGCAAAAAGGAGTGGAAGTGGGCATCGTGATAGGCGGTGGCAACATATTCCGCGGTCTTCAAGGTGCAGCCAAAGGGTTTGACCGAGTGAAAGGCGATCAGATGGGCATGCTGGCCACCACTATCAACTCTCTTGCTCTGTGCTCGGCTCTTGAATCTATAGGTCAGCCGGCAAAGGTATATACGGCTATAAATATGTTTCCCATCGGGGAGCATTACAGTAACCGCCGGGTTATAGAGACGCTCGAGGCCGGTTGTGTGGCCATTATGGCGGGTGGTACCGGTAATCCGTTTTTCACTACCGACACCGGCAGTGCCCTCCGCGGCATAGAGATATGTGCCGATGTCATGCTCAAAGGCACGCGTATTGACGGTGTATATACGGCCGATCCCGAGAAAGACCCCACGGCAACTAAATTTTCTGAAATAACCTATGATGAAGTGTTGGCGCGAGGGCTGAAGGTGATGGACCTCACGGCTACAGCTCTCTGCAAGGAAAACAGGCTTCCTATAGTGGTGTTTGACATGGATACCCCCGGCAATCTTGCCAAAGTGATAGCCGGCGAGCCTATAGGAACCACAGTTTATTAATCAATCAATAAAAAACAGAATATAAATATCATGGACGTAAAAGATTATCTCAATCCGGCTGAAGAAAAGATGGAGATGGCCGTGGCCTATCTTGACGAATCGCTCACACATATCCGTGCCGGCAAAGCCAATCCTAAACTTATCGACGGCATAAAAGTGGAATATTACGGCAGTGCCGTGCCCATCAGCAATGTGGCCAATGTGTCGGTGCCCGATGCCCGCACCATAGCCATCACACCCTGGGAAAAGGGCATGTTCAAGGAGATAGAGAAAGCTATTATCAATTCTGAACTAGGTATCACTCCGGAAAACAACGGAGAAGTGATACGCCTTTCAATTCCCCCGCTTACCGAGGAGCGCCGTAAGGCATTGGTCAAGCAATCGAAAGCCGAGGCGGAAAATGCCAAGGTATCGGTGAGAAACGCACGCCGCGATGCTATTGACGGACTTAAGAAAGCCATTAAGCAGGGTATGCCCGAAGATGTAGAGAAAGATGCCGAGGCTACCGCACAAAAGTTGCACGACAAGTATCTTAAAAAAATTGATGACCTGTTTCTCGCTAAAGAGAAAGAGATACTCACTGTGTGATTTCTGGGTCAACCCAACCTTTTTTTGATGGCAGCTCCCCTTGGGGAGCTGCCATCGTCTATTAATGTGCGTGTTTTTATCCCTATTATCTTATTTATATAGTGTGTTCCGGTATAGTAATTAAGAGAAAGAGCGAAGCCGTTTATCGTGGGAAAGAGATATCATTCTTTCTGCAGGTAGGTTGTAAGCTATTATCGTGGAGTGCATATACTTGAATTTGACAGACAGGAGCCGGAAGTGCCGGCCACGTAATATGAGGGAGGTGACGTCAGCGGTAATCGCTGAAGCGCTTCTGCAGCTCCTGACGGGCAAAGAATATACGGCTCTTGACGGTGCCCAGGGGTAGTCCCATCTCGTCGGCGATCTCATTGTACTTGTAGCCGGCAACGTGCATGGAGAAGGGCACGCGGTACTTCTCGGGAAACTCATCGATGGCCGCGGTGATCTCCGATGCTCCGTAGGAACCCTCCGGTGTCTCGAACCCGGAGTCCTGCGACAGGTTCAGATGGTAATAGTCCTCGGTCTGGTCTATGATGGTGGCCGAACGGGAGGCACGGCGATAGTTGTTGATAAAGATATTGCGCATTATGGTGAACACCCAACCCTTGAAATTGGTGTTCTCAACATACTTGTCCTGGTTGTCGAGAACCTTGAGGGTGGTGTCCTGAAGAAGGTCGTAGGCATCGTCGCGGTTCGATGTGAGCATGTAGGCGAAATTGAGCAGATTGCTCTGGAGGCTCATAAGGCGGTTTTGTACGTTTGTCGTTTCCATAATAGCTTGTTTCTTTTGGGTGTGATGCGTCAGTCTGTATTATATGTCCATTCTCGTCTGTCGGACGGGATTTCCTCTGTCCGACATTGCAAATTTACGCACTTTTCACTTATCAAAATAATTCTCAAACTAAAAAACGTTAAAATAATTACGAAGCTGTTACAACAATATATAGCATGTTGATTTACACCAATATACTAACATTTGATGTTGTGTTACAAATATATTACTAATAAAAACATTTGTTGTTACAACGTGGCGCGTTGTGTTTTGCAACTCTTGTTGTGTCATTTTGTTTATCTCTAAGAGCATGGGGCATTGTCGCGGTGCTGATGTCGGTTTTAATGTTTTTTTATTAAAAAAAGTGTATGAAGCATGATATTTAGCCTAACTTTGCACCAATTATGCGTTTGAGAACAAAGGATTAAACTATATATTACAACACATAATTTTCATATATTATGGAAACAAAAGAATTTAGCAAGATAAGCTATGCCTTAGGCCTGAGCATGGGTAATAATTTCCGCAGTAGCGGTATTGAGTCTATTGATGTTCAAGATTTTGCCGACGGTGTTGCCGCAGTGTTCTCCGGAGCCAAACCCAAGATGACATATGACGAGGCAAAAGAGGAGATACGCAAGTTCTTCCAGGGTATGGAGGAGCGTCAGCAGGCCGAATCCGCTGCGATGGGCAAGGTCAATGCTGAAGCCGGTGAATCTTTCCTTAAGGACAACGGTGCGCGTGCCGAAGTGAATACTACAGCTTCAGGACTTCAGTATGAGGTGCTTGAAGAGGGTAGCGGCGCTACTCCCTCGGCCGGTGATCAGGTAACGGTGCACTATACCGGACGACTGATCGACGGCACTGTCTTTGACAGTTCGGTGGAACGCGGTGAGCCGGCCACATTCGGTGTGACACAGGTGATACCCGGTTGGGTCGAAGCTTTGCAGATGATGAAAGAGGGAGCCAAATGGCGTCTGTTCATACCGTCGAATCTTGCCTACGGTCCCAATGGAGCCGGTGGTGTGATTGGTCCGAACGCCACTCTTATATTTGATGTGGAACTCATAAAGGTAATAAGCAAATGATGCGTCGGTCCGTATTGTTTGTTGTTGCGGCCGTTATGATGGGCGGCATGGCCTATGGCCGTACACTCTCGCGTCAGGAGACTGATTCTGTGGCGAGCGCGCTCGCTACAGTGTGGGGTGAGTATATGAACCGGAAAGCCGTGAAGGACGGTGATGCCGTGAGTGCCGAATACATGCGTGGCGTGCAGGAGGCAATTAAGATGGCCGGGGATAATGATGCCTACTTTCAAGGTCTTTCCGAAGGAGTGACTATAGCCGCACGTATCCGTCAGATAGAGCAGATGGGTCGTTTCAAGGTTGACTTGGAGAAATTTGCCTACAAACTTCAGCGAGCCACCGATGGTAAAAATACCGGATTTACCACAGCTACTGCCGATGCCTATATGAACCGTCTGGTAGCCGATGCTATGAATGAGGCTCATATAGTGGAGGGCTCGGCCGCTTATCTCGAAGAGGTTTCGAAGCGAGAGGGTGTGGTTAAGACTCCTTCCGGATTGCTTTTTGAGATAATCACAGAGGGAGAGGGTGAAAAGCCCGGTCCCGACGACCTGATCAAGGTGAACTATACAGGCAGTTTTATAAATGGAGAGGTGTTCAATGCTTCCAGACCCGGCGAGCCTATGGTGGGTGCCGTATCGGGCATGATACCGGGATTCTCCGAAGGGCTTCAGATGATGAAAAAGGGCGGCCGCTACCGCCTTTATATCCCGTCGGAAATCGGTTACGGTTCAGCCGGAGTGCCGGGGGTGATACCTGCCGGTGCTGCTACCATATTTGAGGTGGAGCTTGTGGACTTGCGCCATGCGGAGGACATTGCCGTACCTGCAGAAAATAATGAAAATCAATAATATTTATCGCTTTAATAAAAAAATGAAAAAAATTATCTTAACTTGCGGCGTAGCTGCAATGGCCATGGGCAGTCTGTGCAGCTGCTCCGGTTCGGGAGCCGGTTCCGCTCCCAAGAATTTCCCTGATTCGATAGCTTACTACACCGGTCAGGATATGGGTGTGTTCTGCAACACCACCATCGCGTCTATGCCTGAGGATATGAAGGCCAAGTTCGATAAGAACGAATTTCTGGCCGGTATGAAAGCCGTGCTCGAATCCGATACAACCAAGCAGGGCTATATGGACGGCTTGCAAATGGGTATGAATGTAATGCGCAATATCTCCATGCTCAATCAGGCCGGTATTCCCACCAATACCGAAATGATGTTTGCCCAGATCAAGGATATGATCATGCGTGACAGTATTTCATCTGCTGATGCCGATTCGATCCGTAAGATTGCCGGAAACATCAACAACCGTGTCAATGAGATACTCATGAAAGCCCAGCAGGAACGCCAAATGGCCGAGATGAAGGCTCAGGAAGAGCTCGGTCAGAAGAATGCCGCTGCCGGCAAGGAATACATTGACAATGTCAAGGCAAGCGACAAAGATGTTAAAACCACAGAAAGCGGATTGACTTACAAGGTGCAGAAGCAGGGTACGGGTGTGATGCCTACTGACAAGGACCGCGTGAAGGTGATCTATACCGGTAAGTTGATTGACGGTACTGAATTCGATTCGTCAAAAGGCGAATCCCGCGAATTCAGCGTCAACGGTGTGGTTCCCGGATTCAAGGAAGGCTTGAAAATGATGAACAAGGGTTCGAAATACACCCTTTATATTCCAGGCAATCTTGCCTACGGTCTGCAGGCGCCTCCTGCCATCGGTCCCAACTCTACTCTTGTGTTTGATGTGGAAGTAGTGGAGGTGATTCCCGCTAAATAAAGGAAATACGTTAAAATAGATAATATATATTGGTGCGATGATCTTATGAAATATCGGGTTATCGTGCCAATATGTTGTTTTTTAATATAAATCACATACCGATATGACCGAAAAACCGAGATTGGTGGTGCTTACCGGAGCCGGTGTCAGTGCCGAAAGCGGTATTTCCACATTTCGCGACAGCGGTGGCCTGTGGGACAATTATCCCGTAATGGACGTGGCGAGTGCCGACGGATTTGCCAGAAATCCGGCATTGGTGCATCGCTTCTATAACATGCGCCGCAGGGAGTTGCTTGAAGTGGAGCCTAATTCAGCGCACCGTAGTATCGCTGAACTTGAGAGGTGGTACCGTGTGACTGTGATAACCCAGAACGTGGACAATCTGCACGAGCGGGCAGGAAGCTCCGATGTGGTGCATCTGCATGGCGAGCTTATGAAAGTGCGCTCCATGAGGCACCCCGGGCGAGTGTATGACCTTGATGCCGATAATCTCGACACGTCACCCGAATCACGTGACCGCTACGGTGATCCTGTGCGTCCCCACATAGTGTTTTTCCAGGAGCCGGTGCCTGAGATAGAGCGTGCCGCGGCTATAGTGGAGGAAGCCGATGTGGTGGTGGTCATAGGGACATCGATGGTGGTGTATCCTGCTGCCGGGCTGATAAATTATGCCCGTCGCGGTGTGCCGGTGTATTATATCGATCCCAATCCGGCTCCCGTGCCCGACCGTATTACGGTGATAAAAGCCAAGGCCACAGAGGGCATGGAGTGTTTGGTGAAAATGTTCAGGCATTGATCGATGCGGTGATGTTGACATAACTCTGTTTGTAAAAAAGAACAAAAGGAAATAAAATGAAAAAAAATGTTTGTCTCATCATGGCCGTGGCCGCAGCCGGAATGCTTTATTCCTGCGGCGGATCGCACAGCCAGATGGATATGGATACAGCCGCTCATGAGGCTGCAAATATAACAAAGCTCACTCCGGCCGATCTGAAAAGCGCGACCGATTCGCTGAGCTATTACATGGGCTTTAACGAAGGCGCCGCCGTGGCGCTGAACACTTCCGCCATTCCCGAAGCCATAAAGGACGATTTCCGTTTCTCCGACTATCTTGCCGGGGTGACCGCAGTGCTCAAATGTGATACTTCCAAGGTGGGTTACACCGACGGTATAAACGAGGGGTTGCGTCTGCTTCAGGTCATACTGGAGTTTGAGGCCAACGGAGTGTCGGTGAACCGTCAGATGCTTCTTGATGCCATGGAGCGCAGGCTGATGGCAACGGACGCGGAGAATGAGCAGGCGGAAGCCGATGAGGCTATTCTTGATTCTCTTGTGACCATAGCGAGAAACAAGATGGTTGAAGTGAAGAAGCAGTCGCAGGCTTCGAAAGAACAGGAATAATTACCGGTTAATACCTTATATGATTATGAAAAAGATATTTTATATGATATCGGCGGTGGCCGCGCTCACTGCATGTTCCACCGAGGGAAGCGGCAGTGCTGCGGAAGAAGTAGTGACATTGGACGGCTACACTGATTCGCTGTCATACTATATGGGCAATGTGCACGGTAATTATGTGGGCATGTCTCTTGCTCAGATGCCGGAGGATTTTACTTCTAAAATTGACAAAAAAGCCTTCATGGAGGGATTTCGTGCGGCCTTGCAGGTCGATGCCGCCCATGTGGCGCAGATGTACGGCATAAATCACGGTGTGAGCCTGTGGACACAGAACCAGATTATAAAAAATGTCGGTGTGGCTGTGGATTACGACAAGATGCTTTCTGGTTTTTCGGCCGGTCTGGATATGGATTCCACCCGCATGGCCGAATTGGAGGCTGCCGACGATGTGCTGTTTGGTCTTATGAAAGAAGTGAACCAGAAGATAATAGCTTATCAGCAGGAGCAGCAGGCCAAGGCGCAGAGCGATATGCAGCGTGTGGCCGAGGATAATCTGAAAGCCGGCAAGGATTATATGGCCCGACAGCGTCTGTCCGATGAATCATACAAACTTACCGACACAGGAGTGGCGTATAAGATTGTGGCTGCCGGAAGCGGTTCGGCTCCCAAGGCGCAGTCTGTGGTCAAAGTCATTTACTCGGGATCGTTTACAGATGGCGAGGTGTTTGATTCCTCCGAAGGGCAGCCTGTGGAATTTTCTCTTGAAGAAGTTATCCCCGGATTCCGTGATGCCATGATGCTCATAGGCAAGGGTGGCAAGATTCATGCCATAATTCCGGGTGACCAGGCTTATGGGCTGCAGGCGCCTCCTTCGATAGGCCCTAACCGTACGCTCGTGTTTGACATGGAGCTTGTGGATATTCTGCCCGACAAGAAATGATGCTTGTGCAAGCGGATAGCTTGCGGGTTTGAATAGAGTTATTTAGGCGGGGAGAACGTTTATGCGTTCTTCCCGCCGTTTACAATCGCAAATGTGTTTTTGCATGATTTTGGTGCGTGGTATCATGGTGGATTATAGAGTCTTGGGCGGTTGTAAATAACTTTGTGGGGATAATTGTGTAAAATCGCTTGTTTTGATTTGTAAACCTACCGTAAAAAATAGTAACTTTACATCGTTATTATTTTCCCTTTATTGTATCCTATATGGCCGGACAGGAATACCACATACCAGCGTTGCTTCCACAGTCGATGGAGGCGTTACGCATACGTCCCGATGGGGTGTATATCGATGCTACTTACGGCGGAGGCGGCCATTCGGCGGCCATAGTCGATAGGCTTGACGGCCGAGGGCATCTGTATTCGTTTGACCAGGACGACGAGGCGGTTGCGCGCGCCATGACCGACCCGAGATTTACCATGGTTTACGGTAATTTCCGGTTTTTGTATAATTTCATGCGCTACTACGGCGTGGAAGAGGTCGATGGTGTGTTGGCCGATCTCGGTGTGTCGTTTCATCATTTTGATGATAGCGGACGAGGATTCTCTTTTAGGTTCGATTCGGTTCTGGATATGCGCATGAACCGCCGTGCCGAGCATAGCGCGGCATGGGTGTTGGCAAATTACAGTGAAGAGAGCCTTGCATCGGTGTTTATGCTGTATGGCGAGCTTAAGCAGGGTCGCAGATTGGCTGCGGCCATAGTCCGGGAGCGAGAGGCCGGTCGTCCGGTAGATACCGTGAACAGACTCACGGAACTGGCTTCGAAGTTTATTTCTCCCAAACGTGAAAAAAAGGAGATGGCAATGGTGTTTCAGGCATTGCGTATAGAGGTTAACGGGGAGATGCGTGCACTTGAGCAGTTTCTCGAGCAGGCTTTGAGGGTGCTCCGTCCCGGCGGTCGTCTGGCTGTGATCACCTATCATTCGCTTGAGGACCGCATAGTAAAGAATTTCATGCGTAGCGGAAATATTTCGGGAGAGGTGGAAAAAGACTTTTTCGGAGTGGTGCGGTCGCCGTGGAAGATGATCGGCTCCAAGCCCGTTGTGCCCGATGATGACGAGGTGGAAAGGAATCCACGAGCTCGAAGTGCAAAACTCCGCGTAGCGGAAAAACTGTGATAGTCTATGGCACGGAAAAAAGCAGGAGGCGGAAGCCATGAAGAGAAATCGACGTCGATAATCCGTAAACTTCTTTATGGACAGGTTGTTACGAGTGACTTTTTCGCACGTAACTGGGTGGCTATGCTTGTGGTGCTGTTCTGCTTTCTTACGTTTATTTCCGGCAAATATACCTGCATGACCAAAATGGAGGAGTCGCAGAGGCTTGAACGCAAAGTCGATGAGACCCATAAGGAATTCGTGAGGGTGCGTAGTGAGTATATGGGCAAGATCAGGGAGTCGGCCGTAAAGCAGCAGATCGACTCCATGCGTCTGCATCTTGAATTGCAGGAAAGACCTCCTTATAAACTTGTGATAGAACAATGAAACAGGAAAACCGCAGAAATATATTTTTCCGTTACGGAGTAATTGTGTTTGCCATATTGCTCCTGTCGATGCGTATTGTCTATAAGTTGCTTGACAATACCGTGATATCGGCTCATCACTGGAATGAGAAGGCCATGAAGGCTTACAGCAATATCGATACGATAGTGCCTGTGCGCGGCGATATACTTGCCTGTGACGGAAGCGTGTTGGCCACCAATGTTTACAGTTATGTGGTGCGAATGGACTTTACGGTTCCACTTTTCAAGGAGGAACTTTTCAGGAAATCTTTGCCCGCATTGTCGGACAGTATGGCCAAATATTTCCCGCGGCGCAGCGCGGCGCAGTGGCGCGAACGTCTGGGGTCGCAACTTAATCTGCCTGAAGACAAACGCATTACTTATTTTCCGGTAATCAACAAGGTCACTCAAGACGAAGTGGAGTTGATAAAGAGTTTTCCGTTTTTCTGCGAGAAGAAAAAATACACCGGACTCTATTCCGACAAAGTGCTTGAGCGCGCGCGTCCTTACGGCGATATGGCCAAACGCAGCATTGGTACTCTCACATCATGCAACAGCCGCATACTCCACGGCTATTACGGCCTGGAGCTGGCTTTGGATTCGCTGCTCGTGGGCAAGCCCGGAATTACCAAGCCTATGATTCTGACCAAGAGTGTGGCCAACTGGACCGATGTTCCCGCCCGCAACGGCTATAATGTACACACCACCATTGATGTGGGCATGCAGGATCTTTTGGAGAGCACTCTCGAGCGCGAACTCAATGCTTGTGCGGCGGAGTGGGGCTCCGCAGTGCTCATGGAGGTAAATACCGGTGATATAAAGGCTATATCCAACCTGGAGATCAGTACCCGCCCGGGTGGAGGTTATATCGAGAGCATGAACCGAGCCGTGATGGGTTTCGAACCCGGCTCGGTGGTAAAGACATTGTCGATGCTCATAGCTCTTGAGGACGGGATAGTGCGAAATCTTAATGAGGCCATACCGATAGATAACGGATATTGGAAGTATCGCGGGGGCAAGATACAGGATCATATAAAAGAGGCCGCTGTGCCGGTAAGGAGGGTTCTGGAGTATTCATCTAACATAGCCATGGCCAAGATAATACTCCGCAGGTTTGAGGACAATCCCGGCACGTTTTATTCGAGAGTCAAGTCACTTGGTTTTCTCGAGCCTATGAATGTGGGCATAGCCGGCGAGCGCAAGCCTCGTTTCGACAGTCTGCCCGATAATTCGCAGGGCAAGCGTTCACTTGCGAGTCAGTCCTACGGATACACTACCGAGATATCACCCCTTTACACCGCATCGTTATACAATGCCATCGCCAATGGAGGAGCTTACGTGCGGCCGCGTCTGGTAAAGCGGATTGAGGGTGACGGCGTGGATTCCACTCTTGATGTCACATACATACGCCCGCGCATTTGTTCCGAATCAAATGCCGCCATATTGCGCGACATGCTCAAAGAGGTGGTCTGGGGCGACAAAGGTACGGCCAAGAGTCTTCGCAGTGACAAGGTGCGTATCGGGGGGAAGACCGGAACCGCCCGCCGTATCATTGACGGCAAGTATGTGCCACAATACCGTTACGCTTTCTGCGGAATGTTTCCTATAGAGGAGCCCCGTTACACATGTATGGTACTGATAGCCTATCCCACACAGAACCATTTTTCGGCCGGTTCCAACAGCGGCCGGGTGGTAAAAGAGGTGGCTGAAGGTCTGTATGCCCGCGGTTATCTCGGAAATCACCCGGACTATAAGGAGGGTACCGGTGGCAGGGGTGTTCATGTAGCTCCTACCTATTATGCTTCGGACACCGATGGCGGTGGTGCCATTGTGCACGAACGCATGGGCTTGTCGGGCAAGAAACGTGTGATCAAGACACCTGCGCCATTGTCCGGCTCCGGAGTGCCCGATGTGGCCGGTCTGTCCCTGAGGGAGGCAGTGGCCCGTATAGAGAAGTCGGGTTATTGTGTTTCGGCCAGCGGGTCGGGCCATGTGGCCTCGCAGTCGCCGGCACCCGGTACGGCAGCCCGTCACGGTAGCAATGTGAATCTTATCCTAACCGATTGAATCTCTGCTACTCTTAATGTTAAATCAAATAATTCTGCATCATAATGAAACTTCTATCAGATCTTCTTTCGGCCATCAAGGTTACAGGAATAATAGGCAGCGAGCATAAAGAGATCGCTACCCTGGAATGCGACTCGCGGAAAATAAATCGCGGATCGCTGTTTGTGGCTGTAAGAGGTTACAATGTTGACGGTCATAAGTTCATACCGCTCGTTACACTTGCCGGAGCTTCGGCCATAGTGTGCGAGGAACTTCCCGAGATACTGGACTCCACCGTCACGTATATCACGGTTGAGAACTCAGCCGTGGCACTCGGACAGCTCGCATCGCAATGGTGGGGCAATCCGTCGCGCAAGCTAAAGCTCGTGGGTGTTACAGGCACCAACGGCAAGACCACTACCGCCACGCTGATATATGAAATGGCGCGGCTCATGGGTTATAAGGCCGGTCTGTTATCGACAGTGTGCAACTATATCGACGATGAGGCTGTGCCGACGACCCAGACCACTCCCGACCCTCTTACGCTCAATGAACTGCTGCACCGTATGGTGGTGGCCGGCTGTAGCTATGCCGCTATGGAGGTCAGTTCCCATGCCGCGCATCAGCACCGTATTGCCGGGCTGACGTTTGCCGGCGGTGTGTTCTCTAATCTGACGCGCGACCACATGGACTACCATAAGACAGTGGAGGCTTATCTTCAGGCCAAGCAATCATTCTTCGATTCGCTGCCGGCCGATGCGTTCGCCCTGACCAATGCCGATGACCGCAATGGCGCAGTGATGCTTCAAAACACCAAAGCCGCAAAATATACATATTCGCTCCGGAGTCATGCCGACTTTATGGGGCGCGTGATCGAAAGCCGCCTTGACGGCACACTCATGTCGTTCAACTCGCAAGAGGTGGAGGTGCTCTTTACAGGGCGCTTCAATGCCTATAATCTTACGGCTGTGTATGGTGCCGCTACTCTTCTGGGTTGGGAACCGGAACGGATACTGGTGGATATGAGCCGGCTTGTTCCGGTGGCCGGACGTTTCCAGACATTCCGTGGCGCCAACGGCATAATGGCCATAGTGGATTACGCTCACACTCCCGATGCTGTGGTGAATGTGCTTGCGGCTATCCGCGAAGTGACCGGAAGCTCCGACCGTATAATAACCGTGGTAGGCGCCGGCGGCAACCGCGACAAAGGTAAGCGTCCTATCATGGCCAGGGAGGCTGCTCTCAGAAGCGGCAAGTTAATACTGACCTCCGATAATCCGCGCGACGAAGAGCCCTTGGATATACTCCATGACATGGAGGCAGGGCTCGACGATGATATGCGTGCCCGCACACTCAGTATCTGTGACCGCCGCGAGGCCATACGTACGGCCGTCAGGCTTGCCCGTCCGGGCGATGTGGTGCTTGTGGCCGGCAAAGGACATGAGGATTATCAGGAAATAAAAGGGGTCAAGCACCATTTCGATGACCGGGAGGTGGTTATGGCTGCTTTGGCTGAATTAAAATGATATATATTTACGCATGGATAAGAAAAAACTAATAGTGCTCGGCGGCGGAGAGAGCGGTGTGGGTGCCGCGATACTCGCCAAGGATAAAGGCATGGAGGTGTTTCTCTCCGATATGGGCCATGTGGCCGACCGCTACGGCAGGATTCTTGATGAAGAGGGAATTTCGTGGGAGCAGGGCGGCCACACCATGGATATTATACTCAGCGCCGATGAGGTGGTGAAAAGTCCAGGCATACCACCTACGGCCGATGTGATGAGACGGATAGCCGCCAAAGGTATTCCCGTGATCTCGGAAATCGAGTTTGCCGGTCGTTACACCGACGCCAAGATGGTGTGTATCACAGGCAGCAACGGCAAGACCACCACGACCATGCTTACATACCATATACTCAAGAATGCCGGACTTAATGTGGGACTGGCCGGTAATGTAGGCCGGAGTCTTGCGCTGCAGGTGGCGCGCGAGCAGCATGAGGTGTATGTGATAGAGTTGTCGAGTTTTCAGCTTGAGAATATGTACGATTTCAAGGCCAATGTGGCCGTGATGCTGAATATAACTCCCGATCACCTTGACCGATATGATTACAAGATGCAGAATTATGTAAATGCAAAATTCCGCATACTCAATAACCTTACGCCTTGTGACGCGTTCATTTTCTGGCAAGATGATCCGGTGATACAGTCGCAACTGGAGCGCATAACCACCGAAGCCAATATGTATCCCTTTGCCCGCGAGCATCATGACGATACGCACGCGTTCGTTGACTCCGATGACGATTTGGTTTTTGACACCTCGGGAACTTCGCTCTCCATGCCGCGTGCCGAACTGTCGCTCAACGGTCTTCATAACCTGTACAACTCCATGGCCGCCGGATTGTCGGCGTGCCTGCTCAATATCCGCAAGGAGGATATCCGCAAGGCTCTAAGCGATTTTGAAGGTGTGGAACACCGGCTTGAGTTTGTGGCTGAGATCGACGGAGTGCGTTATATAAACGATTCGAAGGCCACCAACGTCAATTCCTGCTGGTATGCTCTCGAAAGCATGCCCGCGGCTGCCGAACCCGGCATAGTGCTCATACTCGGAGGCAAGGACAAAGGCAACGACTACTCGGAGATAGAACCGCTTGTGCGCCGTAAGGTAAAGACCATTGTGTGCATGGGCAAGGATAATACCAAACTGCTTGACTATTTTACCGGAAAGGTGCCCGAAATAGTGGATACGCATTCGCTCGACGAAGCCGTGAAAGCATGTGTGGCTCATGCCAAGGCCGGTGATACGGTGCTTCTTTCGCCCTGCTGCGCAAGTTTCGACCTGTTCAATTCCTATGAGCACCGCGGTGATATGTTCAAGGAGGCCGTGAAGAGTTTACGTTCATAAAATCATTATAAGTCATAGAGTTATTGCTGTGGAATCATCAGTGTCAACATCGAGTGTGAATACCGGAGGATTACGGAACAAAGCAGTAGTATATCCCTCGCCTGTGGCTAAAGGCGACAGGCATCTGTGGGGCATATACATACTGCTGGTGTTCATGGGCATAGTGGAGCTTTACAGTGCGTCGTCGCGATTGGTGCGCACTACGACCATAAGCGTTTATAATCCCATATTGATCAATGCTTTGATCCTGCTTGCGGGTCTGGGCATAATCTGGATTCTGCAACGCACACACTATAGGGTGATTCTGAAATATGCTCCCGCATTCGCCGGATTATCGGTGGTGCTGATGCTCATTACCATTTTTGCCGGCAAGGAGGTCAATTCCGCGACCCGCGCCATCGATCTCAAAATATTCACTTTGCAGCCATCGGAGTTCCTCAAACTGTCGGCGGCAATGATGGTGGCGCTGTTTACTGCCAAATTCCAGAAAAAAGGTGGCGGTGTGGAGAACACCGGAGTGTTCTTGTCGGCGGCTCTTATTTTGGTTTTCTGTGCCATGCTTGCCCCGCAAGGACTCACCAATACATTGCTGTTGATGAGTATAAGCGTGTCGATGATGCTGATAGGCGGCATAGAGATAAGAAAGATAGCTGTGGTCATGCTGGTATATGTGTTGTGCTTCCTCGGTTATCTCGGTTATACACATATTCGCAACAGTTATAAAACTGAAAATACCGAACAGGTTTCTGGCAAAAAGGACCGCACCGGAGTGTGGTCGGATCGTCTGGACTCATATTTCGGCGACGGACCCAAATACGAAGAGCCGCTCACGAGCGAAAACAGGCAGGAGATGTTGGGCTATATGGCTCAGGCAAACGGCGGTGTGTTCGGCGTAGGTCCGGGCAATTCCCGTGAGACCGCGCGGTTGCCGCTGGCGCATACCGACTATATTTATGCCATAATAGTGGAAGAGATGGGTCTGATGGGCGGCATATTTGTTCTGGTTCTTTACCTGTGGCTGCTCGCGAGGGCGAGTTCCATAGCCTCTCGTTGTTCCAGGGCGTTTCCTGCGTTGCTTGTCATAGGCATGGCTCTGACCATAGTGTTTCAGGCGCTGTTCCATATATGTATTGTCACCGGTGTTATCCCGGTATCAGGCCAGCCGCTTCCGCTCATATCCAAGGGTGGCACTTCGGTGCTCATCACTTCCATAGCATTCGGCGTTATGCTGAGTGTGAGCCGGTTTGCTGTAAGGACCAAGGGTGACAAGACAGATATAAAGAATGAAATAGAGGCTCTGCCCGAAAGCGTGAGAGCCGAAAATCCCACACAGTTATAACGTAAGATATGCAGATGACGGACTATAATACAACCAAGTCAAAACCGCTGCGGGTGCTGGTAAGCGGAGGCGGTACGGGAGGACACATATTTCCGGCGCTGGCCATAGCCAACGCCCTGCGCCGTCGCGACGAGCGCAACGAGATCATGTTTGTCGGTGCGCTCGGACGTATGGAGATGGAGCGTGTTCCGGCTGCCGGATATGATATAGTGGGGCTTCCTGTCGCCGGATTTGATCGCAAGAGGTTGTGGCGCAATTTCAGTGTGCTTGTAAAATTGCTCCGCAGCATGTACCGCGCGCGCCGTGTGGTAAAAGATTTCAATCCCGATATAGCCATCGGGGTCGGAGGCTATGCGAGCGGCCCTGTGCTGAAAGCGGCGCAGCGCCGTGGAGTGCCGACCCTTATCCAGGAACAGAATTCCTATGCCGGTGTAACCAACAAGTTGCTTGCAAGAAAAGCGAGGAAAATATGTGTGGCCTACGACGGTATGGAGCGGTTTTTCCCACAAGAGAATATTGTCAAAACCGGCAATCCGGTGAGAGCTGACATATCCCGTTCGGAAATATCGGGGCGTGAAGCCAAGGCGGCGCTCGGTTTCGATCCTGACAAGCCTCTGGTGCTTGTGGTGGGAGGAAGTCTCGGTGCCCGCACCATCAATGAGAGCATGGCAGCAGCAGCCTCCGATATACTCTCGGCCGGCGCACAGATAATGTGGCAGACCGGCAAACTCTACATTGACAGTTACTCCGGTATGGCCTCCGGCCGTAGCGGAATAAAGATAAGCGCATTCATATCGGATATGGCCGTAGCCTACCGAGCCGCCGACATAGTAGTGGCGAGAGCCGGAGCCGGTACGATATCCGAATTGCAGATCACAGGGCGTCCGGCCATACTTGTGCCGTCGCCCAATGTGGCTGAGGACCACCAGCGTAAAAACGCGCAGGCTCTTGTTGACGCCGATGCTGCCGTGATGGTGCTTGACAGCGAAGCAGTGGCATCGCTCGGTGAAACGGTGCTGTCGTTGCTGTCCGATGCCGGTCGGTGTGAGGCTCTGGCCGCCAATATAAAGTCAATGGCAATGACTGACAGTGATGAAAAGATAGCTTCCATAATATACGGATTGCTGCAACCTGAAAAATAAAGGCTATGAATGAGAAGTCGATAGATAAGAAAAATATATACTTTGTGGGAGCGGGGGGCATAGGCATGGCCGCGCTCGAACGTTATTTCCATGCCCACGGGTATCATGTGGGCGGATATGACCGTACACCCACAGCTCTGACTGAGGCTTTACGAAGCGAAGGCATCGACATCTGTTATTCCGATGCCGTGGCTGATATTCCGGAAGAGTTTCGTGATCCGGCCACTACGCTCGTGGTATATACTCCTGCGGTTCCTGATTCGCACCCGGGTCTCCGTTATTTCCGCGACGGAGGTTTCGAAGTGGTGAAGCGGGCTGCAGTGCTCGGTCTTGTGACTCTTGGCAGCAAGGCACTGTGTTTTGCAGGCACTCACGGCAAAACCACCACATCATCTATGGCCGCGCATATAATGCACTCGTCGCCCGCCGGTTGCAATGCATTTCTCGGCGGTGTGCTGCGGAATTACGGTACAAACTTTCTGCTTGACGATGCATCGCGCTATTCGGTGGTTGAAGCCGATGAGTATGACCGCTCGTTCCATCATCTGCACCCTTCGGTGGCTGTAATCACATCTACAGACCCTGACCATCTGGACATATACGGCACCGAGGAGGCCTATCTTGAAAGTTTCGCCCGATTTACCGAACTGATCATTTCAGGCGGTACTCTGATAAAGCATACTGGCCTGAAGCTGCGCGAGCGCCCGCGCGAAGATGTGAAGGTTTATACCTATTCGCGCGACGAGGGCGACTTCCATGCCCGTAACATTCGCCGCGGGGACGGTACGATAACATTCGATCTTGTGACTCCCGATGCCACAGTGTGCGACATATCGCTCGGTGTGCCGGTGGAGATAAATATCGAAAACGCCATAGCCGCCATGGCTGCGGTATGGGCTGCCGGCGAGTTTGACGGGGACACTGTGAGGAGAGCTATGAAATCGTTCATGGGTCCCAAGCGCCGATTTGAATTCTGGCTCCGCACACCCTCCCGGGCCATAATCGATGATTATGCCCATCACCCCGATGAACTGCGCAGCTCCATACGCTCTGTCAAGGCTCTCTTCCCGGGCAGGAAACTTACCGTGGTGTTCCAGCCTCATCTGTATTCACGCACCCGTGACTTCGCGCCGCAGTTTGCCGCCGCGCTTTCCGAGGCCGCCGCTGTGGTGCTGCTTGACATATATCCGGCTCGTGAACTGCCTATAGAGGGAGTCACATCAAAGATAATATTTGACAGCATCACCGCTCCCGAAAAAGTTATGATATCCAAAAATGAACTTGCGGATACTCTTAAGCGTATTGAATGGGAGGTGCTGCTTACGGCCGGAGCGGGTGACATAGCCGACTGCCTGCCGGGCATAACTGATCTATTCAAACAGTAACAACAACCTCGCATCACTTATGCTCCGACTATCACAGAAGAAGAAACGTATAGTTTACCTCATACTTTCGTGTGCGGCGGTTGTCTATCTGGCCGTATCTCTCGGAATGGTATCGGGTAAGGCTGCCGATGAGATGTGCCGTGGCGTGATTATTACGGTCCATGATACCGCCGAGCTTAAATTCGTCAAGCCGCATGAACTTGCCGTGGATCTGGGTGAACTGCCGCGCAGAGCCCGCTCTATGAAAATATCCGGCATAGACCTTGACAGCATAGAGAAGCGCCTGCAGCGTTTTGACAAGATAGAGAATGTCAATGTGACGGCGCTGTCCAACGGTAAAATTCACATAGAAGTATGGCCAATGCGTCCGGTGATCAGGGTCTTTGACCAATTCGGAGCTTCATATTATCTTAACCGGAGCGGCAAGCGTATGGTGGCCGATCCACGTTACTATGTAGATGTGCCTGTGGTTACCGGCAATTTTACCGGCATAGATTCCATCACGGGTTTCATAATGCCGCTTCTGGATTACATCGAGGCCGATTCGCTCTGGAGCCATGCTATCGATGCCGTAAAGGTGCAATCACCCCAAGAGGTGATCCTGCTTCCGGTTATACATGGTCATGTGGTTAATTTCGGTACTCCGGATAACTTCGATGATAAATTTATGCGTCTTAAGGCATTTTATACCAAGGTCATGCCCGTTAAAGGCTGGGACTATTATGACACGGTATCGGTGCGTTGGGCCGGACAGGTGGTGAGTACCCGTCGTGTAAAGAAACTGCCAGAGCCTCCGGCTGTGGAGTATAATATGCCTGTGGATATTGATGATCCCGAGACCATGAGTGCAGGCCCCGGCATAGCTCCCGGACAGGCATTGCCTGACCGTCCGGCAAAGTCGGACAAACCGGTGCCCGGAGCCGGGACTCTCAAACGTCCGGACAAAAGTCACTCAATCTGAAAAAAACAAATAAAAAGTAAAATATAATCATGGACGACAAAAACATCATAGCCATAGAGATTGGCAGTTCCAAGGTGAAAGGAGCCATAGGTTCGTTCAATCCGTTATCGGGCGTTGTCACTGTACATGCCGTGGAGGAGGAACCGTTGCTTGACTGGGTACGCTACGGAGCGGTAAGCAATGTGGAAGAACTATCCAAGTTGGTCAACCGAATCATACGCAAGATCGAAAACCGAGTGTCGCCCCGCAAGGTTTCCACGGTGTATGTGTCGATAGGCGGACGGTCGCTATGCTCGGTGCCCCGCGATGTGGAGCGCCGCATGAGCGAGGATATGGAGATCACCGATGATATTCTGTCGGCTATGTTCCGAGAGATGTCGGTGTCGCCTTATCCCGACCGCGATCTGCTGGCTGTTGTACCCCGCGAATATATGGTCAACAAGGTGATCGTGGAACAACCGCGCGGTACCGTGGGGCATGAAGTGAAAATGTCGGCCAACCTGATTACTTGTCGTCAGGCCACCAAACGTAATCTCGATATTCTGTTTGCCGACAAACTCAAGTTGCGTGTGGGCGGTTACGAGATTCGCCAACTCGCTCTCGGAGAATTGGTGTTAAACTATGAGGAGAAGCGTCTCGGCTGTATGCTTGTGGACTTTGGTGCGGAGACTACCACCGTGTCGATATACCGTCATGGCAAACTACAATATCTGGCCACTCTGCCCATGGGCTCGCGCAATATCACGCGCGATATCACCCGGCTTAATTTTCTTGAGGAACAGGCTGAAATGCAGAAACGAATGGGCGGAAACGCCTCAGGCAGCACTGCAGTGCAGGGCGGCATAGGCAATACCGATTATTCGGCCGTGAACAATTATGTGAGTCACCGTGCCGGAGAGATTATAGCCAATATTAAAAGTCAGATCAAATATGCCGGACTCACGGCCTCCGATCTTGCCGCAGGCATAGTGATCGTGGGACGAGGGGCATTGCTTGGCGGATTCAACGAACGTCTGGCCTCTACGACCACGCTTAAAGTGCGTGTGGGTAGTGTGGCGGCAAACACGCGTCTGCATATCGCCGACGCGCGGATATCGCCTTCCGATGCCGCTGATGTGCTGTCGGTGCTTTATATGGCCGCCATGCGTGGCGCCGAAGAGTGTCTTGTCACTCCTGTTGTGGAGCCGCCTAAGCCTCAACCCCAGCCCCAGCCGGTGGTGGTAGAGCCTGAACCTGAGCCGGTGCGGGAGCCCGAACCCGAGGCAGCGCCCTCACACCATCGCAAATCGTTTCTTAACCGCCTAAAAGGCAAAGTTGCCAATCTCATGACCGAGACTGATGATGACGACGATGATTTTAAAGATGACTGATAAAGAACCATTTTCCACTACTCAATATTTATACTCCGATGGACAACTACATTGACAGCGATGCCGGCCTCAACATAGAGGACATATCATATAAAGAACCCCTTATCCCGGTCGATAACAATGACATAATGGTGATAGGCGTGGGTGGTGGCGGTGGTAATGCCGTTACCCACATGTATAAGCAGAATGTGGAGCAGGTCACTTTCGTGGCTTGCAACACAGATGAACCTGCTCTTAATAGCCTGCCTATACCTTACAAGGTGGTGATAGGTGACGGTCACGGAGCCGGCAATGATCCGGAAGTGGCACGTCAGGCTGCCGAGGACGATATAGACAAGATAAAATCCATATTCGGCAAGCGGACCCGCATGGTGTTTATAACGGCCGGTCTCGGTGGCGGTACCGGCACAGGAGCCGCACCCGTGGTGGCCCGCGTGGCCAAGGAGCGCGGTCTGCTTACCATCGGTATAGTGACCATACCGTTTATTTTCGAAGGTAAGCGCAAGATTCTGAAAGCGCTCGATGGTGCCGAGAAACTTTCGCAGTATGTCGATGCCCTGTTGATAATTAATAATGAGCGTCTGGCCGAGATATATCCCGACCTGGATTTCTTCAATGCATTTGGAAAAGCCGACGACACACTCACCACGGCGGCACGCTCAATATCGGAGATAATAACCATCGACGGTTACATCAACCTTGACTTCAATGATGTGGATACCACACTGCGCAATGGCGGTACGGCTATAATATCGACCGGTTACGGCGAAGGAGAGAACCGCGTAACCAAAGCTATTGACAATGCCCTTAACTCACCTCTGCTTCGCAACCGTGATATCTACGGTTCGAAAAAATTGCTCATAAATCTCTACATGGCCCGTAACGAGAAGGCCGAGGAGGAGAAACGCACAGACAAATCGGGAGCGATGGCAATGAGCGAGATTTCGGAGTTGCGCAACTTTACATCATCGATTGATTCCGATGTTGATGTGATATGGGGTGTGACTGTGGACAACTCGCTTGGCGACAAGGTGAAGATCACGATACTCGCGGCCGGATTCGATGTGACCATACGTGAAGAGGAGGAGGAACTGACCTCAAAAAGTGTGAGCCGCAAAGAGCCTGCCGAGACACCTGCGGCGACTACGCGCGCCAACGATACTCTGATCAATGAATACGGATCGCAAATCAATGATTTCGGCACAAGTTTCGTGGTGCTTACTCCGGATCAAATGGACGATGATGTAATAATGGAGATACTTGAGAAGAACCCCACCTACAATCGCGACAAGCGCGTGGTGGACAATATCAAGAAAGGACTCACACAGATGCCGCGCCAGGCCGGTGACAGTGATGTGAGGCCGGGCAATGAGCTGTCGTTCGTGTGATCTGACTGACATAAAGGAGTTATAAAAACGTCAAGGTGCGGCGCTACGGGTAAAATCCGGCGGCCGCACCTTGGTGCTTCTTATCGTTTTGTGAAGGGATTATTCCTGGGTTATGGGTATCTTGCGGTGTATGGAATGGTCAAGAGATATGAGGGTTTCTGTTCCGCTGACTCCCGGTATGGTCTGGATTTTGTTGTTAAGCAGGTCCATGAGGTGTTCGTTGTCGCGGGCAAACAGCTTTATGAGCATCGTATATGGGCCTGTGGTGAAGTGGCATTCCACTACTTCGGGTATCTTTTCAAGTTCAGGCACTACCGCATGGTACATGTTGCCGCGGTCAAGGCTAACACCTATGAATGTGCAGGTACGGTAACCGAGAGCCTTGGGACTGACATTATAACTTGATCCGGTTATAACGTTAAGATCCATCATGCGCTGTAGCCTCTGGTGTATGGCTGCGCGTGAGACTCCGCACTCTGCCGCTACATCTTTTGACGCGATGCGGGCATTGTTCATCACTATCTCCAATATCTTACGGTCAAGATTATCTATTTTTCCCATTGTTGTTTAGTTTGTTACTTATTTTGCAAAAATAGCAATAAAGGCTGGAAATAAAAGAATTTTGGAGTGACTTTTTTGACAAAATCACTCCAATTATACTTGATTTATGACAAAATGACAAATCGATCTATCGCACTATGGCTTTTATGGGCTTGCGGTAAGATGAGGTGGTGATGAAATAGACTCCCTGTGGCAGTGTTATCTCAGTGCCGTCGCTTACAGATTCGATGAGCATTACCGTGCGTCCGGCTATGTCAAATACCGACACTCCGGTGTGTGGTTCGCTGCAACGGAAGCGTATCATACCGTCGTAGGACTCTATAGTCAGTGGCGATTCGACAAGGATTTCGTCGATAGAAGCGTGTGGACGTACTGTGATGTAGTTTGACATCGGAGAGCGCACGTCGAGTCTGACGCTCTGCACGGCATATGTGTCGTAATCACCGCTGCTGAGGCCATCGACTTCCAGTGAATCGGTTTCGGCAGGCAGTTCCATAGTCAGCACGGTGCCGTCTTTTTTATAACGTTTCACGGTCACCATATAGTAGTCCACCACGTCATCGGTCGATTCGTTCCAGCGTGCCGTGTATGTGTCATCGGTAACATTGGTCGGCTCGATGGCTGTTAATTGTGTGAGTGTGGGCACTTCAAGGCATTCGCCTGTCATTTCCACAACGCGGGAGCCCTCGTCAAGACCTCCTTCCGAGATGAGGAGCCTTGCTGTATGCGATCCGGTGGACTGCGGGGTATAGTTTACGGTTATCCATGTGCCTGATACTGAATTGGACGCAGAGGTCTGCACGGTGTTTTCTGAGATGGTGAAATAGTTTTTGTTCGGTCCTATGACACTTAGCTCGAAGTAGCCTGTGCAGTGTTCGCTTTTGAATTGCAGTTGTGATGTGCTCGTGTGACCTACGGCTACCTGGTTGAAGTCCAATGCCAATCCGTTGGGAGGGGTGATGAGATTGGGTGTGCCTCCGGGTGTATCCGGTGTATCTGACGGGTTGTAGGCTTGTCCTTTTTTGTTGCCCCAGATGTATTCGGCAAGTTCGGGATAGTCAATGAACGGATTGCGGTTGCCCTGTATCTTATAGACCTGTTCGTTTCTGTCAATCTCTTTCTGGCTCACCTGATCCTGCCGGTGCCATTTGAGCAGAAGCTCTATTGACCATTGTTGGAGCGAAGGATATGTGCCGTTCATCACCTGCCATGTGGTGACCCAGTTCATGTTCTGATAGCATGTCACCATATAGAAGTATGTGCGGGCAAAGTCGCCTTTGTATTCATCATTGGGCTCAAACACATATTTGGCTCCGCCGCTGTTGACTCCCTGACCCACTTTTACCATTCCGTTGGAATAAAACGGGGTTCCGGTAACTACCCCCAGAGGGTAATTGCTCTTTTTCTGGTTGGCCTGGGCTTCGGCCGGATACAGATGGTTGAGATCGACGTATGCCGGAGTGTTTGTGTTGCCGCCCCACCAGCTTTTCGGCAGGCTGTGTTCGCGATTGAGCTTCTGTCCGCTCCACGGCAGATAGAGGGGTATGTCGGAATACATGTCCCACCATCGGGAACTATTGGGATAGAGGTCGGTTCTTTCGAAATAGGAGGGGAGGGCATTATAGCTCGATACCTCCGTGTGAGGGTTGATTATCTTGTAAAGTTCGGTTTTCAGTGTCGCCTCCGATTTGCCTTTGAGCGATGAATAGTAGCCGGAAGGTATTTCGGCTTCGGTCATGAGGGCGCAACACGCCATGGCGACCGCAAAAATGAGTATTGATTTTTTTATCATATATAAATAGAAAAAACGGGTTACAAACATAATCATTTTTAAGCAATAAATGTTTTGTTAAACATTTATTAATTTACTCAGGCGGGCGTTTTGAGGGTGCGTATTCGGTAATCTCCGAAGTGATTTTGTAATTTTGCATCATATATGCCATTATAAATGATATGATAAGAAATCTGCTTTTCGATCTCGGCGGCGTGATTATGGACATACGCCGGCAGAATTGTGTGGAGGCGTTCAGACGCCTTGGTATGGACGACCCCGATCGTTATCTCGGCGAATATTGCCAGGCCGGACCTTTTGAAGGTATAGAGAACGGATCATACACTCCGGCTCAGTTCCACTCGGCTATACGTCTGTTGATAGGCAAGGAGGTGTCAGATGAGCAGATTGACGCCGCTTTCGGTGAATTTCTTGTGGGTATTCCGGTGGAGCGTCTGAGATGTCTTGAATGCCTGCGCCGCAGTTTCGGCGTATATCTGCTTTCCAATACCAATCCCATAATGTGGGCCGATGGGATAGATCGTAATTTCCGTCGCGACGGCCATGATGTGGACTATTACTTTGACGGCATCGTGAAAAGTTACGAGGCCGGCTGCATGAAGCCCGACAGGAGAATATTTGACCTGGTGGTGAGCCGGTTCGGTATAATTCCGCGTGAGACTTTGTTTCTTGATGATTCGCAGGCCAATCTCGATGCCGCCTCGGCTTTGGGATTCCATACCCTGCTTGTGCCGTCGGGCAAGGAGTTCTATATGCTGATAGAAGAGTATCCCGGTATTACGCTCAGCGGTTGTTGAAGCCATGGGCTTGATATCTTCACCCGATCGTTCCGCAGCGCGCGCAGTGGTGCTCGGCACGTTTGACGGCGTTCATCGGGGCCATGTGGCTCTTATAGGGGAGTTGAAGCGTTATGCGGCTGAGCTTGGGGCGGTTCCGTCCGTGGTTACATTCCGTGAAAATCCTATTACGATACTGATGCCCGATGCGGCTCCGCAGGCGCTTATGTCGCCACGGTCCAAAGCCGGAATCCTGCTGCGCCATGTGCCTGATGTGATAATGCTTGATTTCGATGAGCATCTTCGGGGATTGTCGGCACGGGATTTTCTCGCAATGCTGCGTGATGATTATGGTGTGGCGGGGTTTATGGCCGGTTATGATACCCGCTTCGGATCAGACCTCGCCGATGCTTCCCATGGGTTGCTTCAGACGGCCGGTGACCTTGGGCTGGATTTTAGGGTGGCGGATTCGTATGTGGAGGTCTCCGATCCGCCGCAGCGTGTGTCGTCATCGTCAATCCGCTGTTATGTAGCCGATGGCGATATGGAATCGGCAAGTCTGATGCTCGGTTACAATTATGCGGTGGCCGGAACAGTGGAGGGTGGTAGCCGCATAGGTCGCACCATTGGATTTCCCACGGCTAATGTCAGCCCTGAGTATGACGTGGTGATTCCGGCAAATGGCGTATATGCCGCCGTGGCACATATGCCCGACGGATCACGATATGAAGCCATGGTAAATGTGGGCATGCGCCCTACGGTCACGTCTGACAATGCCGGTGTGGCGCGTATCGAAGCCCACATACTGGATTTTTCAGGAGATATTTACGGTCAGCGGATCAGCGTGGAGTTCGTGAGGCGTATTCGCTCCGAATGCAAGTTTGCCTCGCTTGATGAACTCCGCCGGCAGCTGGAGCGCGACGAAGCCTGTGTCCGCAGCCTATTGTCCGGTATTAATCGCGGGGGTGCAGGGCGGTGAAGAAGTGCCAGATGGCAATGCCCGCTGATACTGATACGTTGAGAGAGTGTTTTGTGCCGTACTGCGGTATCTCTATGCACACATCGGCGGCATTGACCACGGCAGGGTCAACTCCCTGCACTTCGTGACCGGCCACGATAGCATATTTTCCACCGGTCTCGGGTTGATATCGCATGAGCGACACGCTGCCTTTGACCTGTTCGAGGGCGCAAACGGTGTATCCCTCCGCATGAAGTGCGTCGATACACTGCATAGTGTCGGCGAAGTAATGCCACTCCACGGAGTCTTCCGCACCCAAGGCGGTCTTATGAATTTCCGGCGACGGAGGTGTGGCTGTGATGCCGCACAGCATTATGCGATCGACCAGAAAGGCGTCGCACGTGCGGAATATAGCACCTATGTTGTTGAGAGACCTTACGTTGTCGAGCACTACGGTAAGGTGTAATTTAGGACGAGCGCGATACTGTTCCACAGTGTCGCGCTCGAGGTCCCATATGTTTTTTTTCTCCATTAGTCGATTATGTCGAAGCCGGTGTATTTGCGCAGGCATTCGGGTACGGTGATGCCTTGCGGAGTCTGGTTGTTTTCGAGCAATGCGGCCATGATGCGGGGCAGAGCCAGTGCAGAACCGTTGAGGGTGTGGCAAAGACGGGTCTTTTTGTCTGCGGCACGGTAGCGGCATTTTAGGCGGTTGGCCTGATAGGTCTCGAAGTTGGATACTGATGATACCTCCAGCCAGCGTTGCTGAGCTGCTGAATAGACCTCGAAGTCAAAAGTTATGGCTGAGGTAAAACTCATGTCACCTCCGCAAAGACGGAGTATGTGCCAGGGCAGTCCGAGTTTTTCGAGCAACGACTGCACGTGGTCTTTCATCTCCTCAAGTGCGGCATAGGAGTTTTCGGGCTTCTCGATGCGCACTATCTCCACTTTGTCAAACTGGTGCAGGCGGTTCAGGCCGCGCACATCTTTACCGTAGCTGCCGGCTTCGCGGCGGAAGCAAGCGGAGTAGGCACAGTTTTTCTTGGGAAGTTCCTGTTCGGTAAGGATCACGTCGCGGTATATGTTGGTCACAGGCACCTCGGCAGTGGGTATGAGGTATAGATTGTCCTCGTTGACATAGTACATCTGTCCCTCTTTGTCGGGGAGCTGGCCTGTGCCGTAGCCTGAAGCCTCATTGACCACATAAGGCGGCTGTATCTCCAGATAGCCGGCTTTGCCCGCCTCGTCGAGGAAAAACTGTATGAGTGCACGCTGCAACCGTGCTCCCTTGCCTATATACACGGGGAATCCTGCGCCGGTTATCTTCACTCCGAGATCGAAATCGATAAGATTGTATTTTCTGGCAAGGTCCCAATGGGGCAGGGCGTCGGCAGGCAGGTCGGGTATTGGGCCACCGGTCTTTTCCACCACATTGTCCTCCGCGGTTCGGCCTTCGGGTACCATGGCACACGGGGTGTTGGGCATGGAAAGCAGTATGTCGCGGATAGCGTTTTCGGTCTGTGACAGTTCGTCGGCGACATTTTTCTGTGACTCTTTGAGCGCGGCGACAGCGGCTTTGGCTTCCTCGGCTTCGGCTTTCTGTCCCTGTTTCATGAGTGCGCCGATTTTGGCGGCATATTGTTTCAGTTCGGCAGCCGTGTTGTCGTTGCTGAGCTGCAATTCGCGGCGGCGGTTATCAAGATCGAGCACCTTTGCCACTGGCTCGTTGGCATCGAAGCCTTTAACGGCTAAACGTTCTATGATGTGAGAGGGATTCTCTTTTATCTGTTGAAGTGTAAGCATTATGATTGGTGTGAAATGTTATTGACGTTATTTAGTTGGCGGAAAGCAGCTCACGGACTTTTGCCGATATTACCTTGCCGTCGGCACGTCCGGCGAGTGCTTTCGAGGCTACGCCCATCACCTTGCCCATCTCTTTTGGATCGGTGGCGCCCACCTGAGCTATGATTTTTTGCAATTCGGCAGTCAGTTCTTCGTCGCTGAGTTGCTTAGGCAGATATTCTTCTATCACCGCGGCCTCGGCAAGCTCGTTTTCGGCAAGCTCCGGACGGTTCTGCTCTGAATATATTGCGGCTGTCTCGCGGCGCTGTTTGGCCATCTTGGCCAATATCTTGGTGGCATGGTCGTCGGTGAGTATTCCGTCGGCACCCTTGGCGGTTTTGGCTTCCAGAAACTCTTTTTTGATCCCGCGGAGCGTTTCCAAACGCACTTTTTCCTTAGCAAGCATGGCCGACTTGATGTCGGCGCTGATTTTGTCAAATAAGTCCATTGTGTCAATACGTTATTTTACTGTCTGCAAAGATACGAATAAGCCTAATACAAAACTAAACTTGTTTGAGTTTTATTGAGGTGGAGTTTACGATATATCGTAAAGTGTGCCGGGGGTGCCGGAGTTAATAGGTCCTGACAATATCCGGTATTACAAAGTTATCGCTGCCGATCGGACATCGCCAAGTATTTAGGCCGATAGTTATACGGCCCGAAATATTCCAAATTATCAAAAATATTCGTTACTTTGTTGTCTTTAATCCGATCAATAAAAAATGTCGTATATTCAGGAAATAAATGAACTGATAAGGCAGGTGCCTGTAGAGATTGTGGATTTTTCAAAACCGCGGGACTATGCCCGCATTCCCACTCAGGCCTCGTCCAACTTCATAACCAATAAAGAGCAGGGTGATTGGGCCGAACGGCTTATAATCAATGCGATTAATGATAATTTCCAAGGCATTGTGGCCGTAAAGTACGGCAAGTCAGATGGTCTTGTGGCCGGAGACGATGGATTCGATGAGTTTTATGCCGAGTTTCAGGAAGAACTCGACACAATAGGCAAGCGTCCGGATATTCTGATATTCAGACGTGAGGATTATAGTCACGGATTCGGATTGGACATAAGCCATATGCGGCACGATCAGATTGACGGATACGTGAGGAAGGCATTGGCAGGAATAGAGGTGAGGTCAAGTGCATTTCTTGTTGACCGTTATGATGAAGCCATGCTTCGGCGCACCGGCTTGTTTACAGGCAAGGCTCTTGCCGTCAGAGATGAGATTATGGCCGGATTCAGGGCTGAACTGGAGCACCCTATGCGTAGCCGTTATCTTGAATTACTGCGGGGTATCACTCCTCAGACAGTAAGTGTGATTGATTTTCGTGTGCCGTCATGGCGCTCCACGCCACGGTTGAGAGAGTTGAGCGAGAAATTCGGTGAACTCAAATCAGCATTGCGTGAAATACAGAAGCGCGACTACTTGTCGATAACGCCCAAAGTGGAGGATCTGAAGGTGGTTTACAAATGGATTGAGACGTTCAATGTGCCTCATTTCTATTTTCAGGTGTTTTTCGATAAGGTTTACGGCATCTCTTTCAGCCGGATTCTTTCGATAATTTCCGACCCGGACAATGACGGCGTGGTTTATTCCGTGGAATCCGATACCAAAAATCAAAATAAGACCACGATAAAGATTAATTCCAAGGTTGGTGTAGAGCTTGCCGAGCGGGTTGATGAGCCAGGGCATTCGAGCCGACGAAAGGAAATGGGGCGTGGCAGGTTGCTTTTTTATGTCACGTTTGAGGGCGGGTGCGCTCATGTCGATGCTTCGCGGCTGGCTTCATTGTTGGATATTGACGAAAACGATCTCTGTAGGTGATGACCGAAGAGCAGCGTTACATAGACACTGTGCCGGAAGAACATCGAAAGAGGTTTGCTCAGTTTTTCACGCCGGCAAATATTGCCGATCTGATGGTGAGGTGGATACTCCGGTGCGAAACTCTTCACTCGGTTCTTGAGCCGGCGTTCGGTCTTGGAATTTTTTCACGCAAATTGCTTGCGAGCGGGAAAAATGTTGTGATAAAAGGTTTTGACACAGACACAGTGATTCTGTCACGGGCTAAGTGTCTGTTTGCCGGCAATCAGGATATCAACCTTTTGTTGCAGGACTATATGTACAATGACTGGGACAATTCATATGACGGCATTGTCTGTAATCCACCTTACTTTAAGTTTCATGATTATGACAACAAAGGTGTCATAGATGAAATGGAGCGTCATCTGGATTGTCGTCTCACGGGGTTCACCAATCTTTATACTTTATTTCTGCTCAAATCCATACATCAGCTCCGTCCCGGCGGCCGGTGTGTATATGTGATTCCATCGGAGTTTCTTAATTCCGATTACGGCAAGCTGGTCAAAGAACATTTGTTAAGCACCGGCACTCTCAGGTGTATTGCCGTGTTTGATTTCGGGGTCAATCTGTTTGACGGGGCCATGACCACGGCTTCTTTGGTGTTTTGCGCAAAAGATGATCATAATTCTGATGTAGGATTCATGAATCTTGTTTCGTCTGATGATTTGTGTTCGGTATCGGAATTTATCGACAGTTATCCCGACATGTCACGTCTGCCGTATGTGTATCCGTCGGCGGAATTGGACCCATATAAGAAATGGCGATGTTACTATAGCCCCAGATTTTCCGGTTTTCATGATCTTGTGCCGTTTTCGCGATATGCACGTGTCATGAGGGGCATTGCCACAGGAGCGAATGACTATTTCGTGTTTAATAGGGATAAAGCGGTAAAGTTCGGGATACCCGAACGGAACATGCAGCCGTGTGTGTGCCGTAGTGCAGATGTTAAAGGCCATGTGTTTACGCGTGATGATTTTGACGCTTTGGTCGCCGGAGGAAAGAATGTGTATCTGTTTGACGGACGGAACGCCGAGGTACCCGGTGTCATAGATTATATCAAGCGCGGTGAGGACAATGGTATAGACAGAAAGCATCTGACTTCGCATCGCAAGCCGTGGTATGCACTCGAGAACCGTCCACCGGCTCCTATATGGGTCACGGTATTTAACCGTGCGGGTTTGAGGTTTGTGAGAAATTATGCCGGGGTGTCAAATCTTACCACCTTTCATTGTGTATATGTCCGTCAGGGGGCTGTGTCGGAGGATTTGCTGTTTGCATATCTTCTGACCGCTACCGCCCGGGAGATTTTTGTTGGTAATGCCCGTGAATACGGTGGCGGTCTCCAGAAATTCGAGCCCAATGACCTTAATCATGCCATGATGCTTGATCTGTCATTGATGCCTGAGGATATAACGCGTGAAATAGAGCGGTTGTACAATCAATTTGCCTCTACACGCGATGAATCGATTATTGCCCGGATCGATGCCGTTTTCCGTGATTTTTTTGCCGAGAGTGCGACCAAATAAAAAAGCGATGCCTGAGACATTTTTCGGCATCGCTGGTACGGGGGTATGTGCTGTGTGGCTTAGTCCTCTAAAAAGTAGGTTAGTGTTGTAACCACGCGTATTTCTTTGATATAGGGTGTGTAGCTGTCGCGGTTCTCGATGCTGAACTGTCCCTGACGGGCGCTCTTGATTTTGCCTATCTCGCTGTCGGAGTCTTCGGCAAATTTTTTGGCGGCTTCGCGGGCATTTTTTGTGGCTTCGGCTATCATCTCTGGCTTCACGGTGTTGAGTTCGGTGTAGTCGTAGCTTACCTGATATTGGTAGTTGTCGGTGGTGATGGGTATGCCTTGTTTGAGCAGTTCGCCCTGACGGTTTATGAGTTTACGCACTTTTGTTACCTGTGCCGAGCTGACAGTCACCACAGATGTCACGCTGTAATTGTAAGGCAGCGGATTGCTGTTGTAACGGTTGGCGGTCAGATCGGTCATTGAAGGTGCGCCTACTGAAATCTCTTTTGTGTCAATTCCGTTGTCGGTGAGGAATTTTACTATCCGTGCGTTTGTGCCGGTCACGTTGTCATATACCGCCGGAAGGTCATTGCCTGTCTGGGTGAATACTATGGGCCATGTCACCTGATTGGCAGGGACTTCTCGTGTGGCCAGTCCGCGCACTTCCACTGTGCGCTGGCTGTCGGTCAGTGATTTCAGACCGCTGCGCACACACAGTCCGAGGGCGAGAAGTCCCACGGCGATGCATGCTGCTCCGGCGATTTTCATGATTTTCATAATTGATAGTTTTTATCGTTGTTATTTTAGGATTTTGAAATAGAGTATGACTTCGTCGGGCACTCCCTCGAGAGTTACTTTCACGGCATCGAGATTGCCGAGTTTGGCCCGTCCGGTCACCGATGATGGCTGTATGTATTTCATGAGAAATTCATCTATGTCTCCCTGACGTGTCACTATGTATGGACTTTGTTCGCTCACCCCTTTGCCGGAGGCGAATATGGCATCGCATATCTGCAATATACGTTGCTGAAACGCCCGGGCGTCAGCCGCGTTGGTGGCTGTTGCCGCAGCGTAGGCCTTGAAAAGCAGTGACAGATTGGTGGGGTCTTTTGCTAAAGCCTCTTTTGACATGCGGTATGCGCCGGCCATGTCGCCGGAGGAGTAGGCTTTGGCTACATCTGGATAGTCGGCCGTGGCATTGAAGCCTGGACGGCGTACCGCACCGTAATATACGTTGGCCGCTTCGTCAGCCTGTAGTGTCTCACCGGCAGTGAAGCGCTCCGAAAGGTTTGTGGAGTCCGCCATGTCCGGGGGGGTGGCTACGCACCACAGTGTTCCGGCCAAGGCTAATGTTATAGATGTTATCAATTTCATATTCTTGACGGTTTATAATTGTGTCTATCTGTTGAACTGGAGCATTGCTTCCATGATGGTACGGTCGTTGCTGAGTCGCGGCACTTTGCGTTGGCCTCCAAGTTTGCCTGTAGAGGCGAGCCACTGGTCGAAAAGGCCGTTGCGCGCCACAACTACGGTCAACGGGTCTAAAAAGATGTTGCCCGCCCGCTTGGCTTCATAGTCGCTGTTTTCTTTTGTCATGCATTCGTCAAGTATGGCTGAGAATTCCGTCATGTTTTCGGGCTGACGGGCAAACTCTATAAGCCATTCGTGGCGTCCGCGTTTGTTGCCTGAGGTATATACCGGAGCGGCCGTGTAGTTGAGTACGTTTGCGCCGGTAAGATCGCAGGCCTTGGCAAGGGCGGCATCGGTGTTATGCACCATCACCTCTTCTCCAAATGCGTTGATGTAGTGTTTTGTTCGACCGGCAATGGTGATACGCAGCGGATTTATGGATTCCACTTTTACGGTGTCGCCTATCGGGTATCGCCACAGTCCGTTGCAGCCTGTGATTATAAGTGCATATATTTTTCCCGGTTCCACCTCCCAAGCCGGTATCGGATCGGCATCGGGGTTGTTGGCCGGTATGAATTCATAAAATGTCCCGGCGTCAAGGAGCATAAGCATTGCTCGCGATTCCGGCATGTCCTGTACGGCAAAAAAGCCTTCCGAGGCATTGTATGTCTCCAGATACCGCATGCGTTTCGGGTCTATTATGGCGTCATATTGCCGGCGGTAAGGAGCGAAAGATATGCCTCCGTGGAAAAATACTTCTAAATTCGGCCACACCTCATGAAGCGTTTCGGCCCTGGTGGCTTTGAGTATCTCGCGCAGTACGGTAAGGAACCATGAAGGCACTCCGGATATATTGGTGACATCGGCGCGTGATGCGGCTTTGACCAAGGCCGGGAGTTTTTCGCTCCAGTCGGATATGAGTGCGGTTTTTTTATCGGGAATCCTCAACATGTTTGCCAATGGGTTGATATGCTGAATCAGATTTGCCGAAAGGTCTCCTACTGTCACTCCTTTGCGTTTTGTGAGATCAAGTTCGTTGGCGAAGCTACCTCCGAGTATGAAACTTTTGCCTGAAAACAGCCGGCTGTCCGGGTACAGGTTGAGATAGTGTGAAATTACGGCGCTTCCGCCCCGATAATGTGTGCGCTGGAATGATTCGGCGGTTATGGGTATGTATTTGCTTTTACCGTCAGATGTGCCGGAGGATTGAGCGAAACATCGTGTTAGCCCCGGCCATAGCACATCGCGCTCGCCATCGATCATACGCATCACGTCGCCCCGTATATCCTCGTAAGGCGTTACCTTTACAGACTGTCTGAAATCCTCATAGCTTTTGATTTGTAGGTAATTGTGGCGTTCACCCCATTTGGTGTTACGTCCGGCTACGAGCATTCGGCCCAATTCCACGCGCTGTAGCTCTTCCGTGTGGGTGGCGTATCGTGCGGCAGTCTTTATATGTTGTGTAAAGTATGGCCTCAGCAATCGGGTTAAATTCATCGCTTGTAATTTTATGACCGTTTATTGTCAACAAAAGTATATAAAAATTGATTATTGATATATAATATATAATGGCGTTTTAAAAAATAGAGTGAATAATTGCGATTTTTCGATATTTCCGAAATAAATATTTAAATTTGTACCCTAATAAAATCTGTTATCTTTCCATAGACAATCCGTTATGAAAAAAACTGTATCATCGCTTCTTTTGCTGATCTCTATAATTACGCTCACCGTTTTTACTTCCTGTGATGATGACGAGCCTTATTACGGCCCGGGGTCCGGAATAGAAGGCCGTTGGGCCGTGGTGGAAGTCAATGGCGCTCCCGTTAATAATTTTGATTACGTATTTTACGGCAGCGGAAAAGGCCAGATCGACTACAACCCCGAGACTTCGGCGCATTATTCCGTGCCGTTTACATGGTACATGGACTATAATCCCGCAGGAGCCGAGTATCTCCACATGCAGACTTACGATGGTGAGTATTACAATTACATAGTGAGAGTAGAGAGTGAATATGTGCCCGGATATAATGGCGTTCAGTGGGTTATGAATCTGACCGATACCGACACCGGTGACAATCTGATGTTTATTGAATATTGACCATGAGTTGCGATCCTGAATCGAAATGGACCGAAATAGAACTTCTGCCCGAGTGGGACGAGGAGTTTTATGACGTATATACTGCTAAAAAGTTTGGTAAGTGGCTCATGCTTAAAACATTGAAGCCACAGTATAAGTCGGACCCTATGTTTCGGTCAATGATTGAGAAGGAGTTTGATGTGCGCTATAATCTGGCTCACCCAAATATAGTTATGATCAATGATTTCGAGGAGGTTCCCGGATTGGGCATGTGCATCATTGCCGATGATGTCTATGGTCTGTCGCTCAAAAAGATTCTTGATTCGGGTGATGTGACCGGTGAGCATCTTGACAAAGTGTGTCATCAGCTTGTCGATGCCATAGATTATATACAGCATAACCATCTGGTGCATTTCCCTATCAAGCCTGAGACCATAATTTTCACTGAAAATATAGGCAACCTCAAGCTTATCGATGTGGGCTTTGATCAGCGTGAGCACCTTACTCCGGCCGAAGCCACTGAGGATATATACAGCTTTGGTGTGATTCTCAGGCTTGTGCTTGAGAGGCTTCCCGATGCTCCGGCTTATCTGCGTCGTGTGGCCGACCGTTGTTGTAATCCTGATCCGTCACAGCGTTATAAAAATATCCATCAGTTGCGCATGGCCATTGCCCATCGTTCGGATAATAAATTCTATATGTATATAATAGCGTTTCTTCTGGTCATGATGGCGCTTCTGGTGTGGTTCAGTTCGTCATGGGCGCCGGGTAGCGATTCCATAGAGACCGAAGTGCCAGAAACCGTAGCCCGATAACCGCAAAATCGATCATTATCAGTTATGTCCGTTGAAATATTGCCTGTAAAACCTTGCAAGAAAGAATTGAAGCGCTTTGTGCGTTTCGGTATTGACCTTTACAATAAATCACCGTATTATGTGCCGCCGTTGATTGCCGATGAGGTAGAGACATTGCTTCCCGACAAGAATCCGGCATTTGACTATTGCGAGGCTCAGGCATTCATGGCGTATCGTGACGGTAAGCCTGTGGGGCGTATAGTGGGCATCATCAACAAAGTGGTCAATCAGCGTTCCGGTACCGATGAGGCCCGTTTCGGATTTGTTGACTTTATTGATGATGACGAGGTGGTCGATGCGCTTTTCAGTGCGGTATCGCAGTGGGCGCGTGAAAAGGGAATGACGTCGATCGTGGGACCGATGGGATTTACCGATATGGATCATGAGGGCATGCTCGTGGAAGGGTTTGATGAGATGGGCACTATGGCAACTATATACAACTACCCCTATTACCCTTTGCAGCTTGAACGGCTTGGCTTCAAAAAAGAGATTGACTGGGTGGAGTATCGTGTGGGTGTGCCCGACGACGTGCCCGACAAATTCAAGCGCATAGCTGCCATTGTGCGTGAGAAGTATGGCCTGCGCTCCATAAAATTTACTTCCCGTAAGAAGATAAAGGAGCAATATGGACGCGCTCTGTTTGAATTGATCAATGAGGCCTATGACGGTCTTTATGGTTATTCCCCGCTTAATGACCGTCAGATTGATTACTATGTGTCGAAATATATCGGCATAGTGCGGCTTGATTGCCTGAGTGTTATTGTTGACAGTCAGGGTAAGCTTGTGGCTCTTGGTTTGTCCATGCCTTCTTTGTCGCAGGCATTGCGTAAATCCCGCGGACGTCTGTTGCCTTTCGGCTGGTATCATCTGTTGCGTGGAATCCATGGCCGCAATGATGTGGTGGACCTCCTGCTCATTGCTGTAAAAAAAGAATATATGAACCGAGGCGTCAATGCCTTGATTTTCGAGGACCTAATACCCATATTCAAGCGTGAAGGCTTCCGGGAGGCTGAGAGTAACATCGAGCTGGAGGGTAATGAAAGTGTGCGTCTGCAATGGCAGTATTTCCCACATAGGCAGCATCGTCGCAGGCGTTGCTATCGTCTGCCGTTGTGATTGGCAGTGTTGACTCACGCAAGTGAGCCTGCCTGTCTTTTTTATCATAACTGTTTCCGTCGGCCAGGCCATACTCTGCTCCTGGCATATGAATGAGTAGTCTTGCCCAATATGCTGTTGTTTAATGGCTTTCTCCGGCGTAGCCACCTGTGTGAGCTTTCGGCCGCTCGTGCGGTCGTTCTTGCGCTCTCGATGGCGAGTTGCTGCGTATAGCCGATTGTTTCGGTTGTGCGTGCAGGGGTGTTCTGGTTTTGGGGGTCGTCCGCTGTTTTTGGTGATCTTTTGCCCGGCATATATTTATTGGGGGGTTGCTGAACCAAACCAATTTTAAACTGGCTATTGACACGAGCCGTAAAATTCCGTAACTTTGTAGCCGATAGGAAGAATCCTGTCATGACATATTGATAATAAGAGGCGTTATGTCTTCTTCTTGTATGCGATAAGCGTAGGAAACTTTAATCACATGAGCAAGAGATGGCGTAATGGTCTCCACGCATATAGCGTGGGGCTGTTATTCCCACATCTGCTCATATAGGTAATCCTACCACCTTCGCATTAAGACGTGGCATTACAGTTCCACGCTTCTGTATGTAGATTTAAAACCTCATGGGGACTGTGGAGGTACAACAACATTATGGGAATAAACCGAATTATCACCGGTGTGCTGCTGATGTTCCTGTTGTCTTCCGTTGCAAAAGCGCAAGAAATCAAGACGGATTCGATTGGTGGCCACATTGAGACCGCTGCTGCGCCGACTGATTCATTGCAAGAAACGGCAAGTGGTACTGAAGTAAGCAATGAGTGTTCAATGCACGAAAAACGCATGAACGAAGTATGGAAACGACGGGCCAAATACCGCAATATCGCCTACGGGGTGCAGAAATTGAAAAGCAACCGTGCCGATATGAAAAGTGATATGGCTTTCGGCCTAACAATCGTACAACCGTCCGCGATAGCAGGTATAGCTTAAAAAAATAGCCGTCCGGATTTTG
>CAJTRS010000004.1 GCA_910578805.1 uncultured Muribaculaceae bacterium | reverse complement strand
ACAGACTTGACAACAACGAAGTCGAGCGAATCAACCGCTACATATCCCTGACCCGTCGCCGGCTGACAATCGGCTCCCACTCCGGAGCCGAAGTCGCCGCCCTGTACCATTCGCTGGCCATCACCTGCCATCGCTGCGGCGTAAACGTCTTCGACTACTTCTGCGACATCATCGACCGATGTGCCGCATGGCCTCCGAACACACCCATCGAAAAATACCGAGACCTGCTTCCCGACCGCTGGAAAACCTCACAAAAATAGCCGCCCAAAATCCGGACGGCTATTTTTTTAAGCTATACCTGCTATCGCGGACGGTTGTACAATATTCACATCTTTCGACGGATTGAACCGCACATTGGCTCTTGGCGAGACGATGACGTTTTTCACTAACGAATGTTTGTCTATACGGGCTCCTATAAGGAAACCCCATCGTTCATCACGCCATTCATTCTGCAGATATCCACTGTATATGTTTACTTTCTGAGTCACATCATGGTTATAACCGAGAGTAATGTCATTCAGATAATTATAATTATATTCCAAGCCTCCGGTAAGCTCGGCCGGCATAAAGATAAATCTGTCAAACGAATGTATATACTGCCCTCCGGCCACCACTACGAGATCGTGCGTGCGGCCATAAGCATCGGGGTCCATCTCACTGCCGTAATAGCTTGACCGCCGTGTATTCTGCATGGAAGTAAACACACTATAACGGTTTTTGTGTCCGGGTGTCCAGAAATTGGCCTGCAGATCGACAGCATGTATATTGTGGTCGGTCTGTTCGGCAATCATGGCCATATGAGGCTGAAGGTCAAGCTGGTCTCCGCCACGACGGTATTCATGTGTTCCATGATATTCCAATGTCAGCTTGGAAAAATCAGACGAACGGAAAAATGTGCGGAAACCGAGAGTCTGTGTCTTCAACTGGGCAATCTCGGTAAACCCGTCGCCATCATGATCATATCCGTCACGCAGACGGTTCTGCCCGAATATGAACATGCCGAGCCTGTCATTGTTACTTACCACCGAACCGCTTACGGTAGTATTGTTCTCCAATGCACCGCTTATGCCTATTGATGTGATATTATGTGCGGCTTCTACACAGTTGTTCAAAGGGTCTTTAGTGATGATATTTATGGTTCCGCCTATGGCCGATGCACCGAATAGCGCAGAACCACCTCCTCGCATCACTTCCACCCGCTCAATCATATTGGCCGGTATCTGTTCAAGGCCGTACACCCCTGTCAGTGCCGAAAACACCGGACGTGAATTCATCAATATCTGGGAGTAATGGCCGTCAAGTCCGTTAATACGCACTTGCGTGAAACCGCAATTCTGACAATCGTTCTCTACTCTGACCCCGGGTTGGAAGCAAAGCCCGTCGGCCAATGAATTGGCACTGACAAGCTCAAATGTCGGTGCTCCGAGAATTCCGATAAGAGATGAACTCTCCCGACGTTTTACTTCAGAACGATTGCCTGTAACGACTACCTGATCAAGCTGTAATGCATCGGGTATTATTTCAAAATTCAGCTCCACGGTCTGCCGGGCATTTACCGTAACAGAATGCTTCTGGGTCACATACCCCACACATTTGGCTTCCACCGTATATGTCCCTGGGGTTATGTTATGGATACTGTAGTGACCCGACACATCTGTTGTAGCACCGATTGAAGTGCCTTCGATGTGTATGGTTACGCCCGGTATGTGTTCTCCCGAACCGCGTTCAAGCACATGCCCTACTATATTGGCATCACTCAACGTCGAAGCCGAAACACCGAAAAATGTAGCTAACAGGAATAATGCAGAAAATAATTTTGTTAGGTTCATAAAAATATAACATTGTTGGAAATCGGACGCAAAGTTATGTAAAAAACATCAATTTAGAAAACGTCCAAACAAAATTTACAACAATGATATATCTATACACCAATATAACAATACGTTATATGTAGATTAATTCCAAACTATCCCTAATCGTATAAATAAAACATTCTTTCCATCATACGCCATTTTTCAGACGAACTCATTCCCGGCTCGGCTTTCTGGAATATCGACATATATTCTTCCCATTCCGACTGACGCGGCAATGTATTCAGACGCGCCATGGCCGAATCCCAATCAAAATCCAATGGAGTCTCCACTATCATCACAAGTCTGGTTCCGAGAATATATATCTCCATTTCCAAAATTCCCACCTCACGTATGCCGTCAAGAATCTCGCGCCACACATGATCGTGACCATGCCGTTTTCTGTACTCGGCAATAAGTTCCGGATTATCTCTCAAATCAAGAGTCTGGCAATAGCGTTTTACCGGTCGGTTATACTGCTTAACCATGTAACCGTCTGTCATATTATTGTTCATTTTTTGTTGTTAAATATACGTTTACAGAAACAGGGCGATGATCCGAAGCTTCGGGTTCGTTTAACACCGAAGCTCCAGATGTGACACTCTGCCCGTTGGCCACCATAACATAATCAAGAGTCTCTGCCGGATTATCCGATGGATATGTCGGAGTGAACCTGTCAGTCAGCATTCGAAACTGCCGGCTAAGAATCCCTATCACCCCATCATCAGGTGTGGAATTCAAATCTCCGGCAAGAAATATGGGTTTATCGGTAACTTCAGCCAGACCATTGATTATAATGGCCGATGCTATACGATCCGGTTCGGAAAGACTCAGATGTGTGCAGCAAAACAGATATTCAGGATATTCCGCCACTATGAGCACCCTGGCTTCCTCTCGTCCGGGAAGCGCAATGCGTTTTACGGCAATAGGCTCTTCCTTTGACAATATGCCGATCCCGTACTTCCCTCCGTCAAAATCTATAGCCGGAGCAAAATAAGGTTTCATTCCGGTCAATGAGGCAAGCTCACCAAGTTGATATACCTTGCCACTCCTTACCGTCAGGCTGTCCGTTTCCTGGATAGCAACCACATCGGGATTCTCTCCGTTAATCACGCCGGCAATCCTTGGCAGATCGCGTATGGTGTCATTACCCACTCCGGCATGTATGTTGTAAGTCATCATTTTTACCGGCATCTGTGACAAGATACACGCCGGAAAAACGGAAACCAACAACAGAATAATACATCGGTACATATCGGACAACGAATTTAATCCATAGTATTAATATCGGCATTTATCACTCGCTCAAGCAATACCGGCTGATTATTCCAGTGAAACGGCTTATATTTGTCATTGTGCTTTACCACATTATCCTTGAATACCAATCCGTCAACGGATTTGGCATAAAGGAGAGGAATATCGAATGTGTCAAATTCATTGCCTGTAATCGTGATACCGCTGTGAAAATATTTTTTCTGCGAATCAAGATCGGGTATTTCGGGATATATTGATATTACAGCATTGGTAAACTGAAACATATTGGTAAGCGCATTTATGAATTTATTCCCTCTGATCACCACATCGCGGCATGCTCCGGTCTCAAACCAGCCGTTGCAGTCCCCACAAAGCAATATTGCAGTTCCTGACGTGTGATCAAACAAATTATTCTCCGCTACAACTCTTCGCGGCGTACTGAACAAAGCACCGCGGGCTCTGTTGTTGCGCACCACATTGTCGGCAAATAACACCGATGGGGTCCATTCAAGATTCTCTATGCCGAAACTTGCCGAATCAGGATTTAACGATTGTGGTAACGGTGACGAGAATGTGATCTTGAATTCCTTTGCTCCGGCCGTTTCCGTACAATCATAAGGCGATATCGCAGCTATGGTGTTCTTATCTCCGACAAGCTCCATTGTCTGTGATGCTATAAATTGCACCGAATCACCTGGTTCTCCCCAGCGGAATCCATAAGCCTGATGGTGCATATATTGTCCTACAACAGTCACACTGTCAAGTTTGTTCTTGATTTTCAAATATGTCCCGTGCACGTTTATCGCATCGTCCATCATGCCTTCATACAAACCGCCTACCGAGACTATTTCACCCTTACATGCTGAAAAATGAGTGGCATCAGCCTGAGTGGTGAAATACCGCGGATCATCGTCTCCACGCAGACATACACTGAATTTTTCAAGAGTTATATTTTCAGACATCTGAGCCAACAGACCCATACCTTCGGCATAATGTACCTTAACATTCTCTATATTGATATCGCGGTCATCAGCTATGAATATGCCCGGACATGGACGGCCATAAGTGCGCATGACCACTTTCGTGCCGGCGACCAATCTCGGATTATTCCATGGAGCGGTTATCACCCCTGGCGCCGATTCCACGGCTCCGCGTGTTCCTACGGAAAAATCACTGGTCCGGTAAACCATATGTTTTGTTTCCGGTTCAAACGCTATGCCAGCACACGGTTCATGAGACCAACCTTCACCCGAAACCGTAAAAACACTGTCTATTACCTCATACTTGACCCATGGTTCAGGCCTATAGGAAATGATACCGTTAACCGTATCATTGTCAACAATGGTTACCTGAACTATATGTGGCTGTTCGAAATCTATACTGAAATTTTTAAGAGAGCAACTGTCGGATTCTATGAGAGCAACAGGCAACATTCGTCCATGAAATATGAAATCGGCTCCCCCCCCGTCAATAGTCATATTATTCCGGCCTTCAAGTGCTATACCCACATATTTGGGGTTGACCTGGTCATGATTTGATATATAGTATTCTTTCGTCAGACTGTCAGAAGGATAAAAGTCATAGCGACCGGCCGAGAACCGGAACGTGAGTTTTTCTCCGGGATTGACCCCTGATATGGAATCAATCACATGATTGACCCTATAGGTACAATCATTGCCACTGTCTGGCATTATGCCGTAATCAGCCACATTTACAACTATTTCATCTGTGGAGGTTCCACAAGCGCTCAATAGAGCAAGACCAAAGGGTAACAATTTGAGAGTTTTCATTACTGATTCAAAGTATCTGGATTATTATTTTTCACAAACTTACAAAATATTTCACAAACCTGGATTGCTTTATACCGGTTAATATTCTATCTTTGCTATTAAATAATGGTGCATCACAGAGACATCATGAGATATTACAGCACAAAAAATCCCGATAATAGTGTAAGCCTGTATGAAGCAGTGACTCATAGCACGGCTCCGGATTCGGGAGTATATATACCTGAATCGATTCCAGATATTCCTCGGGCTTTATTCAATAATATTTCAGAAATGACCCTTGCCGAAATAGCCTACGTGGTAGGCTCTGTACTGTTCGGCTCCGATATCGATCCTGCGAAAATCAATGACATCGTAAAAGATACATTATCATTCGATATCCCCTTGGTGAAGATTGACAACAACATTTATGCATTGGAATTGTTTCACGGACCCACAAAATCATTCAAGGATATCGGCACGCGGTTCATGGCACATCTTCTTGATTACTTCCGTACAACCGACACCGGGGCTATCAACGGTCTGAATGTGCTTGTGACCACTTCCGGCGACACCGGCTGCGCTGTAGTCGATGCTTTCGGAGGTCTTTCCGATGTCAGAGTGTTTGTTCTTTCGCCCAAAGGTACTTTGCGCCACGTATATGGCGACCGCATACACTCACTACCCTCCAATATCGTACCTGTAGAGGTTAGAGGTGACTTTGACACCTGCATGGAAATGGCGCGTAAAGCATATAACGACCGCGAACTGAACAGACATCTGTCTCTGACATCGGCCAATTCGATCAACATAGCACGACTTTTGCCTCAGACATTCTTTTTCTTCCATGCCTACGCCCGTCTGGTTGCCGCAGGCGAAAACCCCGAGAGAATAGCCGTGGCCACACCGTGTGGAAATCTTGGCAATTTCACAGCCGCACTCTATGCCAAACGAATGGGTTTGCCAATAAGCCGGATTATGGCCACGGGATACGGCAACGAACGATTGTGGCGACACCTCAACGGTGGTATCTCGACTCTAAAAGACACCGATGTAAGAAATCTTGGCAACAACCCAGCCCGTATTAACCGCATTTTATCGGAAATGCCGGAATTATCCACACTTGTAGATTGTCACACATTCAGCGAACAAGATGTCGCATCTCAGATTCGCGATACGTACAACCGTAGCGGTTATCTGATGGATAGAAACAGCGCCATGGCATGCCGTGCGCTTTACGAAAACATGCATTTCGGTGAAACCGGAGTATTCATGGCTACGGCACACCCGATGAAATATGCCGATAAACTTGAACAGATACTCGGAAAACCGTTGATGTTATCTCCGCATAAGTCACAAAACGACTCTATGCAACACCGTAATCTACCACACATAACAACTATATCTCCCACATTTCCGGCATTGAAAAATTTATTATTAGAATATTCGTCTAACACAAAATAATCAGAATTATGGCAAACAAACGTAACCTAAAGAAACAGATCAGGTATATTTGCGGCGAACTTGCCGTGGAGTGCATACTTTCACGTGACTATGTTGAGGGCATTGACACCGAAAAGATGAACATGCTGGTATGCGAAATAGCCGAACTCCAGGAAAATTCGCTTAAAAACGTATCTTTTTCATTTGACAAGACTCCTCGTGAATTCGAGTCATTAAAGGCTTATAACAAAGCGTCCGGTGCATATTACCGCAATGCCTACAAGGTTTTTTATCAGGAATTCAACAAACATGTGGCATCAGTTGTTAAATCCATGAACGCTCTCCTTCCGGAAGCACAACGTGAGATGAACAAAAAAATAGCCAATGCCAAATAATGAACATAAGTAGAACCCTGCTTAGGATAGCCGGTTGGAAAGTAAACATTACAGTCCCCGACTATCCTAAGTGCATAATATGTGTGGCTCCACATACCAGCAACTGGGACTTTATCATAGGTAAACTTGCTTATGCCTCCGTTGGGCGCAAGGCCGGTTTTCTAATGAAAGAATCCTGGTTTTTCTTCCCTTTGGGTTGTTTTTTCAAGGCAATAGGAGGCATTCCGGTACCTCGGCGTAAAAAGAGTGCATCACTCGTCGATACCATCGTAAACAAATTCAACACATCTGACCGGATCGTCCTCGCCATAACTCCCGAAGGTACTCGCAGCCGCACCGACAAATGGCACACCGGCTTCCTTCGCATAGCCCGA
The DNA here is from genome assembly GCA_910578805.1 of uncultured Muribaculaceae bacterium. GTDB lineage: Bacteria > Bacteroidota > Bacteroidia > Bacteroidales > Muribaculaceae > Paramuribaculum. The sequence continues at coordinate 86,572 of CAJTRS010000004.1, read as the reverse complement.
CAGGCCAATGTGCCCATAATGCTCGGCGCCATTGACTTTCGCAAAAAAGAAGTCTCTATCACACAAGAGTTTACGCCTACCGGTGACATAGATGCCGATATAATAGAAATCAAGAATTATTATCGTGGATTCACCGGCAAATATCCCGAAAAATTTTCTACCGACTGACCGCTCGTTACATGCCTGACAGAAACCTCAAAATCGCACTTATACCTATCGATATTCAATTAGGTAAAACAGAAGAGAATCTTATCACCGCAAAGAAATTGACAGATCGGGTTGATTCCGATACTGATCTGATCGTCTTGCCTGAAATGTTCAACACAGGTTTTACTTCCGATGTGAAACTGCTCAAATCCATAGCCGAACCCAATGACGGTCACACGATATCGACCCTACGCACATGGGCTTCGGAAAAACAGACGGCCATATGGGGCGGATTTACAGCAGTTGACAATGGCCGGTACTACAACCGCGGCTTTATGATCGACGACAAAGGCAATGTGGTTTTTTACAACAAGCGGCATCTGTTCCGTTACGGAGGTGAAAGCCGGATACTTACCGCAGGCAACGAGAAATCCCCTGTCATAAATTACAAAAGCTGGAACTTGAAAATGTCAATATGTTATGACCTACGCTTTCCGGTATGGAACCGCGCTGTAGCAAATAATTATGATGTGCTCATAGTTCCGGCCAACTGGGCTCATGCAAGAGTTTTTGCGTGGAAACATCTGCTTATTGCACGTGCCATAGAGAATCAGGCGTTTGTGTTGGGTTGCAACCGTGAAGGCTCCGATGTATATGGCCACTATCCGGCAGGCGATTCATTTGCATTCAATAACTGGGGAGATGATATAGCCGACACCCGTGCCGATGGCACCATATATGCAACTCTTGATGCAGATACATTCCGCGCCGACCGCGAACGATTCGCTCCATGGCGCGATGCCGACAAATTCGATTTACTGATTGATTAAAGCCTCTATCTGCGGAAGCAAAGGCTTAATTCCGTCGTTTATTATGCGACATACATGTCTATGGATATTTTGAGGCTTGAATGAATCCTGAGCGGCTATACGCTGTCTTACTTCATGCTCTGTAAGACAACTCCGTAGCATAACCCTGCTCACACGAACAGCCTCGGGCGCTGTTACGTTCCACACCCTCGACACCATTCTGTCAAGTCCGCTTTGATACAGTATCGCTGTTTCCACAAAGCATACTGACTTCCCATAGCTCCATTCCCGTATGTCATTGCGCACATAGCTGTGAACTATCGAATTGAGCTTTTCAAGCAACTCGAGGTCGGAGAAAACAGTTTTCGACAATATCCTCCTGTCTATAAATCCGTCAGGGGTAACTGCAGAGTGACACACTTCCCTCGATATCTGCAAGGCTATATCGGGGTTACCCTCCATTATAGCCCGGGCACGGCTGTCACAATCATATACCTCATACCCCATAACCTTCAGTATCCCGCACACCACGCTTTTTCCGGCACCGATACCGCCGGTTACAGCTATTATTCGGCTATTCATTGCTGATTGAAATATTCCATTACGTAATCCACACTCTCAGGCGAGAATGTCACACTCCGGCACAAATCACTTTCGGAATTAACGTGCACTTTCACACTCTTTGATTCGAGGCTGATATCCCTATAGTTGACAAATGCGTTAAACTGCATATCAGTACCGTATTTGCTTATAGGAACCAAATATGACACTTCAACCGAATACGGAAACAGAATTATCCTGCAATCGGCCGGAGCGTTGATCACACTTATTGTCACAGTCTTTTTCTTGGCAATAAGAGGTTCCACCGGTATAGTTATATCCACAGTTTCCGGAATCATTCTCACCTCCGGAATCGGTTTCAGTCTCACCGACCTTATATACAGAGTGTCGGTAAGCCCCGACTCTTTCACCGGCATTGTCTCAACGGATTTTACCGAAGCCGGTATCCTGTTCAGCGAATAAAGGGTTACAGAATCGACATTGGCAGTAATCGGACCGCTTATCATGCTCTGATAGCTCGGTGTTATGTCGGCGTCTATTATCACTTTAACCCGTTTGCCGGGTTTATTGGTCGTATGCACCACTATTGAATCCGGACGTGTGCTGAGCACCGACACATTTTGTCCGAAATAGTCATGAATCCGACTTTCAATCTTGGTTTTTGACATTCTGAACACCCCTTCTTCACCGGCAAAATCCTTATAAGATATCTTCAAGGGCGGCATTTCGCCCCACGCATATCTTACAAACTGCCAGCCTTTGCCCTGCACCGTCACGGCTATGTCCTTCGGCCACCTGTCAAGAGCCACCGTCTTGTCCGGCATATTTTCTATCTTTAGCGGCAACTCATAATCGCGCTGGACTTCACCATCGAGTGAAAGAAACAGCCAGAACACAAAAGCAGCCACCACGCACATCGCATAAAGCAGCAGATCCTTGCCTCGAGCCGAGTGCGCGAGCAATTTCATGCGCACCATTGTATCATGTAGTCTTGTCTTGATTCCCATGTCGCTAAAAAGGGTCCTTAAAAAAGCAGGGACGCCCTGTAGAGCGCCCTGTATGATTCAGATATGCCGGAACATTTTCCGGTACATAAATATATTTATTTCTTGTCAGCGTCAGATTCGGTCTGGGCTTCTTGAGCAGAGGGATATACCGAACCTTTATCCACAGTGATGCACACGTTAGGGGCAATTTCTATAGAGAATGAGGTGTCTTTTATTTTGCGGACCTTGCCATAGATGCCTCCTGCAGTCACGACTTTCTGACCTTCCTGAATTCCTTCGCGGAACTTACGTATCTCTTTCTGCTTTTTCTGCTGGGGACGCACCATAAAGAAATAGAAAATGACTATAATGGCCACAATCATCAGCAGATTGGCCATACCGCTGCCGCCGGATACGGCGTTGAGCATGATGAAATTAAATAACATCTGATATTAATGTTTTTATTAATACTAAATTGATCTGTTTATGCAAATATAGGGTTTATTTTTTAATTCTTTGTGAGTTTACCCTCGTTTTTAAGATAATTAATTACCGAATAGAGAATGCCGTTGACAAACTGACCGCTGTGAGGAGTACTGTAACAGTTGGCTATCTCTATATATTCGTTCATGGTTACAGGTATCGGTATCTCCGGATAGTTGACCAACTCTGATATAGCTGTAGCCATTATTACAACGTCCATGAAAGCCAATCGTTCGGGGTCCCACTGTTTTGAGTCAACAAACATATCTATATATGAACGGTAAAGGCCGAAATTCGACACCGTATCGGTAAACAATTCATTGCCGAATCGGGCATCTATCTCATCTTTGAATTGAGGAAGCAGATGTGTGACCGATTTCTCATCGACGGCCATACGCTTCATCGTTTTTATGGCAAATGTGCTGACAATATCTATATCATCGTTCCAATAAACAGAATTCATTTCAAGAGCTTCGGCCAATTCGTCCGACGGAAGGATTATAGACTTGAACACAGCCCTCCAGAAATCGCAGTCGGCTTTAAGACTGTCATCGTCAGACTCGATATAAGCCTTGTAGATATCCGATTCAAGTATCTTGTCAAGGAATGTCCTGAGTAAAGCAGGATTATCATTCCAAGAAATGGGATTTGATTTCAGATAAACTTCCAGATCGGTGTTTGATGCAAGAAGTTTTACAAGTTTATTGTCGATTAAGCGTGTATTCGGATTAAGGTCTTCCATTGAGGGAAGATATTTGTTACGCGCATTGTCTATGCGTATGTCCTGAAGCCGGGTTATTTCCACCGGAAGCAGCAGCAATGCATGGTAAAGTTCGTAAGCCTTGTCAAGACTGCGTCGCAGTGACTTGGTAGCGTCGATATAATTTGTCTTGGTCTCGGCCATACTTTTCACTGTCTCCGAAAGCATGCTGAATGCCTGCTCATAACCGGCCAAAGTAAATTCAGCATTCTTGCGTGCCGATGACAACAGTGTGGGATTTTTTGCCATCACAGTCGATATCATTGACAACCAGAATTCCACGTCGTCAGCCATCTCTATGTTTTTGCGACGTATATAACTGCGATAAGCCGCAGACTTGACAACCGCATCATAAACGGCCGCCACAGCATCGGCATGTTCATTTAATGACCGGGCCTTGTCAAAAGCTACCTTACGTATTTCCGGATCGGACTGCAAGGCTTTGATCACTTTGCTTGCAGCAAGATATTTGTTATCACCCACTCCTGCTATAACAGCCACATTACCCGTAATCTTGCTTCCGGATATCTTAAGCATCATAAGCAATAAATCGAGATACAGCGAGTAGGCATATTTTTTATCTTTCGAAGCGGATTCTGGAAGAGCTTCTATCTTGAAATCATTTTGAGTAAGAAGATAGCAGTAGAGCATCTGCACTACCTTTATTCGTATCAGCACGCGATTTATCATGACTTAAATGTTCTATTGGGTTTATTTCAGTTTTTACAATGCAAAGATACGCATAAAATGTGGTTTTATAAACTATCCCGCCGCAAAATATTATATATGCGCGTCAACGGATACCACGCCGCCGTATGCGCGGAAACATCTTCCGGACGTTTATCATATTACGGTGGATAGCGGGTGAAGCGATAACCACACTCACGGCAGTAATAATGGCTATCAGCCCTATTATATTCATGATTGTCAGACTCTCGCCGAACACCATGATTCCAAAAAACACCGCGGTGACCGGTTCAAGAGCTCCGAGTATAGCTGTCGGGGTTGACCCTATCAACTGTATGGCCGATGTTGTACATATAAACGATATGGCCGTAGGAAACAAAGCCAGTGATATTACACACCCCCACAGATACCACTTGTCGGTCGGAGGCAATGTCAGATCGCCGGAAAAAGCCAACCGCCCGACAAAAAGAAACACACCGAAAAGCAGCACATAAAATGTAACTGTCAGCGTAGCGACCTTCCTAAGCCGTGTCTTGTTTACACTGACTATATATATGGCATAACTTAACGCCGAACCGATGGAAAGCAGTGTCCCTATAAACGATGCCGATCCCTCCGAACCGCCGCCTTGAAGCAATGCTATCCCTGACACGGCAAGTAGAATGCAAAGCGCCATCTCTGCCGTCAGTTTCTCTTTAAATAAAACAGCCATGATGAGCGCCACCATTATAGGATAAACGAACAGTATGGTCGATGCCAATCCGGCGTCCATATAATTATAACTCATGAAAAGGGCCAGTGATGAAAAAGCCATGAGCAATCCCATTGCTACAAGCAGCCATGCTTCGGCTTTCGAAAGTCTGAATGACCGTCCCCTCGCCAAAACCATTATGCCGATCATCGGTACCGCAAACAGATAGCGTAACAACAGCACTGAATCAGGATTCATGCCTGCCGAATAAAGCGGCAACGCAAACAATGGGTTCATACCGTATGTGGCTGCCGCCACACATGCCATAATGTATCCTTTTATTTTTACATTCATCTCTTACTGTATTTTTCAAGCCGCAAAATTATAATAACATCGTTTTTTATTAAAATCTTTTTTCCAAATATTTTGAATCACCACACATAGTCCATATCTTTGCAACAGCGACAAAGGGGTGCCCCGACCATAGGGGCTGAGATTGATACCCTTCGAACCTGACACGGGTAATACCGGCGCAGGGATTGTTGATATCCTCCATCTATATGATATCTTGACGAAGAGTAAACTTTCTGCCAGCTGTCGGTATTTTAGTTTTATAAACTCTTCTGATTATGAAAGAATACATACCTGTGCTTACCGTAGCCGGTTCCGATTGTTCGGGAGGAGCGGGAATACAGGCCGACATCAAGACAATATCAGCCATAGGCTGTTATGCCATGTCGGTTATCACGGCTATCACCGCGCAAAACACCACCGGAGTCCGTTCGGTCCAGGGCATAGACCCGAAGATAGTATATGACCAGATGGATATGATTCACAATGACATTCCGCCAATGGCCGTAAAGACAGGCATGCTTTACAATCGGGATATAATTGACGTGGTCAGTACATTTCTGGAATCAGCAGGAACCTCAAACGTTGTTATTGATCCGGTCATGATGTCCACCTCCGGCTCCAGACTATTGTCCGATGACGCCATTGACAATATGGTTAACAGGCTTTTTCCTCTCGCATCTATCGTCACCCCTAACCTACAGGAAGCTATAAGTCTTACCGGAGAGACAGAACCTATGAAACAGGCTCTGAAACTAAACCAGATGGGCTGCCGCAATGTGCTTTTAAAAGGCGGCGACACGGACCGTATCGATCTTAAAGTGGATTATCTCTGGCTCGAAGGCGAGGAGGAACTCATAACACTTACGGCCGATGCCGTCAACACACGTAACACCCATGGCACCGGGTGCACACTGTCCAGCGCCATTGCATGCTATCTTGCTCTCGGATTCGACATGCTCGAATCTGTTACCCGGGCAAAACTTTACGTAACCCGGGGCCTAAAAGCAGGTGCTTCAGTAAAGACAGGAAAAGGTCACGGACCGGTAAACCACCTTTTCGCCCCACGCCACATGAAATATATCATAACCAATAAGTCCTCAAAATGGAAATAAAAATCAATGACACTCCGGTAGCGCTTCCCGATGGAAGCTCTCTTGCCCAGGCTTTGGATTATAAAAATATTATCCCCAAGGATATCGCTGTGGCTGTTAACGGAAAAGTTGTTCCGCTGAAAGAGATATCATCTTTCAGACTCAACGATGGCGATTCGGTAATGATCATCAAGGCATTTTATGGCGGATAATCCTTTTATAAAGATAGCAGTCACACCTCCGACCATTGTTAATGACGAAGCCGGACTTATAACCGTCGTTTTGGATCATGGCTGGGATATTGTACACCTGCGTCACCCCTCATCATCACTAAGAGAGATCAAAAATCTCATAGAGGCTATTCCGCAGCGGTACCATTCACGGTTACGCCTGCACGGTCACTTCGATCTTGTCAATGACTTCAATCTGGGAGGACTGCATCTTAACCGCCGGTGTCCGGTGGCTCCAGCCAATTATTCCGGACCCACAAGCCGGTCATGCCACTCTATAGAAGAGGTCATCGAATCCAACGATTGCGATTACGTATTTCTCAGTCCTGTATTTGACAGTATATCCAAACCGGACTACAATGCGGCTCTTGATCACAAAGATTTGCTGCGCCTTAACCAAATCGGACTTCCGGCTGTTATAGCCTTAGGGGGCGTAACCCCTGAAAATATTGGCGATTTGGCGCAATATAACTTCTCGGGTATAGCCGTGCTGGGCTATCTTTGGAACACAAACAGCGATAGAATGACCATAAGCCGAAACCTCTCAGAATTTGACAAAACATTTAACACCATATAACTATGCTGCAATTTATCACTCACCCCTCCGACCGCTATTCTATAGCGGAAGAAGTACAGATGGCCATCGAAGGCGGGTGCCGCTGGATACAGTTGCGTATGAAAGATGCCTCTGACGAGGAAGTACGCAATACAGCACTCGAGATAATCCCTGTTTGTCGCGAAACAGACACATTCCTCATCATTGACGACCGCGTCAACGTAGTCAATGACCTGAAGGTATCCGGAGTACATCTCGGCAAAGAAGACATGGACCCGTTGGAAGCCCGTGAGTTGCTTGGCCCGCATGCAATCATAGGAGTTACTGCCAATACGGTTGACGACATACTCCGTTACAAAGGTAAAGACGTGGACTATATCGGGCTCGGCCCGTTCAGATTTACCACAACCAAAGCAAAACTGGCTCCTCAGATCGGACTTGACGGCTACCGGGATATCGTGACCGAAGTCAGAGAGCAGGGTTTTGAGATTCCTATTGTGGCCATAGGCGGTATAACCATCGATGATGTGAAACCGCTGATGGATACCGGTGTAAGCGGCATAGCCATGTCTGGTGCCATAATCAATGCGCCGGACCCAATGATCTACACATCATCTGTTATGGAAAAGCTGCTTGACATACACTGATTTTTTCCTTTCACATGAAAAGACATTATTATCACATATATGACTGACATATTGAATATCGGCGGACGCGAATTCCGCTCACGACTGTTTGTCGGCACCGGCAAATTCGCCTCCAACAAACTAATGCTGGAGTCCATTCTGGCATCAAAGTCGGAAATGATAACCGTTGCCATGAAGCGCATAGATATGGAACATGAGGAGGAGGACGATATGCTCCGCCATATCAATCGTGACCACGTGCAGTTTCTTCCAAACACCTCGGGAGTACGCAATGCGGCTGAAGCCATACTTGCCGCCCGACTGGCACGTGAATGCTTCGGCACAGACTTCATAAAACTTGAGATACACCCCGACCCTAAATACCTTCTGCCCGATCCTATAGAGACTCTCGCTGCAACGGAGGTTCTTGCCAAAGAGGGGTTCAAAGTACTCCCATATATACAGGCCGATCCTGTTCTGTGCAAGCGCCTCGAAGAGGTCGGTACTGCCGCCGTAATGCCTCTCGGAGCTCCAATCGGTACTAACAAAGGACTCAAAACACGTGATCTTCTTGAGATAATCATTGCTGAAAGTCGTGTGCCGGTAGTTATCGATGCCGGCCTCGGAGCGCCTTCACATGCCGCCGACGCCATGGAGATGGGTGCCGATGCTGTCCTTGTCAATACAGCTATAGCCGTGGCCGGCGATCCGGTGGAAATGGCCGTAGCATTCCGCATGGCCGTAGAAGCCGGACGAAAAGCCTATCTGGCCGGCCTCGGAGCCGTGGCCGACAGCGCTGTAGCAACCAGCCCTCTCACCTCGTTTCTTGATTAATCCGTTTCATTTTTAAGCATACCACATGACAATAGAGAATATTGACATCAACAGTTATCCGGGATCAGAAAAAGTATATCTGAATGGCGAGATATATCCCATAAAGGTCGCCATGCGCAAAGTCAACCTCACCCCCACAGTGAAGATAGTTGACGGAGAAAAACAGGTCACTGACAATGGGTCCGTATATATTTATGATACAAGCGGCGTATATACAGACCCGGCGGTAACCATAGACATAAACAGCGGCATACCGCGTGTGCGTGAACAGTGGATCGCACAAAGAGATGATCTGGAGCAGCTTCTTCACATCACTTCCGATTACGGACGCCGGCGCGAAGAGGACCGTTCGCTTGATTCCATAAGGTTTGCCAAAAGATATGCTCCTCGCAGAGCAATGGAAGGCAAAGAGATAACCCAGATGGCACTCGCCCGCCAAGGAGTGGTCACACCCGAAATGGAATATGTGGCTATCCGTGAGAACATGAATGCCCGGAAACTCGGAATCAAGACACATATCACACCGGAATTTGTGAGAGCGGAAATTGCCGCCGGCCGTGCCGTGCTTCCGGCCAATATCAACCACCCCGAAGCCGAGCCTATGATCATCGGACGTAACTTCCTGGTCAAACTTAACACCAACATAGGCAATTCGGCTCTTTCTTCTGGCATAGAGGAAGAGGTAAGTAAAGCGGTGTGGAGCTGCTATTGGGGCGGTGACACCCTTATGGACCTCTCTACCGGCGACAATATTCACGAAACACGCGAGTGGATAATTCGCAACTGTCCTATACCTGTAGGCACAGTACCTGTGTATCAAGCCCTTGAAAAAGTCAATGGCAAAGTGGAAGACCTCACATGGGAAATCTATCGTGACACTCTTATCGAACAGGCCGAACAGGGTGTGGACTATTTCACCATTCACGCCGGAGCCTTGCGTGCTCATGCCGACATGATCGGCAGGCGCCTTACCGGCTGTGTAAGCCGAGGCGGCTCCATCATGACCCGTTGGGCTGTGTTACATAATGAAGAGAATTTCCTCTACACCCATTTCCATGAGATTTGCGAGATACTTGCACGTTACGATGTTGCCGTATCATTAGGCGACGGCATGCGCCCCGGCTCTATTCACGATGCCAACGACGAGGCACAGTTCCTTGAGCTCGATGTGCTCGGAGAGTTGACGGAGATTGCATGGCAGCACAATGTGCAGGTGCTTATCGAAGGTCCGGGACATGTACCAATGAACAAGATTAATGAAAATATGGACAGGCAAATAGAAAAATGCCACGAAGCCCCATTCTATACGCTCGGCCCGCTGACCACCGATATAGCTCCCGGATACGACCACATCACATCGGCCATCGGAGCGGCGCAGATAGCATGGCTCGGAACGGCCATGATATGCTACGTTACGCCCAAAGAGCATCTTGCTCTACCCAATCTCGACGATGTGCGCCAAGGTGTGATCACATACAAGATAGCCGCCCATGCAGCCGATCTGGCAAAGGGACACCCAGGAGCGCAACTGCGCGATGACGCACTCAGCAAAGCAAGATACGATTTCAGATGGAAGGATCAGTTCAATCTTTCGCTTGATCCGGCAAAAGCACGTCAATATTATGTTGAGAGTCACCGCGACGATGATAAATTCTGTACGATGTGCGGACCCAATTTCTGTGCCATGAGAATCACGCAAGGCATAGCCGATGACTGCGCTAAATGACAGGACACATGTTTTACGATGTATTAAAAAACCTCGATTGGAACGGCATAACCCGTGAGATATCCTCCAAGACCTCTCACGATGTCGAGGCGGCTTTGGGCAAGGAGCATCTTACGGTCAGTGACTTCATGACGCTGATATCTCCGGCTGCAAGTCCGTATCTCGAGCAGATGGCCCGCAAGTCTCAGCGCATCACCCGAGAGCGGTTCGGTAAAACCATATCCATGTACATACCCATGTATGTATCCAATGCTTGCACAAATTCATGTGTGTATTGCGGGTTCAACCACGCCAATCCTCTGACACGAGTCACACTCACGCTTGACCAGGTAAAAGCAGAGTGCGAAGCCATACGCCGGCTCGGGCCGTTTGAAAACCTGCTGATCGTTTCAGGAGAATTTCCGAGGCTAAACGGAGTGGATTATCTCGAGCAGGTACTGCGGGTGGCACGCCCGTATTTCAACAACCTCACCATAGAAGTGATGCCGATGAAGGAGCGTGACTACTACCGTCTTACCCAAAGTGGTCTCAACGGTGTGGTGTGCTTTCAGGAAACATACAATGAGGCTAACTACAAGAAGTATCACCCGCGGGGCATGAAATCCATATTTGAATGGCGTGTCAACGGTTTTGACCGCATGGGAGCCGCCGGAGTCCATAAAATAGGAATGGGCGTGCTGATCGGATTAGAAGACTGGCGCACCGATGTGACCATGATGGCCTATCATCTGCAATACTTGCGTAAAAACTATTGGCGCACACGTTACAGCATCAATTTCCCGCGCATGTGTCCGGCCGAAGGAGGCTACACACCGAAAGTGGTAATGAGTGACCGCGAACTTGCACAGCTTACATTCGCGTTCCGGCTGTTTGACCATGATATCGACATATCCTACTCCACCCGCGAAAATCCGAGGTTCAGGGCAAATATGATGCAGCTCGGCGTGACTTCGATGAGTGCCGGAAGCAAGACTGAACCGGGTGGATATGTATCAACACCCGATGCCCTTGAACAATTTGAAGTGTCCGATTCACGCTCCCCGCTTCAGGTGGCCGACGAGATACGCCGTCTTGGCTATGAACCTGTGTGGAAAGACTGGGACAAGATATTTGACTGACAAAAACTATATATCACCCTATTTGTTGGCCCACGAATTTTTGCTAAATTTGTGGGTCAATAGTTAACATAATTAACATGAAAGAATTAGCCACCAAATACAATCCTGCTGAAGTTGAAGATAAATGGTATGCTTACTGGTTGAAGCACAATCTGTTTCACAGCGAGCCCGACAATCGCGAACCATATTGCATAGTGATTCCGCCGCCAAATGTAACAGGTGTGCTCCATATGGGTCACATGCTCAACAACACCATTCAGGACGTACTTACCCGCCGTGCGCGTATGGACGGTAAAAATGCCTTGTGGGTACCCGGTACTGACCATGCCGCTATCGCTACCGAGGCAAAAGTAGTGGCAAAATTAGCCGAACAAGGCATCAAGAAAAGTGATCTCACCCGAGAGGAATTTCTAAAACATGCCTGGGACTGGACTCACAAGTACGGCGGAATTATTCTTGAACAGCTTAAAAAACTCGGAGCCTCATGCGATTGGGACCGCACTGCATTCACCATGGACGACATTCGCTCCAGAAGTGTGATAAAAGTATTTGTTGACCTCTACAACAAAGGGCTTATATACCGCGGCAAGCGCATGGTCAACTGGGATCCTAAAGCCCGGACCGCACTTAGCGATATAGAAGTGGTGTACAAGGAAGAGCACAGCAAACTTTATTATCTGCGTTACAAAATAGTGGGCGAGGAAGGATATGCGATCGTCGCCACTACCCGTCCGGAAACAATCATGGGCGACACAGCCATGTGTATCAATCCCGATGATCCCAAGAACCAGCATCTCAAGGGCAAACGCGTGATAGTGCCGCTTGTCAACCGCGAGATTCCCGTAATAGAGGACACATATGTGGATATCGAATTCGGTACAGGTTGCCTTAAAGTGACTCCCGCGCACGACATGAACGACTACATGCTCGGTCAGAAGCACAACCTTGAGTCCATCGACATATTCAATGACGATGCCACTGTAAGCGAAGCCGCGGGAATGTATATAGGCATGGACCGTTTCGCAGTACGCGAACAGATTGCCAAGGACCTGCAGGAAGCCGGACTGATAGAAAAGATAGAGAATTATGAGAATAAAGTGGGGTATTCCGAGCGCAATACCGACACTGCGACCGAACCTCGTCTCAGTGACCAATGGTTCCTCAAAATGGACGAACTAGCGCGTCCCGCTCTTGAAGCCGTAGAAACCGACACGGTAAAATTCATTCCTGACAAGTTCAAGAACACCTACCGGCATTGGATGACCGATGTACGTGACTGGTGCATATCACGTCAGTTATGGTGGGGACACCGCATTCCGGCTTATTATCTGCCCGATGGCTCTTTCGTTGTGGCAGAGACGCCTGAGGAAGCACTGAACCTGGCCAGGAAAATTAATCCGTCACTTACTGCCGCCGATCTGCATCAGGACGAGGATTCGTTTGACACATGGTTCTCTTCATGGTTATGGCCTATATCATTATTCAACGGCATACTCGAGCCCGGCAACAAGGAAATAAACTATTATTATCCCACGTCCGATCTCGTTACAGGCCCTGACATTATATTTTTCTGGGTAGCACGAATGATTATCGCCGGATATGAATTCATCGGAAAGCAACCGTTCAACAACGTTTACTTCACCGGAATTGTGCGTGATGAAATAGGCCGCAAGATGTCGAAACAGTTCGGCAACTCCCCTGACCCGCTTGAACTGATAGCTACTTACGGTGCCGACGGAGTGCGCATGGGAATTCTGCTTTCCGCTCCCGCCGGAAATGACATATTCTTCGACAAAAAACTGTGTGAGACAGGCCGAAACTTCTCCAATAAGATATGGAACGCGTTCCGCCTTATCAAAGGTTGGGAAATAGATCAGACCGCGCTGCAACCCGAAGCTTCGGCCACAGCATGCCGTTGGTTTGAGTCCAGGCTAAGTGCTTCGGTTGAAGAAATAAATGACCTGATATCAAAATTCCGTCTGTCAGAAGCGCTGAAAGAGATATACCGTCTGTTCTGGGACGATTTCTCGGCATGGTACCTTGAAATGGTTAAACCGGCCTACGGCAGTCCCATCGACGGAAAAACAATAGAGCGTACTCTGGAATATTTTGATGCACTTTTGCGTTTGCTCCACCCGTTTATGCCATTCATCACGGAAGAGCTATGGCAACACATATCGCAGCGCCGCGACGGGGAGTCGATAATGTTCGCTCCTACCCCTACAGCAGGAGTGGCCGATACCGAAATACTTCATGCCATGGAGCATGTTATGGAAGTTGTCAACGGTCTGCGCAATATACGAGCCGTCAAGAATATCCCCAATAAGGAAACTCTCACTGTGAACATAATCGGAACCTGGGATAAAAATGAAGACCCCGTAATATGCAAGCTGGCCAATGTGGCGGCCATAAACCACAATGCGGAAAAGGACCCTGCCGCAGCCACATTCATGGTAGGCACTACGGAAATCAACGTACCGTTGACCGACAACATAGATATCGATGCCGAAATAGCGAAACTCCAGAAAGATATCGAATATTACCAGGGATTCCGTAATTCGGTAATGAAGAAGCTCGGCAATGAACGCTTCGTGTCCAATGCCCCGGCCGCAGTGGTCGAAGGCGAACGCAGAAAGCTTGCCGATGCCGACACCAAGATAGCAAGTCTGTCAGCTGCCATCGAAGCCCTGCAAAAATAAACTGTCACCAACTTAATTTGCATAATTTAAATTACATTCCCCACACAAGAAAAATGGCTAAAATCGGATCAGTATCGACAAATGTCGGCCGCAAAGCAATGCTTTTAGGCAGCGGAGAGTTAGGTAAAGAAGTAGCATTGGAGCTGCAGCGTTATAATGTGGAAGTGGTGGCTTGCGACCGCTATGCCAATGCTCCGGCCATGCAGGTGGCTCACAGGCATCATGTGCTTAACATGCTTGATCCGGAGGCTCTGAAAGCGGCCATCGTAGCCGAACGCCCTGACCATATCATTCCTGAAGTGGAAGCTATAGCCACACCGGTCCTTGTCGAACTGGAGAAAGAAGGTTATAATGTAACCCCCACCGCACGCGCCGCATGGCTTACCATGAACCGCGAAGGCATACGCCGTCTGGCCGCTGAGGAACTTGGCCTTCCTACCTCCCCTTACCGCTTTGCCTCAGACTACGATGAATTCGTGGCAGCCGTAAAGGAAATTGGCATACCATGTGTGATCAAACCTATTATGAGTTCCTCCGGCCACGGTCAAAGTGTGATAAAGGAAGAATCAGACATAGACCGTTCGTGGAAGATAGCCCAGGAAGGCGGACGCGCCGGTGCGGGACGTGTGATTGTGGAGGGCTTTGTCAAATTCGACTACGAAATCACACTGCTTACGGTAAGAAGCATTTCAGGTACCACATACTGTGAACCGATAGGACATGTGCAGGTCGATGGTGACTACCGGTATTCATGGCAACCTCAGGCCATGACACCCAAAGCGCTTGATAAAGCCCGCGAGATAGCCAAAAGTGTGACTGACGCACTTGGAGGTTACGGCATCTTCGGTGTGGAACTTTTCATCAAAGACGATGACGTGATATTCAGTGAAGTGTCTCCCCGCCCGCATGACACCGGTATGGTAACCATGATATCACAGGACATGAGCGAGTTCGGACTCCATGCCCGTGCTTTGCTCGGTCTCCCCGTTCCGTCTATACGGTTCTATGGACCATCGGCGTCACGTGCCATAGTTGTAGAGGGTGATACTGACAAAATAGAGATGGATAATCTTGAAGAGGTGCTCGGCGAGCCAGGAGTACAGATTCGTATATTCGGTAAACCGGAGATCAAAGGACACCGCCGAATGGGTGTAATCCTTGCCACCGCCGATTCCGTAGATGAGGCCATAGCCAAAGCCGAACGCGCTTATTCAAAACTGGAAATCAATGTACTTCCGCGATAATAATTCCCACCGGGGGAGCTGACACTCCGGCGTATGCCGGATTATTTCATCAAAGAATTAATAATGCAGCCTGCAATATCCGATATTGCGGCTGCATTTTCTTTATCGGTCATCGATGAATCTTTCACAAACACTACTATATAGCAGCATCGGCCATCAGGGAGATAAACAACTCCTGCATCATTATCTCCGATCTTTATTCCGGAGATTGTTCGGTCCGAACTACCTGTCTTGTGACCCAGTCTGATTTTCCCGTCAATACCGGCACGCATCTTATCCAAGCCTGTGTTCGTGGCAAGCATGCTATCACTGAAAATATCCAGCATCTCACCGGTTATAATATCTCCACTATATATATTACGGAGCATCTTCACCATGGCCTCCGGAGTACAAATATTATGATAACACATGTCTATGTCGTCATGCATATCCTGTTCTGTAGCTGATATGCGGCATTTTCCGTCAGACAATATAAGCGCCATATCCCTGACCACACCTATTCCACCGCAATAATCTATGAGTATGTCGCAAGTATTGTTGTCGCTAAGCGATATGGTATAATAAATCAACTCCTTTAACGACACCGCTACATTACCTTGCGGATACCTGTCTCTAAGCGGACTCCACGTGTTGGCCGACAGTTGTTGTGCAGTCACTGTAATCATACTGTCAGGCGACGTTCCGCATAGTTGCATTTTATGAAGTGCTGTCACGGCCACAGGCACTTTGAATACCGACATCATAGGATAATCACGTTCATTATTCCATGAATGTACCGTCTCATTATCCACTCCATATGCCACCCCTATTTCTGCAGAAGCCGATGACAGTATTGAATCGATGTCAGATACCTGTCCGTAACACGGAAATGAAACCACCCACACCACAATCCAAGTCAACCGATATAACCACATAGGAATCAATTAAACAATAATTACACTGTTGATCAGGAAAACAGCAACCGGAATGCCTCCTCCACTTTAGAAACCTCACGGACGTCGATCTTGAACCGAGTCTTATCTATTCCTTTAAGATTGTTTTTTGGCACTAAGATAGTGCCCATGCCGAGTTTTTCAGCTTCGGATATGCGCTGTTCGATACGCGTGACCGGACGTATCTCTCCCGATAGCCCTATTTCCCCTGTCACGCACACATCGCGCGGTATGCTCATATCCACATTTGACGACAAAATCGCACTCACTACCGGAAGATCAAGAGCCGTATCATTCACCTTCAGCCCACCGGCAATATTGAGAAACACATCTTTTTGCGCCAATTTAAAGCCCACCCTCTTCTCAAGCACCGCAAGCAACATGTTCATTCTTTTCGCATCAAATCCGGTGACCGACCTTTGTGGTGTGCCATAGGCGGCAGTGCTCACAAGAGCTTGCACCTCTATCAGAAACGGGCGCATGCCCTCTATTGTTATTCCTATAGCCGAACCCGACAACTCTTCGTTATCGCCAATTCTGTTTACAAGCATTTCAGACGGATTCGAGACTTCACGCAATCCACGCTGGCACATTTCATATATACCTAATTCGGAAGTGCTGCCGAAACGGTTCTTTATGGAACGCAATATACGATACATATAGTGTTGGTCGCCCTCAAACTGGAGCACGGCATCGACTATATGCTCAAGCACTTTGGGTCCGGCAATGCTACCCTCCTTATTGATATGCCCTATCAATATAACCGGCACGCCGCTTGTCTTTGCGTATTTCAGTAACCGGGCCGAACATTCCCTTACCTGACTTACGCTTCCGGCTGCCGATTCTATGTCATCGGACGCTATGGTCTGAATGGAATCCACTATCACGATTTCCGGGGTAACTGATTCAAGATGCTCAAGTATGTTTTCAAGAGAAGTTTCGCATGCTATAAGCACGTTGTCACTGGCACGGCCTATGCGATCGGCTCTCATCTTGAGTTGCGATGCGCTCTCCTCTCCCGATATATACAGCACCTTCTTGGTTTTTATCGACAATATGTTCTGAAGCACAAGTGTGGATTTGCCTATACCCGGCTCACCGCCGATCAGCACCAATGATCCGGCCACAAGTCCACCACCGAGCACTCGGTTGAGTTCCTGGCTTGGCATCTTTATACGCTGCTCCTGGCTTACCACTATATCCGACACAGCCACAGGACTGACCTTTGTGTGTCGCGATGCCGCTACGTTCTTGGCTTTGACCGACACACGTTCTTCCACCAATGTGTTCCATGCTCCGCATGCCGGACATTTACCCTGCCATTTCGGCGAATCTGCTCCACACTCAGTACAATACCACACACTTTTTACCTTAGCCATATCAAAGTATCAGTTATACTATAAAATTCAATAATCAAATACACCGGCGGCGAAATTCGGCCAGAGTTATAGCCGTAGCCACCCCTACATTAAGCGATTCCGAGGTCTCGGCATCAGCCGGATAAGGCGGTATATAAAGTCGGTCGGTAATTATCCGGGCCACACTTCCTGATATACCCTTGCCCTCATTGCCCATAACTATAATGCCTGTGTCGGAAAGAGGTTCATCATATATGTTGCCACCATCTAAAAATGTACCATACACCGGCATACCTTTCAACTTGATTAAAGTTTCCGACAGATCACAGTAATGCACCCTTACTCTTGATATCGCACCCATGGTGGCTTGAATCACCTTAGGACTATAAACATCAACCGTATCACGGCTGCACAGAATGTTCCTCACCCCAAACCAATCAGCCGTACGGATCACCGTACCCAGATTTCCGGGGTCCTGAACGCCGTCCAAAGCCACTGTCAGACTGCCACGCAACGATTCCGGCTCCAAACCATATACCGGCATACGATACACGGCAATGACTCCTGGCGCAGTGGATAGCGATGACATCTTGATGAGATCGGCTTTTGTCACGGCCACAGCCTTTTCATTGACAGACAAACCGGAATGGACTTCAAGCCATTCCGGTGTTGCAAACAGGTACTCCAGTTCAAAATGCTTTATAGTGTCAAGCACACACTTCGTACCTTCAGCCTTAAAGCACCCGCTGCGACGACGATACTTGACGTCGCCGAGCGATGCTGTAAGTTTTCGTAAATTATTGGTTATATCCATTTGGAGACTACTGGCACACTATTTTCTTTTGTGAAACATTGTTGTCGGGATCCATAATCTTCATCAGATACAGACCCTGCTGCAATGAAGGCGAGAGTACCGTGCGGCCGTTTATCACATACTGACGCAGCATCATGCCCTTGAGATCATAGATCATGACTT
This sequence comes from uncultured Muribaculaceae bacterium, assembly GCA_910578805.1. Classification (GTDB taxonomy): domain Bacteria; phylum Bacteroidota; class Bacteroidia; order Bacteroidales; family Muribaculaceae; genus Paramuribaculum. Next base: position 67,704 of record CAJTRS010000004.1, on the reverse strand, counting down.
TATGCACACCCTCTTTTACCGGTGCTATTGTGATAGTTTCAACAAACGGATTGGGATACACACTTACCTCCACTTCGGTTTCCACTATATCGTCAATAGACGAAAGCGGCTTGACAACCTTGACCGGAATATCGTAAGCCATACCTTCCATAATGCCTTGAGTGTCGGGTGACGGAGCCGACTGCCAAGCATTGTGGTATATCACACGTATTCTCGATGATCCGATATATGCATTTTCAGGCACTGTAATCTGATGATTAATCTTCATTACAGTATTGTAGTTAGCCAGAATATGGTTTGGATTACTTCCTGCCGATGGAGATGACACACCATACACTCCTTCGTCTTCAAATACACCGTCAGCGTCCCAATCCGTGAATATATAAGCTCTGCAGTAACGCAAATCCTGATAAACCACCGTGCTTGAGGCGGCTCCGGCTTCATGGGCTACAAGATTGAGAGTAAATGTAGTTTCGGGTTCGGCCTCCACCTGAGAGTCTATAAACTGATACACTGACGACGGCGTGGAAGTATATGTTTTTTCAATATCTTTCTTGGCTCCTGTTGTTTTTACCGATTCAAGATAGGTCTGCCCCCTGCTGTGCATATTTCCGCCGGGAGTTATATATTCCACCGGTCCTTTGGGAGCCTGCAAAATCACATTCATGTCATAGACATAACCCTTTTCCACATCTGTCTCTGGCATCACAGGCGATCTGGAATCTATAACCAGTCTCATACGGTAATTTCCTACAGCCTGTGTCTCAGGCAACATAAGGGTCCATGTTCCGTCAGGATTACGGGTTATCTTCTCATTATCGCCGAATACCTTGTCATTATCAAGGTCTATCCAGGTTTCCACATTTATCGAAGAGGCTTCGCTACCGTAAATATTGGCTGTGAGTACGGCCGGCTCGCCCTGTACCAGCACCACATTATCCCTTATTGTATTATAAACCTTTACTGGAGCCTCTGATCCGTTATAGTCCATATCCTTTAACGCTCCGGAGGTAGTCAGCGAAGAAAGATAAGCATCGGGGTTAACCTCTCCGCCGGGCACTACATAACCGTCGCCCTCTATAGATACGGGGGTGAAACGCAGTTTGTAGGTATAGGTACCCGACGACGGCATTTCATACTGAGACAACTGGCCCGGGCCGCAACTGGCATTACCCAATCCGCGCTGGCGGTAATCGAGATGTAGCACTATCTCTTCACGGCGTTGCAAATTGAAGTCATGAGCCGCATTTTTCAGATCGACATCCGTATAATGAAGAGCCGAGAAATTCACGGTGCCTTCAGTCTCTATCATCAGACCTGAACCGGCATTATTGGTCAAAGCCACATAGCGGATATCCTCACGGTTGCCCATGCTCTGGGGCTTAACGTACAATTCGTGCATGTCGTCAACCGTGGTCTCATAACGGCCGATGAATGCACCGGTCTTTCTGTCGATATAATTGGCTAAAGGACCGCGTCCATAGTACTCCACTTTTTCATACCCGCCTGTCATCATCATAGACATGCCCATGCGGCGTCCGTTGGAAGACGTTGGGGTGAAATCGGCTTTTATATCCATGCGACCATCGGCATACACTATATATTCCACAGCGTAATTGCAGAAACCTCTTGCATTATGGACGGCTGTCACTTTTACTGCACGTGCGCCCGAGGCATCACCACCAAGCACTTCGTGATTAACCGATGAAGTCTCCACGCTGCAGTAGGAATTATCATACTTGTCATTCTCTATGTATCTGTAATGGTCATATTTCAGACCGTTTCCGTTATGGATCAGTTCCGAATTTCCGACAATTATAGAACTGAGCACACCGTTTTCACCGAAAGAATAGCTGAACCCGTCGCCTTCTATTACCACTCCGGAAGCGGTATTGACCACAAGTGTGGCGGGAAGATTTTCCATCTCAATCTTTGCCAATGACGGACGGCTGTTTATGGCAAACTGTTCCTGCGCCAACAGATGACCGGCATCGATACCGGGCACAGATTCCTTGAGTTCAAATTTCACATTGAGCAGATATTCCGCATCGGCAGTTATCTCAGCTGTGTAAGGGATAGTGAGTGCGGACGATGCTCCTGGAGCAAGTTTGAATCCGGAAACGGTACCGCTCTGAGACACCTCGCCATTTTTAAGCACTTCCCATACGATATTGAACCGGTCGAGATTCCAGAAGTTATAGGCATTGCGCACAGTAACCGATTTTGTTTCGGGATTAAATTTGGAGAACTTCACATATTGATACACCTTTTTCACCTCCTGAAGTTTGGCCGATGGTTTACGGTCGGGAGCAAGAATACCGTTGGAGCAGAAATTACCTTGATGCGGGCCGGGAAAATCGGAGCCTGTGTAATAACCGCGGGGATTGCCGGCAATCAGTTCGGCAGGATTATATATGGCCTGATCCACCCAGTCCCAGATACAACCGCCGATAATTCTGTTACTGCCCTCTATCAAGTCCCAATATTCCTGAAGATTACCGATCGCGTTACCCATGGCATGGGCATATTCACAGATAAAATGCGGACGGCTGTCAGAATTACTGTCAAGAGACGTCAGCACATTGAGTGCTGGATACATATTGGAGGTAAGATCGGTATATGACCATGTGCCCTGCCCCTCATAATGTATTATACGAGAATCAAGAGCCTTCATGGCATCATATTCCTTCTTGAAATTGGAGCCGCAACCGCTTTCGTTGCCCATTGACCAGAAAATAACTGCGGGGTGATTACGGTCACGCAACACCATTCGGATTCCGCGATCCACAAATGCCGGCGCCCATGAACTATAGCCGCTTATATTTGTATTGGCATGGCATTCCACATCAGCCTCGTCCATAGTATATAGACCGAAATGGTCAAACATGGCATACATTTTGGGCTGGTTGGGATAGTGACTTGTTCGTATCGTATTTATATTGTTCTGCTTCATCATGGTCACATCAAGAAGCATGGACTCCATCGGCACGGCACGGCCGAATTCTGGGTGCGTGTCATGGCGGTTAGCGCCTTTAAAGAACACTTTTTGGCCATTGATATATACCACACGATCCTTTATCTCTATGTGACGGAAACCATATTTTGTTGAAAAAGCCTCTGTCTCGTTTCCAGAATTGTCTCTAAGGGAGACTTCGAGTGTATAAAGATCAGGAGTTTCGGCACTCCAGAGTTTAAGATCGGTGAGTTGGGCATTTACACTTACCGTTTTTTCCGATCCCGGCTGTAAAGCGGCCACATTAGCTGCCGGAAACTCATATACAAGTTGACCGGAAGGAGAATACAATTTGGCATTGACCGTTGATGTAGAAACCGACTCCGAACGGTTGGCCACTGTGAAATCCACATTCACAGTGCCCGACGTATAATTGGACGACGGAGCGAGTTCCGAAGTGATATAATGGTCACGGACAAAAGTCTTGGGTGTGGCATATAAGGTGACATCACGGTATATGCCACTCATTCTGAACATATCCTGACACTCCAGATAGCTGCCGTCTGACCAACGGAACACCTGCACGGCGATGGTATTGCTTCCGGTCTTGGCCTGATCGGTAATATCAAATTCATGATTGTTGTTGGCTCCCTGAGTGTAACCGACATACTTGCCGTTGACCCACACATATGCGGCACTGTAGATACCTTCGAAATTGACAAATATCTCCTTGTCGGACCATGAGGCCGGAACATTGAATTCGCGAATATACGAACCCACCGGATTGACACCATAGCCGGAGTAACCGGATCGGCGTCGTATATATGGAGGCTGGTTGGCATGAGGATACTCAACATTACAGTATATGGGTTTGTCATATCCTGCCATTTCCCAGTTGGAGGGCACGGTGATGATATCCCAGTCCGACGTATCAAAATCCTCGGAATAAAATGTCATAGGACGCTGTGACGGCTCTGAAACAAGATTGAATTTCCATTCGCCGTTGAGCGATTGGATCAGTTCAGACTTCGGAGCCACCCATGGAGTTGCATAAAAATCGGCATCGGCACGCATCTTTGCTGTCGTGGCATATGGAGCATAAGTGGCATGTCCGGCCTCTTTGTTTTCTTCAAAAATAGTCTCGTTTTCCCAATAACTGCCCACTGTGCTCTGGGCCGAAAGGGACTGACTACAAAATAACGGCAAGGCAACCGCCGCCGTTATTAGGATTTGAGTTGGTATTAGTGTCATAAATAAATGATTGGTTATTTTTTACAAAAATAACGATTATTATCGGATTTTACCTGTCTGTAACCAACTTATTTGCATCACAACCCAAGTATCACCCAAAGAATGCGAAAATTCAATATATAATGCCTAAATTTGCACTTGAAAAATATGACCGCAATCATTATGAAAATACTTATCACAGGGTGCAATGGACAGTTAGGAAGAGAATTGCGCGCACAAATCGAGCGTGAATTTCCAGGCATAACCACTTACACCGACCGTGAGGAACTTGATCTGACCGATGCTAAGGCGGTGGAATTGTTTTTGGAGCGCAATGAGTTCACCCACATTGTTAATTGTGCCGCATATACAGCCGTGGACGATGCCGAAAATGATCCGGCCAACTGTAACCGTATCAATGCCGATGCTGTTATGAACATAGCCTCTGTGGCTTCACGGTTAGGCGTTAAAGTGCTTCACATTTCCACAGACTATGTCTTTGACGGAACTTCCTGCCGCCCCTACCGTGAATCGGACAAGGTCAACCCGATATCGAATTACGGAACCTCAAAACGTAAAGGGGAAATGATATTGCTGTCCATGTGTCCCGATGCTCTTATTATACGCACGGCATGGCTGTATTCGCCCCACGGTAAAAACTTCGTTAAAACCATGCTTCAGCTCGGTAAAGAACGTAATGAAATAAAAGTGGTAAACGACCAGATAGGTACTCCCACATCGGCCACCGATCTTGCAACAGCCATAATTACAATGCTTAAATCGCGCCAATGGGTATCGGGAATATTCCATTTCTCCAACGAGGGAGTTTGCTCATGGTACGACTTTGCCAAGGCAATCCACAGATTGGCTCATATACAAAAGTGCAAAATAGTACCCGTGACTACCGATGACTACCCTACTGCTGCACGGCGTCCTCATTACAGCGTACTCGACAAATCACTCATAAAGCGTACTTTCGGCATAGAGATCCCCCACTGGGAGGAAAGTCTGCAAAAATGTATCGAGAGACTTGCCGATAATCAATAATATTCACGAAATACATAACGATGTCAACTATAACTGAAGAGATAAAGAAACGGCGTACGTTTGCCATCATATCACACCCGGATGCCGGAAAGACCACCCTTACTGAAAAGTTGCTTCTGTTTGGTGGAGCTATACACATAGCCGGCGCGGTAAAATCCAACAAGATAAAGAAAACAGCCACCAGCGACTGGATGGAGATAGAGAAACAGCGCGGTATATCCGTGGCCACTTCCGTTATGGGATTCAATTACGGCGACTACAAGATTAACATTCTTGATACACCGGGACACCAGGACTTTGCCGAAGACACTTACCGCACACTCACCGCAGTGGACAGTGTGATTATAGTGGTCGATGTAGCCAAAGGTGTAGAACAACAGACCCGCAAGCTCATGGAGGTGTGCCGCATGCGCAACACCCCCGTGATTATCTTCGTCAACAAACTTGACCGCGAGGGTCGTGATCCGTTCGAGATATTAGATGAACTGGAAGCCGAACTCAAGATCGATGTGCGCCCGCTCAGCTGGCCAATAAATATTGGCGCCAAGTTCAAGGGTGTTTACAACATCTATGAGCAGTCACTTGACCTGTTTACACCTGACAAGCAGAAAGTGTCGGAACGTGTGGAAATCGACGACATCAACGATCAGCGCATAGATTCCGCCGTAGGTGAAGCAGATGCGAAAAAGCTACGCGAGGATATCGAACTTATCGAAGGAGTGTATCCCGAATTTGACGTTGACCGGTATTTGCAGGGTAAAGTAGCTCCTGTATTCTTCGGATCGGCTCTTAACACATTCGGCGTAAAAGAGTTGCTCGACTGTTTCGTACAGATCGCACCGTCCCCCCGCCCTATAGAGACATTGGAACGCACCATCGATCCGGCGGAAGAAGGATTTTCAGGCTTTGTGTTCAAAATACATGCCAACATGGACCCCAACCACCGGTCGTGTATAGCTTTTGTGAAAATATGCTCCGGACGGTTTGAACGCAATGCCCCCTATCGTCATATACGCAGCAACAAGACCATGAAATTCGCTGCACCGACAGCGTTCATGGCTCAGAAGAAAAACATTGTCGATGAAGCTTTTCCCGGCGATATTATCGGCATTCCCGACACAGGCAACTTCAAGATAGGTGATACTCTCACCTCCGGCGAGGAATTGCATTTCAAAGGTCTGCCAAGCTTTTCGCCGGAAATGTTCAAATACATCGAGAATACCGACCCCATGAAGTCCAAGCAACTCGAAAAAGGCATTCAACAGCTCATGGACGAAGGCGTGGCACAGTTGTTTGTCAACCAGTTCAACGGTCGAAAAATCATAGGTACCGTAGGTCAGCTTCAATTTGAAGTCATACAATACCGTCTGCTTCATGAATACGGCGCTCAGTGCCGGTGGGAACCGATATCCCTCTACAAGGCATGCTGGATAGAAAGTGATGATGCCGAAGCTCTTTCCGCATTCAAAAAGCGCAAACACCAGTTTATGGCGGTGGACCGCGATGGACGTGACGTATTCATGGCCGATTCCGGCTATGTATTGCAGATGGCTCAATCCGACTTTCCTAAAATCAAATTCCATTTTTCGAGCGAATTCTAATTCACAATAATCAAAATGAAAGTACTTAAATTTGGCGGTACGTCAGTAGGCACTGTCGAGAGTCTTCGAAATGTCAAATCGATAGTGGAACAATGTACCGAACCGGTAATCGTTGTGGTATCGGCACTCGGAGGCCTGACCGACCGTCTTATCGCCACTGCCCGTGATGCAGCCAAAGGCGGTGACGGATATTACGAAAATTACCGTGGCATAATCAACCGCCACCATGATATAATCAACGGCATTGTACCTGCCCGATATATACCTGAGGTCACCTCGCGGGTAGATGTTATGCTTGAAGAGCTCGGCAATATATATAAAGGCGTAAGCCTTATACGAGACCTCTCGCCCCGCTCGCTTGACATAATTGTAAGTTACGGCGAGAGACTTTCAAGTACCATAATAAGCAGGGTGATCGATGATGCCGTCCTCTTCGATTCACGTCTGTTCATAAAGACAGTGCGTCAGTTTGACAAACATGTCCTTGACAATGATGCCACACAACCTCTTATCCACTCCACATTTGACAATGCCGGATTCAAGGTGGCGATAGTGCCTGGATTCATTTCATCGGACGCCAATGGCGATGTGACAAATCTCGGTCGAGGAGGCAGCGACTACACGGCTGCCATTCTGGCAGCGGCTCTTGATGCCCGTACGCTTGAGATATGGACCGATGTTGACGGCTTTATGACTGCTGATCCGCGCATCATAGAAAACACTTATGTGATCGATCACCTGTCATTCATCGAGGCCATGGAGCTATGTAATTTCGGAGCCAAGGTAATATATCCGCCAACGATATATCCGGTATTCCATAAAAACATACCTATCCTGATAAAAAACACATTCAATCCTTCGGCACCGGGTACATGTATCAGCGAGCAACGTCCGGCTCCGGAAGGTAAAGATATCAAAGGCATCTCCTCCATCAACGACACATGCCTTATAACCGTGTCCGGACTCTGCATGGTAGGTGTGATCGGCATAAATGCACGTATATTCAATGCTTTGGCTCGTAACGGTGTGAGTGTGTTCCTTGTGTCGCAGGCTTCGAGCGAGAACACCACTTCTTTTGCCGTGCGCAACGCCGATGCACCCAATGCCGTAAAAGCTCTCGAAACCGAATTCATGGCCGAACTGGAAACCGGAGAACTCAATCCCATGCAGGTGGAACACAATCTGGCCACAGTAGCTGTCGTTGGTGAGAATATGCGCCACGCATCAGGTGTGGCGGGAAAACTGTTCAATACTCTCGGCCGCAACGGTATCAACGTGATCGCCTGCGCCCAGGGTGCTTCCGAGACCAATATATCATTTGTCATCGAACTTAAAAACCAGAAAAAAGCTCTCAGTGTAATACACGACAGTTTTTTCTTGTCTGACACTCAAGTACTCAATCTCTTCATAACGGGAATTGGCAACATTGGGTGTCACCTGCTCCGGCAGCTGGCCCAACAGCAAAACAATCTTTTGCAGAACAAGGCTCTGGAGCTAAAGGTAATGGGCATTGCCAATTCCCGCAAAGCGCTGTTTGACCGCGAAGGCATAGACCTGAACACGTTTTCGCAGCGGCTCGAAACTGAGGGTGTTACATCGTCACCCGAACTAATCGGACACGAAATCGTCAACATGAACATTTTTAACTCCGTTTTTGTCGATTGCACGTCCAACCACGATATATCAGCTCTCTACGACCAGATGCTCGACAACAACATCAATGTTGTGACGGCCAATAAAATTGCAGCATCAGGACCTTACAGCCACTACCGACATCTTAAATCGCTTGCAAGGAAAAAGGACGTAAAATTCCTTTTCGAGACCAACGTGGGAGCCGGTCTGCCGATCATCAACACAATAAACAATCTCATCAACAGCGGCGACCGCATTCTGAAAATCGAGGCCGTGGTATCGGGCACACTGAATTTCATATTCAATATTCTTGCACCCGATATGCCACTTAGCGCAGCCATCAGGGAAGCCAAGCGCCAAGGGTACAGCGAACCCGATCCGAGACTTGACCTCAGCGGCACTGATGTGGTCAGAAAATTAGTGATTCTCGCGCGCGAGGCAGGCTATGAAATCGAACAGGACGAAGTGAAAATAACCCCCATAATTCCACTGGAGGCCTACAGCGGCAGTATTGATGATTTCTATCATGCCCTTGAGGCTGATTACGATTCAAAGATGGAACAGATGAGAGCAGCCGCAGAATCACGCGGCTGCAAGCTAAGGTTCGTAGCCACGCTTGACAATGGCAAAGCCGAAGTCAAACTTGCCGAAATCGACGCCACGCACCCGTTCTACTATCTTTTCGGATCAAACAATGTGATACTGCTCACCACTGAACGCTACCGCGAATATCCTATGGAGATAAAAGGCTACGGAGCCGGTGCGGAGGTCACTGCTGCCGGTGTGTTTGCCGACATAATCGGCATAGCCAACATCAGATGACGACCTCAGCCCAGCACTGTCAGCCCATCATATCAGCTCCAATATGTCTTCAGCAATCTGTTCGGAAGTCAATCGGTTGGCTTTTAGAGCCTCCTTATAGTCATAACGGTCCAGAAACTCCTTTTTCATGCCGTAGCATTTCACGTTCATGGCATCTGCGCTATAGTACCGTGCGATCTTTTCTCCAAATCCGCCATCAAGGACTCCGTCTTCCATGGTCACGACAAGCGAATGGTAATGCTTAAGTCCGTCAAGCAGTTCAGTGTCAAGCCCGCTTAAAAATCTTGGATTGATCAATGTTGCTGTAACACCTTCGGCACTCAATTTTTCGGCCACCTCTTCGGCAAGCGAGTAGAAGTTTCCGGCACCGATCAATGCCACACGGGTTCCTTCGCGGGTCACAGAGAATGTGTTGAGATTGCTGTAATCAGCATCAAACTTCTTACCCGACTCTACCACCTTGACACCCGGAATCCTTATGACTACGGGATATGACGATTGATTCATGCCCCAATCAAGCATAGCCATATACTCCTCCATACATGTCGGGGCAAGATAAACGATGCCGGGAATATTTGATATCAAGGCTATGTCAAACCAACCAAGATGGGTTATATCATTCATACCCGATATTGTTCCATAAAATATGCCTATCACAGCGGGTGACGAATTGATCGACATATCCTGAGAAAGCTGGTCATATGCTCTCTGTGCGAATGAACTCACCACTCCGAAAAACGGCTTGCCTCCTGGCGATTCCCGAAGCCAAGGCCACGGCATGCTGCTCGGCAATGCCGACATCTACAAAACGGTCACCTGCCAGTTTGCGACGCTCTGGCGAAAACCCCATCACACCGGGAGTCCCTGCAGTGATAGCCACCACTTTTGGATCGGATTTCATCATTTCGAGCAGATACGATGCTGTCAGATCACCGTAGTCCTTATTCTTATTTACCGATATCGGATTTCCGCTCTTTAAATCAAAAGGAGCCGTAAAATGAAACACCTCTTTACAAGCCTCGGCGGGAGCATATCCCTTGCCCTTCTGTGTGACGATATGCAGCACTATAGGGTGATCTATATCCTTGACTTCCCTGAATACTGCAATCAGTGAGGCCAGATCATTTCCATAGGCTACAAATTTATAATCAAGCCCCATAGCCTTAAAGAAATTGCATGACGCGGAGCCGTCCGATTCACGAAGCAATCGCAGATTGTCATAAATACCGCCATGATTCTCGGCGATAGACATGTCATTGTCGTTAACCACTATTATGAAATTGCTTTTCAATGTGGCCGCATAATCAAGTCCCTCAAAGGCCTCTCCGCCGCTTAGCGACCCGTCGCCCACCACAGCGATTATATTCTCCTTGCCACCGGCCATATCCCTTGACTTAACCAATCCGCCGGCCAGACTGACACCTGTCGATGTATGACCTATGGTAAATATATCTGTAGGACTCTCCTGACGGCACGTAAATCCGGTCACGGCATCATAGTCGTCGGGGTTCACAAATGCCCCCATACGTCCTGTAAGCATCTTGTGTACATAACTCTGATGCGACACGTCATATACGATCTTATCCGTAGGTAGATCAAACACATAATGCATGGCCAATGACATCTCCACCATACCGAGATTAGGCCCCACATGGCCGCCGTGACGGCTCAGTTTCTCTAACAGAGCCCGGCGTATGTCAGCGGCCAGGCCGGTAAGTTCTTCTATGCCGAGTCCTTTTATATCGGCTGGCGAATGGATATCAGTAAGTTTCATTTCAGTTTATGTTTATAATTTAGGTAGTGCAAAGATAACAATGGCCATAAATAATTTGCTTACCCGAATTACTGAAAAAACTACCATTTATATACAGGCATGGACAGGTAAGAGTCAATTATGTGCCAAAACAGACAACATCGGCCGGGTTTTAACACTATACTTTTGGAGATTTGCTTATCATGTCATAACTTTAGTGTGATTTCTCCTCCAATAATACCACCATATCATGATCAATTACGATGAAGCCATTTTCAACATCGACATAGCCGGGGGAAAGCCTTCTGTAGGTTCCTTGCTTATTTCCGAACCGTTTCTGATGGACGACTATTTCCGGCATTCGGTAATATGTATGGTGGAATATGAAAGTGATAAATCCTCCATGGGATTTGTATTGAATCATTCTACGGGGATATCACTCGCAGAGTTAATCCCCGGAATAACACGCCAGGAACCCGTACCGGTGTTTTGCGGTGGCCCAATGTCACAGGACAGACTATATTATATTCACACTCTCGGAGAACTCATTACTGATTCCCGACAGATAGCCGAAGGACTTTACATCGGTGGTAGCTATGAGGAAATTCTGCAATATGTCAATGCCGGATATCCTGTTGACGGCGTTGTCAGATTCTTCGTGGGCTACAGCGGTTGGAGCCGGTTCCAACTTGATGAGGAGATATCGGACAAGGTATGGACGGTAAGCCGCAATATTTCTACTGAAAATATCCTGACTGGCTCCGGCGACAATTATTGGCATCACCATGTCAAATCTCTCGGACCTGAATTCCGCGGCTGGCTGTTACACCCCAAGAATCCGCAGGCCAATTAACTGGTAATTTGCTGAGGTGGACAATTAGCGCTATCTTTGCATACTGAATTACCCTACGTTATTATTATCTTCATTATGAAGTTTGATGAATTTGACCTGAACTACGATGTACTTGACGCACTCGATGCCATGTGCTTCAACGAGTGCACCCCTATACAGCAGCAAGCCATACCAATAGCCCTTGAAGGCCACGATCTCATAGCCGTGGCACAGACAGGCACCGGCAAGACGGCAGCATATCTGTTGCCCGTACTCAACCGTCTTGCCGACGGTGAGTTTCCCGAGGATTCCGTCAACTGTATAATCATGGCTCCCACCCGTGAACTTGCCATGCAGATAGACCGACAGCTTGAAGGATTCGGCTATTTTCTTAATGTAAGCAGCGTGGCCATATACGGCGGAACCGACGGAGCCACATTCACCCGACAGCAAAGGGGCCTTAAATTAGGCGCCGACGTGGTAATTGCCACCCCCGGACGTCTCCTTGCCCACCTGCAGATGGGCTGCGTGGATTTGTCGAAAGTCTCATTCTTCATTCTTGATGAGGCAGACCGCATGCTTGACATGGGGTTCTATGACGACATAATGCAGGTGGTAAAGCATCTGCCCGCCCGGCGACAGACCCTCATGTTTTCCGCCACCATGCCGCCCAAGATACAGATGCTCGCCAAAAGCATACTTCGTGACCCAAAGGAGATAAAAATAGCCGTATCGAAACCTGCTGACAAGATACACCAGAAAGTATGTATCTGCTACGAACCCCAAAAACTGCCTATAATTAAATCAATACTCGAAACCACACGGTCAAAACGTGTGATCGTATTCGTGTCCTCGAAATTAAAAGTAAAAGAATTGGCCCGCGATTTGCACAAAGCCAAACTGAAAATCGGTGAAATGCATTCCGATCTGGAGCAATCACGCCGCGATCAGGTTATGCTTGACTTCAAATCCGGCCGGATAGACACTCTTGTTGCCACCGACATTGTGGCCCGAGGTATAGACATCGACGAAATATCCATGGTGATAAACTACGATGTGCCCCATGATGCCGAAGACTATGTACACCGCATAGGCCGTACCGCCAGAGCTGAGGCCGAAGGAGAGGCCGTGACATTTGTAAGCGACCGTGACCGACGCCGATGGAGCATGATAGAGCATTTTCTCGGCAAAAAAGTGGAACGCATGGAATTGTCGCCAGAACTCGGACAGACTCCATCGGATATCTCATCAAAAACCGGCTCTGAAAAAAAGCGACAAAAACCGTCCGAACGCCGTCGGCGTTCCTCTAAATCGGAATCACACGACAACAACGTAACAGGCGAAAAAACGGCCCACAAAAAACGCCGGTACTTCAAAAGCAAGAGAGATAACAACAAGAACCCATCGCCTTCTGCCGCCGGGTAATGTTAAATTAGATTCTAACCCAAACTTACGAGCGCATAAATAAGTTTTAATTATGTTAATCCATAATCAGAACTTATATTATGCGTTTCAACATATTTATAGGACTTCTATCCGCGTCAATATTCTTATCCGGCACGTCCGTGGCCGAAGAGTTGAGATCGTCAGCCATGCCCTCCTCCTGGCAATATTACGACAACGGATATTCCCAGACATTTCCCGATGAAGATTCGTGGTGGAAAGGTTTCAACGATCCTGTACTCGACTCACTTATCACACTCGGCGTAAAAAATAATTACAATCTTTCAGAGGCTGCCCACCGCATGGCCATATCACGCCAGGAAATGCGTATGTCACAATCGGGCTACTATCCCGTTATAGGACTCGATACCGGCTGGAATGCCTCACGCACTTCAGGCAACATGACAAGTCATTCTATTCCGCCGGCCAACACATCTTATTTTTCCGCCGGTCTAAACATGTCATGGGAAATCGACATTTTCGGCCGTATATCCGCACAGTCAAAACAAAAGAAAAATCTATGGCAGGCAAGCAGGGCTGAATATGCGGCGGCGATGGTGGCGCTTTGTGCAAACATTGCCGACACATATGTACAGCTCCGAGCCGCCCAGACCCGGTTGCAGATAGCGCAAAAACACCTACAGTCACAGGATAAGGTTCTGAAAATAACTCAGGCCCGCTATGAGTCAGGACTGTCTTCAAAACTCGATGTGGCACAGGCCTCCACCATCTATTATTCGACCGAGGCATCGATCCCTTCCATAAAAATATCGATAACCGTAGCCTTGAACTCACTCGCAATACTTATCGGTGAATTTCCTGAACACCTATCCGCTGATCTGACCAACGATGCCCCTATTCCAGCTTATTCAAAGGCTGTAGGTATAGGAGTACCCATGGATATCCTGCGCCGGCGACCCGATATAGCCCAAGCGGAATTCCAACTATCGGCACAGGCTGCGGCATTGGGTGTCGCTAAAAAAGATTACTTTCCATCACTGTCCATAACAGGCTCAATAGGGTTCAGCTCACATGACATCGGCGACTTGCCGCGTAAACGCTCCATGGATTATTCCATAGCTCCACGACTGACATGGACCATTTTTGACGGCTTTGCCAGAAACGCCGCCGTGGCTTCGGCCCGTGAAAACATGATGGCATCGATTGACAATTATAACCTCAGTGTAATCACAGCCATAGAAGAGGTGGAAAATGCCCTCACACGTTACTCTATGTCACTTCAGGCCATAGAAAGTCTATCGTCTGTTGTGGAAAACGCCAAAGAAGCCTTTGACCTGTCACTTGACCTGTACAAACAGGGACTCACAGGATTTACCGAAGTGGCCGATGCACAGATCAATCTACTCCAATATACTGACCAGCTTGTTATCACCAAAGGTACTGCCTCACGGTCGCTGATTAACCTTTATGAAGCTTTGGGCGGAGGCTGGACTATCGACAACATAAACTAACACATAATATATTATGAAACGCTCTTTCCTATACTCGGCATTCATAATGGCTTTGACCGTGGCTTGTACGCGGTCGAATGCCGGCACAGAAACGGCATCACCAAGCATCGATGTGGCGCACGCTGTTACTGACAGTATAACCGTCTATAACACATATCCCGGGACCCTGACGGCCAATAATTCAGTGGATATCGTGGCCCGTGTCAGTGGCAGTCTAACATCGAAACGTTATTCCGACGGCGAATTTGTGAAGAAAGGCACACTACTGTTCACTATAGAGGACTCCAAATACCGTGATGCCGTAAATCAGGCACGCGCAGCCCTCGAAACGGCCAAGAGTGACTATGAATATTCCAAGACTCAGTATTCTTCTATGCTTAATGCCCTTAGCCGCGATGCAGTGGCCCAGATACAGGTCAACAAAGCTAAAAACACCATGGAACAAAGCGCCGCCAACATAAAAAATGCGGAGGCGGCATTGCAGACTGCTCTCGACAATTTAGGTTACTGTCATATTACCGCACCGTTCGACGGACACATAACAGCACCGGCATTCAGTGTGGGAGCATACATAAACGGAGAAGTTTCACCCGTCAGGCTCGCCACACTCTATGAGGACGCTGTGGTACGTGCCAACTTTAATATCGATGACAAAGGTGTACAGGAAATGCTTAAAGGTAAAGACGCACTTGATCTGAAACTTGATTCAATCCCTATGGAATTTGCCGTAAAGACACCACACAACTACTCCGGCAAGCTTTCATACATATCACCCGAAGTCGATCCATCGACAGGTACACTCCAGATTATTGCCAACATAGACAACCCTGACGGCGAACTACGCGACGGTATGTATGTCAATGTAAAATTCCCCATAATGACACTGCCTCATGCCACACTCATAAAAGACGCCTCCATATCCACCGATCAACTTGGCAAATATGTATATTCAGTCACAGACTACAACACCGTGGTTTACACTCCGGTCACCATCGGTGAAACCGTGCAAGACTCCATGAGAGTAATTCTATCCGGGCTATCGCCCGATGACCGTTACGTGACAAAGGCGCTTCTTAAAGTCCGTGAGGGTATGAAAATCACACCTGTCATGACTGAATGACCGATAATTCCCATCTTCCTTAAAACCCACTCCGGTATGTTTTCCAGATTCTTCATCAACAGACCCATATTCGCCATAGTACTGGCTCTTTTCATGCTACTGGCCGGAATGATAACCATCAGGTCACTTCCTGTGGCACAGTATCCCGACATCACACCGCCTACCGTCATGGTGTCGGCCACATATCCCGGAGCCGACGCTCAGACCGTGGCCTCCACCATCGGCGTGCCTATAGAAGAACAGGTCAATGGAGTGGAAAACATGATGTACATGAGTTCTTCTTCAGGGTCTGACGGTTCATATATGCTCACTGTCACATTTGAGGCCGGAACCGATCTCGACATGGCAACCGTAAAGGTACAGAACCGTGTGTCGCGTGCCGAACCATCGCTTCCGGCATCAGTAAAGCAGCAAGGTATAGAGGTGACATCGCGGTCTTCTGACATAATAATGTTCATAGCCTTGGAGAGCGACGATCCACAGCGCTACGACGCCCTTTATCTCACCAACTATGCCAAACTGAATCTTGTCGATGAACTGTCGAGGTTAGATGGTGTGGGACAGGTAGGGGCATTCGGCGCCGGCGATTACAGCATGCGTGTGTGGCTCAACCCCGATCTTATGCGTCAGCGCGACATAACCGTTGCCGATGTCAGAACCGCTATCGAATCCCAGAACATGCAGGTATCGGCCGGAGATGCCGGAGCTGAACCGCAGAATTCGGCTACTCCGTTTCAGTTTACACTAACATCTCAAGGAAGACTTACCTCAGCCAAAGAATTCGGAAACATCATTTTGAGGACCTCACCCGACGGAGGAATACTACGATTGCGTGACATAGCCCGGGTGGAACTCGGAAGCGATTCCTACGGCAACATTTCGCGTGTATCAGGCAAGCAAGCCGGAGTGCTCGGCATATATCAGCTACCGGGAGCCAATGCACTCGAAGTGGCCAACAGGGTAACGGCCAAACTCAATGAGCTACAGCAGTATTTTCCCGATGGAATAAAATACCGGATTATTGAAAACACTACCGACTTTGTGGTGGAATCCATAGATGATCTGCTGGTCACATTTGTTGAAACCACGCTGATAGTGATGCTTGTGATCCTGCTGTTTCTACAGAACTGGAGAGCGGTGATAATACCGATGATAACAATACCGGTATCTCTTATAGCCACATTCGCGGTAATGAAACTGCTCGGATTCACCATCAACACCCTTACACTTTTCGGATTGGTACTGGCCATAGCGATAGTGGTCGATGACGCAATAGTGGTGGTGGAGGACTGTGCGCGTATTGTGGACAAAAAACTAATGAGTCCGCGTGAAGCCGCCCGTAAGGCTATGACTGAGCTTCAAGGACCGGTCGTCGGCGAAGTACTCGTGCTTCTTTCCGTTTTTATCCCCACAGCCTTTATATCAGGCATCACAGGTGAACTATACAAACAGTTTGCCCTCACCATTGCCGTATCCACGGCATTCTCGGGATTCAACGCGCTTACATTCACACCGGCAATGTGCGCGCTGTTTCTGAAACCACGCACGGGCACCACTCGGTTCAAACCATATCAGTGGTTCAATAAAGGATATAGTGCCACACTAAACGGATATATCAAGATCGTAGGCACATTCCTTAAACGTCCGTGGGTGGCTATAGCCGTATATTTCATAATCACGGGAGCGGCTTTCTGGGGATTCATGAAAATGCCCACCTCTTACATTCCACAGGAGGATATGGGATATTTCATGGGGTCTGTACAGCTTCCGCCGGAAGCATCGCTTGAGCGCACAGAAGCTGTAATAAACAGCGCTACTGACAGTCTGCTCGCGATTCCGGGTGTGGAAAACGTGATATCCATATCAGGATTCTCTTTTCTCGGAGGAGGAAACAGCAGCAATCTTGGAGCTCTAATCGTAACACTCGAACCATGGTCGGAACGTAAAGCAAAAAATCTGAATGTCGATAATATAATCGACCGGTTCGAACGTGCCTGTTCCGGAATTCAGGAAGGGATAATATTCGGAATAAACCCTCCGGCCATACCGGGACTCGGATTATCATCGGGATTACAGATGCAACTGCTCAACATTGGTTCCCGCGGCTCCGACGATATGAAACAGGCAATAACCCAGATTACCGACGCCGCACACAAAGACCCGCGCATATCATCTGTAACGACTCTCTATGAGGGCAATGTTCCCCAGTATTCCATCGATATTGACCGTGACAAGGTACATATGCTCGAACTGACAATGGAAAATATATACAGTTCATTGGGAGCTTTCACAAGCAGTGATTATGTCAACGATTTCAACGAATTCGGAAGAGTTTATCAGGTGCTGCTGTCAGGCGAGGCCATGGCTCGCTCCACTCCTGACGACGTGCTCCGGCTCAGTGTGCGAAATTCTAATGGCAAAATGGTACCGTTTGCCTCGTTTGCCAGCATAAAACAGGTATCTGGTGAACCGTCGGTGAACCGCTACAACATGTATCAGACAGCTTCACTTACGGCCACTCCCGCCAAGGGTTTAAGTTCCTCCGATGCAATAAAAGCCATGGAGGAGATAGTCAGCGACACTGTAGGCTCAAATTACGGATACGCATGGACTGGTGAAGCCTATCAGGAGACACAGGGCGGAACCACAGTGACAATAGTCATACTGTTTGCCGTCATTGTGACGCTGCTCGTCCTCGCCGCTCAATATGAAAGCCTGACCGACCCTGTGGCCGTAATCATATCTATGCCTACAGCCATTCTCGGCACGGTAATAGGCTGTCTGTTTATGGGCCAAAGCATAAGCATATACACACAGATAGGTATAATACTTCTGCTCGGGTTGTCGGCAAAGAACGCCATACTCATCATAGAATACGCTCGTGATTTCCGTAAATCCGGGCAACCGATATCGCAAGCCGCTCTTGACGCAGGCCGTATCCGGTTCCGCCCTATCATGATGACGGCAATGGCTTTTGTATTCGGAGTGCTTCCCATGCTATTTGCTTCAGGAGCCGGAGCCGAAAGCAGGATATCGCTTGGCACGGCTGTTGTATTCGGAATGGCTGTCAACGCCATTGTCGGCACTCTGTTTGTCCCAAATTTCTGGGAATTGCTTCAGAGATTTTGGGAACGCCACCTGAGCAACTTCTTCAATCCCGCCACACCGACAGACAAATCCGACAATACTGATCTATGACCTGAACGTCCGGTAAAATAGATACAAGATAAGCCGTGGGAAAACTCATCAAGTGATTCCCACGGCTTATAAATTTTGTAATATTGCATTAACGCTATGCCGATGATTATATCGGCATGCAACATATATAGGTTATTTCGAGGTCAGTTTCAATGTGGCCGATTTTACTCCTGGAGCTGAAGCCGTAAATGTTATCTCGCCGGGCGTTTCCGATGTACGGACTATGGCATTAAGCTGACCATGGAAGAGCGACATCTCAGGTTTCTGGAACAATTCCAACGAAGATGGATCGCCATTGGCCACAGCCTCGAACGAGCCTGATCCTTTGACCTTGAACTTCACTTTAGCCGATGCGTCGGGACAAAGATTACCATCTTTATCAACCATACGCACTGTGATAAACGCGAGGTCATTGCCGTCGGCTTTCAGATTATCACGATCCACGTCCAACTCGAGATGGTGGGGTTTTCCTGCAGTGCGTACAGTCTGACGGGCTGCCTCTTTACCGTTCTTATCATAGGCCACTACAGTGACCTCGCCGGGCTGATACACTGTATCAAACCACATTAAGCGGTAACGCTTCTGACGCTCAAACGATTTCTGAGCTTCTTCCGTATAACTTCCCTCGACCCCTATACTCAGGTCTTTGCTGCGGCGGCCTTGGCTGACTCCGTTGATAAACAATTCGGCCTCCGGATAGCTCGTATATACAAATACCGGAGTTACCTCGCCTTCACGACCGGGCCAAGTCCAGTGAGGCAGTATGTGCAATGTCTCGGCTTCTTTGTTCCAATGACTGCGGTACAGGTAATAACGGTCCTTGGGTAATCCGGCAAGGTCGATTATCCCGAACAGCGAACTGTGGCTCGGCCATTGGGTATAGTACGGAGTTGGCTCACCGAGATAGTCAAAACCGGTCCATACAAATTCACCTATGCAATAAGGCAGGTCCTCATGCTGTATGAAATCGTCCTCGGGAAGGTTGGACCAACCGCAATGCTCTACGTCGTATCCGGAACTCTGGTGGTCATCATACACAGCCATGGCTTTACGCTCCACCGGGAATTTATAAACTCCGCGTGACGACACGGTGGAAGCAGTCTCGCTGCCGAGTACTATCTGCTGCGGAAGTTTCTTGTAGGCTTCGGGATATTTGAACGGACGGTAGTTGAAACCGGCCACGTCCATTATGGCGGCAAAATTATTGTTGAGTACTGCATCGGGACCGTCCATGCCCTGAGTGACCGGACGTGTGGGGTCTTCGCGGTGACATATATTCTGAAGGAAATAAGCCGTCTTGCAGTCACCTTCGTGCCACTGCTCCGACACTTCATTGCCTATACACCACATCACCACCGAAGGATTGTTGCGGTAATGGCGTATGAGATTTACAAGGTCCTTTTCAGCCCAATCATCAAAAAGCAGATTATAACCGTTTTTACATTTGGGTTTCTTCCATTCGTCAAAGCTCTCGGCCATGATCATCATGCCCATTTCATCACAAGCTTTCACAAGTTCAGGAGCCGGCATGTTGTGCGATGTGCGAATGGCATTGGCGCCCATATCCTTAAGTATCCGTATCTGACGACGTATGGCGGCATCGTTCACAGCCATGCCGAGCGGACCGAGATCGGAATGCATGCACACTCCTTTGAACACCGTCTTCTCACCATTGAGATAAAAACCGTCGTCCGGACGAACTTCTATCGAGCGGATTCCGAATGTGGTGTCGTATTCGTCAGTCACTTTGTCGGCACCGTAAATAAGTTGAGTCTGCGCGGTGTAAAGTGACGGTGACTGCGGCGACCATAATTCGGGGCGCATCACTATAAAGCTTTGAGTTACGGTGCTGTCCGTATATTCCAGATTGTCTATACGCTCTATGTTCTCTCCAACCACGTTTCCCTCAGGGCCAAAAAGTATAGTCTTCAGTGAATACGAACGCTGGTTGACACCTTTTGGAAGCACTATTTCAGTGGCCACTTTCACCTCGGCCCACTCTTTGCTCACCTTGGGTGTTGTTATATATGTCCCCCACACCGGTATATGGGCTTCCTCAGTAACAAGCAAATGCACATTGCGGTACAGACCTGCACCGGGATACCAACGTGAAGATTCCGGCAAGTTTTCCAGACGCACGGCTATGGTGTTTTTTCCGTCTTTGTCAAGCAGATCGGTAACATCGAAATAAAATGAGTTATACCCGTAAGGCCAATATCCTGCCTCCTTACCGTTGACATACACACGGGCACGGCTCATGGCCCCGTCAAATATCAGGGTAGCCCGGTGCCCATCGGTTAGTTCAGGCACCTCTATCTCGGTACGGTACCAGCCTGTGCCTACAAACGGTAGTCCTCCGGTGCGCCCGGCATGCTCCATGGCTTCTTTCTGTCCGTCTTGAGTGATAGCCACTTTCTGCATGTCGTTTTCCCAACTGAACGGGCCATAAATAGCCCAATCATGAGGCACGGTCACAGATTGCCATTTGTCATCACCGATAGTCTTTTGCGCAAATTCAGGAGAATCCTGACGGGTAAAGCGCCAGCCTTTGTCAAGCAGTCGCTCTGTCCGCGCGGATAATTGCGGGGCAAAGACACAAGCGGCCATGCCCAGCACAGTCATCATGATACAGGTTCGTTTCATCAAAGATAATAAGATTGATTGGATTATTGATTATTAGTATTATTCTGACTACAAATATACATATTTATTTTCTATCTTTACACCGAAAAGAACTACAATCATGAATAAAGATTACGCAGAAAAAAACATATCATGGCTTAAAGCAAAAGCTATAGAATCAGGTGTAAAACCACTTGACAAAGGCATATACTACAAACCCCTCTCAAAGGGACGTCCAGATACACCCGCACCGTCACGCAACAGTGTGGTCGTGGCTCATTATACAGGAAAAACCATTAACGGCAAAAAATTTGATTCGAGCCGGGGAGGCGCACCATTGGCCATCAGGCTACGCGAACTGATTCCGGGTTGGCAGATAGCCCTACAACAGATGCATGTGGGTGACCGATGGGAAATATATATTCCGGCAGAACTGGGATATGGCCGTAGATCGCAACCTGGGATTCCGGGTGGCTCCACACTGATATTCGATGTTGAACTTATTGGAATAGGCTAATTATCGGGACACTCACGGATTATTTTCCCCGAGTATGTGCGCCGCAGACGTGGACAGAACACCACATGTTTAGGCACATGATAGCGTGGAAGTATTGACGCCATTTCCGATACAAGCCTGTCGGCATCACCTTCACCTTCTATTACCAGCACCAACTCTTCACCCCATTTGTCGCTACTGCGCGAAGTGATATAATACTCCCGGTCGGTTATAATCCGGCCAAGAGCCCGTTCCACCTCCTCCGGGAATATCTTTATGCCCCCCGAGTTTATTACGTTGTCAAAACGCCCCTTCCACCTGAAGCATCTTGAATCCACGAGTTCCACCACATCATTGGTTGACACCGACCCGACTGAAAGATGTGGTGTGTGTATGATGAGACAACCGCGGGCGTCAATATCAAAACCGACATCTCCCAAAGCCCTGTAAGTATCCGTACCCAATCTACGCAACGCCACATGGCTGCATGTCTCTGTCATACCATAAGTGGCATAACATTCTATAGGCGTATCCAACAGTCTGCGTTCAAGCGACTGCGGAATTGCCGCTCCTCCGATTATCATGGAATTAATCCGGCTTACTGACGGAGATTCCAACAAACCGTCAATCTGTGACGGCACTACGGCAGTAAGATCGATCGTGCGCTCCACACCAGATGCCAACGGACGGTTGGAAGGCTTTTCAACCATAAGTTCAGCCCCCGAAACGATCGAACGGACTATCATCATCTTGCCTGCAATATATGATGGCGAAAGCGGCAGATGCAACAGACTTGACGATGTGATTCCAAAAAAATCACATGTGATTCGGGCCGAACTTTCCATGTCGCTTTTTAAGAGCCGTATAGGTTTCGGCGTTCCTGTCGAACCGGACGTGCGGGCAATGATATAAGGACTCGCATCAGACCATTCCGACACAAACAACGCTGAATCATCGATATAACCGTTGATTTTTAAAGTATCCATGAAAGCCGTGGTATGTTCCATTTTATGACAGGATCATATAAGATCACATCACGCACCTGACGCAGAGGAGAATCGACATTGTTTTCATACAGTGCTCCCGTACCAAGACCTTGCGGCATGGTAACTCCGAGTGTGGAAGTCCACTGAGCTATGGCATTTAGACCTATGTTGGATTCGAGAGCCGATGTAACCCACCAACCGATTCCCAATGATTTTGCGGCATCGATCCATTGACACGCACCGGAGAATCCTCCGCACAACGATGGCTTCAATATTATATAAGCAGGTTTTTCCTTGGATAACAGATCGATCTTGTTATCCATGCCCGACACTCCTATCAGTTCCTCGTCAAGAGCTATCGGTATAGGAGATGCGGCACATATCTCCCTCATCAGATCAGCCTGACCCGGTTTTACAGGTTGCTCCAGCGAATGTATGTCAAGTAACGAAAGGCGATCAAGCTTTGTCATGACATTTTCCGCTGAAAATGCGCCGTTGGCATCAAGCCTTATCTCAAGTTTCGCGGGAGGATATGACCGTCGGATACGTTCAAGTATCGCCAGCTCCCTGTCGAAATCTATTCCTCCGATCTTGATCTTGACACACCGGAATCCTTTGGCCAACTTTTCATCGACCCTGTGATTCATCTCTTCGGCAGTGCCCATCCACACAAGTCCGTTGATAGGCAACTCTGCCTGGCCTTCGCTCCACGGTGATGGAAACGGCCGCATCTTTCCGCCACTATGCAGATCGGCCAAGGCTGTCTCCACACCGAACCGTATCGACGGATAGTCCTCCAGGTCTTCTGTATTTAAAGTCGATATATTTTTACATACCCTCCCCAGACGCTCCTCATAATCGGGAAGATCGTCACAACTCAGACCTTTGAACAGAGCGCACTCCCCTATACCTTCGATGCCGGGGGTATCATCGTCCCAAATCTTTATGAAATATGTAAGTTTGTCATTCATCACCGACCTCGAGGTTATGGCCGGAGTTATGAACTTAAGATCGTATCGGCAGAAAGCTGCTCGCAGCATATAGGTTATAAACTAATGAATCAACCGGGAAATTTCGGGAATTTATCAAAATCGGGATCGCGTTTTTCCAGAAAAGCGTTCTTACCCTCTTGAGCTTCCTCCATAAGATAATACATAAGGGTCGCATCACCTGCAAATTCCATCAGCCCGCGCTGACCGTCGAGTTCGGCATTCAGAGCACGCTTGATCATGCGTATGGCCATAGGACTGCGCATCAATATTGTATCGCACCACTCCATGGTTTCATCTTCAAGCCTGTCAAAGGGAACCACCTTGTTGACCATACCCATCTGTTCGGCCTCACGGGCAGTATATTGCCGGCAAAGAAACCAGATTTCACGAGCTTTCTTCTGACCCACGCATCGAGCCAGATATGACGATCCGAATCCAGCATCGAAACTGCCGACCTTGGGACCTGTCTGACCGAAACGTGCATTTTCCGACGCTATTGTAAGATCACAGACCACATGAAGCACATGGCCCCCACCAATAGCATAACCGTTGACCATTGCTATCACAGGCTTAGGTATGGAGCGTATTGCTTTGTGGAGGTCAAGCACATTAAGCCGAGGCACACCGTTGGCATCAATGTATCCGCCTACCCCCTTTACTTTCTGATCACCGCCGGAACAGAAAGCCTTGTCGCCGGTTCCAGTAAGAATAATCACTCCTATATCATTGGCTTCGCGGCAATAAGCCATGGCATCAAGCATCTCCACATTGGTCTGCGGACGAAATGCATTATACACCTGAGGGCGGTTAATGGTGATCTTCGCCACCTTGCCGCACTGCTCGAAAAGTATGTCCTCGTAATCCTTAATCTTAGTCCAGGTTCTCATATATTAATGTTCTTTACTTTATATCAAAATATCCTCGGAGTATCTGTGCCGACACATCGGCCGGAGTATCGATGGCCATTATAGCGGGACAGGATTTTTCAGCGGCAAAATCAGCAAACGCACTGCGCAGCTCCGATTCGCCGGAAGCCTCGAAATATGCAAATCCGTAGCCTTGGGCGAGCTCCCTGAGCGGCAACGCCGATGGCACGCAGAAATAGTCTTCGAGTATATCAAGGGAACGTGTCGATTCCACAAACCGGAATATTCCACCGCCTCCGTTACGCATCACAATCATCTTGAATCGCGGCGTGATACCGCGACATGCCAACGCACCAATATCGTACTGGGCACTCATATCTCCGGTCACAAGGAGTGTTACATCTGTTTTATAGACCATGGAAGCACCTATGGCTGTAGATGTACAGCCGTCGATTCCGCTCACTCCGCGATTACAGTCACACCTGTGATAATCATGGTCACCGAGCAACTGCGCATACCTTATAGATGTTCCATTGGAAAAATGCACATTCCACCTACGCGGAATCAAGGGTACAAACGTGGCAAACGCTTTCAGATCACTCCATGGAGCACGTGATATATAACTGCTGTGGACAGATTGCGCCTTATCCCGAAGTCGGTGCCATAAATCGGCATAATCACAAGATGTCGTATAGGGCTGCATTGCCGATGCCAGTTGCCGGAAAAACACTTCCGGACGCATTTCTATGCGCTCCGTAAGCGACCGGAAACAGTCAATGGTAATATCCATAGCGCCCACATGCCAGTGTTTGATCGAAGAATGGCTGCGCAGGAATCTCTTTATATGCCTCGATACCAATGCCCCCCCCACTGTGATCACAACATCGGGCACATATATGTCACAATCTTCAGGCATTACGGCAAGCACTGCATCTATGGCCGAGATGAAGTCACGTCCATGAAGATTGGCTATGGTTTCTGTAAGCACCACAAAGTTAGGCAGACGGGCCAGACGGCACAACGCCTGATTCAACGCTTTGTCAGGTGGCATGAATCCGGCCACTACCATCACACGACACGGCGAGGACAACGACCGCCCTATGCTTCGGGCCTCTGCAACCGTAAGGTCCATACGCGGATTCAATATCGATATCTTACGCGGGCTTTCGGGCTGTAATTCAACCAGGCCGCCTATAGGCTCTGCGATCTGCACATTGATATGTACTGGAGCCGGACGGCCTGACACGGCACACAGCATGGCATCGTTGATTATGCGGTTGGCATACCATCTGTATTGCTTAACATCTATAGCCGGAATATTATAAGAGCGCTTTACATAATTTGATAAAGCATCAGGCTGCCGTATGGTCTGAGAATCGTCCTGATCAATCCATTCCACCGGTCTGTCGGCTGTAACCACCACCAGAGGCACACGCCTGTAGTAGGCCTCGGCCACGGCAGGAGCATAATTGAGCATGGCAGTTCCGGAGGTGCATATCAGCGCCACCGGTTCTGAAGAAGCCACGGCGATACCGAGCGCCACGAATGCAGCCGAACGCTCGTCGATAACCACCTCCGTATGTATTGTCTCACTCCTGGAAACAGCCACTAAAAGCGGGGCATTGCGTGAGCCGGGGGATACCACGGCATTTTTCACCCCATGGGCTTCCATCAATGCCACCAAAGTGCGGGCTGTATGATTTGAAGTGTCGAGCATAAAGCATTTTTTTGTACTACAAAATTAATGATTTTTATTGAATCGAACACCTTATATTTAATAATACCCACAGGGACAGAGCAAAAGACCGCAAATCACAAAATTAAACAAACTACCACAACATCATTGACCACAAAGTTTTCCAAAATAAAACATATAAACACTAATATACAACGCATTATGCAAAAAAGACATAGCGAAAAGTTTTCCAAAATATATATTTCATATATTTTTTTATCTTAAAAAGATAGCTGTTTTAATAATTTATTCGTAGCTTTGCCGACATAAGACAACATTCATCAATCCCCAACATTTTCCATCACACACCATGATACATACCGTCATTAAACGCGATGGCCGCATAGTCGGCTACAACGAAGAAAAAATCAAAGCCGCTATACGCAAAGCCATGCTCCAGACGGAAATGGGCGAAGACGAAGCTTTGATCCAGAAGATAGCCGACCGCATAGGTATAACCGGTGAGGAGCGCATGACTGTAGAGGATATCCAGGACCGTGTTGAGGTGGAACTGATGAACAGCCCCCGTAAAGAGGTGGCCAAACGCTACATAGCCTACCGCGACCAGCGGAGCATAGCCCGTCGAGCCAAGACCCGCGATATGTTTCTGGAAATAATCGAAGCCAAGAACAATGATATAACCCGGGAGAACGCTAATATGAACACTGACTCGCCGGCCGGAATGATGATGAAATTCGCCAGCGAGACCACCAAACCGTTTGTTGACGACTACCTGCTCTCGCAAGAGGCGCACGAAGCAGTGCGCAACGGCTATCTGCACATTCATGACAAAGACTATTATCCCACCAAAAGTCTTACATGTGTGCAGCACCCGCTCGACCGCATATTGCAACACGGATTTACTGCAGGCCACGGCGAATCGCGGCCGGCAAAACGAATCGAGACTGCAAGCATAATAAGTTGCATATCGCTTGAAACAGCCCAGAACGAAATGCACGGCGGACAGGCCATTCCGGCTTTTGATTTCTATCTGGCTCCATTTGTAAGGTCATCATTTGTGGAAGAGCTTAAAAACATGGAGGAAGTCTCGGGTGAAGATTATTCGGATTATTACACCAAAGAACTTGATGACTACATCAAGCGTCCGCTTGACGGACTTACCGGCCGTGAGCGCATGATACAGCACGCAATGAACCAGACCGTAAACCGTGTGCATCAGGCCATGGAGGCTTTTATACACAACATGAACACCATTCATTCCCGTGGCGGCAACCAGGTTGTGTTCAGTTCAATCAATTACGGTACCGACACATCTGCCGAAGGCAGATGTGTGATACGCGAACTGCTTAAATCCACCTACGAAGGTGTGGGCAACGGTGCCACCGCAATATTTCCCATACAGATATGGAAAAAGAAACGCGGTGTGAGTTACCTGCCGGAAGACCGCAACTACGACCTTTACAAATACGCATGTAAAGTCACTGCCCGACGTTTTTTCCCCAACTTCGTCAATCTTGACGCCACTTACAACCAGCATGAGAAATGGCGCGCCGACGATCCGGAAAGATATAAATATGAAGTGGCAACAATGGGGTGCCGCACACGTGTGTTCGAAAACCGCTATGGTGAAAAGACCTCTATCGGACGAGGCAACCTGAGCTTCTCCACCATCAACATAGTCAGAATAGCCATAGAGTGTATGGTCATAAAAGATCATGACGAACGCATACGCCGGTTCTTCACCAAGTTAGATGAAATGCTCGAAATAACGGCCAGACAGCTGTGTGACCGTTACGAGTTCCAGAAAACCGCATTGGCCAAACAGTTCCCACTGCTAATGTCAAAACTGTGGAACGGCAGCGACATACTCAAGCCTAACCAGACCATAGAAAGCGTGATCAATCAAGGCACTCTCGGCATAGGGTTTATAGGACTGGCAGAATGTCTGGTGGCCCTGACCGGCAAACATCACGGCGAGAGTGATGAATCGCAGGCATTGGGATTGAAAATCGTATCATACATGCGTAGCCGCGTCAACGAATTTTCGGAGCGCTACGGTCACAACTTTTCGGTGCTCGCCACTCCGGCCGAAGGTCTGTCGGGCAAGTTCACCTCCAAGGATCGTAAGAGTTTTGGCGTAATCCCAGGCGTCACCGATAAAATCTACTACACCAACTCCAACCATGTGCCCGTATATTACCGGTGCTCCCCTACCCACAAGGCCAAAGTCGAAGCCCCATACCACGAACTTACCGGAGGCGGCCACATATTTTATGTGGAAATTGACGGTGACGCCACCCACAATCCACAGGCCATAGCCGACATTGTCGATCTGATGGACAAGAACAATATGGGCTACTGTTCAGTAAACCACAACCGTAACCGCTGTATGGACTGCGGATATGAGGACGCGGCCGATTCACTGGAGATATGTCCCAAATGCGGAAGCTCCAACATCGACAAACTACAGCGCATAACCGGATACCTCGTTGGCACCACCGACCGGTGGAACAATGCCAAGCTCGCCGAGCTCAATGATCGCGTAGTCCACAAATAAACTTACTCATACCGCTATGCGCGTAATCAAAATTATAGATGGTACCACAGTAGATGGTCCGGGGTTCCGGACCTCTATTTATTTTGCCGGGTGCACACATCATTGCCCGGGTTGCCACAACCGCCACACATGGGACATAAACGCCGGCGAAGAAATGAGCATCGAAGAGATACTGCACCGGGTGGAAGCCAATGACCTCAACGTGACATTCTCGGGTGGTGATCCAATGATGCAGATCGAAGAACTTATACAACTTGCCAAGGAAATAAGACAACTCGGAAAAACCATATGGTGCTATACAGGATATACCTACGACGAAGTCGCCGCCGACCCTAAAATGAGCGCACTGCTCCCCTTCATGGAAGTACTCGTCGATGGCCCGTATATCGATTCACTGCGCGACACCACCCTCCTGTTCCGTGGTTCCTCCAACCAACGCCTCATAAGCATACCCGACTCCACCCCCGTCACTCCACATCTCTGGACACCTTCTTTTTGATTATCCTGCCAATTTCCCCTAACACAACATTAGTACTGGAAGTAGATGAAGGGCATGATGTCGCTCTGGCGGGTCTGGATTATGATAAAGATTATGATGGTCAGAATTACAGCTTGTATAAAAAGAGGGGAAGCACCATATGCGTTTTTAAGGCGTGACGTCCATGACGATGGGGCGAAGTGCATTAAGTAAGCTCCGGCCATGGCGAGAACCACCATCAGGTATCCTTCGAAAAATTGCGGTGCCACTGACAGATGAAAGTTACCGGTAACCTGCTGCCACATATCGCCTACGGCTTCCATCGAGGAAGCCCGGAAAAAGACCATGCTGACGGCAATGAGGTTGAATGTGATAAAGATATTAAGCGCCACGCGCCACCGACTTTTCTGAGCGGAATTGTCACGTCCGGACACGGCACTTTTTATGCCTTTGTGTCCTACAAGAAACAATCCCTGAAGTCCGCCCCATACAAGAAACATCCATGATGCTCCATGCCACAATCCGCCTACAAGCATTGTAGTCATCAGATTGAGATTCTTGCGCCAACGCGGACATCGGTTACCCCCCATGGGTATATACACATAATCCTTGAGCCACGATGAAAGCGATATGTGCCATCTGTGCCAGAATTCGGTGGGATTCTGCGACTTAAACGGAGATCGGAAGTTGTCAAGCAATCTGTAACCGAGGAGCAGTGCAAGTCCTATGGCCATATCGCTATAGCCTGAAAAATCGCAGTAAAGCTGAATAAAGAAGCCATACATGCCCATCATATTCTCGAACCCGCTGTAGAGCGAGGGATTCTCGAAAATACGGTCCACAAAGTTCTCACTTATAAAATCGGCTACCACCACTTTCTTGACCAGTCCGCACATAATCAGAAACAGGCCTTCGCTTACCATAGCACGGCTCACCACCGGATCGGCCTGAACCTGAGGCAACATATCCTTGGCCCTGACAACCGGTCCGGCAAGGAGCGGAGGAAAAAACGTGAGATAAAAAGTATAGGCCAAAAAATCCTTGCACGGAGCTATATGACCGCGATATATGTCAACGATGTAACTTATGGAACGGAATGTAAAAAACGATATGCCGGCCGGCAACACTATGTCAAGCGGATCAAACTCTATGGCACTGAAATTGGCCACAGTCTCATAAAGCAGATTGAAATACTTGAAATAGGCCAACATGCCTATGTTGACAAGCACATTGATCCAGACCACCCCTCTTCGCTGCCAGCGGTGATGACACCGCCCGAGCAATATGCCGAGCAGATAGTCGCTAACGCACACACCGAGCAGTATGAAACAGTATTCAGCCGAAGATTTGTAATAGAAATAAAGAGAAAAAAGTATTACAAATATCAGTTTCAGATTGCGGAATCGGCGCAGCAACTGATATATGAGTACAAATCCGGCAAACAAACACAGGAACAGCCCGGTGTTGAACAGCAACGGATTATACTGGTCAAATTTCAACAAATCCAGCAGTCTGTCTATGTCTATGATCGCCGGTACCATATATTGATTCAGTTATTATACAATGTGTCCTTAATAACCTGATAAATCAGATAACCCTGCAGGTGATAGCCTTTGTATGTCAGATGTACCCTATCCTTGCCGAGCAATCCGTCGCTTGTCCACTTCGACGACGAGCCGGCACCACCGGCCACATCATACCAATCATATACGGCTATATCATGCTCCTTGCCATAATTCAAAATGGCATTACGGATTGGCAAAATATTGGCATTGACAGCATAACTTCCGGCACGGCGTGTCGCTCTACGCTTTCTGCCCTTTTTACGTCGGGAGGAAACCGTAGTGTATTTTATACGCTGGCATTCAGCAGGTGTGACAAGCAGAATCTCCGCTCCGGGATTAGCCTTGCGGATATTTGTCACAAGCTTGTCCATACTTTTCTCGAACAAGAATTCGTTAAAGCGTCCGAAAGCCTCATTGGCTCCAAGCGATATTATGACGAGTGACGGATTCAGCGGCATAATGCCCTCTCCCACATTGCCTATGCGATTATACGTCTCATAAGTGGCGCCGTTATTCCCTATGGTGTGATAAAACACTCCAGGACGGTTACCGGAGAGATTCACACCGAACAGAGTGAGATCGCCAGCAGATTCAAACAAGACATTTACGGAGGTCACATCATTGACCAGCTCTATGTGGGTATAGTCCTCCGACGGAGTAGCTGTAAACGGCAACAACGTTCCACGGGCATCAGTCACACCGGTCACAAAAAACTGTCCCTTATGAAAGATTGTAAGAGCTGAAAAGGGATTATAGTCATCTTTGTCGTCGGTGGAGACCGTGATTTCCGACATAGCGGTTCCGGGCGAAACAGATGCACCAGTAAAACCCATCGTTCGCTTCCAATTCTGTCCCATCAGTTTCACCGAACTCCAGGGCTTACGGCTCGTTATCGAATAATCGCAAGGTTCATTGGTACCACTCATCTTAAACGGTATGACAAGACCGCGGCCGGCATTACCCAGATCATATTGCAGGAACTCGCGTGTCTGTCCTGTAGCGATATCAGCCTGTATGTGACTGTCACCAATGTGCACTATGGAAAACGGCGTACGGTCAGCATCGCGCAATCTCTGCCGGATACCGCTCCAGTCGGCATTGTTCATTATAATCCTGTTGGCATCTGAATTGATATATGACGGTACCATTATGTCGATCTCGTCATCAGTGCCCTCTATTACAGGATTTTCCCGCAAAGAGCGCTCATTCTCATAGTCGAAACCGTCGGCGTTTGTCTGCGATGCGACCGTCACCGTACACATGAATGCCGTTAAAAGGCTTAATATGTATGTATATTTTTTCATTTATCCAGATTATGTTTTATGGCATCGTAAAGTAACGCTGCCAATCTCTCTCCGCCCTTATGTGACAGATGTATATAATCCTTGTTGGTGTAACCGCCGCGCGTCCATTCCACTATAGCGTCATCACCACCCATGGCCTCTCGGGTGTCCCAGAACAGACACTTGGCCTTTCGGGCCGCCTCTCGCTGGGCTTCTATCATATATGGTGCCGAGCTGATAGAATGCACCTCGCCTCCACGCTTCTCACCCCTGTCACCGATACCCATAAGCAAAATGTCGGCATTGGGATAGCATTTGCGCACATGATTGACCACATCGACCATTTTGGAACTATATACACTAAAATTCTTCTGATTGGGACTCATGGCATTGATACCGAACTCCAATATTATAAGATCATAATTGACATAGTGTGACATATCGCGGCTCAAAGCCTCATTGACCTTTGTCAATGTCAGACCGGAAAAACCTCGCGAAGACATACAATCTACACTCACACCGGTCGAATCGGTAAGCCATACGCCTAATCCCACCAATGATCCCGACGATGACGACACCTCGAAATTATCCGTAACCTCATCAACACCTATTGCCTGAACCTGAGGTGATCCTGACACACGATGCTCTACCCAGTCGCCCGATGTGCGTGTCCTGACCACGGCATCAGAAGGTGAGATAAACAAAAAACTCGATTTCGACCACTTATCCACATGTTGCAGGGATTTAGAACCTTTGTACGACGACACTGCGGTGCCGGAAGGCATGAAATAATGCTGCGACAGGCCAATATAATCACCGTTACATTTCTTATTGGCACTAAACTCTTTCCACCCGTTGCCCCCCTGCTTCACGCTCTTGCGGAAGCCCGGAAACTCCGAGTGCATGTTCATATATCCCACACCCGCGCCGCCATAGTCACTTTGCAGTTTTTCGCGAAGATTCTGTGTGAATATATCTCCTTCGATGTAGCTGTCGCCTATCACAGCTATACGTGACAAGCCACCTTTATCAAGCGCACGGCGCAATGACAACAACCCATCGCCAGACTCTGTATAGTCTTCTATTATCACTTTCCCGTCCTCTTTCGACGGTTGGACGGCTATTAGCGGAGTGTTGTCGTAAGCCATGCCGGTAGTGTCAACGGCTCTTTTATCAGCCGACGCCATCGCCTCTATAAGTTCTGCATCTATACCTTCGCTGTCAAGCCGGCTGCCGATTGAGTCATTAGCCGTACCGCCGCCGCGAAGGATATCGCCAAACAGATTTATATCTTTAATCTTGCCACCGGTCCATCTATCGAGCGGAAGATATGACACTCCCACCAGAATACCTATTACTATAAATATTATGGCTACCAACCTCCAACCACTGTGTTTATGCGACTTATCTGACATCTGCTAAATATTTCCTACAATTAAAAAACTTATGTTTAAACATCGACCGTCATGCGTGAGCCTGTGACGGCTTCATAAAGCGGCTGCATTTTCAATCCGGCTTCCCGCCATTCATCTTCAGGATCAGACATGGCATTTATACCGCCGCCGGCATAAAGTCCATAGCTGTATGAACCATCAGGCAATTCCGACACGGAAGCGCATCTGAGATTCACAAACAATTTTATAACATCGTCCGATGCCACTGCAATAGCGCCGCCATAACAACGGCGTTCATGTGTCTCTGCCTGAGCTATACGCTCCAACGCCAATTCATGAGGATATCCGCATACTGCCGGGGTAGGATTAAGACGACTGTACAGATCATTCATATCCGCAACTCCGCGTCCGGTTATCTCATGACAAAGATGTTCCACCCGGCCGAACTTTACAGCGGTTGCTTCGCCCACCACGGGGTCCAAACCCATATCGCCGAACACATCGACTATATGACGGGTGACAAGATTATGTTCATGAATGTTTTTATCGTCCCATGGAGACTGCCCACCACACAGCCGAGTGCCGGCGAGTGACATCGTGCGGAATTCTCCTGCCGACTTGCGGTATTCTATCAGCAACTCGGGCGTCGCACCAAACCAAAGTCCGGTAACAGGCATATAATATATATGACGGAAGCATGATTTTTGATCGCGAAAGTAATCCCAAGCCACACAGACAGGCGATTTACGTGATTCGACATTAAGCACCCGCGACACCACGGCCTTTTCCTCCAAAGAACCGAATCCGGCTATCAGACTGCATAATTTTGCCACATACAGGTCATGGTCGGTAGTAGGCGACACTGTATTGGCAGTCTCCTTGCTGTTATATTTTTCAAAGCAAAGTTCAGTCCCTTCTTCCCGAAAATTTCCGACAGAATAAAGTGGCTGATCTTTACCGAAAAATCCGGCGGCAAATCCTGAAAAAGAATTCAAGTCTGCCTTCGTACCGGCCTGAGGAGATGTATCCTCAAAAAAACAATAATCATCGGAATGTGGGAGCGCATAAGCGGCAAAAGCCACTTTATGTCTGACACACTCTTCTATCACGGAATAAATTTCAGAAAATTTCATCTCTGTCAATCAACCGGCTCGGCAACCAGCTCATAAGGGTATGCCTCCAATATCTTTACATTATAGAAATCACCTCGTTTCAACTTGCAAGTTTTCTTTACAAGCACTTCGGGGTCCACTTCGGGCGAATCAAATTCAGTACGTCCTATATACCAGTCCGAATCCTCTCTGTCGATGATAATTTTCATTACCGAACCGATCTTGGATTCCTGATGTGACAGAGATATATCTTCCTGCAGTTTCATCAGACGGTCAAGACGTGCCTGCTTCACTTCCTCGGGAATGTCGTCGGCAAATTTATTTGCCCCATAGGTATCCTCCTCCTCACAATATGCAAAGGCGCCCATGCGCTCAAACCGCTGCTCCTTGACAAAATCAAGCAACTGTGCAAACTCATCTTCGCCCTCACCGGGAAATCCCACCATGAGAGTTGTGCGTATGTGTATTCCCGGCACTTTTTCCCTGATCAACCGAAGCAATTTTCGGGTCTCGTCGCCGGTGATATGACGGCGCATATTATCCAGCACCTTATCCGATACATGCTGCAAAGCGATGTCAAGATACTTACACACATTGGCATTGCGGGCCATGACATCAAGCAAATCCTCGGGAAAACCGGCAGGATAAGCATAGTGAAGCCTGATCCATTCCACACCGGGCACTTTAGCCACAGCATCGACAAGATCGGCTATACGATGCCGTCCATAAATATCAACGCCGTAATTTGTAAGGTCCTGAGCTATGACATTGAATTCTTTTACACCACGGCTCACAAGCAAATTCACCTCTTCCACAATTTCCTCTATAGGACGAGATTTATAACGGCCTGTAATCAGCGGAATAGCACAAAATGAACAGAAACGGTTACAACCTTCCGCTATCTTAAGATAAGCATGATGGCGAGGTGTGGTAATCACCCTGTCGTAAGAAGCCGTAGCCGGATATTTCGAAACAAGATGTGTCACCAAACCGGTCCAGTCGGTCTTGCCATACCAACCGTCAACATCGGTAATCTCAGCCGGAAGTTCTTCGGAATAACGCTCCGAAAGGCACCCCATGACATACACCGCACCTATCAGTCCGTGCTCCTTGGCATCGACCCACTGTAATATAGTATTCACCGACTCCTCTTTGGCATCGCCTATAAATCCACATGTATTTATAACGACTATATCACCGGACGACACCGACGATGCTTCATGCACCACCTCCATACCGCCGTCAAGAAGCATTTTCATCAGTCGCTCGGAATCCACAAGATTTTTAGAACAACCGAGCGATATGACATTGACTTTCTTACGGGTCATTATCTATTTCCAAAAAGGGATTCTACAAATTCTTTCTTATGGAACACCTGGAGATCATCGATTCCTTCTCCCAATCCTATATATTTTACCGGAATCTTGAACTGATCGCTTATACCTATTACAACACCGCCTTTTGCCGTACCGTCGAGTTTGGTTATGGCAAGTTCATTGACCTGTGTTGCGGCCACGAACTGACGGGCTTGCTCAAAAGCATTCTGTCCGGTGCTGCCGTCATGAGGTGCATCGGGCACTATCTTCTGCATCACCTTCTTTATCTTCGACAGTTCGTCCATCA
The DNA here is from genome assembly GCA_910578805.1 of uncultured Muribaculaceae bacterium. Taxonomy (GTDB): domain Bacteria; phylum Bacteroidota; class Bacteroidia; order Bacteroidales; family Muribaculaceae; genus Paramuribaculum. The sequence goes on along the minus strand of CAJTRS010000004.1, from coordinate 30,931 downwards.
GGCCTTTCTTGTTATGAAGACGGCCAGCCGTATCGATAATCACCACATCGACATCATTGGCCTTGGCACTCTGCAATGTGTCATATGCCACCGATGCCGGATCAGAGCCAAGCTGCTGCTTGATCACCGGCACTCCCGCACGCTCACCCCATATGTCAAGTTGTTCCACAGCGGCAGCACGGAATGTATCGGCAGCTCCGAGCATCACTTTATTGCCGGCTTTTTTAAACTGAGCCGCAAGTTTGCCTATGGTGGTGGTTTTTCCGACACCGTTTACACCCACAACCATTATCACATGTGGCTTATGGTCTGACGGCACGGTGAAGTCCTCTATTTCAGCCTCGCTGTTGTTTTCAGCCAAAAGATCGGTTATCTCCTCACAGAGCCAACGGTTTAACTCCGAAGTATTGACATATTTATCGCGTGCGGCACGATTCTGAAGCCGTTCTATGATCTTAAGGGTCGTATCGACCCCGACATCTGACGTAATGAATATCTCTTCGAGATTATCCAAAAAATCATCGTCAATGGTCTTCTTCCCGGCCAAAGCGCGTGCGATTTTCTCAAAGACGCCTGTCTTCGTACGTTCGAGACCTTTATCTAAAGTGGCTTTTTTTTCTTTTGAAAAGAATTTGAATATGCCCATCGGTAAAATCTTTTTTATATTTAGCTTGCAAATTTACTGATTTTTTTTGGCATTATTCCTCTTGACGGTATTTATTCTTATGAACAGCCCTAACTGATGTGGCAGAATCACCTGCAAGAATGATCACTATCTCACCTTTGGGCGGACAGGCTGTAAAATGTTCAATCAGGCCAGAAAGCGAATCTTTCACCGTGGATTCGTGAAGCTTGGATATCTCACGTGACACGGAAGCCTCCCTCTCGGCACCACACACCTCAGCCAGTTGCTGTAGAGTCTTGACCAGACGCACAGGCGACTCATAGATCACAGTCGTGCGCGGCTCGCGCGCTATCTCGGCAAGACGTGTCATACGCCCCTTCTTCACGGGCAGAAATCCCTCGAAACAGAAACGGTCACAAGGCAAGCCGGAATTGACCAAAGCTGGAACAAAGGCCGTGGGACCGGGGAGAGTACACACATCAATCCCATTGCGACGGCATTCGCGCGACAACAGAAACCCGGGGTCGCTTATGCCCGGAGTGCCGGCATCACTAATAAGAGCTATGTTCTCCCCGGCTTCTATCCGGGATATGACAGGTTGCAGAGTGGAGTGTTCGTTGAATTTATGATGGCTCGAAAGCGGAGTGGCTATATCAAAATGTTTAAGCAACACACCACTCGTACGGGTATCCTCGGCAAGTATCAGACTGCACGACTTGAGCACTTCCACCGCCCGTGGCGACATATCCGACAGATTGCCCACCGGAGTGGGCACCATGTACAATTTACCGCTCATTTTGTCAAATCACACATTAAACCGCGACGACGCTATATCCATAAACTCCTTCGCAACCGGATTCTCAGCTTCCCAGCACAAATCGTTAAACAGATAATCCTCCATCTCCTCGCGACTGCTCATTCCGGAGATTATCTGCAAGGCTTCATTCATATCGGCATCACTGTTTCCGAACAATTCACGCCTGAACCTGAATTTGTCATTGATGGTAAACTCCACCGGCATGGTATCGTTGCGCACTACCCTGGACTCTTCAGCGAAATTCTCCTTTCCATGTTCCTCTGGCTCTACCACGCCGCACCCCATACAGGCATCTTCGCTCGCCTCAAGCTCTGCCGATTCGGCCACAGCATCTGAGTCGGTATCTGCTTCCGGCTCTCCGGCATGACCTGCATCGGAACAACTCCCCATGCCGCAAACGGCAGCATGCAATGCAGCCGTCTTGCTTCTAAGCAAATTATATACCGATTCGGATACCTGCGTTTTTTTGTACTCGGCCAATGCTATTAGGCCTTCTATCTCCAAACATAAGTCAAGCAGAGAGTCTGATCTGGATTCCATAGGATATGTTTATGTATTGTATGATCGTAATATAAGTATCACAAAGTTACAACAATTTTTCCAGTAATAGTTTCTCCACCGATTTTTTTATAGCACCCCTCGACTCCCGGAATCCGTTGAGCATGACCACCACTATGTGCGACGGTTCTCCGGACTGATCGAGCATATATCCTGCATAACACTGCACTCCGTTCATACTGCCTGTTTTAAGTGCAAGACGCCCTTCCAAAGGCGTTCCGCACATGAATCGCTTAAGCGTTCCACTCACACCCGACACCGGAAACGAGTCGAGAAAATGCCCGAAATACGGACACTCCTGCATCTGCGCTAAGACATCGGCCATGAAATAAGGCGTTATTCGGTTACTGCGCGACAATCCGCTACCGTCCTCTATAGATATGTCTGACACATCTATTCCGCAATCATTCCATCGCTCGACCTCATGCCTGACAGCCTCCGTGCGCTGACACCCCGGATATGAAGCCAGCAGCATACCCTCAGCTATAAGATTGTGACTATGCTGCATCATTATGCGCACTATGTCGTATATCATTGGCGAGGTATGACTGTAAACAAGCATAGCGATCTCTTTGTCTGGGAATACGACCTTGCTTCCGACTATCTCAATACCGCTGCCGGCAAGCATATCGGTCATTACAGCGCGTAACGTTGATTCGGGTACGGGGTTGGCAAGTTCCCGAGACCCGCGCCGCGCCGCCTTCCTGTTCAGCTCCACTGTCATGGAACCTTTTTCCCTGAAACAGACCGGAGCTTTTGCTCCCTTCACCCTTTTCACTTTTATCCCGGGAACCTGCGGCGAGCACACGGCACCGGGCATTGACAGACGGAAACGGTTGTCGGCATAGTTCACGGCATGGAATTCCGCGCCATAAGGCCATACAAAATCCTCGTCAAGCCACCCCTGCGGAGACGGCTTTTCAAGGCATTCGGGATATTCAAACAAAATGTCACCTGTTATCTTCTCTATGCCAAGCCTTGTCATATTTGAAGCCACCGAGTCGGCAAAACCGAGATTATCGGGGAAAAATCTCGATTCCACAGTGGGATCACCCACAGCCCGTACCACAATATTGCCATCAAGCAATCCGTCAGTCAGATTGCCGACAGCCACAACGTCCGTAACAAACGAATGAAGCGGACTTACATTGCTCAATAATGTCGCCGCAGTGACTACCTTGGTGATACTCGCCGGGATCAATGGCTTCTCACCGTTGACATCGAGAATCACCTCTCCGGTGGCGATATCCTCTATATATATTCCGGCGGAATCAACGTTGATATCATCGATATGTGTGAAATACTGTCCGTAAGACAACAGCGAAACCGCAAAAAATATTACTGTAAGTATATATCTTGGCATATGGAGTTTCCTATTTTTAATCATCACGAAATTACTAATAACCAACATGAATCAGAGCAAATTTTAAGTCGATTTAAGAAAATAAAGAAATTTTTCGCTAAATTTGCACGCTGTTATAGTATGTAACCCGTACGTAGCATATTGAAAGATAAATGGTAAGTAAAACTCGCGACAAACTCATAGAAGTAGCACGTCAGCTATTCGCCTACAAAGGGGTGGAAAACACCACCATGAATGATATCGCGGCGGCTTCCGACAAAGGAAGGCGTACCATCTACACATATTTCCGAAACAAACGTGAAATATTTGACGCCGTCATAGAGCGCCAGAGCAATGCAATCATAGGCCGTCTGCAGTCAGTGGTCGATGATTCTTCTTTATCACCGGAGGATAAACTGAAAAAGTATCTCGGTATCCGGTTTGACATCATAGCCGAATCGACACCCAACAGCGGCAAGCCCCGAATGCTGATAGGACACGACCACAAGAAAGTGGAAAAAATCTACAACATGGCTGTGGTCAAAGAACGTGAACTCTTTGCACGAATGCTGCGCGAAGGAGTGGACGCAGGAGTGTTTGACGGCAACAGAATCAAAGATGTGCAAGGACTTCTGTCCATGACTTATTTTTCGGTCGATTACTGCCATTCCCACCAGTCATTTGACTACGTGGGGATACAGCCTGCGCAGCTCCGCGACAGCCTCATAAGTTGCGTGACCAAACTGATACTAAAATAAATACCCATTTAATAAACAATAATTATTGACTACCAATGAAATTACTTGAAGGAAAAACAGCACTCATCACCGGTGCAGCCCGCGGAATTGGCAAGGCACTTGCCTTGAAATTCGCGCAAGAAGGTGCCAATGTAGCGTTTACCGACCTCGTTATAGATGAAAACGGCAAGCAGACCGAAGAAGAAATAAAGGCATTTGGCGTAAAAGCCAAAGGTTATGCCTCCAACGCCGCTGACTTCGCACAGACAAAAGAAGTGGTGGAAGAGGTAAAGAAAGATTTCGGTACCATCGACATATTGGTCAACAATGCAGGCATCACCAAGGACGGCCTTATGATGCGTATGACCGAACAACAGTGGGACGCTGTGATAGCGGTAAACCTTAAAAGCGCATTTAACTTTATCAATGCAGTGCTCCCCATAATGCTCCGTCAGCGTTCAGGCAGCATAATCAACATGGCTTCAGTGGTAGGCGTCCACGGCAATGCAGGCCAGTCTAACTATGCGGCCTCCAAAGCAGGCCTGATAGCCCTGGCCAAGAGTATAGCCCAAGAGGTAGGCTCTCGCGGTATCCGCGCCAACGCCATAGCACCCGGATTTATCGAGACTGCTATGACCGCCGCACTCCCCGACGACGTAAGAGCCGAATGGACCAAGAAAATCCCACTGCGCCGTGGAGGACAAGTGGAGGATATAGCCAACGTAGCCACATTCCTCGCCTCCGACATGTCAAGCTATGTAACCGGCCAGGTAATTCAGGTTGACGGCGGCATGAACATGTAATCAGTCGGAAAACCGCTGACAAATTTCCACATAACGGCTCTGACGGATATGACATTTCCGCAGAGCCGTTATTGTTATTTAACATTATCACACCAAACGCATACCTGAAAAATAGTGCAAAAAATCGTGTGACAATGCAACCGTTTTTGTTCATTTTGAATATTTCTCGTACCTTTGACTTCATCTTAAAATGTCAATTTATCAAAAGATCAACAACACTTCTGCCTGAACACAGATAACATGCTAAGATACAACACCCAACTAAAAACCCTCGCACTGCCGGAATATGGCCGCAACATTCAAAACATGGTGGAACATTGTCTTACCATAGAGGACCGCGCCGAACGCACCCGATGCGCATATTCCATCGTAGCCGCCATGGCCAATCTGTTTCCCGAGTTGAAAAGCGGCGGAGAATACAACCACAAACTATGGGACCACCTCGCCATTATGTCGGACTTCAAACTCGACATTGATTATCCATGTGAAGTGATACGCCCCGACAGTCTGCATACACGCCCCGAAAAAGTAAAATATTCCGGACGCAACAACCGTTTCCGCCAATATGGACAGGTAATCCAGGAAATTGTAGAAAAGGCTGCCGGAATGCAACCTGGCGAAGAACGGGACACGCTGGTAATGATGATAGCCAACCAGATGAAAAAGATACTGATTTCCGTAAACAACGAAGGAGCTGAGGATATGCGCATCTTCAAGGATCTGGCTGAAATGTCACACGGAGAGATACGCCTTGATCCCGAACATACGAAACTGCGCGAATACATACCGGTGGTGCAGCCTAACGGAAAAAAGAAAAAGAAAAAATAATCCACCCTGCCATAACACATTATCCCGCATATGATAACAGCAGATGAAATCCTGAAATTCGGTACATTTCTCAAACCACACGGCATAAAAGGCGAACTGAATGCCCAGTTGGACTATGACGAGATGGAGATAACCGATTTCGGTTGCATAGTAATCGATATCGACGGTATATTCGTGCCGTTTTACATCGATGGTGTGCGGCCCAAATCGGCGCATACCGAACTCCTGCACATAGAAGGGATCAACACCGAGGCCGAGGCCAAGGAATTTACCGGAAAGACAATCTATGTGCTCCGGCGTGAATTACCGGAAAACCCTGAATCGGAGGATAACGAAGGATTTTATCTATCTGATCTTGTATCGTTTCGTATAATATCGGACAACGACAGCGTCGAGATCGGCACGATTGAGGACTTTGATGACAGTACAGAGAACGCATTGTTTATCGTAAGACCCTCTGAAGGCTCCGGAAATCACATATACATACCCGCCACCGATGAGTTTATCACCGGCATAAACCCCTATGAACGGACCATAACCATGAATCTACCAGAAGGACTTACATCTTTAAACTGACGTAAACAATGAACGAATACGACACCAATGCAGCCATAAAGATGATGCGTGAAGCCATTCCGGCATCTGCATCTGACAGATACGATGACGACCAGTTGCTAAATCTTATTGATATAATATGGGACTATTATGAAATAAACGGACTTTTGGACATAGACATTGATGACAGTGACGAGCCCGATGATGTGGTGCCGGAGTTGATTGACTATGCCACCCGAATGATAAAGAAAGACAAAGGCGCAATAATAGCGCCTGAGCATATAGAACCGTTGGTGAGAGCCGAGATAAGCTACGAAGACATGCTTATATCATGAAACAAATAGCGGTCATATTTACAATTCTTGCAAGTATATGCGGCATCAGTCAGGCAAAAGCCCAGACCGACACGACACCGTATCCGGATTACCGTGAAGAGTCATTCATGGACATGGATTTCGAGCCTAACTTGCTCACCCCCGAAGTGCCCGCAGCCCTTAAAGGCACGGTGTCGGACTATGTGGTACGCGTAGCTGAATCCCTCAAACGGCAAGCCGTAATCGACATAATGCGTGATGCCGATGTGTTTGTGGTGAATATCCCGTCAGAAGACCTGTTTCTCCCTAACGACACATTGCTTAGCGATTACGCCCCGCAACAGCTCGACAAACTGTTGCCGCTTATGAAAGACCCTTACATGTACAAAGTGCTGATAGCCGTGCATTGCGATGATACCGGTTCGGAAGCCTATCGTGAACACCTGACCACCGAGAGGCTTAATTCCATATATTATTGGCTACTCGAAGCTATGGACGATGGCAAACTGTCGGAGGACCTGGTGGTAATCCCGTTTGCCATGGGGTCGTCAGAGCCGCTGCTCCCCAATGACACCCGTGAGAACCGTAAGGAAAACCGACGTGTGGAATTTTACTTCATACCGGGGCCAAAAATGATAGAACTGGCCCGCAAAGGCACACTCAGATAATATATTTGTCAGAGAGATTATACCGCATCTGACATTAATTAGTAATTTTGCACTCGAAAACGAAAAAACAATAAATAACACTACACGATAATGGCAAAGGAACTCAAAGACCTTACAAAACGCTCCGACAACTACTCGCAGTGGTACAACGATCTGGTTGTAAAGGCCGATCTCGCGGAACAATCAGCCGTAAGAGGCTGTATGGTGATCAAACCTTACGGTTACGCAATATGGGAGAAGATGCAGCAACAGCTTGACAAGATGTTTAAGGAAACCGGACATCAGAACGCATACTTCCCGCTACTGATACCCAAGTCATTCCTTAGCCGCGAGGCCGAACACGTGGAAGGTTTCGCCAAAGAGTGCGCAGTGGTGACACACCACCGTCTGAAAAACGCCCCCGACGGATCGGGTGTGGTAGTCGATCCCGACGCCCGACTTGAAGAGGAACTCATCATACGCCCCACTTCCGAAACCATAATATGGAACACCTACCGCAACTGGATACATTCCTACCGCGATCTGCCCATATTAGTCAACCAGTGGGCCAACGTGATGCGCTGGGAAATGCGCACACGCATGTTCCTGCGCACTGCCGAATTCCTATGGCAGGAGGGACACACCGCACATGCCACACGTGATGAAGCCATGGAAGAGGCCGTAAAGATGCTCAATGTCTATTCCGACTTTGCCGAAAAATACATGGCCGTGCCGGTAATCAAAGGTGTGAAGAGCGCCAACGAACGCTTTGCCGGCGCACTCGAAACCTACACCATAGAAGCCATGATGCAGGACGGAAAGGCTCTTCAGAGCGGAACATCGCATTTCCTCGGACAGAATTTCGCCAAGGCCTTCGATGTGACATTCGTAAACAAAGAAAACCAGCCAGAATACGTGTGGGCCACATCATGGGGTGTATCAACCCGGCTCATGGGCGCCCTTATCATGACCCACTCCGACGACAACGGATTGGTGCTGCCGCCGCATCTTGCCCCCATACAGGTGGTGATAGTGCCCATTTATAAAAATGCCGAACAGCTCGCCGACATATCCAAGACCGTAACCCCCATTGTGGAAAAATTACGCGCCAAAGGCATCAGCGTAAAATACGATGACGCCGACAACCGCCGTCCCGGATTCAAATTCGCCGACTACGAACTCAAGGGAGTGCCGGTGCGTCTGGCAATCGGCGCCCGCGACATAGAGAACGGCGTGGTGGAAGTAATGCGCCGCGACACTCTCGAGAAATCCGAACTTCCGATTGAGGGCATAGAGACATCAGTGGCCGCACTCCTTGAGGAGATTCAGGACAACATCTACGCCAAAGCTCTGAAACACCGCCAGTCCATGACGCGTACGGTGGAAACCTACGATGAATTCAAGACCGAGATCGAAAAAGGCGGATTCATACTCGCCCATTGGGACGGGACTCCGGAAACCGAGGAAAAAGTCAAAGAAGAGACAAAAGCCACTATCCGCTGCATACCCCTCGATGGCGACACTACTCCGGGTGTGTGCATGGTAACAGGCCGCCCCTCGAAACAACGTGTGATCTTCGCACGAAATTACTAATCACAGCCTTAACAAAGGCCACAGATACCATACATAATCATTATGGAAGCACCTGTCATAGCCATAGTAGTTCCGTGCTACAATGAGCAGCAGGCGCTTCCTTTGTGTATCGGGCAACTTAAACAAACGCTTAACGATCTGATTGTGTCCGGCCACATATCGCCCCGAAGCTTCATTTTATGTTGCGATGACGGCAGTACCGATGACACATGGGAAACGATAAAAACATACCACGCCTCTGACTCAAGCATAAAAGGACTGTCGCTGACAGCCAACCGCGGCCATCAGAACGTGCTTTATGCCGGCCTTATGTACGTGGCCGGCCGTTGCGATGCAGCCATATCAATCGATGCCGACCTTCAGGACGATCCCCGGGCCATCGGTACGATGGTCGAAAAATTCAAGGCCGGTGCCGATATAGTCTATGGAGTGCGAAAGGACCGGAAGAGCGACTCATGGTTCAAGCGATTTTCCGCAAAACGCTATTACGCCCTACGCAGGCATCTCGGTCTTGACAGCATACCGGATCATGCAGATTGCCGGCTTATGAGCCGGAGAGCCATCGAGTATCTGTCCGAATACGGCGAGCACAATCTGTTTCTTCGCGGCATAGTAGCACAACTCGGACTATCGGCCGACACTGTAGTCTATGACAGACGTCCGCGACTGGCCGGAAAATCAAAATATACCATAGGGCGAATGTTAGGACTGTCGATTGACGGCATCACATCATTCTCCTCCCGCCCGCTGAGACTGATACTCCTTACAGGAGTTATGTTGCTTCTGCTCGACATAGCCATGTCGATATATGTATTCATATCCTACTTCGGACACGACGTGATACCGGGCTGGACTTCAATAATGCTCTCGGTGTGGTTTCTCGGAAGCATAATGCTGATCGGATTGGGGGTATTGGGAGAATACATCGGAAAAATATATGTGGAAGTCAAACAACGTCCCCGCTATCAGATTAAAGAAACACTAAACGACTGATCATGAATACAGACAAACTTATAGAGCAACTCAGTGCCACGACCGGCAAAACACCCGAAGAAGTGTCGGGGCTCATCGGAGCACTGTCGGAAACAATACGCGATTATTGTGCCGATATTGATGCCGTGGCTATTCCGGGATTCGGAACATTCCAGCCGATAAAACACAACGAATCCGTCCGGACCGATATCGCCACAGGCAAACAGATGCTTGTACCGCCTGCCATAACGGTCAATTTCAAATCAAGCGTTGTACTAAGGAAAAAATTTGTAGGATAATCATGAACAGCAAAATCCCCGTAAAGAGACTTTCAGAGACATTGGCAAAAAAAGCCGGCATCAGTGCCGACGAGGCCGAATCTTTCATCAAAGAACTGTTCAGCGTCATAATTGGGACACTTGGCTGCGGTGAGAGTGTTACAGTGACGGGGCTCGGCACATTTACCGTGTCGCCCAATCCTATCGAACCGGTTACCTTTGTGCCCGATGATGAATTTGCGGCCGAGGTCAACGCTCCGTTTGCCATGTTTGAGGCAGAAGAAATCAACGAAGGCGTGGACATCGAAGAACTCTCCCGCATAGAGCCGGAAGAGGACAAAACTCCGCAAGAGAATATTGAAAGTCCTGTTGAGGAGCCCTCCGTACAACCGGTGGAAATCGTGGAAGTACCGGTGGATATTATCGAGGTTCCCACGGCACCCGACGCCTCCGTATCATTCATTGAATCCGTGGAACCTGAAGAGTCGGACGAACCTGATAAATCTGAAAAAAACATTGTACCAAATGTATCCGATAGCCCAGAAGAATCCATTGAGGATTCGGTAAATGGCCACATGGAAGAGCCGCAGACCGAACAAGCAGAACCGTCGGAAGAACCTGACGGACCGTCAACATATATTCCTGAGGACGAAGAGGAGTTCGTGGAGCACTCCGCCGAAAGGTCCAGCTTCGGCACAGGATTCATTGCCGGGCTCATAACTGGCCTTGCCATAGGGGCTTTGGCGCTTGTAGGCTATATGATATATTACATAAATTGATAAGCCTGATTAAATTTACTTAATAGTTTAAACCGCTAAACTATTAATAGCTAAATTTAACAACTCTATTTACATTCTAACTTATTATAATAATTAAATTTGTGGTGGAAATCAACTATTAATTGGTTTCCATCATTATATATACATATACCTTTTATAAGAATCCAATTAAGTTAAAATCCATATTTATGAGCGAACCGGTAAATATCCGAGAGTTAAACGAACTCGTAGCAAGTAAAAACAACTTTGTGGCTCTAATAACCCAAGGCATGGACCGCACCATAGTGGGACAGAAGCATTTGGTGGACTCACTGCTGATAGCTCTATTGGCCAACGGACACGTGTTACTGGAAGGTGTTCCGGGTCTGGCAAAGACTTTGGCTATAAAAACCTTGGCACAAGTCATTGATGCAAAATACAACCGTATCCAGTTTACACCCGACTTGCTTCCGGCCGATGTCATCGGTACTATGGTTTACAGCGTAAAAAACGAGCAATTCCAGATCAAAAAAGGCCCGATATTCGCCAACTTCGTACTGGCCGACGAAATCAACCGTGCCCCGGCAAAAGTGCAGAGCGCCCTGCTTGAAGCCATGCAGGAACGTCAGGTAACTATCGGCGAGACTACATTCAGACTGGACAAACCGTTTTTGGTAATGGCCACACAGAACCCGATAGAGCAGGAAGGTACTTATCCCCTGCCCGAAGCTCAGGTTGACCGATTCCTTCTTAAAGTTGTTATCGGATATCCCTCACGCGAAGAGGAAAAACAGATCATACGCCGCAACCTATCGCCTGTCAATGAAACAGTAGCTCCCTTACTGCGCCCTGAAGAGATACTTGAGGTTCAGAAAATAGTGGAACAGATATACATTGACGAAAAGATAGAACGCTACATCGTCGATATCGTGTTTGCGACCCGCTATCCCGGCGATTACAATCTTAAAGACCTTGAAGGCATCATATCGTTCGGTGCATCACCGCGTGCCTCCATCGGTCTGGCCAAAGCAGCCAAAGCCTATGCATTCCTGCGCCAGCGCGGTTATGTGATTCCCGAAGATGTACGCGCAGTGTGCCACGATGTACTCCGCCATCGCATAGGCCTGTCATATGAAGCCGAGGCCAACAATATATCGGCCGATGAAATCATATCCGAGATACTTGACAGTGTGGAAGTGCCCTGATACACATGCAGGGGACTTCCGTGACTATACTTTATAATGAGTTGAGGATATGGAAGCAAACGAACTACTGAAAAAAGTGAGGAAAATCGAGATCAAGACCCGAGGCCTCTCACAGAATATCTTTGCCGGAGAATACCACACGGCATTCAAGGGACGCGGCATGACCTTTGCCGAAGTCCGTGAATATCAATATGGCGATGACATACGCGATATAGACTGGAATGTGACTGCCCGTCACAACCACCCTTATGTGAAAGTCTATGAAGAGGAACGCGAACTCACCGTGATGCTTCTAATAGATGTATCGCACAGCGAATTGTTCGGAGCCATGGGCGAAGTCAAACGCGACATGATAGCGGAGATAGCAGCCACCATCGCATTCTCGGCCATTCAGAACAATGACAAGATCGGTGTGATATTCTTTACCGACAAAATCGAGAAATTCATTCCTCCGCAGAAAGGGCGCAAGCATATCCTATACATCATAAGCCAGTTGCTTGATTTCAAGCCGGAGAATAACGGCACAGACATAGCCTATGCCCTGCGATTTTTCACTGACGCGCTGAAAAAACGCTGCACCACATTCCTTATCTCGGACTTCATCGACGACAAAGACTTTTACAAAGCCTTGTCGATAGCATCAAACAAGCATGATGTGATAGGCATGCAGGTCTATGACAAACGTGATACCAAAATGCCTGATGTCGGATTGATTAAGGTTCGCGACCTTGAGTCGGGAGGCACACGCTGGATCAATACATCATCTAAATCCGTACGCCGCACTTACGACAAATGGTGGTATGACCGCCAACAGCAGGTAGCGGACACAATGCAGCGATGCCGTGTGGATATGACATCGGTAGCTACCGATGAAGATTATGTAAAGGCTCTCATGATGCTGTTTAAAAACCGTGGAGCAAGATAATATAAGTTATGAATACCCATATAAACAAAATATTGCCGCTAATAGCACTCCTGGCACCAATACTGTCGGCAGCTGCTCCCGGACGGTTCACCATCACCTCCAAACTGGATTCCGCCCATCTTGTCATGGGCAAACAGACCAAAGTGCATGTGGAGGTTACAGGCCCTATCGATGACAGATCCTCGATCAGCACCATAGACACCATGTGGCACAAAATCGAGATCGTGGCCATGGATAAACCCACGGTAAAGGAGACTGTCAACGGACAGAAACAGATGAAACAGACCGTGACCATACAGTCGTTCGAACCGGGACTTTATTCTGTGCCGCCGTTTCTTTTCGCTCAGGACGGTGACACGGTCACATCTGAACGTCCCGCGCTGAAAGTGCTTCCTGTAGCAGCCGATTCTCTAAATAATTTCGAGAACGTAGTGGCCGTACAGGGCGAATTTTTGCCTGACGGTGACGACTCGGGCAGTAACTTGATATGGTGGATTCTACTGGCTCTGGCTGTTGTGGCAGCAGGAATATTAGCCTATTTCAAATGGTTTAGAAAAGGTAACATACTCGAGTTGGTCAAACCTGCCAAGAAACCGCTGTCGCCTTATGAGCTTGCCGTAAAACGTCTCAACGAGCTTCATGAAGAGCATCTGCCTGAAAGAGGTTCCGAAAAATTGTATTACACACGACTCACCGATATCTTGCGCCAGTATCTTGACGGACGTTTCGGAATCAACGCCATGGAGATGACCACAACCCAGATCATGGAAGCCGTCAGAATCAATGAAATAACGCCGGAACTGGTTTCAGGCATAGAGTTTACGCTACGCACGGCCGACTTTGTTAAATTTGCCAAAGTCAAGCCATCGCAGATGGAAAATGACAAAACCTTCAAAACGGTGACCACGTTTGTAGAACAGACAAAGCCTGAAGAGCCGGAATCAACGGAACAACCGTCGGCCGACAGTGAACCGACGGCAGAAAGCGGCAAACAAGAAAAGAATTGAACACCCGAATTTTAGATCATGCAGTTAGCACACCCTAAATATTTATGGTTTCTGTTGGTACTCATACCCTATATCGTATGGTATGTGTATCACCGACACAAGGACTACGCATCGGTGGGTCTGTCCACCACACGCCCGTTTCTAAACCTACGTCCAACGTCCAAAATCATACTGCTCCACGCCATGTTTGGTCTGAGAGTGCTTCTGATAGCCACACTGATTGTCATAATGGCCCGCCCTCAGATACACGACAAATGGAGCACTGTGCGCACTGAGGGCACTGATATAGTACTCGCTCTTGACATTTCGTCAAGTATGTTGTCGCGCGACTTCAGCCCCAACCGGTTCGAAGCGGCCAAGAAAGTGGCATCACAGTTTGTGGCAGGACGCGAGAATGACAACATAGGTCTGGTGATCTTCGCCGGAGAGAGCCTCACCGGCGTACCGATGACCACCGACAATGCCATACTTACCAATTACATCAATTCGGTAAACATGGATATGCTAAAAGACGGTACGGCCGTAGGCGACGGTCTGGCCACCTCCATCAACCGCATCAAAGAGGGTAAGGCTGTATCAAAAAGCATAATACTGCTTACCGACGGCTCAAACAATGCCGGGGTGGTCGATCCGGTCACAGCCGCTGAAATTGCGAAAAAGCACGGTATAAAAGTTTACACAATAGGCGTGGGCACCAACGGCACTGCACCCTATCCTACCCAGAACGCCTACGGAGGTATCACCTACACACAGTTGCCCGTGGTAATTGACGAGGCCACACTCCGCACTATAGCCCGCACTACAGGAGGCGAATATTTCCGCGCTACCGATGAGACTGTGCTGGCCCAGATATTCAAGCAGATCGATGCCCTGCAGAAAACAGAGATGGACGTACGCAATTTCTCTCACACAGAAGATGACTACACGATGCTCGCATTTATAGCTCTCGGACTTATATTGTGTGAACTGATCGTGCGCAACACTCTGCTGAGAACCATACCATAAAAAGATATTTTACCCCCGTATCCTAACGATTTCAGAATTACGGAAAGATGATACACTTCGCTAATCCACACCTGCTCTACCTGTTGCTGCTGATACCTATAGTGTCACTGCTCTACGCATGGGCACGCATGGCGCGCAAACGCAAGTTACGCAGATTAGGCAATCCCGCCATACTGTCATCGCTCATGCCCGATGCCTCTCGGTATATGCCCAACATAAAGATATGCCTTGAACTTATGGCCACGGCGTTTATAATCATAGCTCTGGCACGTCCGTATGTTGACAAGGCCGGAGCCGGTGATGACGGAGCCGATGAAATGGCCAATGGCATAGAGGTAATGATATGCTTCGACGTGTCGAACTCCATGCTTGCATCGTCAACCGACGACCCCAAAGGACTGAGCCGCATGCAGCGTGCCAAGATGCTGCTCGAAAAAATAATCTCCAACATGAAGCAGGACCGCGTGGGTCTGATCATATTTGCCGGAGATGCATATACACAGCTCCCTCTGACATCGGATTATCTGTCGGCAAAAATGTATCTCAACTCATTGAGTCCCGATATGATCCCTTCTCAAGGCACGGCAATAGGCGAAGCCATTGACATGGCCATCAACTGTTTCAATCCCGAAAGCACCATGCAGAAAGCCATCATTCTTATTACCGACGCCGAAAACTTCGAAGACAACGCCGAAGAGGCTGCAAAACGCGCAGCCGAAGTAGGCATACAGGTCGATGTGGTAGGAGTGGGCACAGGTCAGGGAGCGCCCATACCGTTAAAAGGCAAGCGCAACGAATTCATGACCGATTATGAAGGCAAGCAAGTGATCACTTCATTTAATAAGGAAGTGGCCGAAGCAATAGCCAAGGCGGGCAACGGCACATACGTGTCGGGCAACAGCTCCAATGCCGTAGATGCCCTGAAGGAGAAACTCGATACATTAGCCAAAACAGAATACAAACGCTTCTCGGCACCCTCTCCGGCATCGGAACTATATCCGATAGCCATATTCATAGCCTTGTGTCTGTTATTGATCGACATGGCGCTCCCCTACAGCAAGATAGAATGGCTGAGAAACATCAATTTCTTCTCGAAAAAATAATATCCACATGAAGCACATAAAATATCTGATACTGGCACTAAGTCTGACCACCGGCACCGATGCTTTCAGTGTCGATGTCAAGCCTCATGCGGCCACTACTCAGAAAGAACTTGACTATATACTTGAAGGCAATAAGCTTTACAACCAGCAACGGTATGCGCAAGCCGAACAGATGTACCGCAAGGCACTCGAATCGGCTCCGGCGTCCGATGCCGCAAAATACAACCTTGCCGCCGCGCTGATGCACCAGACTGTATATGCCGACGGCAAAACGGAAGGCAAGCCTATCGACGAGGCAAAAGCACTGCTAAACCAGTCATCGCACTCCAATACCGACAAGGGCATTGCCGAAAAATCATATTATAACCTCGGCAATATAAATTTCCTTGAAAAAAACTTTGCCGGAGCTGTCGATGCCTATAAAAACGCTCTGCGCATAAATCCGGAAAATGAGGCCACTCGCCAGAATCTGATGTTGGCACTGAAAGAACTTGAAAAACAGCAGCAGAACCAGAATAATCAGAATCAGGATCAGAACAAAGACCAAGACAAGGACAAAGATAAAGACCAAAATAAAGACAATAAGGACCAAAAAGAGAACCAGGACAATAAGGACAACCAAAATCAGGACCAGAACAATCAGAACCAGCAACAGCAGCAGCAACAACCTCGTCAGGGAGGCATAAGCGATGCCAATGCCGAAAAAATTCTGAAGACGATGGAAAATGAGGAGGCCATGACACGCAAAAGAGTCGAAGGCCAGAAATCAAAAGAGAAAAAAGCCGGAGTCAGAATAACCGACAAGCCCTGGTAAACACCTGATAATATAAAACCAACAGCCGTAACCAAATTTGAGTATGGGAAATATTATAACGCGTATATCCGCACTTGTACTTGTCATCATATCAGCCGCGGTGCCGTGTCTCGCCGCAACCACATTTTCGGTAAACGCCCCACGGGAAGTGTCGGTAGGCGACAAATTTGCCGTGACATTCAGGCTCAAGGACGGAGAGGGAACAAGCCTGAAAGTACCTCAGATCAACGGGTGCCGCCTGCTATACGGCCCCTCCACTTCCACAAGCCAGAGCTACTCGGTGATAAATGGCCAAATGTCGTCAAGTTCTACCATAGACTATACATATTATTATGTAGCGGAGAAGGAGGGCACCTACACCATAGGAGAAGCATCGATAAATGTTGACGGAAAACGTTACACCACCAATACCTCCAAACTGAATATCGGACCGGCCTCCGCTCCGCAACAGACACAGCCTGGAAATACACAGCGACAAAGGCCTGTAATCGTCGATGACATAACCACTCAGACCACCGACCGGTCCGTGAGTGCCAACGATGTGTTTATACGCATAATCCTGTCCAGGTCATCGGCATACGAACAGGAAGCGGTGGAATGCACCATAAAACTATACACCAAATACCAGATTTCGGAATTTTTCTGCACCAAGCAGCCGAGTTTCGAAGGATTCCTGATGGAGGACCTCGAATTTCAGGCATCGCTAAACCGACAGGAAGAATATAACGGTCAGCGCTATATGACCGCAATGCTAAAGAAATGTATCCTTTTTCCGCAGAAATCAGGCAAACTCACCATTACCTCCGGCAATTATGACATAAAGGTAATGCAATATGATATGATCAACATGGGATTTTTCAGCGTACCTGATGCCCATGAGCGCAAAATAAAAGTCAATTCCAATTCAGCATCGATCAATATCAATCCACTTCCATTACCACAACCCGATGGATTCAACGGAGCAGTAGGACGCTTCACAATAGACAGCCGCCTCGTAGGCAATTCATTCCGCACAAATGAACCGGCCACACTGATCTATACCATATCCGGCACAGGCAATATAAAGTATCTCAAGGAGCCGGTGATAGATTTCCCGTCTGAATTCGAACAATATACCCCCAACATAGATATCCAGGCCAAAATAAACGGCAACAATGTTACCGGCACCATGACTGCCGAATATACATTTGTGCCAAAAACAGTAGGCAATTTCCATATCGGAGGTGACAAGTTCGTATATTTCGACACCGATACACACAAATACGTTACACTCGATACTCCGGGTTACGACATAAAAGTGAGCCAGGGTCTGAGCCAGGCAGCCAATGAGCGAATGGAGGTTACCTCTAAAAACACCGACATACTCCATATAAAAGCCGGAATCGATCCGTCGTCGGCAACCGGACGGGCCATAATCGAACAGTGGTGGTACTGGATACTTTATGCTGCCCTGCTGATCGCCCTTATTGCAGTTGTGGCCGCATATCACCGCAACATAGCCCGTTCGGCCGACATTCGCGGAATGAAATTGGCCAAAGCCAACAAAGTGGCGCGCAAACGTCTGCGTCAGGCACGCGCATACATGCAGCAAAAAGATTCCGAGAAATTCTACGAGGAACTTCTCCGTGCCGTATGGGGTTATCTCAGCGACAAACTTTCCATACCGTCATCACAGTTGTCACGTGACAATATAAGTGCCGAACTACTTGGATTCGGAGCTTCTCAGGAAACCACCGATACCATAATAAGCGTGCTCGATGACTGTGAAATGGCCCGATACTCCCCTGTCAGTTCGCAGGACCAGATCGAACTGCTTTACGATAAAGCAGCCTCATCAATCAACAGTCTTGAAAATCTGAAACGGAATAAATAATATCATCACCGGTAATAAACGCATAAATCCCCCCTACTCCAGAAGATCATGAAACGATATATAACAATCCTAACCTTGACACTGCTATCCCTGCCGGTCTTCGCCTCGCGACAGTTGATCGAAAGGGCAGACTCAGCCTATAACTCCGACGACTATGCGCTCGCCTTGTCGCTATACACTGAAGTTGCCTCAGAAAGCACCAGTTCAGAGTTGCTTTACAACATAGGCAACACACGTTATCGTCTCGGCGATCTTTCAGGAGCTATATTATGCTACGAGCGAGCGCTTAAAATTGATCCCACCAATGATGACGCCCGTGAGAATCTGGCATTTGTCAACAACATGACCATCGACGAGATAAAAGGTGAATCGGGATCATTCCTGTCAAACGCCGCCACTGACATAGCCCTGTCCATGACAGCCGACACCTGGGCGGTACTGGCTCTGATATTGTTTATAATCACACTCGGAGCCGTGGCCATATACATATTCGCCTCCTCAATAGCCATAAGGAAAGTCGGTTTCTTCGGCGGACTTGTGATATTTGCAATATTCGTGATAACTCTCATTTTTGCCATATATGCCAATGGTCTCCGACATGACCACGATGATGCCGTGATAACCGCGCCATCGACCATACTCAGCACCAAACCACGCGCACCCAAAGACCGCTCGGAGGAGGCCATGCTGCTACATGAGGGAACAAAGATAAGAATCCTCGATTCGGTAAACACTTATGACTCCAACGGCAACAGGTGGTACGATGTGCAGATCGACAACAACCACCGCGCATGGGTAAAGGATTCCGACATCGAACGCATCTGATTATTTTCACATAAATATTTGGAAGTGTAAAAATTTACTTCTAAATTTATAACCACAAAAACGTATTACCTTAACCCTAAAACTATAAACTTATGGCTAAAACAATCACTTTCAACGAGCTCCGTCGCATCAAAGACAGTTTACCCGATGGCGCAACTCATCAGATTGCTGATAAACTCAATATAACTGTACAGACCGTACGTAATTATTTCGGCGGCAGCAATTATGAATTCGGCAAAAACTGCGGTGTGCACATAGAGCAAGGCCCCGATGGCGGTATAGTGGTGCTTGACGATACCACTATTTATGACATGGCTGTCGAGATACTTAAGGAAACCCAGAACAAGGACTAAAAACCGCTATTTTTATCCCTTACACAGATTATTCATTCTCACTCTCTCCTCTTATTTTGTAATCAAACCTCTATCAGCGTGTCGGACAGACTTATTACAGTAGCCATACACACCTATGACCATGCCATAGCTCTTGAAGCATTACTTGAACAACAAGGTGTTAAAGTGACGTTACAGAACGTCAATCTGTCAGAACCCACCATATCGCCCGGTGTGAGGGTCAGAATCAAAGAATCGGATCTGCCGTTGGCGCTGCGCATAATCGAGAACAAAGAGATATTTACCTCCGACGCTCCGGCTAATAATGAATTGCCTCGCGAGCTTCTTGTGCCGGTGGATTTCTCCGACTACTCCCTTAAGGCCTGTGAGACTGCAATCCGTTTGGCTCAGTTCCACAAAGCCAATTTAGTACTTCTGCACACATATATCAATCCTGTCAACGCATTGCGCGCCCAACTCACCGACGTGCTCACATTTGACGAGGGCGTAGAAGAGACCAACAGCCGTATTGCCCTGCAGAAAGAAGCTGACAAACTCATGGAGCAACTATCGGAACGATTGCTCAACGCCATGAAAGAGGGAGCTCTGCCGGTGGTCAAATTCTCATGCATGGTATCGGAAGGTGTGCCCGAAGAGGTTATAAACCAATATGCCAAGGAACACAGGCCGATGCTGATAGTTATGGGCACACGCGGTATCGGCACCAAGGAGCGTGAAATGGTGGGCAGCGTTACAGCCGAAGTGCTCGACACCTGCCGTCAACCGATTTTCACCATTCCAGGCACGGTAACGCAGCTAAGGCCCGATGGCGAATGCAACGTTGTTTTCTTCAGCAACTTCGACCAGGAAGACATATTGGCTCTTGATGCCTTGTTCCATCTTATGCCCATAAGCCCCATGAATGTGATATTGGTCAGGTTGCCATCGAAAAAGGTACCGTCTGATTCCGACCGCGCGCTAAACACTCTTAAAGAATACTGTACCACACATTATCCCCAACACCATTTCTCCATCGATACTATATCGATAACCAACATCGATGAAGAATTCGGACGGATTTCAGAAACCCACAACATAAATTTGATAACAGTGCCGAGCAAGAAAAAAAATGTGTTTGCCCGATTGTTCAATCCGGGTATAGCCCACCGGTTGCTGTTTCACTCCGATATCCCGATGATGGTAATCCCCGTATAAAAAAAGCTGCCACGCCTGGCAGCCATTTTTATCATATATTGCGGAGACTTATTCCGGATATTTATTTCCTACAGATGTGAGCCCCGAGTGAGTTGAGGCGGGTATCGATATATTCGTAGCCGCGGTCTATCTGGTCGATGTTGTCTATTTCACTCACTCCTTTTGCCGACATGGCTGCCAACAGCATGGCGATACCGGCGCGTATATCGGGTGACAGCATATTGTTGGCTCGCAACGGAAACCGATGGTCAAGGCCTATCACAACCGCACGGTGAGGATCACACAACATAATCTGCGCTCCCATGTCGATCAACCGGTCAACGAAAAACAAACGGCTTTCAAACATCTTCTGATGTATAAGCACGCTGCCTTTACATTGGGTGGCTACCACGAGCATTACACTCAACAGGTCAGGAGTCAGCCCCGGCCAAGGCGCATCGGCTATGGTGGGAATAGAGCCGTCAAGAGCCGTCTCTATCTCATAACAGTCCTGTTCGGGCACATATATGTCATCGCCATGGCGCTCTACCGCAATACCGAGCCGACGGAAACTGTCAGGAATTATACCGAGATTGTCAAACGACACATTTTTAATCGTTATGCCGCTACGGGTCAAGGCTGCCATGCCTATAAAGCTGCCCACTTCGATCATGTCAGGCAATATGCGGTGGGTGGCGCCGTGAAGTTCGTTACAGCCGTAGATAGTAACCAGATTCGATCCGACCCCCTCTATTTTAGCACCCATAGATATGAGTATCTTACACAACTGCTGCACATAAGGCTCACATGCCGCATTATATATGGTGGTCTTGCCTTCCGCCAGCACAGCCGCCATGATTATGTTGGCCGTACCGGTCACAGACGCCTCATCAAGAAGCATATATGCTCCTCGTAGTTTCTCCCCTTCCGGAGTCTCAAGGCAATAAGCTTTCTTTGTCTCGTCATACATGATACCGGCACCGAGTTTTTCAAAACCAAGCACATGGGTATCTATTTTACGACGCCCGATCTTGTCACCGCCCGGTTTGGCAAAATAAGCCTTTCCGAAACGGGCAAGCAAAGGGCCCACAACAAGCACGGAGCCACGCAACGACGCACATAGTTTTACAAACTCGCGGCTCGATACATAATCGGTGTCTATATCAGATGCCTCAAACGTATATTCCCCTTTGGCATGACGCACAACTTTCACCCCCATGCCTTTAAGCAAGTCTATCAGATTCTTTACGTCAAGGATTTCGGGCACATTGGTTATTGTAACCGGCTTTTCTGTAAGCAGGCACGCACTTATCACTTCAAGAGCCTCGTTTTTGGCTCCTTGTGGTTCTATCTCGCCATGAAGTTTATGTCCACCTTCTATTATGAATGTACTCATATATATCGCTATCTTATTATTTTATATGTTCCACCTCGGGAGTCAGGGTTATTCCGAACCGTTCCTCAATCCGTTTCACTATCATTTCCTCCAATTCAAGCACTTCGTCAGATGAGGCCTTGCCTGTGAGGTTGACAATGACAAGCGGCTGCTTATGCCATACGCCGACATTGCCGAAAGAGCGTCCTTTGAATCCGCACTGCTCTATAAGCCAGGCAGCCGGTATCTTAACCTTATCGCCCATATCGTAATGTGGCACCACGGTATCATCTCCGGCAATCCGTCTTACATCATCAAAAACATTCCGGTCCACCACGGGGTTCTTGAAAAAACTGCCGGCGCTGCCTATTTCTTCCACCGATGGCAATTTTGACTCACGAAGCGCCATTACCGCATTGCGTACAACCATCGGAGTAAGAGAAGATATATCGCCGCATTGTGCCGCCAGATTGCCATAAGACAGACACGGCGCCGGAATGGCGGAAAGTCGGAAAGTCACGTATGTAACGATATATCGGTTTTTCAGTTCGGGCCTTTTGAACATGGACCAACGGTAAGCATAGTCACATTCATCGGCATCAAACCTGACAAACTCGCGCTTAACCATATCGAAACATTCTACAGAAGATATAACATCTTTGGCCTCCACGCCGTAAGCGCCGACATTCTGCACTGCTGAAGCGCCTGTTTCACCGGGAATTCCCGACAAGTTCTCCAGTCCCCACAAACCGTTGACACAGCATTGACCAATAAGTGAATCCATGCTTATGCCGCTGCCGGCACGAAGATAAGTGACACTGCCGTCTGACGTCATTTCAGCATCAAGAATACGAGAATGAAGTATCGCTCCGTCGTAATCTCCAAGAAAAAGCAGATTGCTCCCCTCGCCTATGCACATATATTTTTCTCCGGCAACCATGTCTGCTACTGTGACAAGATCGACGGCTTCAGAATACTCTATCCATCTACGGCAACAGACATCGATTCTGAACGTATTGACACCCTTTAGGTTATAATCTTGAATTTCGGTTATCATCGGTATCTGACAGATATTACAAATCAAAGATACGGAATATATTGCCGCTCTGCAACTGCCGGCGCGAGTTTTTACGCACATCAGAATGTGAAATGCATGGCAAGCCTCAGGCCTCCGCGGTCGGCTCCCGGATTATTCCGGTAAGTCAGACGCCATACATAATCCACACGCAGCACCTTAAATATATTGTCGATACCGGCGCTTATCTCCATGTATGGTGTGTGACCCATGGGCATTGACTGATTGACAACAGGAAATCTGAACAGGTCGGGATTATAGGCCGGATTGTTACGCTTGCTAAGATGGCCGTAAACACCGCGAAATGCAAACACCTCTCTCAATTTCAGTTTTTTGAAGTATGGAATGTAATT
This sequence comes from uncultured Muribaculaceae bacterium, assembly GCA_910578805.1. GTDB lineage: Bacteria > Bacteroidota > Bacteroidia > Bacteroidales > Muribaculaceae > Paramuribaculum. The sequence goes on along the minus strand of CAJTRS010000004.1, from coordinate 7,018 downwards.
GAATATCGCTCCGTGGGCCCAATAAGTCACGTCCCACGATGCGTAGCTGTCGGTGACAAATTCCATGGGATTGAGCAACGCGAAACTCTCGGGCTGAATGATATAGGAAAGGTTGGCATTGGGCAACAGCAGATCGGGATAGCTGACACTGCTCCACAGATGACCTCCTTTGACAAGCACATCTACACTGCCGAAAGCTGAAAGCCAGAAGCGCTTCTGGAAGCTAAGTTCCGTACGGTTTATCTCAAACATACTCCCCATGAAACCCTTGGGTGCATAAGTGTGTGACAGTGTTATTATCGGTGCGTCCTTGCTTATAAGTTTTCGTTCGGTTTTGGTCTGATAGAATTTTTCTCCCGGAGCATATCGGAGCTTCAATGTAAACGATGATTCATTGTAGTGTCCGAAACGGTTTCCATATCCGTCAATGAATGTCATACATTCGGTAGCTTCCTGACGTTCGTGCTTCCATGATGCACGGACAGAGAAATTATTGGCCAATTCGAGGGTATAGTCCAGTTGTGTCACCCTATGATATGTTATCTGCTTGTCGGGGTGACGTTTTATGGACAGAAACATATTATCGGGATTTGTCACGGTAAACTTCTGTCCGAGCATGTCCACATTGTAGGTATGCCCAAACTTAATGGAGTGGATAGGAAATTCGTTGGCATGATTCTCCTTTGCATTGAACGAATACTCCACATCACCATGATATTTCCACTTGTGATCCTTGAATCCGTAAGCCACAAATCCGCTTAAGAACACATGTTTGCTGAGATTGCCGGTAGTCACACCGCCCAATCTCAAGCGTGCCCCTTCAAGATAGTTTGAACTTATGGTATTGCTCACCGGACCTATATCGAATTTACTATCTTTCTTAGCGGTTCCCACATAGCCTATCACCATTATTTTAAGGAATTTCTCTCCCCAGTAATATACTTTGTTCTTGCGTAGCTCGACAGCCATCTGCCCTACGTTTTTCTCTTTTTCACTATATGGAACAAGACGGTGCTCCGACCAGAATCTCTCATCTTTGGTATCGGCTCCAGGAGTTATGTACTGGCGGCCTAACCGGTTGAACACTTCGGGATTTTCGGTTTCCGAAAAGTCATGGTTGTCATAAGCTGAGTTTCGTCGGAAATAAAACCCTTGAAATCCCGGCATCACATCAACTTCGGCTATAAGATCATCTTTTACGAGCAAACGGGTACCGTCAGGCGCTCGCTTGAACTCCTGGTTTATATAAAGTCGTTCGATGAAGTTGAGGTTTATATCCACGGGCACATTCATTGCCACTTTCTTTATGAACATCGTGCTGTCACCGACAGGCACATATACTTTCCCTGTAAATCCAAACGACTGTGAGTTATGAGGCACAAAAGAAAGCTCCACGCAATTTTCTCCATCGACCTCGGTGGTGTCAGTAAGATAAAACTTGTAGAAATCCGGAGCAATTTTTGACAAAGGGCTTACAAAACGATTTTTAAGCAATTCTATATCATTGGAATACAAATCAATTTCGGGAAACAGATTCTCATAGAATCTGCGCATATTGTCCTCGTCGAGAAAATCATCGAGGCCCTCCTGCCGCAGACCGGTCACAGTCTCTTTCTCGCTGTCTTTGTCCCGGCTATAATTGTAATGCGACATTTTTTCTCTTGTGCTTATGGCCAGAATCGGACGACCGGACACTTCCGAGGTGTCAATATTGTCGCGCAGGAATTCAAACTGTTTTAGTATCAGATTTTTGTTGCTTTCGGGAGAGATGTTGTTAAGCGCTATGGTCACGCGCTCGTATTTATCGTAATTGTAAAAGTCGTGGTTCTTGCGCGGATTGTTGAGATCACGGGCATTGCGGATACGTCTCACGAATTCCACTGCCGGATTATTTTTTTTGCTGTACTTCTCTTTCTTGGGTTTCACCACCACCTCGCCGAGCTGGACTCCGGTAGAGACCAAATCGACACGGATTTTTTTATTCCCCGGTTTCACATAAAGTTTCTTGGTTTCATATCCCATAGAGGAGACTTCCACGGTATCTATTGACCTGTACGTATTTATCGTGAAGCGACCTTTGTCATCGGCCAATACTCCCCGCGGAGTACCGATAACTTTCACCACAGCAAACGATACAGGCTCGTGCGACACCGAATCGCGCACCAAGCCCTGAAGTGTATTGAGCGTCTGCGCCGATGCCCCGAATACCGACACCAACACTACAAACGCCGACAGCAGCACGGCCAGCCAGTCATGGCGGCAACATGCGCTGTTATTCCGATTCACGACAGGATTCATCGCCGGCCGATGTATTGGTTTTACGATCTTCATCGAAATGCTCGTAAGCCTCCACTATCCTCTGGACCAGGGCATGGCGAACTATGTCCTTCTTGCCGAATTCCACCATGCCTATACCGTCAACACCCTTGAGGACACGAAGAGCCTGAATCAGACCCGACACGGTAGAACGCGGAAGATCGATCTGCGTGACATCGCCTGTCACAATCATCTTGGCATTCATGCCCAAGCGAGTAAGAAACATCTTTATCTGATGCGTGGTGGTATTCTGCGCCTCGTCAAGCACAATCACCGCATCGTTAAGAGTGCGCCCGCGCATAAATGCCAACGGCGCTATCTGGATTACATTAGTCTCCATATACTCCTTGAGCTTCACAGGGGGTATCATATCCTCGAGAGCATCATACAGAGGCTGTAGATAAGGGTCTATCTTGTCCTTCATATCGCCCGGCAGAAAACCTAATTTCTCTCCGGCCTCTACAGCCGGACGCGACAGTATGATCTTCCGGACCTCGCGGTTCTTAAGGGCTTTCACTGCCAGAGCAATGGCTATATATGTCTTCCCGGTTCCGGCAGGACCGAGCGCAAAGGTCAGGTCATTGCGCACAAAAGCATCTACAAGTTTCTGCTGATTGGCGCTGCGTGCCGATATGGGCTTGCCGTTGACGCCATATATGATCAGTCCGTTACTTTTTTGTGTCTGCGGCTGCTCTCCATGCACTATGTCGAGGATCACATCTTCCGACAGTTTATTATATCTATTGCAGTATTCCTCAAGTTCGTGAATCACTTTTTCGAAATCGGCAGTCTCGGTATCCTCGCCTATGACCTTTATCACCGACCCGCGCGCGGCCATTCGCAGTTTTGGAAAAAGATTCCTTATCAACTGCATATTGCTATTGTTGACCCCATAAAAACTCACCGGATCAGCCTTGTCAAGTATGATTATGCGTTCTATCATCAATTTTGTGAAATTGTGTTATTTTTAACATCACAACAATTTTACAAAGGTAAAAGTTAAGACCCATATGACAAATATTTTTAACATCAAACACGGCTTTTAACTCCGATTTAATTACTTTTGCACAAAGTATATCGTTGATAAATATTTGTTTTATGGGAAAAGAGATAGAACGAAAGTTTCTGGCCGACATCTCATTCATGTCCTACGGAGTGACCGCAGGTCACAGACTTCGACAAGCCTACCTCTCGGTAAGGCCTGAAGCCACCGTTAGGGTCAGGATAGCGGATTCCAGAGCCACGCTTACCATAAAAGGCATAACCTCCGGAGCCACACGCAGCGAATGGGAATATGCTATTCCTACGGACGATGCTGTTAGAATGATCGATGAATGCTCATGCGGCAATGTCATCGACAAGACCCGATACATAGCGGGACGATGGGAGATCGACGTATTCCACGGCGCTCTTGAAGGCTTGATTCTGGCCGAAATAGAACTTGACAGCGAAGATGAGCAAGTGGAATTGCCGGAATTCATAATACGGGAAGTCACGCATGACAAGCGTTACTACAACTCAATGCTTTCGTCATGTGAAACGCCCCCCCCTATCCGTTGACACATCGCAATCACTCAGTCCGCAGAACGAGTTTCACCACATTCTCCACATGATGGGTGTGTGGAAACATATCCACAGGCTGCACGGCTTCCACACGATATGCATTATCAAGCATAGCCAGATCGCGGGCCTGTGTGGACGGATTGCAGCTCACATACACTATGCGCCTCGGACGTGCTCTTAGTATCACGTTCACCACATCGTCATGCATGCCGGCACGCGGAGGATCCACAATCATAACATCAGGCACTCCATGACTGCGTATAAAGTCATCATTGAGCACATCTTTCATGTCACCGGCATAAAATTCGGTATTGTCAATGCCATTGACACCTGAATTGATCCGTGCATCGGCTATAGCATCGGCCACATACTCTATACCGATGACTTTTCGCGCCTTACGCGCCACAAAATTAGCTATGGTGCCTGTACCGGTATAAAGATCATAGACAAGTTCGTCGCCCGTCAGGCCGGCAAATTCGCGTGCCACTTTGTAAAGCTCGTAAGCCTGAATGGAATTGGTCTGATAAAACGATTTCGGTCCAACCCGGAATCTCAGACCCTCCATCTCCTCTTCTATATAATCTTTTCCATGATATGTGAGTATGTCAAGATCGGCAAAAGTATCGTTGCACTTGGTATTTACAACATACATCAATGATGTGATCCGTGGAAACTCGGCAACGACAACATCGAGCAATGCTTTGATAGCTGCCGGATCATCTTCGCCGAACACCATCAGAGCCATTATCTCGCCGGTGGAAGCGATTCGGATCATCAATGTGCGTAGAAGTCCGTGCTGGGCTCTGAGATCATAGAACGACAGACCGTGGCGCTTGCCGTAATCTTTGATGAACAGACGCAGTTCATTACCGAAATCATCTTGCAAGCGGCACCGGTTTATATCGAGCACCTTATCGAAAGCTCCCCCTATATGAAACCCGGCGGCATCGCGGTCAGGGAAATCCTCGCCGCTGCGCAACTGATCAAATGTGAGCCACTTTTTATTGGAAAACGTATATTCCATCTTATTGCGGTATTCCCATATATTTTTCGATCCGAGAATCGGCAATATTTCCGGCAATTCCACTTTGGCTATACGCTGAAGGGCATCGGCAACCTGCTGCTGCTTGCACTTGAGCTGTAAATCATAAGGAATATGCTGCCACTTACACCCTCCGCACACCGTGAAATGCTCGCATAAAGGCTCCACTCTTATGGCCGACGGCTGCAACATACGCACAATATGCCCCTCGGCATAACTGCGTTTTTTCCGGTCAATCTTGACATCGGCCACATCACCCGGAGCGCCGAACGGAATGAACACTACGAAATCATCAACACGGGCAAGGCTCTTGCCTTCGGCCGCTACATCGGTAATCTTTACCTCGGTGAGCAATGGCAGCTCTTTGCGTTTTCTTGACACAGTCCTAAGTTAAATTTCAATTCGGCTGCAAAGCTACTCAATAAACGCAAAACAACGGTAATCTACCCTAAAATTTATTTGAAATAATTTCTATTATAGAGATTATTGTCTTAAATTTGCATCAACTCTCCATGACAAACACCTTGGCAAAGGGTTTATCCCAGATATCAAAATTCAATTTTTAAACTATAATTTTTAATTCTCAATCGATGAAAAGAGTTTACACGTTTGGAGATGGTAAAGCAGAAGGCAATGCCTCGATGCGCAATCTCCTTGGCGGAAAAGGCGCTAACCTCGCCGAAATGAATCTTTTGGGTATGCCCGTACCTCCGGGATTCACCATCACTACCGAAGTTTGTACAGAATACACCCAGTATGGCCGCGACGAAGTGGTTTCACGCCTTAAAAACGAGGTAGAAGCTGCCATAGCCCATGTAGAATCACTCACCGGCTGCAAATTCGATAATCCTGCCAATCCCCTTTTGGTATCTGTACGTTCAGGTGCCCGCGCATCAATGCCCGGCATGATGGATACCGTGCTCAACCTCGGCATGAACGATGCCACCGTGGCATCTCTCGCTGAAAAGAGCGGTAATCCCCGTTTTGCATGGGACAGCTACCGCCGCTTTGTGCAGATGTACGGCGATGTGGTACTCGGCATGAAACCCAAAAGCAAAAACGATATCGATCCGTTTGAAGAGATAATGGACAAGGTAAAAGAGGAAAAAGGCGTCAAACTCGACACCGAACTCGATGTAGAAGACCTCAAAAACCTTGTCAAACTTTTTAAAGGTGCCGTTAAGGAATATACCGGCAAAGACTTCCCCGACAGCGCTTGGGAACAGCTTTGGGGCGGTATCTGCGCCGTGTTCGACAGCTGGATGAACGAACGCGCCATACTTTACCGTCGAATGAACCAGATACCCGAAGAATGGGGTACAGCCGTCAACGTACAGGCCATGGTTTATGGCAACATGGGTGACAACTCCGCTACAGGTGTTGCTTTCAGCCGCGATGCTGCCACCGGCGAAAACATATTCAACGGTGAATACCTCATCAACGCCCAGGGCGAAGATGTGGTGGCAGGTATCCGCACTCCTCAGCAGATCACAGTGGAAGGTTCACGCCGCTGGGCAGCCCTCCAGGGCATCAGCGAAGAGGATCGCGCTTCGAAATATCCCTCACTCGAAGAATCCATGCCGGTCTGCGCCGCTGAACTCATTGCCATAGCCAACCGTCTTGAAGACTACTACAAAGACATGCAGGATATGGAGTTCACCATTCAGGACGGCAAGCTCTGGATGCTCCAGACCCGTAACGGCAAGCGCACAGGCGCAGCCATGGTAAAGATAGCCATGGACCTTCTCCGTGCCGGTGAGATCGATGAGAAGACCACCCTCATGCGCATGGAGCCCCAGAAACTTGACGAGCTCCTCCACCCGGTATTTGACAAATCAGCCCTCAAGCGCGCTTCCGTAGTGGCCAAGGGTCTGCCCGCGTCGCCCGGTGCCGCAGCCGGTCAGATTGTATTCTCGGCCGAAGATGCCGAAGCATGGGCAGAGAAGAAAAAGAAAGTGGTTCTCGTCCGTATCGAAACTTCTCCTGAGGACCTCCGCGGTATGGCCGTGGCTCAGGGTATCCTCACCATGCGTGGCGGTATGACTTCACACGCAGCAGTAGTGGCTCGCGGTATGGGCAAATGCTGTGTGTCGGGTG
>CAJTRS010000003.1:82818-103748 GCA_910578805.1 uncultured Muribaculaceae bacterium | reverse complement strand
AGACGGCCCGCTTGTCCGAGACACGGCACTTTGCCTTGCGCGATGATTTGCGCGAGCGGCCCGGAGATGCGTCCAACCCCAGACGCGACGCCACCGACGGGTGGTCCTGAAGATAATACTTGCGCCACTTGTAGAACTGATGTTCCGTCAGACCCTCGCGGCGGTAGAACGTGCTGGGCAACTCACCGCTGGCAAAATAGCGCTCTATAACCGGATACGCAGTCGCCTTGGTCAGCTTCGCATAACGCCTCCACTCGGATATCTCTTCTTGCTCTGTCATCGATTTTTTCTCCTTGTTTATTTTTTATCCACAAAGGTAATTCCTTGACATGTCTTATCAAATACCTAATTCATCGGATAATTACGTATCATCGGGCATACCTGTGGAGCCATACACTTTCATTGCCATGGAGAGTACGGCCAACGGTGTGGGCAATTTCTTTCACGAGCGGTGGCTTCGCGCCAAGAGTGGTGAAAGCAATGACATAGCCGTGTTTGTTCCGTGGTATGAGATAGATATGTGTCGCAAGGAGTGTGACGACGTGGAGGGCTTTGCGGGTGGTATGGACGCTTATGAGCGCGCCTTGTGGCGGAGGGGGCTCACTTTAGAGATGATAGCCTGGTACAGGGAGAAGCGCAAGGATATAGGCTATGAGGCCATGTTTGCCGAGTATCCTACCGACGATGTGGAGGCGTTCGTGCACACTGGTGGTTCGGTATTTGCCTCGGAGAGCATAGAGGCTCTGCGTGCAGGTTGCCGGCCGCCGGCCGCTGTGGGCGAGGTGTCGGGACTGGCTGCCACGGGAGCGGCGGCGTTGCGCGGGGTGAGGTTCACGGCCGATCCGGCCGGATTGCTCAAAGTGTGGCGGTTTCCGTGTGAGTCTGTACCCTCCCGGCTGCACCGCTATGTGGTGAGTGTCGATGTGGGAGGCCGTTCGCGAGGGAGCGATTATTCGGTTATAGCCGTATTTGATCGTTTCCCAGGCGGAGGCGACGACCGTCCGGAGGTAGTGGCTCAATGGCGCGGACACTGTGACCACGATATACTCGGCTGGCGTGCGGCCGCCATAGCCCGATGGTATCACAATGCGTTGCTGATAGTGGAGAGCAATTCTCTCGAGGCGTCGGCCTCGGGACATTCGCAGTACATACTCGAGGAACTCAACGGGGTGTATCGCAACATGTATGTGCGCCGCAGGCGTGAGAGCGTGCGCTCCGGAAGTCATGCGCCCGTAGTGGGATTCCACACCAATGTGGCCACCAAATCGATGATAATAACCTCGCTGATAGCCCGTGTGAGAGAGTGCGGGTATGTGGAGCGCGACAGCGGAGCGTGCAATGAGATGGCCGTGTATGAGCAGGACGCATCGGGACGTTACGGCGCCAAGAAAGGGTATCATGACGATGTGCTTATGACAAGGGCCATAGCACTCTATGTCATATCAACCATGCCGGTGGCAGAACTGCCTCCGGTGTGATTGGCCTGTCGGGTGTTTAATATTATTAAAATTACAATATCGAATGCCGCGGCGCGTTAATTGTTATACTGATCAATACCATATCGCACGTACATGAACCACGTATATCTGAGATATTCCCTGTTGTCCTTTCTTATGGCGATGGTGTCGGCGTTTGCGCTGTCATCATGTATAGAGGACGATATCACCCATTCACCGTCGCATCAGCCGGTATTCTCGGTCGATACGCTCAAAATGGGCACCGTCTTTACCGAAGAGGGCACACGTACATTCTCGTTCAAGGTCTATAACCGCCACGACAAGGTGCTCTCCATCAGCTCTGTCGCGTTTAAGGACGGCGGCTGTGGCATATTCCGCCTGAATGTTGACGGGCAGAGCGGCACCAGTTTCAATAATGTGGAGATACGCCCCGGTGATTCCATATTCGTGTTTGTGGCGGCCACACTGCCTTCAAATGTCTCGGCGCGACCGGTGAAGGTGGAGGACAATGTGATGTTTGTGACCAACGGGGTCACCTCGGAGGTGGTGTTGTCGGCCTATGGGCAGGACGTCAAAAGGTATTACGGGCTTGTGGTCGATGAGTCGCAACAGTGGGACGCTGATTACCCCGTGCAGGTGTTCGACTCGTTGGTTGTGGCCGAAGGTGTCACTCTCACTCTTGCCGCAGGATCGCATCTGTATTTTCATGACGGCGCATCTCTCAAGGTTGATGGCACTCTTGTTTCGGAGGGCACGGCAGAGGCTCCGGTGATGATGGAGGGTGACCGTCAGGGCAATGTGATAACCGGAGTGTCGTTTGATCTTATGTCGCGCCAGTGGGAGGGTGTGCTGTTCCGTGCCGCCTCGCGTGACAACCGCATGACACACACCACCGTGCGCAACACATGGCGTGGAGTGTCGCTCGATTCGCTCCAGAGCGATTATCCCTCGCTCATGCTCGTCAACTGCACCCTGCGCAATGCCGCCTGTCATGTGCTCGATGCCTATCACTCGTCTGTCCGGGCCGTGGGTTGTGAGTTTGCCGAAAGCGGCTCGGGAGCTGTCAGGCTTCACGGGGCAAAGCATGACTTCAATCACTGTACATTCTCCAACTACTATCTGTTCTCGGCCATAACCGGACCGCTTGTGGCGCTGTCGCATGTCGATGACGAAACCGATGACGGCAGCGGACTGCCGCGTCTGGAGGCTGAGTTTACCAACAGTGTGCTTTACGGCTCATCGGCCGACCTTTCACCAAAGGTGCTTGATGATACGCAGGTCTATTTCCGTCGCTGCCTGATACGCAGCTCTGGCGATGACGACGATCACTTCACCGACATATTGTGGAACACCGATCCGATGTTCTATACCGACCGGGGCAGCTATCTGTTTGATTACAGGTTGCGCCCGATGTCGCCCGTGATCGGGGAGGCTTATTCCGGTTATGACAGTGAGTTGCACACCCTGTCACCGGTGGATAACTACGGTACTCTCCGCCCGTCTCCTGCCTCGATAGGCGCCTACGAACCGGTGCCGTGACACTATAGCGTCGGAGTGCTTTTGTTGTGGCGGTGAATCTATGTGGCAGATTTGCTGTGAATTGATGTTTTTTGTAAATTTGCGGTATTAATCTGAATACCGCAAAACTTTTTTTACCATGACAGCCGATCTTTATGATATCGTGGCTCAGTTTGCCATCGATGATGTTCCGCAGACAATCTCACCTCTTGGCGAAGGCCTTATCAATGATACTTACATAGTGCGCACTCCGGGCGATAGTCACGACTATGTGCTCCAGCGCATCAACCATCACATATTTACTGATGTGGAAGGGTTGCAACGCAACATTATGGCGGTTACTTCCCACCTGCGTCGTAAGCTTGAGGCCGAAGGTGCCGATGATATAGACCGTAAGGTGCTTACTTTCGTACCGGTTAAAAACTCCAACAGGTCATATTATTTCGACGGTGAGAATTATTGGCGTGTGATGCTGTTCATACCCCGTGCATATACCTACAATGAGATCAATCCCCGTTATTCACGTTTTGCAGGCGAAACTTTCGGTCGCTTCCAGTCCATGCTTGTTGACATACCCTGTCAGCTCACGGAGTCCATTCCCGATTTCCATAACATGGAGTTCCGCTTGCAGCAGTTCCGTCAGGCAATAGTGGAGGACAAGGCCGGCCGGCTCGACGGAGTGAGGGAGGTGTCCGATGATCTGTTGCGCCGTGCCGACGACATGTGTCTGGCCGAGCGTCTCCATCGCGAAGGCAAACTCCCCAAACGTATATGCCACTGCGATACAAAAGTCAACAACATGATGTTTGATGAAGACGGCAAGGTGCTCTGTGTGATCGATCTTGACACGGTGATGCCGAGTTACATATTCAGCGATTACGGCGATTTCCTGCGTACCGGAGCCAACACCGGAGCCGAGGACGATCCTGATCTGAGCCGTGTGGGGCTCGATATGGATATATTCAAGGCTTTCACCGAGGGATATCTTTCCACGGCGTCGCAGTTTCTTACACCCGTGGAGGTGGAAAATTTGCCGTATGCCGCAGCCCTGTTCCCCTACATGCAGGCTGTACGGTTCTTTACCGATTATCTCAACGGCGACACATATTATAAGATAGCATATCCCGACCATAATCTTGTGCGTACCCGCGCGCAGGTGAAGTTGCTCCAAAGTGTAGAGGAAAATATGCCCGCAATGAAGCAATTCATCGCTTCACAGCTCGCTTCTCTTGGAAAAACGTGTTAATTAATTCGTAGATTACAAAATAAAACGTTATATTTGCAGGCTGAAAACTTTGACTTATAAAAATTAAATAACCCAATAATAATTAACTGATTCACATGCAACAAGGAAAATTAGGAAGCGTGGTGGCCGGAGTTCTGGCCTTCTTTCTGGTGATCATTTGCCTTTTCTATGTGTCGTTTACGTTTGTGAACAATCACTATGAGGACAAAGCCAAGGCATATGCTCTCCAGGTGTCTCAAGATGAAGCTTCCGATGCTCACATCAAAGCTAACAAGCACTTTATCGATTCTATTGCCAACGAGAAAGTATGGTTGGGCTACACTCTTAAGGAAACCCAGAAATTAGGCGTAGGCTTGGGTCTTGACCTCAAAGGAGGTATGAACGTGACCCTGCAGATGTCGGTGGCCGACATTCTGCGTTCGATGGCTAAGGCCGACGGCAACCGCTTCTTCGAAAAAGCTATCCAAAACACAGACTCCGTGGTCAAAGCCACCAAGAGCAACGACTATGTGGCAATATTCTGCGAACAATACAAGGCTGTTGATCCCCAGGGTGACCTGTCGGTGATATTCCGCGACAAGGTAAAGCGCGGCGCCACTCCCGAGCAGGTAGAGACAGCTCTTAAAAACGAAGTCAAGGACCGTGTGAGCAGTTCTACAAACGTGTTGCGTAACCGTATCGACCAGTTCGGTGTGGTTTCTCCCAATATTCAGGAGCTTGAAAAGGACGGACAGATACTGCTGGAGTTGCCCGGCGTGAAGGATCATGACCGTATGCTTGACCTTCTGAAGGCGTCGGCCAATCTTGAGTTCTACGAAACCATGCCTGTAAGCGACATTCGTTCCGCTTTCCAGAACATTGACCGTGCCATTGCCTTGGATTCCACTCTCGCCGGCAAGACACTCGGTGAATATTTCGCACTCAATACCGGTAACCCCATAGTGTTCGGTTCGGCAACCAAGGCCAACAAGGGTGTGATCAGCGAGATTCTTGCCAAGCCGCAGATCCGCACGCTCATTCCCTCGAATGTTCGCCTTGCGTGGAGCGCCAAGCCCACCATCTATTCCCGCTCCGACAAAAACTATGATGTCTATCCCGAGGACCTCAAGGCTCAGATAAACCTCTCCGGCAAAGGCGGCATGGAGGTATATGACCTGTATCTCCTCAAGACAACAGGTGGCAAGCCCGCTCTGAGCGGCGATGTCATCTCGTCGGCTTCCGCCGAATATGACGACCGTCAGGGCAACTATGTGTCTATGACCATGACCGGTGAGGCCGCTGCCAAATGGGCTGCCGTGACAGGTGCCAATATCAACAAGGCTGTCGCTGTGGTGCTTGACGGCGAGGTTTACTCCGCTCCCAATGTCAACGACAAGATTGAAGGCGGACGTTCCACCATATCCGGTCATTTCACTACCGACGAAGCCAAGGACTTGGCCAATGTGCTCAAATCAGGTAAGATGGACGCAAGTATCGATGTTATCAGCGCTACCACAATCGGTCCGTCACTCGGCCAGCAGGCTATCCGCGACGGCTTCATGTCGTTTATCATCGCCCTTGTGCTTCTGATGATCTTTATGATGGCGTTCTACGGTGTGATACCCGGTCTGATCGCCAACCTCGGATTGATCTTCAACATATTCTTCACGTTCGGTATCCTCGCGTCGTTCCAGGCAGTGCTCACGCTCTCCGGTATAGCCGGTATCGTGCTCGCGCTCGGTATGGCTGTTGACGCCAATGTGCTCATCTTCGAACGCGCCAAAGAAGAACTCCGCGCCGGCAAGAATACCGCTACCGCTATCGCCGACGGTTATTCCAACGCATTCTCCGCTATCTTCGACTCCAACCTCACCTCTATAATCACAGGCGTTATCCTGTTGATGTTCGGTACAGGTCCCATCAAGGGCTTCGCTACAACCCTTATCATCGGTATTATATGCTCGTTCTTTACCGCCGTGTTCCTGACACGTCTGGTGTTCATCATGTTCGGTAAGAAAAAAGCATTCAAGAATCTCACTTTCACAACCTCGATTTCTCGCAAGATGTTCTATGGAACCAAGTTCAACTTCCTTGGTGCCCGCCGTATCTCTTTCTCCGTATGCGGTATATTTATTCTTGTTATCGTAGGCTCGTTCTTTGTGAAAGGTCTTAACAACGGTATCGACTTCTCCGGCGGTCGCAACTATGTGGTGCAGTTTGACCACAATGTCAATACCCAGGATATCCACGCCAAGCTCGCACCTCTGTTTGACGGTGCCGGTCTGAATGTAATTACCATCGATGGTCCCAGCAAGGTGCGTATCTCCACCAACTATAAGATTGATTCCAATGACGAGAACATAGACAGCGAGATCACATCTCTCCTTTACAAGGGTCTTCAGAGTGAGATCGGCGGCATGAGCGAGAAAGACTTCTCGACTGCCAACGAGGCCATGGGTATTATCTCTTCGCAGAAAGTAGGTCCTACAGTGGCCAACGATATGCGTACAGATGCCTACATTGCCGTGATCCTTTCGCTTCTGGCCATGTTCCTCTACATCTTGGTGCGCTTCCGCAACATCGCATTCTCTCTTGGCGCGCTCGCGGCGGTAGCGTTCACAGCGTTCTCAATTATCGGTTTCTATTCACTGTTCTGGGGTGTTCTGCCTTTCGCTATGGAGATCGACCAGACATTCATTGCCGCTATCCTTACGGTGATCGGTTATCAGATCAACGATACAGTGGTGGTGTTTGACCGTGTGCGCGAGAACGTCGGTCTCTATCCCAAGCAGGACTTCTTCACCACCATCAATGCTTCGATCAACTCCACTCTCGGTCGTACGGTGATGACTTCTGCTTCCACCCTTCTGGTACTTCTCTGTATCTTTATCCTTGGCGGTGATGCCATACGCTCGTTTACTTTCGCCATGATATTCGGTGTTGTGATCGGTACATTGGCTACAATCTATGTGGCAGCACCTGTGGCTTATCTCACCAACAATCGCCGTATAGCCAAGAAGTAATTAATCTCAGTCAATTCAATCCCTGACAATAGCGGGGCGGCTTATTGAAGCCGCTCCGCATTTTTTTGTGTTACATTATCTCTGTGGTGGTTGACGCGTGCGTATAGTATTGCGCGCTAAGATAACCGCCGGATAGGCGGAGTGGCCCTGTGGGCCGTTTTTGTGGCTTGTCTGCAGGTGTGTTGGCAGGCTATATGGATTTTGATTTAGGGTACGCACGAAAGTGCGTCCGTCCCATGTAGGGGGGTAGTGTGTCTGCAGTCATTGTCCGGTGCTGGTGATTCTTTCATGGAGATTGTGTAATTTGTTTCGTAAGCATAATGGTGGCATGTGCCGTGGTTGTGTTGTTTGATTTACTGATGAATTCCGGGCGTCAGTCCGGGGCAGATGTATGGGTGGTGTGTTACGCGGGTGCTGGTGATATAAAAAAACACTCCGCAGCCGGAATGCCGGTGCGGAGTGTGTGGTTTTATGGATAATCCTGCTCCGGGTGGAGCGCCGGATTACTTGTTGTCGGAAAGTTTTTCCTTGAGGGCTGCAAGAGCTTCGAGGTCACCGAGAGTGGCCTTTTCCATGGGCTGGTTGAGCATGGGGGTCTCTTCGGCACGCTTGCTTGCGGCTGCGGCACGCTTGGCCTTGCGGGCTTCGTTGCGTTCGGCCTTGGCTTCGTCTTCGAATATGCGGCTGTGCGAGAGAATGATGCGCTTGCTGTCCTTGTTGAACTCGATAACCTTGAAGTTGAGCTTTTCGTCAACCTGAGCCTGAGTTCCGTCCTCTTTCACGAGGTGCTTGGGAGTGGCAAAGCCTTCAACACCGTAGGGGAGTGCTATCACGGCGCCTTTCTCTACCATTGATACTATGGTGCCTTCGTGTATGCTGCCGTTGGTGAATATGGTCTCAAATACTTCCCAGGGGTTTTCCTCGAGCTGCTTGTGGCCGAGTGACAGACGGCGGTTGTCCTTGTCGATTTCCAGAACCTGTACGTCGATGTCGGCACCGATCTGAGTGAATTCGCTCGGGTGCTTGATTTTCTTGGTCCAGCTGAGGTCGCTGATATGGATCAGGCCGTCAACGCCTTCTTCGATTTCCACAAATACACCGAAGTTGGTGAAGTTGCGCACCTTGGCGGTGTGCTTGCTGCCAACGGGATATTTGGTCTCGATGTTTTCCCAGGGATCGTTCTTAAGCTGCTTGATGCCGAGGCTCATCTTGCGTTCGTCGCGGTCGAGTGTGAGGATCACGGCTTCGATCTCGTCGCCCACCTTCATGAAGTCCTGTGCAGAGCGCAGGTGCTGGCTCCATGACATTTCGCTCACGTGGATCAGGCCTTCCACGCCGGGTGCTATCTCGATGAATGCACCGTAGTCGGCCATAACCACTACGCGGCCTTTGACCTTGTCGCCAACTTTGAGATCGGCGTCGAGGGCGTCCCAGGGGTGAGGCATGAGCTGCTTGAGACCAAGGGCTATGCGCTTCTTCTCGTCGTCGAAGTCGAGGATAACCACGTTGAGCTTCTGGTCGAGCTGGAGCACCTCTTCGGGGTGGTTGACACGGCCCCATGAAAGGTCGGTGATGTGTATAAGACCATCGACACCTCCCAGATCGATGAATGCACCGTAGCTGGTGATGTTCTTGACAGTACCTTCGAGTACCTGGCCTTTTTCGAGTTTGGCGATGATTTCGCTCTTCTGCTTTTCAAGCTCGGCCTCGATGAGAGCCTTGTGCGATACCACCACATTCTTGAATTCCTGATTGATTTTTACGACCTTGAATTCCATGGTCTTGCCTACGAACATATCGTAGTCGCGGATCGGGCGCACATCGATCTGAGAGCCGGGAAGGAATGCTTCGATACCGAATACATCTACGATCATACCACCCTTTGTGCGGCACTTGATGTAACCCTTGATGATTTCGTCGTTTTCCAAAGCCTGGTTTACGCGTTCCCATGAGCGGGCGGCGCGGGCCTTGCGGTGAGAGAGGATCAGCTGACCTTTTTTGTCTTCCTGATTTTCGATGAATACCTCTACAGTGTCGCCAATCTTGATTTCGGGGTTGTAGCGGAATTCATTCATGGGGATAATGCCGTCGCTCTTGTAGCCGATGTTAACCACGGCCTCACGCTTGTTGAGGGCGATGATGGTACCTTCGATTACGTCCTTGTCCTTGACGGTGTTGAGTGACTCGTCGTAGGTCTTGGTGAGCTCTTCACGAGTCTTTTCGCCCTGAGTATCTCCTTTCTCATAGGCTTCCCAGTCGAAATCTTCGATGGGCGAATTTTTTAATTCTTCAGTCATTTAATAAAGTTAATAAATATGGTTAATTATAAGTTGCTTTCGGTTTGTGACGCCACCGTAGCGGCAATCATAGTCCTATTGCGGTGCAAAGATAGGTATAATTTTCTATTTCACAATTACTTTACGTGTCTATTTTTTATTATTGGCCTGTGGTGTTGTGCGCCGATATTTTTTTTGTTACATTTGCAACAGTTAACCCTGTCTTACCGATAATCATATCGAAATGAGAATACTTCTGTGTAATAAATTTTATTACCGACGCGGCGGTGATTGCACATATACCATGAACCTGGAGAGTCTGTTGAAGGAGAGAGGCCATGAGGTGGCCGTATATTCCATGCAGTATCCCGAAAACGAGGAGAGTCCGTGGAGTGGCTATTGGCCTTCCAATATGAGTAAGCTCGATGCGTTCGTGCGTCCGTTCGGTTCGAGTAAAGTGGTAAAGGGGTTCTCACGGCTGCTCGATGATTTCAGACCCGATGTGGTGCACCTCAATAATATTCACACCCAACTCAGTCCTGTGATTGCGCAGATTGCCCATGAGCGCGGCATAAAGGTGCTGTGGACCGTGCATGATTATAAATTGCTCTGTCCGCGCTACGATTGTCTCCGCAACGGCAAAAGTTGTGAACTTTGCTTCTCCGGCGATAAGTCGCATTGTTTCAGATATTCATGTATAAAAGGCTCAAAGATAGGCTCGTGGATAGGTAAGCGTGAAGCCGAGAAATGGAACCGCGAGCGGTTGGACTCTTATGTCGATTACTTTGTCTGTCCAAGCCGTTTTATGGCAGGCAAGATGCTTCAGGGTGGTTTCAGTGAATCGAAATTGGTTACACTCCATAACTTTATCGATGTGTCGAAGTGTGATACCGCAGTGTCCTCGAGAGAGCCATATTACTGTTATGTAGGCCGTTTGTCGGAAGAGAAAGGTGTGCGTACTCTTCTAAAGGTGGCGGCCCGATTGCCTTACAGGCTGAAGGTGGCCGGTGACGGACCTTTGGCCGAAGAACTTCGCCGCGGGTATGACGGAGCGGATAATATAGAGTTTCTCGGTCGGATATCGGGAGGTGAAGTGTATGAACTGATGTCAAGGTCACGATTTTCGGTTATCACATCGGAGTGGTATGAAAACAATCCGTTTAGTGTTATTGAATCGCTGTGTATGGGTACTCCGGTGGTAGGTGCGGAAATAGGGGGTATTCCCGAGCTTATCGCAGATGGTGTCGGATTTACGTTTGGTAGCGGCGATGCGGCCTCTCTTGCCGAAGCGGTTGAAAATGCGTGGAATGCCGGTTTTGACTATGCAGCCATAAGGAGTGCTTCGGTGGCTAAGTTTTCTTCAGGTGCTTACTACGACCGGCTTATGGCGTTGTACGGGGGCTAACTTGAGCGCGTGCGCCTGAAATATCCTCGGATTCTTGTAATTCCCGCTTTGCCTATGATCAGCAATGCCGTATATTGTGTGGCTTTGGCCATGCCGAACAGCACTACCCAAAGCACCCCCTTGGCTGTGGCCGATATGGGCAGCAGCATCTGTGCGAACGACAGTATGTAACAAATTATGCATACACCGCCCACAATCAGGCCGGTGCGGAATGACAGCGATGCGAGCCACCGTTTCAATGAGGCCATGCGCGAGGGTGTTTTTGCCGTATCCATATTCCCGAAACTATTAATAAGATGCAAATTTAGAGCAATATCCGTATATAAGTAAGGTGGTATGCGATTTTTTGCGTATTTTTGCAGAAATTTGACAAAAAGCATAAATCACATAAATTTATGGCAATAAATATACTTGAACTCAGTGAACAGGAAATAGTGCGCCGCGGCAGTCTCGAAGAGATGCGCCGTCTTGGCATCGAACCATATCCCGCAGCCGAATATCCGGTCACGGGTCATACCGAAGAGATAAAAGCCACATTTGCCGATGACGCGCCTCAGCGGGAGGTGTGTGTGGCAGGCCGCATCATGAGCCGCCGCATCATGGGCAAGGCTTCGTTTCTCGAAATTCAGGACAGCGAAGGCCGCATACAGGTGTATGTGAGCCGCGACGATCTTTGTCCGGACGAGAACAAGGACTTTTACAATGTGGTTCTGAAAAAACTGCTTGACATAGGTGATTTCATAGGCGTGAAAGGATTTGTGTTCCGTACGCAGATGGGCGAGATAACCATTCATGCCCGCGAGATCACAGTGCTCTCGAAGTCGTTGCGCCCCCTTCCCATCGTAAAGGTGAAGGACGGGGTTACTTACGATGCTTTCGATGACCCCGAACTGCGTTATCGCCGCCGCTATGTGGACCTGGTGGTCAATGACGGAGTCAAGGAGATATTCATCAAGCGTACAAAGGTGTATAACTCCATGCGTGAGTTTTTCAACTCCAACGGTTACATGGAGGTGGAAACGCCGATACTCCAGTCAATACCCGGCGGCGCCTCGGCACGTCCGTTTATCACGCACCACAATGCTCTTGACATACCCCTGTATCTGCGTATAGCCAATGAACTGTATCTCAAGCGTCTGATTGTAGGCGGTTTCGAGGGTGTATATGAGTTCTCGAAAAACTTCCGTAACGAGGGTATGGACCGCACCCACAATCCAGAGTTTACCTGTATGGAGATTTATGTGGCCTACAAGGACTACAACTGGATGATGGATTTCACCGAGCGCATGCTCGAAAAAATATGTATGGACGTCAACGGCACCACTGATGTTAAGGTGGGCGACAATGTCATATCGTTCAAGGCGCCTTTCCGCCGCGTGACCATGATCGATGCCATCAAGGAGCATACCGGCATAGATATCACCGGCATGGACGAAGAGCAGCTTCGCGGCGTATGCGCCACTCTGGGCATAGAGGTTGACCCGTCGTTGGGCAAAGGTAAACTGATCGATGAGATATTCGGTGAGAAGTGCGAGGGCAATTACATACAGCCCACATTTATCATAGACTACCCCATAGAGATGTCGCCTCTCACCAAGCGTCACCGTAATAATCCGGAACTGACCGAACGCTTCGAGCTGATGGTCAACGGCAAGGAACTTGCCAATGCCTATTCGGAACTTAACGATCCGATAGACCAGTATGAGCGCTTTGTGGAGCAGATGCGTCTGGGTGAAAAGGGTGACGACGAGGCCATGATCATAGACAAGGATTTCATACGCGCGCTTGAATACGGCATGCCACCCACATCGGGTATGGGCATTGGTATGGACCGTTTGGTGATGCTCATGACCGGACAGACCACAATACAGGAGGTTCTCTTCTTCCCCCAGATGCGTCCCGAAAAGGTCATGAAGCGTGACAATGCCGAGGCTTTTGCCAAGGTAGGTGTGCCCGAATGCTGGGTAGCCCCGCTTCATAAGCTCGGTGTGCTCACCGTGCAGCAGCTCGGAGGTGCGGCTTCGGCCGGAAAACTCCAGCAGGATCTCTGCGGACTAAACAAGAAATTCAAGCTCGGTCTGCCCGTAGCCACCATCGATGATGTGAAGCAGTGGGTGGCAAACGCGGGAGAAATAACAGGCAATACAACTCTATAGGCTGTAGAAGCGTTTGTAATTTATTATGAAATTTCCCGGAAAAGTGGCAGTGATGGGTGGCGGAAGCTGGGCCACGGCTTTGGCCAAACTACTGCTGAATAATTGTGAGACTATACTGTGGTATATGCGGCGCGACGACCGCATAGATGACTTCAGGCGTCTGAGGCACAATCCAGCCTATCTCAGCGATGTGGAGTTTGACATTCAGCGCATAGAGTTTTCAAGTGATATCAACTATGTGTGTTCCGAGGCCGACACTCTTCTCATGGTCATGCCCTCGCCCTACTTCAAGTCTCATCTGGAGAAGATATCGGTGGATATAAGCGACAAATTCGTGGTATCGGCCGTGAAAGGCATTGTGCCTGATGACAACGAGATCATATCCACATACATGCAGAGAGTCTATGGCGTGGCTCCCGAGCGTATGCTTGTGGTGTCAGGGCCGTGTCATGCCGAGGAGGTGGCGCTTGGACGTCAGAGTTACCTTACGGTGGGGTGCAACGACATATTCCATGCCGAGCAGTTTGCCAATCTGTTGTCGGGTAAGGCGATGAAAACCATCACATCAAGCGACGTTACCGGCATTGAATATGCTGCGGTGCTCAAGAATGTCTATTCCATCGCTTCCGGCATAGTCCACGGTCTTAAAGCCGGTGATAATTTCCTGGCCATGCTTGTGTCCAATGCCATACGCGAGATGGAGCGGTTTGTCGATACGGTTTGTCCACGTCCGCGACAGATATGCGATTCGGTGTATCTTGGCGACCTTCTGGTCACATCTTATTCGCGCTTCAGCCGTAACCACAATTTCGGTTCCATGATAGGCAACGGTTACTCCGTGCGAGCCGCCAAGATGGAGATGGAACAGACTGCCGAGGGTTATTACGGCACAAAGTGCATTCATGAGATAAACCAGAAATATCATGTGACCATGCCTATACTTGATGGCGTGTATGATATACTTTATCGCAACGAGAAGCCTGCAAAGGCCATAAAGATAATGTCGGAAACATTCATTTAAAAAATATAGATATGGATACCTCTATCAAAATCGATGTAGCCTCCGTTGCCGCTACCGTGTCGCGGCAGCAGATAGACGCCCTTCTCCCGGAGGCTGTTCAGGCCATGAAAACCGTAGAGACCGGATCGGGTGCCGGTAATGACTTCCTTGGCTGGACAGACCTTCCGACCCGTCTTTCGGCAGAACTTGTAAACGAAATCAATGCCACCGCCGAAAGCCTGCGCAAGGAGTGTGAGGTAGTGGTGTCAATAGGTATCGGCGGTTCTTATCTCGGAGCCAAAGCCGTGATCGAAGCTCTCGGTGACAGTTTCGGTGCATATCGTCATGATTGCAAAGGTCCGCAGATGCTTTTTGCAGGCCAGAACATAGGTGAAGACTATCTTTATGAACTGATGGACTATCTCCGCGACAAACGGTTCGGAATCATAGTTATATCCAAGTCGGGCACCACTACAGAGCCGGCTATTGCATTCCGTCTGCTTAAGGAGCTTCTTGAGCGCAAGGAGGGCAAGGAGCACGCCGCGCGCCATATAGTGGCAATAACCGATGAGCGCCGAGGCGCACTCCGTCAGCTGGCCACTGAAGAGGGTTACCGCACGTTTGTGATCGATGACAATGTCGGTGGCCGTTTCTCCGTGCTCACGCCTGTGGGTCTGCTGCCTATAGCTGTGGCCGGATATGATATAAAAGAACTCATTGCCGGAGCCGCCCACATGCAGCGGATATGTTCGGCTGAAGATTATGAGTCAAATCCGTCACTTCTCTATGCCGCAACCCGTAATGCTCTTTACCGTGCCGGCAAAAAGATTGAGATCATGGTCAACTACAATCCCAAGCTGCACTATTTCGGAGAATGGTGGAAGCAGCTGTATGGCGAAAGTGAGGGTAAGGATCACAAAGGTATATTTCCTGCGGCCGTAGATAACTCCACCGATCTCCATTCCATGGGACAGTGGATACAGGACGGCGAGCGCACCATATTTGAGACGGTGCTGTCGGTGGAAGTGCCGGATCATGAGGTGGTGATACCGTCCGACAGCGATAACCTCGACGGGCTCAATTACATAGCCGGCAAGCGAGTGGACCAGGTCAACAAGATGGCCGAACTCGGTACCCGCATAGCTCATGTCGATGGCGGTGTGCCCAATATGCGCATTACCATACCCGCTTTGAGCGAAAAGTATCTCGGACAACTCATCTATTTCTTTGAGAAAGCATGCGGCATCAGCGGATACTTGCTTGGTGTCAATCCGTTCAACCAGCCCGGTGTGGAGGATTACAAGCGCAATATGTTTGCCCTCCTTGAAAAGCCCGGATATGAGGCCGAGACAGCCGGGATCAAGTCACGTCTTTGATTACGGTTTATAATCGAATTATAATGATTAGGACAGAGTGGCATGCCACTCTGTCCTAATTTGTATTGGCTGTTAAATACTATCGTAAGCGCAGAGCCTGGTTTTTACGGTTTTGTGTAGAAACTCACTCTGTCCACGAGCATCTCGACGGGTATTTCCGATGGGTCTATCTCACCCACCCAGTCTCCGCCAAGCTGCATGTCGATAAGCAGATAATAAGGGCGGTCATATGGGAACTGGCCTTCAAGTTCCGTCTCGATTCGTGGATAGGTGAATGTGTGGTTGTCGTTGATGAAAAATTTAAGGCTGTCGGGATACATTTCCACGGCATACACATTGTATTCGCCGGGATTTATGGTGCCTGTGGCGAAATGCGGCGGCACGGTGTCCTGCTTCAGATAGAGAGTGTAATAGGAGTGTACGGTCTGATAGGCTATTGTGTCATGGTTGAGGCGCTCCATTATGTCTATCTCACCGCCATAGGGCCACCGGCAGTTCTCGCTGCCGGTCTCTCCATGGCAGGGATCGGGCAGCAGCCATATTGCCGGCCACGCGCCCTTGGCGCCTTGCAGTTTGGCTCTTATCTCCAATCGCCCGTTGCTGAAGGCCTTTTTCCCTTTGGTATATAGCCCTCCCGTGATATACGAGGCGGTATCGTTTGCCTGTGCCGCATTACCGTGGAGTCCACGGAGTATCAGATTGCCGCCGGATACGGCATAGCATGTGTCGTCAGGCGACATGTATTTGTTCCACGGTGCTGTTCCCCGCGGGATTTTTGACCATACGGAAGTGTCTATCTCGGAAGATTCGAAGTCCTCCTCCCAAACCAGATTCCATTGGTCGGGATTGTGGCCTGTATGGCACCCTGTGGCCAGCATCGTTACTGAAACGGCGGCTGTGGTGAGCAGGCATATTACGATTCGGTTCATACTGGAGTCAGATGTTATTCTATGGTTCTTGATTTGCGGGAAGTGTATATGCCATAAGTGGTGACTGCTATGAAGCACACCAGCGGCAGTATGAATGACACGTTGACGGCCGGCAGCCATGCCACGGTGCCAAGGTCTATGATCATGCCCTGAAGCGGTGGCATCAAAGCTCCTCCCACGATGGCCATGACCAGAAATGCCGCGCCGAGCGAAGTGTCGCGTTCGTCAACCTTTTCAAGTGCTATACCGTAGATGCTCGGGAACATGATGGACATGAACGCGCTTATTGCCACAAGGAAATAGAGTCCTGCCATACCGTCAATGAGTATGGTGGCGGTGGTGCACACCGTGGCTCCGATGCCGAACACCGTAAGCATTGTGGCCGGACGGATATATTTCATCATGAATGTGCCTACAAACCTGAAGCTGAGTGACAACGACATGGCCACTATGTTGTAGAGCTGGGCGGTGGCCTTGTTGATGCCCAGATTGTCGGCATACTGGATTATGAATGTCCACACCATTATCTGTGCGGCCACATAGAACATCTGTGTCAGTACACCCCAGCGGTAGGGGTGGTTGTGCCACAGGCGACGGAGGGTCACGGTGTTGTTTACCTTTTCGCCGCGCTGGTCGGTGCGTGGCATCTTAACCAAGGCGATGATTATGAACATTACGAGGACTACAAGCCCTATGGCCACGTAGGGGTCGCGTATCACTGCAAGGTCATGTGTGCGTATCGATGCCTTTTCCGACGCGTCAAGTGTGTTGAAAATCAGATTTCCTGCACTGTCGCGGGTGTCGGAGATCAGATTGGGGAGCACTACGAACGAGGCTATGGCCATGCCCGAAAGCGATCCCACGGGATTGAATGCCTGTGCCAGATTGAGCCGGCGTGTGGAGGTCTCCTTGCTGCCGAGCGAGAGTATATAGGGATTGGCTGTGGTTTCAAGGAACGCCAGTCCGAAAGTGAGCACATAGAGCGACACACAGAAAAAAGTGAAACTCTGCTGTATGGCGGCCGGAATGAACAGAAAAGCCCCTATGGCATACAGGCCCAGGCCGAGGAGTATTCCGCTCTTGTAGCTTGACCGGCGTATGAACAGGGCTGCCGGAATGGCCATGGTGGCGTAGCCCCCGTAAAACGCGAATTGTACCAGCGATGCCTGGGCGGTGGATATTTCCATCACGTCCTTGAAAGCCGCCACCATGGGGTTGGTGATATCGTTGGCAAATCCCCATAAGGCAAACAGGGTGGTGATGAGTATGAACGGCACGAGATATCGTTTTTCGATCAATACGTGCCGCTGACGTAATGTTTGGTTCATAAAGATTTAAGGATAATGATGTTTGGGATTTGTCTGTTAGGTTTGTATGATTTCCGTGATGTCGGCAGGCGATGCTATTTTTCGGTCTGTGCGTGCCTGCAATAATATGTTGCCTATGGCTGTGGCCTCGGCCGGTCCTGCGCTCACCGGTAAACCTGTGGCTTTTTCAGTGAGTCTGTTGAGAAGGGCGTTGCGGCTTCCGCCTCCTATTATCTGAAGGCGTCTTACCGGTTCCGGAAGCAGGTTGTTGAGGTTGTCGATTCCTTTTTTATATCGAAGGGCAAGCGATTCCAACACACAACGCACCATGTCGCCCTGTGTATGCGGTGCCTCTGCCGATCTCTCCCTGAAATACTCTTTTATCTCTTCCGACATGCTGTGCGGATTGGTGAAGCGTGCATCGTCCACATCTATGCAAGCTGTGAATCCGGACTTTTCGGCTTCGGCTATCAGGTGGCCGTAGTCGGTTGACAGGCCTTCGCGACGCCATTCGGCCATGAGGCTCTGCAATATCCACAGACCTGTGATGTTTTGCAGAAACCGTATCCGGCCATCGATTCCGCCTTCATTGGTGAAGCCTCCGGTTCGTGCCTGTGGCGAGAGTATCGGTTCGGCGAGGGTTACTCCGAGCAGCGACCATGTGCCGGAACTCAGGTAGGCCGTACCGTCGGTATCGTATGTGTGCGCTACGGAATATACGGCGCTTGCCGTGTCGTGTGAGCCTACGGCCACCACGTTCACATCATAGTCTATGCCTATCTGGCGTTTTACATCGTCAGTGAGAGTGCCGCGCACTTCGCCCGGCATCACTATGCGGCCGAACAAGTGTTCAGGCAGGCCGGCTTCGGCTATCAGACTGTGGTTCCAGCAGCGGCTGCGGGCATCGATAAGTCCGGAGGTGGAGGCTATGGTGTATTCGTTGCAGTCCACAGATGTCAGGAAATAGCTGAACAGGTCGGGCATGAACAGCAGCCGGTGTGCCGCTCCGAGTATGTCCGGCGAGTTGCGTTTCATATCGGCCAGCCGGTAAAGGGAGTTTATGTCCATCACCTGCAGGCCGGCCATGGAATAATGGGTGTCTATGTCCCTGCCGGCGAGATATCGGCCGGAGCTTCCTGTTATGGAGTCGTCACGGTAGCACACCGGGTTTGACAGCAGGTTGCCCCGCGAGTCGATGAACCCGAAATCGACACCCCATGTGTCTATGCCTATGCTCTTGATGCGGAATCCGGCTTCCACTGCCTTGCGCAGCCCTTCGGTCATGTCGGCGAATAGAGCCGGAAAGTCCCAGTAGGTGTGGCCTCCAAGTCTCACCTGTCTGTTGCCGAACCGGTGTATTTCGGTGATGGTCAGGCGGCCGTCATCGATGGTTCCGGCAATGACTCTGCCGGAACCACCTCCGAAATCGGCGGCTATATATGCTTCTTTCATTTTCCTTCCTTGCCCAAAAAGTATGATTCAAGGTCGTTGATCTCGTCGCGGGTAAGCGGATTTACATTGTTGCCGTTGAGTACGGCTATGCGGCACCCCATTTCGAAGAACATCGCGCGCTCGAAAGCGTGGTCGAAATCCTCGCCGCACACCACCTGACCGTGTTTCAGCAGCATCACCGAATTATGGGTGCGCATCTGCTCTATCACATTCCTGGCCAAATCGGGTGAGCCGGGACGGAAATACGGTATCATGGGTATCGTCTCGCCTACGTGGAGGGCCATTTCTGCGGTGAAGTTGAAATTGTCGGGGCGTCGTTCCATGCAGGCTACGGCGGTGGCGTAAGGGCTCTGGAAGTGTAACACTACGTTCATGTCGGGACGCTCGCGCAACACACCGAGATGGAAAGTGCTTTCCATCGACGGGCGTACGCCGTTGAGTATCTCGCCGGTGTCAAGGCGGCACACCGACACACGGTCGGCCGTCAGTTCGGGCACCCATGAGCCGGTGCCCGAGAGAAGCACTTCGCCTCCGGGCAGACGCCACGACAGGTTGCCGCTGCTGCATATGGTTAAGCCGGCCGCACCTACGCGTCGGGCCTGATGTATGAATTCGTCGATCTGTTTTGATGTTGCCATGGCTGTGGATTATTTGTAGATGGGTCCATAGTTCATGCATGCGCGGTAGTCGGCTCCCTCCTTGTCCATGCCGAATGCATTCCATGCGGCAGGGCGGAAAATGTCGGTGTCGGTGACATTGTGCATGCAAACGGGTATGCGCAGTATCGATGCCAATGTGATGAGGTCGGCTCCGATATGTCCGTAGGATATGGCTCCGTGGTTGGCTCCCCAGTTGTTCATCACTGAGTAAACGTCCTTGAATGCGTCGCGCTCGGGACACAGACGGGGCACAAACCATGTGGTGGGCCAGGTGGGGTCGGTGCGCTTGTCGAGAATCTGGTTGATTTCGGGATCGATATCCACTGTCCAGCCTTCGGCTATCTGGAGCACCGGACCGAGACCTTTGACCAGGTTGAGACGCGACATGGTCACGGGCATGCCTCCGCGGGTGAGGAAGTTGCTTGAGAAACCGCCTCCGCGGAAGTAATCGCGGTCAGCGGGATACCATGTGGTTGCCTTGAGACAGGCTTTTACATCTTCGTCGGTCATCTCCCACGACGGTTTCATGCAAGGCTCGCCATTGGCATTGACGCTCGCGCCGGTTGCATCGAGAGTGGTGGCGCCTGAATTGATAAGGTGTATTATTCCGCCTGAGGCACGGCCTGTAAGTTCCTTGCCGGTCACTCTCTTGACGGCTTCGGGGCTCCAGTAGGTGCGCACATCGGAGAACATCTGGCCACAGCCGGTGAGCAGGTGTCCGAATAGCATGGCCACGCCGTTGCAGGCATCATTTTCGGTGGCGAGTACAAAAGCCTCACGGATACCGTTCCAGTCAAACGAGGTGTTCATCAACGCTTCGGTGTAGTCACCGTTGGGTTTCCAGTCGGTCCACTGGCGCTGTCCCTGGAATCCGCCGGCGATAGCGTTGTGTCCCAATGCCTCCTCTTTGAATCCGAGGTCTTTGAGGCGTGGGTTGCCCTGCATGAGGTCGCGGACTATCAGGGTCATTTTTACAATGAATTCCCAGTCGGCGTCTTTCTGTTCGCGGGTCTTGCGCTTTTCGGGACGGTTCTTGAAATCGTCACCTTCATTTATCTTGCAGTATTTTTCAGTCCAGGCCATGGCTTTGGCGTATTCCTCGCGGTCGTATATGCCTTCGTCCATGCGGCGCAGTATTTCAGTCTCG
>CAJTRS010000003.1:56738-82808 GCA_910578805.1 uncultured Muribaculaceae bacterium | reverse complement strand
ACGCTCTCGTTGCGCATGCCTAAGTATTCCTGGAAGAAGTCGGGGTTTACAATCGATCCGGCTATACCCATGCACATGCTGCCTATGGAGAGGTAGCTTTTGCCGCGCATGCAGGCCACAGCCACGGCGGCGCGGGCGAAACGCAGCAGTTTTTCCGCCACATCTGCCGGAATTGAATTGTCGTCGATGTCCTGCACGTCATGTCCGTATATTCCGAATGCAGGCAGCCCTTTCTGGGCATGGGCAGCCAGTACGGCAGCCAGATATACGGCTCCGGGGCGCTCTGTGCCGTTGAATCCCCACACGGCTTTAGGCCAGTAAGGGTTCATGTCCATTGTCTCTGAGCCATAGCACCAGCATGATGTCACGGTTATGGTGGCTCCTACACCCTCGCGCTCGAATTTGTCGGCGCATGCGGCTGCTTCTGCCACACGTCCTATGGTGTTGTCGGCAATCACACATTCAACCGGAGTTCCGTCGGGGTAACGCAGATTTTCAGAGATCAGAGCGGCTACCGCCTTGGCAAGATTCATTGTTTTTTCTTCAAGGCTTTCTCTTACTCCGCCCTGACGTCCATCGATGGTGGGGCGTATTCCTATTTTGGGATACGGTTTCATGATATTTGTAAATAAAAATTGTATATGAATATTAGTTTTTACAAAGGTAATGATTTTTGGCAACCATCGTCGAGATGTAGGTTTAAAAAATGCGAATAATTAAGTAGATGTCGCTGTTGGCTGACTGTCATCGGGCTTTTATCTGATCGGGTTGATGTGTGCGGCGCAAGTGTTGAAAACGTGTGTCAGAGCGGGAGTATGCGCTTAAAATGTTAAAACTAAATATATTCTTGACGAAAATGGCTTAAAAAAGTTTTGAGATATGGAAAACTATGTTTAATTTTGCCCCGCAAAAAGCAAGTGAGCAAATAATTAATAAAGCAAACATAACGAAACTAAAATGATTATCGTACAAGTAAAAGAAGGCGAAAACATCGAACGCGCTTTGAAAAAATTTAAGCGCAAATATGAAAAAACCGGCGTTGTAAAAGAACTTCGTGCCCGTCAGGCATTCCAGAAGCCCTCTGTGACCAACCGCAAAAAAATGATGAAGGCGGTTTATGTACAGAAACTTCGTTCGGTAGAGGAATAAATTTCCTTTCTTCCAAGCCTTACAGTTTATTTGAATCACATAGGAGAATCCGGAGCATGTAAATGCTCGGGTTCTCTTTTGCTGTGCTTGTGATAAAAATGTTAAAAAGGGAGCCTGATATTTGGTGAAATGAAAAAATAAGGCTACCTTGCGGGTAGAAAATCCAAACGGTCCACTTTACCGAGCGCCATGATAGATTCCTTTCTGAGATATATAGCCAATGAATTGAGTCTTTCGCCCAACACAGTCGAAGCCTATCGGCGTGACTTGTATCAATGGCGTGACTATGCCACCTGTTCCGGCCGCTATATGCTTGAGCCGGCCACAACTTCGGTGTCGGACATCAGGTTATGGATATCCTATCTTTCGCGGCGTGGAGTGTCGCAGCGCACCATAAGGCGTAAACTGCAGGCCTTGCGCGCTTTTTTCCGGTATATGATGAAGCGTCACGGATTGAAATCCAATCCGGCCGAATATGTCACGGCTCCCAAGGTGCCGCAGCACCTGCCGGTGTATGTCAAGCCTGCCGAGACTGAAGCCCTGCTGGCCTCGGAGCCGGATAGCGATGACTTTACCGCCGTGCGTGACCGTCTGATAATCGATATGTTCTATTCCACCGGTATCCGTTGCTCGGAGTTGCTGGAGCTTAAGGACTGTAATGTCGATGCCGCCAAGGGTGAACTAAAGGTGCACGGTAAGCGTAATAAGGATAGAATAGTGCCTTTCGGCGAAGAATTAATGCAGATGATCACCCTCTACCGCAGCGTCCGCGACGCCTCCATACCATCTTGTTCGGATTCCTTTTTCGTAAGAAAGACGGGAGAGCCGCTCTACAGGCGCCTGGTTTACACCATAGTGCACCGGGCCATGGAGGGTGTGGTGCATGCGGCCAAAAAGAGTCCGCATGTGCTTCGTCACTCATTTGCCACCGACATGCTTAATGCCGGAGCCGATCTGACCTCAGTACAACAGCTGCTTGGTCACAGTTCACTTTCATCGACTCAGATATACACACATATATCGTACCGTGATCTAAAACAAAATTATCAACTCGCACACCCGCGTGCACAAAAAAAGGAGGATAACTATGGAAGTTAGAATTCAGTCAATCCATTTCGACGTAAGCGAAAAATTAGCCGATTTCATCAATAAGAAAATCGATCGTCTGGCTCGGCGCTTTGTGAATATAGATTACGTTGACGTAAATCTCACGGTGGTAAAACCCGAAACAGCCATGAACAAGCAGGCTGTGATAAAGGTGATAGTGCCGCACCAGGGCGAACAGGTGGCCACAAAGGTTGCCGACAGTTTCGAGGAAGCCGTGGATATGGCATTGGAGGCCATCGAACGTCAGCTCGAAAAGGTAAAAGCGAAAAAATAACCCTAACGACATAAAAAATCGTAAAACGATTGCATAATGTGTTTATTCAGGCGTCCCGCGAGGGGCGCTTTTTTTGTGTGGGGCAGTGTTTCAAGAGGCCTTTGCCGCAAAAAAATCTGCCGGCGTGTTATAAATTGACGTTTGGTGCGTATATATTTGTAAAAACGTTTCAACAATGGCCAGAAGGCTCGATATTCTCACCACGGTATTCTTGCGTATGCGTCCGCGTCTGATGCTTACGGCGCGCTCTATCCTCGGCGATAGTGCGCAGGCCGATGCTTCCGATGCCTTGCAGGACGCTTTTTGTCGTCTGTGGCGTCACCGGGGTGAAATATCGACCGAGAGACATGCTGAAGGGGCTTCTGTGACGGCTGTGCGCCATGCAGCCATCGATGCGCTCAGACGCCGTCGCGACTGCGTGGGTACCGATGTGCTCGAAAGTCGTCAGCAGGCTGATGACTCTGCCGACGATGCCGGTGACCTTTATACCCGGGTCAGCGACATAATACACCGGCATCTGACCGAAAGGGAGCGCACCATACTCTATATGCGCGACCGTCATGGCTACGAAATCGAGGCTATAGCGGCCGATATGGAGCTTACGGAAGCCAATGTGAGAGTGATACTGAGCCGTGCCCGCTGCAAAGTGAGGGACTGTTACCGTGAATACAAAACAATGCCTTGATATGAGCACAGATATTGACCGTACCGCAAATGAAGTCCATGAGCTGATAGGATTGTATTTCAGCGGCTCCACAACATTGGAGCAGGAAGTACACCTGCGTGTGCTGCTTGCCGATACATCGCTTTCGGGAGATGATGTGGAGGAGGCACGTGCTGTGATGGGATTCCTGGCTGCAGGTCATGGTGACCGTGTGGCGGATACTCTTCGCCGCCATGACCGCCGGTGGCTTCCCGCCATAGGCGCGGCAGCCTCTATAGCCGTACTGGCTGCTATCGGAACCGGGTTGATGACCAATGGCAACGGGTCTGTGGCCATGGCTTATTGCGGCGGACACCGGATAGATGACACTCGGAAGGTTATGGATATCATAGAGACAGATCTCAGTGAATTCGGAGCGGCGGCCGCCGATGCCGATGTGGTGATATTCGGCGAATTGCAGCAGATGGGGCTTATGTCCGAATCCTGAAAACATGAATGTGACAATATAAAGATATACAATATATGAAACGATTGATTATAATAGCCGTCACGACGGTTCTGGCGATGATGTTGTCGGTGGCGCGTGCTCAGGACGGGCTGAACATAGCCTCCGCATTCGGCAGCAGGTTCCGCGACTTGCCCGAATCTACGGAAACTCTGCTGACCCGGAGCAATCTCCGCGATGTGAGTCTGTCGCTCTATCATGCGATCACCATATCGTCGCGTCCCGAACTTGCCAGGGAGATAGAACCTCTTGTGGCGCGCGACGGAGCAGGAGCTGTGAGCAAGGAGGTCAGGTATGCTTCGGGAGGTCTCTACTACGGTTTCTATGTGTTGCCGCAATCGGGAGGACTTAACCGCTATATTCTCTATCTTAACGGCAATCTGCGTAATGACGACAGAATAATGCTTATATATATTGAGGGAAAGGCTTCGGTGGACGATGTCAGGAAGCTTATAGGCAAAGGAAAATAAATGAAAACAGATAAGAATACAATATGATGAAGAAAAAGAATTGGAAATCAGTGTTTTTTGCTGTGGCGGCATTGTCGCTGTCACTACCTGCGCAGGCATTGGAGCCAGACACGGTGATAGTGGTGGATAATCCTAAAAGCGTGGTGGTTACCGACAATGGATCTGTGACCATGGTGGAGATACAGGGGTCAAAGAATGATCCTGAGCTTAATTACCGCTATACCGTGGAGCCGGATTCTGTATCGGCTCACGAAATTCCGGTCAATATCCCGTTTCTGATAAAACCTGCTGCGGGGAATAAAGTGACCGGAGAGGTCAGCGCCCTGCGCGGGCTCTATGGCGGAGCGGTGTTCAGGACGAGCGGTCCGTCGGTGATGGGCACATCGTGGGAGGCCGGTATGAACCATGTCATAGGCTACGGTTATCGCCGTCGCAGAGCCGAATTCAGCGTGGGAGTGGGATTCGGAATAAAGACACTCATGGTTGGTGACGGACACATTGCCGTCAAGGAGGGCGATTGCCTCGGACTTGTACCTGCGCCCGAAGGGGCTTGCAGTGTGGAGTCGCGGGTGAATTCGTGGGCCATACATGTGCCGGTGGCTTACACCCAGCGCTTCTATAAATCGTGGGGATTCCAGTTGGCTGTAGTGGCTAATTTCAATTTCTATACCACAGCCTCCATGTCGTATAAACTCGGCGATATTACTTACAGCCGCAAGATCAATGGGCTGCATCAGCGGCTTCTGACTCCCGATGTGATGCTCACGATCGGATCGGCCGGCAATCTCGGTGTGTATGTAAGGTGGTCGCCCGTTAAGATGTTCGAGCGCCGTTTCGGCCCTGTGACCAATACAATATCCTGCGGTCTTTCAGTCGGTTTCTAAGTCAAAACGTAAAAAAAGTCAGAAATTATGATACGAAAAATATTACTATGCGGTCTGTTGCCTATGTCGGTATTGTCAGTAATGGCGCAGATACAGGCATCGTCCGATACGGTGATGTCGGTCGTCGATCCTCAGCGTGTGGTTATCACCGAGAGTCCTCTCGGATTTAATGTCATTGTCGATAAGGACACCTCGGACGTGTCGGAGCGTATGGAGTACAACAAGGAATTCAGCGATCCAGTGAAGGTGGAATCGCATAAATGGAGCGGTCTTTTATCAGTCAACAGGAAATCTGATCTACGTTGGGATATCACTATGGGCGGTCCCGGCATAGGGTGGATAAATTCTTGCGGACAGCCGGCAGGCATGGGCGCGGAAATGGGTAAGTCGCTTGAGATATCGTGGCTCAACATGATAGCCGTTAAATATCGCTTGCCGTGGAACACGAGTGTGCTGTCGGTGGGTTTCGGTCTGGATTGGCGTAATTACCGTATATCCACATCGGATTCACGTTTCATACCGTGCGACGGGGGAGTCGCCATAGGCCCTTATCCCGATGGAATCAGTTCGGCCGAAGGTTCGCGGCTCAAAGTGTTCAGCATGGGTGTGCCCGTGATATGGACTCAACGACTGCCGTTTCGTTGGTTCGGTGACTACTGTCTGCTCGGAGTGGGAGCTGTGTTCAATTACAGCAGCCATGCGAGCTTGCGCACCACATGGATTACCGCCTCGGGTGAAAAGGCGGAGCAATACAGCGACCGCATCGGTCACCGACGCTTCAGTGTTGACCTCATAGGCTTGGTGAGGGTGTGGGGCGGTCTGAATGTGTATGTGCGGTGGTCGCCCAACAGTGTGCTTCGTGGAGCGGGGCAGCCCAGGTTCAATCCGCTTTCGAGCGGTCTGATACTATACTATTAGTGCGTATATGACGGATTTTTCGTAAATTCGCATTGTAAAACAGTGACGATTATGAAAATCCGTACCCCTCAGGAGATTACCGCCGCCACCATCGATGTGGGGCGAGCCAAAGTGTCAATGCCGGCCCGTAAACTGCTTGTGCAGTCGGTACAGGCCGGCAGTTTTATTGCTTTCGGCGGAGTGCTTTCACTTATCGTGGGCTTCGGATTTCCTGAGATTACCGCCGGCAACCCTGCTCTGCAGCGCCTTCTGAGCGGAATAATGTTTCCCATAGGGCTTATATTGGTGGTGGTACTCGGGGCGGAATTGTTTACCGGCAACAATGCTCTGTTGATGCCCGCCTATATGAAGAGGCATTTCGGTGTAGGCGCCGTGTTGCGCAACTGGGGTCTGGTGTATTCTGGAAACTTTTTCGGTGCTCTGCTGTTCGGTTATGCCATGGTGTATCTGGCCGGACTTACGGCTTCGGATCCTTATCACAGCGCCATAATGCGAATGGCTGAGGCCAAGGTATCTATGCCGTGGTTCACGGTGTTCTTAAAAGGCATCGGAGCCAACTGGTGCGTGTGTCTGGCCGTGTGGCTTGCTCTTTCGGGTCATACACTGCTCGAAAAAGCCCTGGGCTGCTTCCTGCCGGTTATGGCTTTTGTCGCATTGGGCTATGAGCACTCCATTGCCAATATGTTTTTCATTCCCGTAGGCATGATGGAAGGAGCGGCAGTGACGGTGTCCGATTTCGTATTTGCTAATCTTGTGCCGGCGACTCTTGGCAATATAGCCGGCGGCGCGCTCTTTGTGGGCTGTGTCAACGCCTATGTGCATTTGCACGGTGACAGAAAATGAGATTATTAAAAAAATCCTCCTGAAAAATAAGCCGTGGATATAACGGCGTAATTAGCAATTAATTTACTATCTTTGCATTCGTAATATCAAAACAAATAATTTTATTCACTAAAATATTAAGTCAAATGGTAAGTTACAAAGAGTTAGGCTTGGTTAACACCCGCGAGATGTTTGCCAAGGCAATCAAGGGCGGTTATGCAGTGCCCGCTTTCAACTTCAACAACATGGAGCAGCTTCAGGCTATTATCAAGGCTGCCGCTGAGGAAAAATCGCCTGTGATCCTTCAGGTTTCCAAGGGTGCACGCAACTATGCCAACGCTACTCTTCTCCGTTATATGGCTCAGGGTGCCGTGGCTTATGCCAAGGAACTCGGTTGGGAAAATCCCCAGATATGCCTTCACCTCGACCACGGTGACAGCTTCGAACTCTGCAAATCATGTATTGACAACGGTTTCTCTTCGGTGATGATCGACGGTTCACACCTTCCCTATGAAGAAAACGTGGCTCTTACAAAGAAAGTAGTGGATTACGCTCATCAGTTTGATGTGACTGTAGAAGGCGAGCTCGGTGTGCTTGCCGGCGTGGAAGATGAAGTGTCCTCCGACCACCACACTTACACCGATCCCGAAGAGGTTATCGACTTCGCTACCCGCACCGGCTGCGACAGCCTCGCTATCTCTATCGGTACCTCGCACGGTGCTTACAAGTTCACTCCCGAGCAGTGCACCCGCAACGCCGAAGGCCGTCTCGTGCCCCCGCCCTTGGCATTTGAAGTGCTTGACGCCGTTATGGAAAAACTTCCCGGATTCCCCATCGTGCTCCACGGTTCGTCTTCAGTTCCTCAGGAATATGTTGAGGAAATCAACCAGTATGGCGGCAAATTGCCCGATGCCATCGGTATCCCCGAAGAGGAGCTCCGCAAGGCTGCCAAGAGCGCCGTTTGCAAGATAAACATCGACTCCGACAGCCGTCTGGCCATGACTGCTGCCGTGCGCAAGGTGTTTGCCACCAAGCCCGGTGAGTTTGACCCCCGCAAATATCTCGGTCCTGCCCGCGAAGAAATGGAGAAACTCTACAAGCACAAGATCGTCAACGTGCTCGGAAGCAACGGCAAGGCCGAATAACTTCACACTCTGACACAAACATAACTACGCTTAACGGCGCCACGCTCCTGACCGGAGCATGGCGCCGTAGCTTTTTTCCGTAATGAAGCAAAGATGTGGGTTCTGTGGAATGGGTTTTCAGAAGCGTGGCCGATTCCAGAGTGCCGAGGTCTGATAAAGGGCTGTAGCCCGGCGGGCCTTGGTGGAGTCGATGTCGGTTACAGGTACTGTGTTGAGCGGATTGTCACCGGTGGGCTCTATGCGCAGTTGGCGTATGCGCTGCATGGGAGAAAGCACTGTGAGTGTGTCGCCGCTCAGATAGCCCAGGTCCTGGTATGTGGCCAGAAATGCGCGTGGAGAGTAATCATCAGCAAGCACATCGGTGCCGAAGAAGCGTGAATCGTAATCCATGCCGAGCAGAGCAAACAGAGTAGGCATTATATCAATCTGCGATACAGTCTTGTCCACCGATGCCGGTGTAATGAATCCGGGCGAGTGGATCATGGCCGGAATGTGGTACTTTTCAAGCGGCAGTTCCGTTTTTCCGGCACTCGATGCACAGTGGTCGGCCACTATTACGAATACGGCCTCCTTGCCCCACGGCCTGCGGCGCGCTTCGTTGATGAACCGGCCGAGAGCATAGTCGGTGTACATCACTCCGCCGGCGCGTGTCTTGGTCTCGGGAGAGATACTTATGCGTCCGTCGGGATAAGTGTAGGGCCGATGGTTGCTTATGGTCATCACATGGGCAAATACCGGCGCATTGCCACGTGCCGATTCGTGCCGTCGGTCGAGTGTGGTTATCACTTTGTTGTAGGAATCCTCGTCACACACTCCCCAAATGTTCTTGAATGTGATTTCCTCTGGTGTGTAGTCCTTTAAGTCAACCACCGTATATCCGTTGTTGCCGAAAAAGCTGCCCATATTGTCGAAGTAGCTGTTTCCGCCGTAGAAATAATATGTGTCGTAGCCTTTGTCGCGGAGAATCTGTCCGGTTGATGACCGTCCGGTGTTGTCCGGGCGCTTCACTATGCTTTGTCCGGGGCATGGAGGTAGCGAGAGTGTCACGGCTTCGAGTCCTCTTACCGTGCGGTTGCCGGTGGCGAATGTGCGGTCAAAGGTAAGCGATTCGCGGCTCAACGAGTCAAGAGCCGGGGTGAGCCTTTCGGTATTGCCGTATCGTGCCATGAATTCGGCGCTCATGCTCTCCACGGTGATCAGTATGATATTGCGTGGCGAGTATGTGGTGTCTGACGATATTTGGCGTGTGTTTTCACCCTGACTTCCGTAGATGCCGTGGACTATTGCTTCGGCTTCGTTGCGCGGAATGGTTTGGTAGAAGCGGGGAAATTCGAGCTCGTTTTTCAGAAATGCCTGATAGAACTTATATACGCCGTTGGCCTGCACTTCGTTGTAATAGGTATTTTCGCTCTGTTGAAACCGTGTGTCGAATTTCAGCAGCCATGCCGCCATAACGGCCAGTACAACATAGGCCGCGCTACAGGTGAGTTTCCACCGTGATTCATAGAGGTCGGTGCAGCGGCGTATCTCGTTTCGGAAAAGGGCCCATACCGTAAAGGCACTTACCGCCGCTACGCCTATCATGAGCGGCACTATGGAGTAGGACTCCATGATATTGCCTACGACTTCATTGGTATATACTAAATAATCCACGGCTATGAAGTTGTAGCGCACATTGAATTCGGCCCAGAAAAAGTACTCGCTTGCGGCGTTGAAATAGATTGTTATAACATATATACATAGTATTATGGCAAACCATATGCGGCTCCATGGCTCTCTCACGCGCTTGCACAGAAGCCGTAGCGTGAATGTGGCTATCCAGTAGGCGAGTATGATTTTTACAACTCTGTTGAGACCGCGATTAAACTCCTCAAGCTGAGTGTTGAAGCAAATGAGGTAGAGCAGAGTGAAGCACAATAGAGCCAGTATGGCTGCTGCCGGTGCCTTGCGGTATTTTCCCGGAATCATCGACACACAATAGAGCCACATGAACACGAATCCTAATGTGGCGGCACATATGTCATTGACCAGTCCTAATGAGAATGTGGCCATATAGTCTGTAAGACCGAATCCGGTGCCTTCGGGAGCTGAAACATTGCAGAGAAGGACTATACGGACTGCCGCGCCCACCATTGCGGTGAGCAGGATTATTTTGGTGAAAAGGGTGGTGAAAAGTTTTTCGCCTGCGGTTAATTTCATGGTATAGTAAATTTTACCGCAAAATTAGACAAAATAGGCCAATAATTCCGACATTCAGGATAAAAAATCACTGCTTGTTCAGGTCAGTCTTCGGAGGTGGAAGCGAGCAGAGATACCATTTCGGCGCGTGATTTTATGCAGATTTCGTGTTGGTTGAAGTCTATTAGTCCGCGGGCTTTCATGTTTTCGAGTGTGGCTATGAACGATGAGCGCTGCACGCCGAAAAGTGAGTAGAGGTCGCGCTGCCGGCACGAAAGCACTATGTCGGTACCTCCGCGCTGCGTGAGTGCCACTATCCAGAATGCTATACGCTCCTCCAAGGAGCCGGTGGTCAGTGCGAGCACACCTTCTACGGATTTCTGTGCATTGACCGACAGATTGTTGAGGATATTGAACAGAAACACCGGATCGGAGTTAAGTATCTTCACATACTCCTGTTTTTCTATTTGTAATAAGCCTGTAGGCTCCAATGCTACGGCCGATATGGGATAGCGTGTGGCGCGTCCGAACAGATATTCCGGAGCTATGACATCGGGCATTGACAGGGTCTGTGACACTTTGAAGCGTCCGTCGGAATTGACAATCGACACTCTTGCGCTTCCCGATATGATGAATTTAATGTGGGTGCATGGTTCGCCTGCTTCCACTATGCGGTCGCCTTTAAGATATTTCAGAAAATGGAACTTTGTGTTACCAACCACCTCCGAAAGCCGGGAGTAGCTTACTCCGTGAAAAAGGGGAAGCCTCATCAATATTTCATACATGCTGTCCATGTCATGGGTGTATTTGTCGTGTCCTATATATGAATTTAACGCTGTGGGTATGTTAAAGTTTTTTGGTTAAAACCGTTTTTTATAGCTATGACCTTTTTATAACCGTATTTTTCTGGTGTCTGTAGAGCAGGTAGGAGTTGAGGGTGTTTTGCCAGGCTATGTAGGCCGCCGGACCTACGGAGGCTATGGGATTGAGGTATGTAAGGGCAAACCATATGGCCAAGACCGTATTTTTCTGTCCCAATCCCTGTCCGGCCGATACTTTGTCGCCGTATCGGGCTCCGATTCTTCGTCCTATGAAGAACTGGA
Source organism: uncultured Muribaculaceae bacterium (assembly GCA_910578805.1). Lineage (GTDB taxonomy): Bacteria > Bacteroidota > Bacteroidia > Bacteroidales > Muribaculaceae > Paramuribaculum. The sequence goes on along the minus strand of CAJTRS010000003.1, from coordinate 71,589 downwards.
GGAAGCACACCGCGCCGGCGGCTACGGCTATCAATATGATTTCGGGTATCTTTGAAGCCGGTTCGCGGAGTATGAATTCCACCGAATTGCCCACGGCTATGATTATGGCCACCGCCCACAGATAAAACGACAATGCCTGACGCGACCCGACTGCGCGGTGGACTTTTGGTGATACAGCCCGGAGAGCCAGTGCGGCTATAAGAGGTATGATTATCAAAGGAAACACTTTGGCTCCTATGAGGAGCCCCGAATCGATTATCCCTATTGCCGATCCGCCTATGGCTGCAAGCAGAGGCGCCGCTAATATGGCCACGGTGATGTTGCTGAGCAGAGAGTAGGCCACCACTCTTGGCAGAGAGCCGCCGAGGGCCGCCGTGATTACTGGTGCGGCTGTGGCTGTGGGGCAGAACACGCATATGAACACTCCTTGCGCCACATCGGTACTCAGCGGTGATATTGCGAAGTAGAGAAGCAACGCTCCGATCACCTGTACGGTCAGAAGCATGAAAAGCATGGGACTGAGGCGTATTTCTTTGGGGTCGATGCGACAGAAAGTGATAAAAAGCATCAGGAATATCAGCCATTGTGTAAGAAAAGACACATAGCCGATAAGGTTGTGGCACAAAAATCCCATGACCATGGCTATGGGAAGTATCCATGGTTTCAACAGTTGTCGGAATTGCGGACCGTTCATAATGCAAAATTACAAAATAAATGTTAATCCCGGTGCTCTCCCGACTGGATATTGACGGCCGCGAGTGTGCCGCCGGGGTTGTCAGAGAGGGATTTTGTCTATGCGGCGTTCGTGGCGTCCACCTTCAAAGGGGGTTGAAAGAAATGTCTCCACTATGGTCAGTGCGGTGTCTTTGTCAATGAAGCGTGCGGGGAGTACAAGGATATTGGCGTCGTTGTGCTCGCGTGCCAGACGTGCCAGTTCGGGAGTCCAGCACAGGGCGGCGCGTATGCCCTGGTGTTTGTTGAGGGTCATGGCTATGCCGTTGCCGGTACCGCACATGGCTATTCCGGGATAGTCTTTGCCGCTTTCCACGGCCATGGCGCAGGGGTGGGCAAAGTCGGGATAGTCGCAGCTTTCGGAACTTGACGTACCGAAGTCGTCGGTGGCTATGCCCTTGGCACCGAGATAGTCAATAATGGCGTTTTTCAATTCGAAACCGGCATGGTCACTGCACATTGCCACTTTTTTGTCAGGCCGTATGATGGTCATGGTTAAGGGATATGATTTGATTAGGTGTATGTAGTGATTTTGAATTACTGGTGCAAATTTACTGAAAAATAGTGTAATCGGTGCTATTATCGGTTGAGATTGATGCGCCGCCACAATATGCGCGGTATGGCATGCCACAGAGCCACGGCTATGCGCCAACGGCTGTCGATCACGGCTACACGCCGGCGTCGTGCTATGGCGCGTTCTATGCGTGGTGCCACATAATCGACACTCATTATCATAGGGTATGATTTGGACGGATCGAGCAAGGGTGTGCGTACGAAGCCCGGACGTATGTCTGTGAACCGAACATTGACATGTTCGGTGTAGGCTAATTGCTCGAGGGCGTCGAGGTATGTGCGGCCGAATCGTTTCGATGCGCTGTAGGCCGCAGCTATACCTATACCTTTTGTGCCGGCAACAGAGGTGATGGCCGCGATCTGTCCCGGTGTGGTGTTGGCTGTGTCGCGGAAATATCTGTATGCTGCATTTGTGATGCGGGCAAATCCCGCTACATTGGTCTGTAGGGTTATATTTGTCAGCACAGCGTCGAGGCCCGTGTCCACATATCCTGTACCTGCGGCATAAAGAAGTACGTCCATGCCGTCAATAAGCTCTATCAGACTGTAAAATCTTTTGTCGGCATCGTCCGATGTTACGTCAATGGTCAGATACTCGATTCGGTCCGGATAAAGCGATTTGATTTCCTTGAGTCTGTCTTCGCGACGTGCGGCTATGCCCACACGCCAACCTGCGCGGGCATAGTCGGAGGCAATGCGTGCCCCTATGCCCGATGATGCTCCGATTATGATTATCTTCTTCATTGTCCAGCGCTGTCGTTTCCGGTATTAACCGGTGAAGTGTCAGGCTTGTTCAGCGTGAAAGTGTAGATTATGGAGAAACTTGCCGTAAACGGGTTGCCGCGTTTGCCGTAGCCCGGCACATACATGGGCTTTCCGTAGGGAGCCTTGCTTTCGTGGAGTATGGAGTGGTATTTGACGTTCCAACCTAATGACAGGTGTTTGACTATCATTACTTTCACCCCGGCCACGAGTTCGAAATAACCTGCCGTGCAACTTTGTCGCGGTATGTTGAATGAGGTGGAATCGTCCCAGTATCCGCCGCCTACACTCACATCGGTAACCCTATAGGCAAATGATGTGAAGCCGTAGCGCACGCCTGCCGTAAACTGGTAGTCGGGACTGTTGTTGTAAAATATGTTGTAGTTGAAGCCGAGTTTGAAGTATGGGGCGAGTTTGGAGCGGAAAGTGTAGTTCATGCCGTCGGGCGTGATATCGGCCGACGACAGTCCGAATTCCACTATCGGTTTGTATCGGTTGTGCAGGCTGAGTTCTGCCCATATGTCGGCACCGCCGTATTCCTGTCCGAGTATCCTCATGGCGGGGTCCCATATGTTCAGTCCCACACTTACGGATTCCCACAGCGGATAGATCATCTTGGTGGATACTGTTGCCGTGGTATCGACCCATTCCGTGCCCGATACGGTGTCCACAAGCACAATGTTGCCGGTGGCGTCCTTGCGTTCGGCCAGATTGGAGCGCTCGAACTCTTTTTTGTCAGGTTCATTTTTAGGAGCGCCTGTAACCCCTTTTGCGGGTTCTACAGGGGTGATCCTGCGCTGGGCCGCAGTGTCGGTTACGGCTGCTATGACGGCAATGGCGAGTATCAGCAGGTGTAGGTGTTTCATGCGGGGCTATTCGGTGACTGTGCGCAGGAATATCTTTATGCGCTGTGTGTTGACGTTGGTGATCAGGGAGTCGGTTATGGCCACGGAGTCAATGATGTGTGTTGTGTAGCTCATGGAGGTGATGCGGTATCGGTACATGGCTCCGCAATCCTCCGATGCGAAGAATGGCTGCGAAGTGTATGTGAACGCGATCGTATCGTTCATGGACGGGTCATCGAGTCCTTCCTGAGTGTAATGGAAATAATAGGCTGTGTTGTCACGATTGGCGCGGAATGGCATGTATATTTCCGACAGCGATAGTCCGGAGGTATATAGAAGCGAGTCGTTAGGTGCATCTACTCCGCCGATTTCCAATCCTTTAACCGTGATGGATTTTTCTGTGTCGTAGGCGTAGAATCCGGCTAACGGCAGCGAATTCTGGTTGTCGGTACAACCGGTGGAGTTACAGCTGCAGCAGAACATGCCGGAGACTCCGGTGACCGCTATGGTCAGAATTTTCCCCATCGCACAATCTCTTCGAGTGGTTTGCGTTTTTTCTCGGGTTGCTGTAATTCCGGGTCGGGATAAGCCACCGGTATTATGGCTATCGGTTCGATATGTTCGGGGCAGTTGAGAGCCTTACCGAGAATCTCCGCATCGAAATTGCATATCCAGCAGGTTCCCAGTCCGGCGGCAGTGGCCGCTAAGCATATGTGCTCCACCGCTATGGCTATGTCAATGTCGGTGTGGTCCTTGCCGTCGGCTCTATGCCATGCCTCGGAATGGTCACCGCAGGCCACTATGAATGCCGGAACATTCTCGAGCCATTCGCGGGGATAGCTCCGGAGAATTTCGCTTCGCAGCTCCGGGGTGTTGACGATTACAAAACGCCATGGCTGCTTGTTGCAGGCCGACGGGGCTATGCGTGCGCATTCCAACAGCCCGATCAGGGTGTCATCGGAAATTTCGCGAGATATGTATCTGCGGCATGAAAACCGCTGCATTGCGAGCGACTGGATATCGTGTAGTGTGGTCATGATTAACTTATATGTTGAGTTCTTCTTCTATTTCGTAATGGTTGCGCCGCTGTGAGTTGCGCACTATGAGTTCGCCAATGAATCCGGTGAGGAACAGCTGTGTGCCGAGTACCATGAGTATGAGCGACAGATAGAAGTATGGGGAGTCGGTGACTAACGAGTAGGCGTGTCCGGAATACATGTGATAAAGTTTCATGATACCTACCACTGCTGTGGATATGAGACCGAACACAAACATCAGGCTTCCGAGCAGGCCGAAGAAGTGCATTGGCTTGGCTCCGAACTTGTTGGTGAACCACAGGGTGGCAAGATCGAGATATCCGTTGACAAATCTGTCGAGCCCGAATTTGGTTTTGCCGTATTTACGCGCCTGATGGTGCACCACTTTCTCCCCGATCTTGTTGAAACCGGCGTTTTTGGCCAAAAACGGTATGTAACGGTGCATGTCGCCATAGACTTCTATGTGTTTAACCACGTTGCCGCGGTAGGCTTTAAGTCCGCAGTTGAAGTCATGGAGGTTCTTTATGCCGCTCACCTTGCGTGCCACGGCATTGAATAGTTTTGTAGGTATGGTTTTCGACAGCGGATCGTAGCGTTTCTTTTTCCAGCCGCTCACCAAGTCGTAGCCTTCGGCTGTGATCATGCGGTATAGTTCGGGTATCTCGTCGGGACTGTCCTGAAGGTCGGCGTCCATGGTTATCACCACTTTTCCTTTGGCGTGAAGGAAGCCTGTGTTGAGTGCCGGCGATTTACCGTAGTTACGTCTGAAGCAGATGCCTTTTACCGATGGATTCTCCCGGCTGAGGCGTTTTATCACCTCCCATGAATCATCGGTGCTGCCGTCGTTGATAAACAGGATTTCGTAAGTGAATCCGTTATCTTTCATGACGCGGGCTATCCACTGCTCGAGTTCAGGCAGTGATTCGGCTTCGTTGTAAAGGGGTATGACTATAGATATGTCCATCGGAATTGGCTTGGGGTTTTAGGGTCTGGTTAGTTTCCCGCGGTGGTCGGGCACAATGTGTCTGATCCGTAATATGAGGGATATTATTCCTGAAAGTATGGTGCCGCAGAATGTAATAAGCCACATCAGTGATATGGTGAAATCGCCCGCGGTCGGTATGTTGTTGTCGTCGATCATGGCCTGTGTGGTCTGCGCCATCTGCTGCATGGCCGGCGACGGGCTGTTGAGAAACAATGTGGCGGCTTCCGACAGACGGTCGTAGATGTATGTGGGGTCAAGCCATCGGAAATATATCATCATAATGGCACCCGCTATGGCTGCCGCGCCGGCGAATGCCACGATGCCCGATAGCCACAGTGTGGATATACGTGCCGTGCGTCCCGATGATTCCATGCTTTTGCCGATAATGCGATAGGCTAAGAACGGTACGCAGGCTATCATGCCTAAAGCTATGATTCCGAGCAGGGGAATGCGTCCGGACAGGGCGGCGCCTACGAAAAGTGCGCCTATGTATAATCCGAGCGGTAATCCGCATCGCGCCCCGTGGCGGTATGGAGAGAATGTTTCTGTCATATGATATTAAGGGTGGATATGATGCTGGGGTGATTATTGTATGATATTCTGGGTGAATGTGCTTATATGGCGTTTTTTCTTCTCTTCGAGGATATCTGAGAATGCTATGAAAATTCCGGTCTCCTCGACATCGCCGAATTCATCATTGATGGCCGTGCCGAATGTGCGCATGGAGGGTGACAGGCTCATGTAGGCGTTGACCAGAGGCGGTATGTTGAGTCCGTAGCTTCTGACGACCTTGTTGAGAGTCTTGTAGTCGTCGGCGAAAGAGTTACCTGTAAACATGGCGGCCATGCGCTCCACGTCCATGTCGGTGCGGAGGGGGGATATGGGTGTTACAAGATTGTCACGGTCCGGGAAGTGCTTCTCGAGGAAATATAGGATCATGTTGCGGCACTCGCGGGAGTAGTTGGGATACATGGTCACTTTGCCGAAGAAGTACCTGATCTCAGGGTGTATCACAGTGAGCGCGCCCAGGCCGTCCCAAAGGTTGTCAAGCACATATAGCGCTTTGGCTCCGGCTCTTGACGACTGGTATTCAAGCCTCACAAAAGAGCGTCCGAGTTCTATGGTGGAGGGGAGAAATTCGTTGATGAAACGGTCGGAAAACCTGAACATGTGGGCGGTGGCTATGCGCGGGGTGCCGTCAGGGTTTATCCTTATATTGCTGCCTGTAATGAACCGGTAGCCTCCGAGTATGAGTTTCGAATCTGGGTCCCATACTATAAGCTGCCTGCATGGAGGTGTCATTGTGTCATAGAGGTCTATGTCGCAATCCTTTCCTGTGCCTCCACCGGCGGCACGGAATGCTATCTCGCGCAGGCGGCCTATCTCGCGCATCACATTGGGTGCCTTGTCGGCCTCCACCACGTAGATGTGGTTGCCTCCTTTGTTGGTGTGTCGCAGAAGTGTGTCGGCAGTGAGTTCGGATTCTATAAGTCCGATATCTATGGGATCGATTATTCTTTCATTCATGAGGGGTCGGTGCTTGCCGGGGTTATTCTTTGTGGTGCGGGCTACTTGCGTCCGGAGACGAGTCCGTAGGTTATGCTGCGCAGCCGCATGGCCTCATCGGAAGCGGCTGTCCCGCCGCGCAATGACTGCCAGTTTATCGGGTCGCCGATACTGATGCGGTAGGAGCGGCCTTCGCTCAGAAACATTTCACGGGGCAGTCTCACCATTTCTATGTTGAGTTTTATGCCCAGAAGCGCCCTGAACTTTGCAAAATTATAAAAAAACTTTGAGTTAGTGCCGCTAAAATGTGCCGGAATTATGTCGCGCCGGTATCTGATGGCTTTATTTATGAATGTTTTCTGCCAGGTGAGATCGGCTATGGCTCCTTTTTTGCCTTTACGTGACACCAAGCCGGCCGGAAACATGATTATGGGATCATCGCCGGAAAATGCTTCGTCGATGGCCCTGGAAGCTTCGCGTGACTGATGTCCGTGCTTGTTGATGGGAAGGAAGACACCGCCGAGCGGTTCCACGGCCATGAGCAGGTCATTGACAAGTACGCGCACCCTGCGGCCGTAATGGCGTGTGAACAGGTCTATGAGTATTATGCCGTCGAGTCCCCCCAAGGGGTGGTTGCATGATATGATCACCCGTGGATCGGCAGGCAGTCGGTATTCGCCATCTGTGCTGTAACTTATGTGCAGGTGGTCTATGAGCGCACGGCATATTTCGGCATCGCGCAGATGTCCGTGGAGCCGCAGGAATTCGTTCATCTGACGCTGGCAGATGGTGCGTTCGATCCATTTTATGATGAAGCGCGGTATGTATCGGTAATGGCGCGGCAGTTTTTGTTGCAGCACTGTGGCTACATCTATTTGCAGAGGTCGGTTCTGGGGCATGCGGATATGCTGATTGGAATGTGCAAATTTAATTATTGTGCATTTTTTTTGCAAATCGGATTTACGGCACGCGGTTTTTTATACTTTTGTGAAATAATTGTAATCAGGAATCTTATGGTTAAAGGAATATCCGGGTGGTCGGCTTCGTTAGGCGCCACTCTGAAAAGTTTGGTGAAGATGGCTGTACAGTCGCGCCGCACCACGGTTGGGAAGCGTGATGTTGCCATGGCCGATTCTCTCATAATTCTCGGCAACGGTCCCTCGTTGCGCGACACCATATCGGATTATCCCGATCTGCTTGTCAGGTATCCGCTTCTTGCTGTGAATTTTGCCGCTAATACTCCTGAATTTCTCTCGTTGAAGCCGCGTTACTATGTGTTGGTCGATCCGGCCTTTTTCAAGGAGAATCCCGATGACAATGTGAAGACTTTGTGGTGGAATCTGGGCAGTGTGGTCACTTGGCGAATGACTCTGTTTTTGCCCGCTGCTGAGGCGAGCCGTGTGCCTGAAGAGGTAAGGAGGCGTGTGGATATCCGCAAGTTCAATCCGGTGGGAGTGGGTGGATTCAGATGGTTCCGTCATAAGATGTATGACTGGGGGTTGGGAATGCCGCGTCCCCGCAATGTGCTCATTCCGTCGATAATGCTCGGCATGCAGCTCGGTTATAGGCGGATTTTTATCACCGGTGCCGACCATTCGTGGTCACGTACACTGGAGGTCAACGACCGTAATGAGGTGGTGAGCATTCAGCCTCATTTCTATACCGATGACCGGAAGGAACTTGACCGAGTGGCGGCTATATACCGCAATGTCAGGTTGCATGAGATAATGTATAGCTTCCATGTGGCGTTCAAGTCATATTTCGATATAGAGAAGTATGCCCGCGGCCGCGGGGTGGAGATATACAACGCCACTCCGGGCAGTTTCATCGACGCTTTTGCCCGCCGTCAGCTCCGCGACATATGATGGCCGACAGGGTGCGGCCAGACAGAGTGCCCATGCGGCGTGCCGAGAAATAATTGCGGTACGAGCATCGGGAGCATGCCACAGGCGGCGAAATATTGCATTTTTTAATCCCGGAATCGGTAAGTGTGATGGTTATTGCCTTGAACAGATCGATGTGCGGTTTGATTCGTGAGTAATCGACTGTGCCGCCCTGAGGGAATATCCTTTCGAACTCTTCAGCCACCTCGGGGCCTACCTCGAAGCAGTCATTACATATCATAGGACCTGCTGCCACTTTTATGCGGTTGGCATCGGCTCCGAGTTCTATCATTTTTCTGACAGTTTTTCCGGTAATCTTCTGGACTGTGCCGCGCCAGCCGCTATGGACCGCCGCTATCACTCCGGCCTCGGGGTCGGCCATGAGTATCGGGGCGCAGTCGGCAGTGTTGATACACAGCGCCACCCCCGGAATGCCGGTTACAAGTGCATCGGTGTTGTCGATGGTTTCGGGGGCAACCGGAATGCTGTCGATTACCGTTACATTGTCCGAATGAGTCTGTGTGGGTATTATAAGCCTCTCGGGGTTGATGGAGAGAGTGTGGCACAATGCGGAGCGGCATTGATCCACATGACTGGGTGTGTCACCGGTGTAGTGGCATGCGTTGAATCCTGAATATGGTTGATCCGGAGAGTCAGTGTCGCGGAGGGTGCTGAAAGCCGTTATGCCCTTGCCTAAAGGCAGGTCAGTCTTTGCGGGGGTCATATTCCGGCATCTCCATGTCCCAGCTTGCGTCATAGTCCATATCATCGAAATCCTCGTCGAAGTCCTCGTCGCATTCTTCTTCGGCGGGAATTTCCGGTGTGTCGAATATGAACTCGTCCTCCTCTCTTACGCGGTGGTGTCCGTCGAGCGGTCGGTGTGTTATGGACGGTGTGGCTATCTGATTGCGTTCGTCGGTTATCGCTCCCCAGAGTATGTCTTTCAGCTGTGTCAGTCCTGTTCCGGTCACTGCCGATATGAATACGTGGGGGATATCGTCGGGAAGCGTGGGTTCGATCTCGGAGATCAGTTCGTCGTCGAGCATGTCGCTCTTGGATATGGCAAGCACGCGCTGTTTGTCCATGAGCTGCGGGTTGAATTTCTCGAGTTCCGACAGCAGCACGCGGTATTCGGCGGCTATGTCCTCGGCATCGGCCGGCACCATGAACAAGAGCACCGCATTGCGCTCTATGTGGCGCAGGAACCGCAGTCCGAGTCCGCGGCCTTCGCTCGCGCCCTCTATAATGCCCGGAATGTCGGCCATGACAAAAGAGCGGTTGTCGCGGTATGACACTATGCCGAGCTGAGGTTCCATGGTGGTGAACGGATAGTCGGCTATCTTCGGTTTTGCCGCAGAGAGAGCCGAGAGCAGTGTCGATTTGCCGGCGTTGGGAAATCCTACAAGACCCACATCGGCAAGTAGTTTGAGCTCCAGAATCACTGTGCGCTCTATGGCGGGTTCACCTGGCTGTGCGTAGCGTGGGGTGCGGTTTGTGGCACTCTTGAAATTCCAGTTTCCAAGACCGCCACGGCCGCCGCGCAGAAGTTTCACCTCTTCGCCGTCGTCGTTTACCTCACACAGAAATTCACCGGTCTCGGCATCGAACACCACAGTTCCGCAGGGCACTTCTATATAGGCGTCCTCTCCGTCCTTTCCGAAGCTTCTGCCGCCCGAACCGCTCTGGCCGTTGCCTGCGAATACGTGGCGGTTGAACTTCAGCGGCAGCAGTGTCCACATCTGTTTGTTGCCCCTGAGTATCACGTGGCCTCCCCGGCCTCCGTTACCGCCGTCGGGTCCTCCTTTGGGCACATATTTGGCTCTGTAGAAATGTCTGGAACCGGCACCGCCCTTTCCCGAGCGGCAATGTATCTTTACGTAGTCTATGAAGTTGGAATCGGCCATAATCTGTTAAGTGTTGGTTTTCGGGTGGGTGAATGCGCTATTCGGGTGCAACGTATTCAGTCGGTGGGTTGTTGGCGCATGCGCAGCACGGTTTCGGCTACGGCCCAGTCAAACGGGGTGTCCAGGTCCACACTTGTGGTGCTATCAACCACACATGCCTTGCGGCGGGTCATCTCGCCGAGCCGCTTCTCGCGCAGCGACTTTGGGTTGAACACATATACCGAGCCGGAGGTCTGCACCACCTGAGGGGCGTCCTGGCGTCGGGTATATAGGCCGTCACCTTTGGATATACGCATGAATCCGGTGGCGGAATCGGTCTCGAAACAATCGTAATAAGGGTTGGCTGCCGCAGTCACTACCGTGGTCACCATATCCACATCGGGGGTGTAAAGGTCGAGGCATGCCCGCACATCGGCCGCCGTGCGCAACGGAGATGTGGGCTGCAGCAGGCACACTTTGTCATATGTTATACCGTGGGCGTCGGCGTAGTCCATCACATCGATGATGACCTCGCGCGAGCCTACATGGTCGCCGGCAAGGTGCATGGGGCGCATGTAGGGTACGGGCAATCCGGTGGAGCGGGATATCTCGGCTATCTCCTCGTCCTCGGTGCTCACGATTATGCGGTCGTCGGGCGCAAACAGGCGTGCCATCTCTATGGAGTATAGGATCAGAGGCTTGCCTCCGAGCGGCTTGATGTTCTTGCGCGGTATCCCCTTGCTCCCTCCTCGGGCGGTGATTACATATAATGAGTCAGTGTCTTTGTCCATGTGGTTGTGATTATTCGACAAAAGTAAGAAAAAATTATTTAACGCCCATTATAAGGTAGGCGATATAACCTATATAGGCAAGTGTGAGCACGGCTCCTTCTCCACGGGTGATGGTGCGCCGGCGGAACAGCCAGCCGAATATCCAGAACAGTACAGAGGCACCCGTGAGGGTGAGCAGATCGGCATTGTTTATGTCGCCGAGCTGCAATGGCGTGCATGTGGCCGAAGCTCCGAGCACAAGGAATATGTTGAATATGTTGCTGCCTATCACGTTGCCTATGGCTATGCCGGAATTGCCCTTTATGGCCGCCGTGACCGATGTGGCGAGTTCGGGCAGCGAGGTGCCTGTCGATACTATGGTCAGGCCGATTATGGCCTCGCTCACGCCCATGGCTGCTGCAATGTCGGAAGCCCCGGCCACAAATCTGTCGCCACCATATACGAGTGCCGCCAATCCGCCTGTTACATATGCCGTTGATTTCCATAAGGGCGACTGTTGCCGTGTGTCATTCCGAGGTTTGCTTTCCGGAGATATTCTGGCCTGTGAGAAAGTGTAGCGCATGAAGATCAGGAAAAACAGCAGCAGTATGAGTCCGTCGCTCCTTGATATGCCTGCCTGTCCGGCTCCGTCGAGAATCGGGGTGTTGGCCATGATCAGTAGCACTAATGACGAGAGTACGACCAGTGGAATCTCGTTGGTCATTATGCTCCGTTGTATCTTCATCGGCATAACCATGGCTGTTATACCCACTATGACGAGAATGTTGAATATGTTGCTGCCCACAACGTTGCCCACGGCCAGTTCCGAACTGCCGTTCATCGCCGAGATAAGGCTTATGACAAGTTCCGGTGCCGATGTGCCGAACGCCACGATGGTGAGCCCGACCACAAGGTCCGACATGCCCAGGCGTCGGGCTATAGCCGAAGCCCCGTCGGTGAGAAACGATGCCCCTCCTATAATTAGTACGAGGCCTATGATAAGAAAAAAGATACTTGAAAACATGGGGTTGAATACGGGTATATGCTGATAACGGTTGATTCGGTGTGAGTGTTTCGATTATTTCTTATTAGACGTAAATTTGTGTGAAAAATTATGCGCACTCCTTATCATGTTGGGATTTTTGTTGTAATTTTACCGATAATATGACAACCTCTATCCTGAGGTCACAGCCGTTTATCCTATGGACGAATCTCTGAAATTATCGATAAACCAGCGGCAGCAGCAGACGCTCTCTCCCATGCAGTTGCAGTTTGTGCGTGTGCTGGAGATGACAGGCCCGGAGGCGGAGGACGAGGTGCGCCGAGCGCTCGATGAGAATCCGGCTCTGGAAGCGGATACTTCCGGTGAGCATGTGGCCGATGCCGATGACTACAACGAGAGCGCCGAGCAGTTGCAACTGGCCGATTACCGGTCAGAGGACGACATTCCGTTTTATCGTCTCGAGGCACGCAATCGTGCCGCCGACGAGCCTTATTACGAGCCATTGGCTGTGGAGCGCGGTGAATCCGTTATGGACTACCTCATGGGGCAGCTGGCACAAAATGCAGCCATTACCGACAATGATATGGAGATAGCCCGATATATAACGGGCAATATCGATGACAACGGGTATATGACCCGCACACTCAGAGCATTGACCGATGATATGGCTATACAATGGGGCTTGGAGGCCGATGAGTCCGATGTGCGCAGGGTGTGGGACGCCGTGCGGAGTCTTGATCCGCCGGGTATCGGCGCGGTGGATCTGCGCGACAGTCTGTTGCTTCAGCTTCAGCGCCGGCCGGCGACAGACGATACCCGTCTGGCCACGGAGATCATACGCGATTATTTCGATCTGTTCTCGCTGATGCACTTTGACCGTCTGCGTTCGCTCACGGGAGCCGACGTGGAGTCGATGCGCCGCGCTGTTGACATCATAAAGAGTCTTAATCCAAAACCCGGTGCGCTTATCGGCGGTCAGGAAGATGACCGTGTGCGTCATATAACCCCTGATTTTCTTGTGGAAGCCGATGGCGATGATCTTACCCTCACATCTTTGAGCCGCATTCCGCATCTACAGGTCGAGGAGACATTCCGGGGCGATATGTCTGCCGGAGAGGGAGTCGCGCGGCGCGAGACAGGCGAGGCCAATGCGTTTATTCGCCAGAAGCGCGATGAGGCCTCGATGTTCATAAAGGTGATAAACATGCGTCATGATACTCTGATGAGGGTTATGCGTGCTATAATGCTCCGCCAGCGCGAGTTCTTCATGAGCGATGATCCGGCCAGGCTGCGTCCGATGATACTGAAAGACATTGCCGCCGATACGGGCGACGACATATCGGTGATAAGTCGCGCTACCGCCGGAAAGTATGTGGCCACCGGGCAGGGTGTGTATCCGCTTAAGTTTTTCTTTACGGAGCGTCATAAGGAGAGCGACGATGTGTCGGTTCAGACTGTGATGCGTCAGCTGAAAGAGGTGATCGATGCCGAAGATCACGACAACCCTCTGACAGATGCGGCCCTTACGGATATTCTCCGTGCCAAAGGTTATGACATAGCGCGGCGCACTGTGGCCAAGTACCGTGAGAAGCTCGGCATACCTGTGGGGCGTCTGCGACATAGAATATAATTAAACGAAAAACTATATATAGTATCTTTTTATGGAACCAGTAGTAAGTATTATCATGGGCAGTATTTCCGATCTGCCGGTCATGGAGAAAGCAGCCAAATTTTTGGATTCGATGGAGGTGCCGTTTGAGATGAATGCTCTTTCGGCCCACCGCACGCCTGCCGAAGTGGAACGTTTTGCGCGTTCGGCCCAGGGTCGCGGAATAAAAGTCATTATAGCCGGAGCCGGCATGGCTGCGGCGCTTCCCGGGGTTATTGCGGCCATGACGCCTGTGCCGGTCATCGGTGTGCCGATAAGCTCGTCGCTCGACGGTCGCGACGCTTTGCTCTCCATCGTGCAGATGCCTCCCGGCATAGCCGTGGCTACTGTAGGTATCGATGGCGGTATGAATGCCGGTATCCTTGCCGTGCAGATTCTTGCTCTTACCGATATGGAGCTTAACCGGCGCTTTGAGGGATACCGTTCGAATCTGGTGGAAAAAATAGTGAAAGTCAATGCCGAATTGCGCGAGGTGAAATATAAATTCAAGACCAACTGATGTCAGTGTTTGATTACAAACGTCGTGCCACGGTGGAAGTGCCTGTGGGCACAACTCCTTTGGGAGGGGACAATCCGGTACGGATCCAGTCGATGGCATCGACCTCCACGATGGACACCGAAGGGTCGGTGGCACAGGCGCTACGTATAGTGGAGGCCGGTGCCGAATATGTGAGGTTTACGGCCCAGGGCGTGCGTGAGGCCGAGAATCTGGCTGAAATCCGCAGGAGGCTTCGTGACAGTGGTTGCGAAGTGCCCCTTGTGGCCGACATTCATTTCAATCCCCGCGCGGCTTTTGCCGCAGCCGAGAGGGTGGAGAAGGTGAGGATCAACCCCGGGAACTTCGTTGATCCCGGGCGCACATTCCGCAAAATCGAATACACCGATGATGAATATGCCGCCGAACTTGCGCGTATAGAGCAGGCTCTTGTGCCGTTTCTCGATGTGTGTCGCGAGCATTCGACCGCCATACGTATCGGAGTGAATCACGGCTCGCTTTCCGACCGTATAATGAGTCGGTACGGTGACACTCCTGCCGGCATGGTGGAGAGCGCCATGGAGTTTCTGAGGGTGTGTCGGAGCCATGATTTCAATGCGGTTGTCATATCGGTCAAAGCTTCCAATGTGACTGTGATGGTGGAGACCGTGAGGCGCCTGGTTCAGGCTATGGACGCCGAAGATATGCACTATCCGCTGCATCTTGGA
>CAJTRS010000003.1:56512-56728 GCA_910578805.1 uncultured Muribaculaceae bacterium | reverse complement strand
GCGAGGACGGTCGTGTAAAATCGGCGGTGGGTATCGGCACACTGTTGGCTCAGGGCATCGGTGATACCATACGCGTGTCGCTCAGCGAAGAGCCGGAGTGTGAGTTGCCTGTGGCGCGTGCGTTGGCGGACTATGTGGATTCTATGTCGCAGGCCGCCCCTATATCGGGTGATTACGCTCCCGGTTACAATGCTGTGGCTCCTGTGAGGAGGCAGC
>CAJTRS010000003.1:38962-56492 GCA_910578805.1 uncultured Muribaculaceae bacterium | reverse complement strand
TGGGCTGTGTGGGCTGTGTGGGCTGCGGTCAACCGGTGGTTGTCGGCCGCCATCGAGATATCGATTATTATGATGGATACCGGCCTGATATATATGCCGATGAGTCCGATGTAAAGTTGCGTTATGTTACTGCCGGAGAGGTGCTTGGCAATATGCCGCCGTTTGAGCCTGACGAGGTGGTGGTGATGACGAGCCGTCACGGGAATTATTCGGGAGAGATGCAGGCTGCGTTTCACCGGCTTATGGCTTCGGGTGTCATGAATCCTGTGGTGGCGCTGGCGCGGTATTCGGGATTGTCTGCCGATGATGTCATGCTCCGTGCCGCTGTTGACTGCGGATCGCTGCTGCTCGGCGGATTTGCCGACGGGCTTATGATAGAGAGCGATGCTCTTGGCGATGCCGATTCGGCACGTCTGGCGTTCGGCATATTGCAATCGGCGAGACTGCGGTTCTCCCACACCGAATATATTTCCTGTCCGGGCTGTGGCCGCACCCTTTTTGACCTTCAGCGCACTCTGGCGCGGGTTCGTGAGGCCACATCGCATCTGAAAGGATTGAAAATAGGTGTAATGGGCTGCATAGTCAACGGCCCCGGGGAGATGGCCGATGCCGATTACGGATATGTGGGTGCAGCCGCCGGAAAGATAAGCCTTTATAAAGGTAAGGAGTGTGTGGAAAAAAATATTCCTGCCGAAGAGGCTGTGGAGCATCTTGTCAATCTGATAAAACGTTGCGGAGATTGGAAATAGACAAGCTGTATATGCGGCGTGCCTTGGACCTGGCCGCTCTCGGGTGTGGCTTCGTGTCGCCCAACCCCATGGTGGGTGCGGTGATAGTGTGTGACGGCCGTATAATAGGCGAGGGCTATCATCGTCGGTTCGGCTACGGACATGCCGAAGTCAATGCCGTGGCATCGGTGGCTGACCGTGCGGTGTTGCGCCGAAGTACCATGTATGTGACTCTTGAACCGTGTGCGCATTACGGAAAGACTCCGCCGTGTGCCCAGCTGATAATCGACACCGGGATTCCAAGGGTGGTTATCGGGTGTGCCGATCCGTTTGCCAAGGTTAGCGGTCGTGGTATCGCCATGCTGCGTCAGAGCGGAGTGGAAGTGACTGTGGGTGTGCTTGAAAAGGAGTGCAGGGCGCTGAACAGGGTATTCATGACGGCACACACGCTTCATCGGCCTTATGTTATGCTCAAATGGGCCATGAGTTCCGACGGGTTTACTGACCGCAGGCGTAGGCCGGAAGAGCCGGCCGAGCGGTTTTCCACAGAACTGACATCGTTGCTGGTTCACAGACTTAGAGCACGGTACGACGCGATAATGGTCGGGTCGGGGACCGTGATGGCCGATGATCCGCGTTTGGACGTGCGCCACTGGAGCGGCAGGTCGCCGGCAGTAGTGGTGCTCGACAGAATGGGATGCGTGTCGCCAAAGGCGCGTGTCTTTAGTCCGGGACGTCGTGTCGTATATTTTACTGCAGTGCCACGTAGTGATATCCCCGCCGAGGTTGAACAGGTGGAGTGTGCTCCTGATACCGGCGTGGATAACGTGCTTAATGACTTGTATGATAAAGGGCTTACTTCGGTGATGGTTGAGGGGGGAGCCACTCTGTTGCGGTCGGTAGTGAACGCCGGCCTTTGGGACGAAGCCCGTGTGGAGGTCGCTCCCTGTGTGCTTGGCAGTTGTGGTACAGGTGCTATGGCTGTACCTCCGGGGCAGTTGTCTGTAACCGATATCGACGGCAGGAGCATAATGACAGTCCGTAACAGCAACTCGGCAACCTGTTACTAAATTTAACTATAAAGCGTCATCAGTTAATGAAAATGTTGTTAACTTTGCAAGTTGAAAAATAATGCTTTATGAATAAGAAATACCCGATAAATATGCTCGTGGCGCTGATTTTAGGTGTGTTCACGCAGGCATGTAATTCCGATACCGACTCTTATGAAAACCTTGACCTAAGCGGCGAAACGGCAGTGATGGTGTCAAAGTTCAGCCTTAAGGAAAATGAAAAGGTGCTGACCGGCCTTGATGAGGTGTTTTTCTCGATAGACCTTAACAAAGCTACTGTGTTCAACGCCGATTCTCTGCCAAAGGGCACGCGTGTCAACCGGTTGCCTGTGTCGATAACGATGCCGTCGGTGAGCAAGGCCGAGATGACGATGCCGGGTGTGACTTGCACGGATACTGTTGTGGACTATCTTTCCAATGCCAATGATTCCATCGATTTCAGCCGCGGTTCCGTGAAACTTAAATTGGTGTCATACGATGGCTCTGCCGAACGTACATATACAATATTTGTAAATGTTCACAAATCTGAACCAGATTCCCTTTGCTGGGGGAGTGTGGCCATGAGCGCTCTGCCTACGGACCTGTCGGTTCCCACGGCGCAGAAAACAGTGCTGTATCAGGGCAAGGCGCTGACATTTGTGCAGAAAGGCTCTGACTATACCCGCGGAGTGAGCGCTAATCCGGGACTCGGCTCATGGGATATCGGTGCTGTTTCGATGCCGGTCGATGCCGTGATAGGCTCTCTTACCGCTTCGGGCGATGCTCTGTTTGTGACCACATCGGCTCAAAAACTCTACAAGAGCGGCGATATGGGTTTGACATGGCAGGATACCGGTATGGAGATGGCGCATATATATGGCGCTGTGGACGGCAAGGTGGCCGGAGTGAGGCATGTTTCAGCAGACAAGTATGTGCATGTGACCTATCCTGAAGGTCAGGAATATGCGGTTCCGGCTAACTGCCCTGTTTCAGGAACGAGCGATGCTGTGATATACTCTACCGAATGGTCTTCGGAAAAACAGATGATAATTGTGGGCGGCCGTACGGCTTCCGGTGCTTTGTCGGACGGTACATGGGGCTTTGATGGCGAATCATGGGCGCAGTTGTCGGCAGGAGGTCTGCCTAATGCCGAGGGCATGACCTTGGTGCCTTACTTCTCATTCCGCACGGGCGATGACTGGACTGTGACCCGGCAGACGATGCTTTTGGCTTTCGGAGGCATCGATGTCTCGCATAATTGTGTCGCCAAGGTATATATGTCGCCCGATCGCGGCATGCACTGGAGTGAGGCCGGACAGCTCATGCAGCTTCCTGAAGAGATGTCACCGCGAG
The DNA here is from genome assembly GCA_910578805.1 of uncultured Muribaculaceae bacterium. Lineage (GTDB taxonomy): Bacteria > Bacteroidota > Bacteroidia > Bacteroidales > Muribaculaceae > Paramuribaculum. The sequence goes on along the minus strand of CAJTRS010000003.1, from coordinate 53,362 downwards.
CATTTGCGCAGGCGCTTGTTTTTGATACCGAGCTTCCCGGAATTTCGTCCGATGTATGGTCGGAAATTCCTGCCAAGGTATTGCCGGCATGGTATTGCCCTGTAGCATTGAGCCGGGCAGTCAAGCCTATAGAAAAATGGGAATGCCCTTACATATATTTGTTCGGTGGCACTGACGCCGACGGCAAGCTGTATGACACAATATGGCGCGGAGTGATAAACCGCTTGAGTTTCAAACCACTGCAATAAGCCGTATATAAACTTGTTGGCACAGAGACATGGTGAGGCAGCTCTTTCATAAAATAATGACCGCATTGATACTGATGGTATTCACAGCCATTGGTGCGAGCGGACAGCAACAGGTGGAGAGCTACAAGTTCGATGTGGGAATCGGGCTTGGTGCGAGCGGTTATCTCGGCGACGCCAACGCGAGCAATATGTTCAAGCATGTGGGACTCGCAGCCAATGCCGGTGTGGGATATCTGTTTGACAGCCGTTGGAGTGCCAGGGCAAAACTGTCGGTGGCCTCTCTTAGCGGCAATACCGCGGATTTTGACAATGTGCTTCCCGAGGGAGCGCAGTATTCTTTTAAATCCAATGTCTATGACCTGGGGCTGAGGGGCGAGTGCAACTTTTTCGCCTACGGTATAGGCGAGACATACAAGCGGCTTCGCCGGTGGTCGCCTTATCTCTCTCTCGGTATCGGTTGTACGATGTCGAGTACCGGAGGCGATACCTTTTTTGCCATGAATATCCCCATGGGGGTAGGTGTGCGGTTCAAGTTGAGTCCGCGGCTTAATCTGAACGTGGAGTTTTCAATGACCAAAGTGTTTGGCGACAATGTCGATAGCAAAGAACTTACAGACCTGTACAATATAAAAAGTTCATTTATGAAAAATACCGACTGGTATTCCATGCTTACAGTCGGTATCAGTTACGAATTCGGTCCGCGGTGCGTGACTTGTCATCGCATCGACTGAAGCCGATATATGTAAAACCCGTTGATACCACATTCCAATGACAGAACCAACAGCAGATATACTTATGGAATCCATCGACAGCCACAGAGTGCCGGCTCATGTGGCGGTGATAATGGACGGCAACGGCAGGTGGGCCAAGGCGCGCGGTCTTGAACGCAGCGCCGGACATGTGGCCGGTGTAGATGCTGTGCGCCGAGTGGTGGAAGCGGCATCTAAAGCCGGAGTGCGTTATCTTACACTCTATGCTTTTTCGACCGAAAACTGGAACAGGCCTCAGGACGAGGTAGATGCGCTGATGCATCTTATCGCATACGCCTTGGAACGCGAGACTCCCGGACTGATAGAAAACGGAGTCCGTCTTAATATGATAGGCGACGTGGACCGCATACCCGCGGCTTCGCTCGAGAGTCTGCGCAGCAGCATCAGAGCTACAGCCGGAGGGGAGGGACTGCAACTGAATCTCGCATTGAGCTATTCGGCCCGATGGGAGATAACACGAGCCGCCAATATCCTTGCCTCCAGAGTCAATGGCGGAGAGATCAATGCCGGCGACATAACCGATGCCGATGTGAGTGCCTGTATGACTACCGCCGGCATGCCCGATCCCGACCTGCTCATACGCACCGGTGGCGACAAACGCATCAGCAACTTCCTGCTGTGGCAGCTTGCTTATTCCGAACTATACTTCACCTCCACACTCTGGCCCGATTTCGATGCCGAATGCTTCTATCGGGCTATTATGGAGTATCAGTCGCGTGAAAGGCGTTTCGGCAAGACTTCAGAACAGATACAATCATCATCGAACACTTAGACATACCCCTTTCCCATAATAAACTATGCGCATTAAGCTTTTTCTTGCAATTACGACCGTTATTTTAGCCTGTACCGGTATGTCGGCCCAGGCTCCTGCCGATACCATAAGCAATCCCACGGTGCTGTTCACCGGCATACCCCGCACTTACGAGATAGCCGGAATAGAGGTGAACGGAGCCGATAACTATGAGGATTTCATAATAATAGGTTATTCTGGACTTAAAGTGGGAGACCGCATGGATATCCCCGGTTCGGAACTTACGGCAGCCGCCAAGCGCCTGTGGCGCCAGGGGCTGTTCAGCAAAGTGCAGATCGCCGTTGACAAAGTGGCGGGCGACAAGGCATGGCTGTCACTGAATCTGCGTCAGCAGCCGCGTATATCCACCATAAATTATTATGGCATGAAAAAGGGTGAGAAAGATGATCTTGAGGAGCGTCTGCAGTTGCACAAAGGCAATCAGATAACTCAGAATATCGTTAACCGAGCCGAGGCCATAGTGAAGAAATATTTCGGTGACAAGGGTTTCAGCAATGCCGATGTGAAAATAACCCTGCGAGAGGACCTGTCGGCTCCCAATGAGATGATAGTTGACATCAATGTCAACAAAAACTCCAAAGTAAAGGTACACAAAATCTACATTGACGGTAATGAAGTGATGAGTTCGGGAGCCATTCAGCGCACCATGAAGAAGACCAATGAGAAAAACAAGCTCATCAATATATTCAAGCAGAAAAAATTTGTGGAGAGCGACTACCGCGATGACCTCAAGCGAATAATCGACAAGTACAACGAAAAAGGCTATCGCGATGCCAAAATTCTGGCTGACAGCGTGGTGCCCTACGATGAAAAGACAGTAGATGTATATATACACCTTGATGAAGGCAAAAAGTATTATATCAACGATATATCGTGGGTGGGCAACACTATATATCCGACAGAGGTGCTCAACGAAGTGCTCGGCATAAACAAGGGCGATGTCTATAACCAGAAGCTCTTGTCCAAGCGTACGCTTGACGATGACGACGCCGTGGCCAATATGTACATGAACAACGGTTATCTGTTCTACAACCTTGTGCCTATAGAGCGTAATGTGAACGGTGACTCCATCGATATAGAGATGCGAATGGTCGAAGGTCCTCAGGCGCGTATCAACAATGTGATCATTAACGGTAACGACCGCCTGTATGAAAAGGTGATACGCCGAGAGCTTCGTGTGCGTCCCGGCGAGTTGTTCAGCAAGGAGGACCTGATGCGTTCGGCACGCGAGATTGCTCAGACCGGCCATTTCAATCCCGAAAACATGGACATACGCCCCGAACCCAATGAGGAAAACGGTACGGTTGACATAATATTCAATCTCGAATCCAAGGCCAATGACCAGATAGAATTCTCAATGGGCTGGGGTCAGACCGGTGTCATAGGAAAACTGGCGCTGAAATTTACAAACTTCTCCATAAAGAATCTGTTTCACCCCGGTTCTTACAAGGGGCTGATTCCACAGGGCGAGGGACAGACATTCACCATCTCGGCTCAGACCAATGCCAGATATTATCAGGCCTACAGCGTGTCGTTCCTTGATCCGTGGTTCGGAGGCAAGCGCCCCAACTCGCTGTCGCTGTCGGCCTATTACAGCCGTCAGACCGGTGTTAACTCATCGTATTACAACAGCACATGGGCCAATCCCTGGCTTAATAACGGCTACGGTTACGGATATGGCTACGGTTACGGATCGGATTATTACCAGAACAGCATAAGCAACGCCTATGACCCCAACAAGGTGCTCCAGATGGCTGGCGTATCGGTGGGATTCGGCAAGCGACTGAGCTGGCCTGACGATTACTTCACATTCCAGACCGAACTGTCCTATAACTGGTACTATCTCAAAAACTGGGAATACCTTTACTATATGAACAACGGTACTTCCAACTCCATAGTCCTCGGCCTCACATTGGCACGAAACTCTATCGACAACCCCCTCTACACCCGCCGCGGCTCGCAGTTCTCGCTCAGTTTCCAGCTCACTCCGCCCGCATCGCTTTTCGGCAAGAAAGACTGGCAGAAACTCTCGCAGGAAAATACCGTAGAGTCCAAGAAAGAGATGTACAAATGGATCGAATACTGGAAACTTAAGTTCAAGTCACGCACCTACACTCCTCTTACCGACCCCAATGGAAAGTGGACTCTTGTGCTTATGACACGCGCCGACTTCGGATTGCTCGGCAGCTACAACAAATATCTGAAATCACCGTTCGAGACATTCTACGTGGGCGGCGACGGCATGACCGGCAGTTACCAGTATGCCACCGAGACCATAGGTCTGCGCGGATATGACAACGGTGCGCTCACTCCTTGGGGACGAGAGGGCTACGCCTACACCCGTTTAGGCATAGAACTCCACTTCCCGTTCATGTTACAGACATCTACCACCATCTATGGCCTTGCGTTCCTCGAGGGCGGCAACGCCTGGACAGATGTAAAGGACTTCAGTCCGTTCAATCTGAAGCGTAGCGCCGGTGCCGGTCTCCGTATATTCCTTCCCATGGTGGGTATGATGGGTATCGACTGGGCCTATGGCTTTGACAAGGTGTTTGGTCAGCGTGGCGGCAGCCACTTCCACTTCATACTCGGACAGGAATTCTGATACGCGAGTGCGCTAACAATATTTAAGTATGGCCCACTAAACTTTAATCCGGCTTTATTGTCAATACTAATAATGTGTGACGATTCGTCGTTAATTATAAACCAAAAAAAAATACCTGATTATGAACATCAAGAAGACACTCATGGTGGCTCTTGCAGTGATGGCCGGAGCTTTCACCTGCATGGCTCAGAAATTCGCTTTGGTCGATATGGAGTATGTGCTTAGCAATATCGCTGACTATGAAGTGGCCAACAATCAGCTCGAGCAACTTTCCCAGCGCTGGCAGAAAGAGGTGGAGAATGTGAGCCGCGAGGCCGAGACTCTATATAACAATTACAAGTCGCAGATGCCCTTTCTTACAGATGAACAGAAAAAAAAGTCCGAGGAGCAGATAGTGGCCAAGGAAAAGGACGCCATGGAATTGCGCAACAAATATTTCGGTCCCGAAGGTGAGCTTTACAAGAAGCGCCAGACGCTGATGAAGCCTATTCAGGAAGAGGTGTATAATGCCGTTAAGAAAGTGAGTGAAGAGCGCGGTTATATGTGCATATTCGACAGGGCTTCCTCATCAGATATCATTTTTGCCTCTCCCCGCATAGATATTAGCAACGAGGTGCTCTCGAAGTTAGGATATTCCAAATAAATGGGCTATATTTGTGCGATAATTCTGAATAATAAAACCGATTAATTATAAATATGATTAAAAAAGTACTGCTCGCAATCATGATTGCGATACCCGCAATGGGATTTGCCCAGAAATTCGGCGTCATCAATACAGAAACCCTTATGGCGGATATGCCCGACATGAAAGAGGTACAGGCTCAGGTTGAGGCTTCGTCGAAGAAATACGAAACCGAATTCAAGAGCCTTCAGGACGAGTTCCAGTCCAAGTTCGACGAGTTTCAGAAAATGGAGGAATCGACTCCCCAGACCATAAAGGACCGCCGCATGCAGGAACTTCAGGAACTTGACCAGAAGATACAGCAGTTCCGTCAGACCGCCACTCAGGACCTGCAGCGTCAGTCGGAGCAGCTTATGGCTCCCATACGTCAGAAGGTAGTCACCGCAATCCAGTCGGTAGGTGCCGAAGGCGGTTATACTTTCATTTTTGAAAACGCGGTTCCGGTCTATGCCGGCAAGGACGTGACCGACGTCACTGTTGAAGTGAAAAGTAAATTGGGTATAAAATAAGGAAATTATTTATTACCGATGTCAATGAATTATAAAGAGGCCGCTCCTTTTAGGGCGGTCTCTTTTTGGGAAATGTGACAGACGTAAATATCCGATATATCATACTTTTTTGTAAATTTGCAAAAATCATATCCCCAAACCATCATTTATCTCAGTTCAATGATTAAAAAGGTTTTGCTGCTCGGATCAGGAGCGCTTAAAATCGGCCAGGCCGGTGAGTTTGACTATTCGGGTTCTCAAGCCCTGAAAGCCCTGCGTGAAGAGGGTATCTCAAGTGTGTTGATCAACCCCAATATAGCCACGATACAGACTTCGGAAGGAGTGGCCGACAAAGTCTATTTTCTTCCGATAACCCCCCATTTTGTGGAGGAGGTTATAAAAAAGGAGCGTCCCGACGGAATTTTGTTGGCATTCGGCGGACAGACAGCGCTCAACTGCGGCACCGAACTTTATCTCAACGGTACACTTGACCGCTATGGAGTGAAAGTGCTCGGTACATCTGTCGAGGCCATCATGATCACCGAGGACAGGGATCTTTTTGTAAAGAAACTTGATGAGATCGAGGCCAAGACTCCGGTGTCACAGGCTGTGGAGAACGTGGCCGATGCCTTGGAGGTTGCCCACCGCATAGGTTATCCCGTAATGGTGCGTTCGGCCTATGCTTTAGGCGGGCTCGGATCGGGTATATGCAACAACGACGAGGAGTTTGTGCGCCACTGCGAGAGCGCTCTGTCATACTCTACACAGATTCTGGTGGAGGAATCGCTCAAAGGCTGGAAAGAGATAGAGTTCGAGGTCATACGCGATGCCAACGACCACTGCTTTACAGTGGTTCCCATGGAGAATTTCGACCCGCTCGGTATTCACACCGGAGAGTCTATAGTGGTTGCCCCCATAGTATCGCTCAAGCCCGAGCAGATAAAGAAACTTGAGGATATCGCAAAAAAGGTGGTGCGTCACATAGGCATCGTGGGCGAGTGTAACATACAGTATGCTTTCAATGCCGAGACTGACGATTACCGCATAATAGAGATAAATGCCCGGTTGAGCCGCTCGTCGGCGCTTGCATCGAAAGCCTCGGGATATCCGTTGGCATTCGTTGCCGCCAAGCTTGCTTTAGGATATACCCTTGACCAGATAGGCGAGATGGGCACGCCCAATTCGGCTTATGTGGTTCCGAGCGTGGACTACATGATAGTGAAGATACCCCGTTGGGACCTTACTAAATTTGTGGGTGTGGACCGCGAGATCGGCTCATCTATGAAGTCGGTGGGCGAGATCATGTCGATAGGCAAGTCGTTTGAAGAGATAATCCAGAAGGGTCTGCGAATGATCGGTCAGGGTATGCACGGTTTTGTCGGCAACACCGACATCGCTTTCGATGATCTTGACCACGCGCTGTCAAATCCTACCGATATGCGCATATTCGCCATAGCCCAGGCTCTGGAGCAGGGTTATGAGATAGACCGCATAGTCGATCTTACAAAGATAGACCGCTGGTTCATAGAGCGGCTCGACAATATAGTGAAATATGCCGCTCGGCTCAGGGAATTTGATACAGTGGAGCAGATCGACGAGGTCACAATGCGCGAAGCCAAGCGTCTGGGTTTCTCCGATTTCCAGATAGTGCGCTTGGTGGAGAATCCCCAGGGCAACATGGAGTCCGAAGTGCTGCGTCTGCGCAACCACCGCAAGGGCCTCAATGTGCTGCCTTGCGTGCGCCGCATCAACACAGTGGCTTCCGAATATCCAGAACTTACCAACTACCTGTATGTCACTTACGGAGCTACGGAGCATGCCATTCCTTACGATCTTAACGCCGGTAACAACATCGTTGTGCTCGGTTCGGGTGCCTACCGCATCGGCTCGTCGGTGGAATTCGACTGGTGCTCGGTCAATGCTGCCAATACCTGCCGCCGCATGGGCTATAGGTCGATAATGATCAACTACAACCCTGAGACCGTATCGACGGATTACGATATGTGTGACCGCCTCTATTTCGACGAACTGTCGTTTGAGCGCGTGATGGATATTATAGACCTCGAAGTGCCGCGCGGAGTGATAGTCAGTGTGGGTGGACAGATACCCAACAATCTTGCCATGAAGCTTTACCGCCGTCATGTACCTGTGCTTGGCACTTCGCCCGTGTCGATAGACCGTGCCGAAAACCGTCATAAGTTCTCGGCCATGCTCGATACGCTCGGCATAGACCAGCCACGATGGAAAGAGCTGACCACGAAAGATGACATAGACAATTTTGTGTCGGAAGTGGGATTCCCGGTGCTTATCCGTCCGAGCTACGTGCTGTCGGGCGCCGCGATGAATGTATGTTACGATTATGAGCAGATGCACCGCTTCCTTGACACTGCCGCAAAGGTGTCGAAAGAGTATCCGGTGGTGGTCAGCGAATTTCTACAGAATGCCAAGGAGATAGAGTTTGATGCCGTGGCGCGTAACGGCGAGATAGTTGAGTATGCCATATCGGAGCACATCGAGTTTGCCGGAGTGCACTCGGGCGATGCCACTCTCGTGTTCCCGGCACAGAAGATATATATGGCCACTGCCCGCCGCATCAAGCGCATCAGCGCCCGCATAGCCAAGGAACTCAACATCTCGGGTCCGTTCAACATACAGTATCTTGCAAAGAACAACGATGTGAAGGTGATAGAGTGTAACCTGAGAGCCTCACGCTCGTTCCCATTCGTGAGCAAGGTGCTGAAGAAGAATTTCATAGAGACGGCTACCCGTATTATGCTCGGAGAAAATCCCGGACGCAGCGATTCATCGACATTCGATATCGATTACATAGGCATAAAGGCCTCGCAGTTCAGTTTCGCACGTCTGCACAAGGCCGATCCGGTGCTCGGGGTGGATATGTCATCGACCGGTGAGGTGGGCTGCCTCGGCAAGGACTTTGACGAGGCGCTGCTCAATGCCATGATGTCGGTAGGGCACACCGTGCCCCGTAAAGCTGTGCTTGTAAGTTCGGGTGATGTGCGCGGCAAGGTGGATATGCTTGATGCTTGCCAGCTTCTCTATGACAACGGTTACAAGATTTATGCCACACAGGGCACCGCCCGGTTCCTTTCCGACAACGGTATAGATGCCACTGCCGTGTGCTGGCCTGACGAGAATGGCGAGAGCGTGCTTGACGTGATAGCTTCGCATGAGGTGGACCTGGTGATCAACATACCCAAGAACCATACCAAGCGTGAGCTTACCAACGGATATCGCATACGCCGCTGGAGTATAGATCATAACATACCTCTGCTTACCAACGCGCGTCTGGCGAGTGCCTTTGTGAAGGCTTTCATCGCCAAACCCGTGGACGAGATAAGTATCACACCCTGGCAGGAATATTGATAAGAGGTTATATCATAGAACGGTTTACCGACATGGGGGGCGCATATACATGCGCCCGCCTTGTTTCGGAGGCCTCGGCAGCGGGAATGCGGCTCGACGTGGTCGGTGTGCATGACTCCATTCTCTGTGCCTCCGGCCGGCTGCTGTGTGGAGGCGAGGAAATTCGCAGCCGCGATTTTGTGATTAACCGTTATAAATGGGGGCACCTGCGTGATGTGACGGGAGCGTGCGGTTGCCGGCAATACAACCCTGCCGGTGCTTTCACGCGATATGTTGACAAGTACAATCAGCTTGTCGATCTGCGCTCGGAGGCCTTTGATGTTCCGCGATATGTGCTCGCCACATCTTCGCCGCCGTTTGATGCGGTGGTGGAGGCTGTAGGACTGCCTTTTGTGGCCAAGGGGCTTGCAAGTTCCATGGGGCGTGAGATCAGACTGATATCATCGCGGGTGGATTATGATGCATTGGCTCATGAATTCGGTGCCGACAAGGAGTGGATATTCGAGGAATATATAGCCTGCAGCCGCGGACGCGATATGCGTCTGATGGCTGTCCGTGGCGAGGCTGTGGCCTGCATGCAGAGGCGTTCATCGGATGATTTTCGCGCCAATGTCGCTTTGGGAGCCGAGGTTACGGCTGTGGCTGTCAACTCGGAGTTGCGTACCATAGCCAGTGATGTATGCCGGGTGACAGGACTTGATGTAGTGGGGATAGACCTGCTATTCGGCAATCCCGGGCCTGTGTTGTGTGAGATAAATGTGATGCCCGGTCTGGAAGGCATAGAGAGTGCCACCGGTGTGAATGTTGCCGGCCGCATCATATCCATGATCAGAGAGGACTTTTTGTCATGACCCGTAAGGAGGCAGAGGATTATGTGTATGAGTCGTATCTGACAGCCGACAGGTGTTACGGATATGACACCGCCGATGCCGAACGTCGTTTCCCCGGGTATTCGGCCGATGTGATAAGGCGGCTGTGTCCGCATGATGAGGCGGTGGTGATTACCGGAAGCAAAGGCAAGGGATCGGTGGCAGTGATGGCGGAAGCCATTTTGCGCGGGCGCTACTGTACGGGGTTACTTACGAGTCCGCATCTGTCGGATTTCTGCGAACGGTTCCGCATCGATGGGACTCAGGTGTCCGATGATATGTTTGTCGGGCATATGGCACGTGTCAGGCAAGAATTTGAGCCTGTGAGAGCCGGGCTGCCTGCCGATCGCTGTATAAGCCCTATGGGAGTACAGGCTGCGGCCGCTATGAGCATGTTTGCCGAGGCCGGGGTGGAGCGCATGGTGCTTGAATGCGGCAAAGGTGCCCGATATGATGATGTCAATAATGTGCCACACCGTTATGCGGTGATCAATACCGTGTTTCTTGAACATACACGCGAACTTGGCTCTACAGTAGCCGAAATAGCTGCCGACAAGGCCCATGTGATAACGTCGGATACGCGCGTGGTGTGTGTCGGGCGCCAGCAGGCGGAGGCTTTGGAGGTAATAATGCGCAGAGTCCGCGCCATGGGTGCTGAAGCCATGGTTTACGGTCGGGATTTCCGGTGCATGAACGTGCGCTCCGGTCATGGCGGCACCACATTTGATGCCGATATCTGCGGAAGTGTATATAAGGATCTGTCGTTGCCTCTTATCGGGACGTTTCAAGCCGAAAACTGTGTTCTCGCCATGGCCGTGTGCAGTGCCATGACAGGAGGTCTTCCTCCGGAGGAACAGTTGCGCCGGGCAGTCGCGTCAGTGTCGAGGCCGGGACGCATGGAGATATTGTCGTCTGATCCGTTTATGCTTCTTGATGCCTGCATCAACAGGGCCAGCGGAGCTGGGGTCATAGCATGTATCGAAAGTATGGGGCTGTCGGGGTGCTGCACGGTGATAGGGATTCCCGACGACAAGGATTATGCCGGAGTGGCGCAGGTCATGGCTCCGGTGTCGGACTTCATATTGCTCACCGCTTCGGATAATCCGCATTATCGATTTACTCCTGACTGCCAGCGTGAGACCTTGCGCTCCATGGGCATCGGGGCCGATGTTGCCCGTAGTGTGCGGGAGAGTGTGGACCGGGCCTTGCTTACAGGCAGGCCGGTGGTGATTCTCGGAACCACATCGGTAGTGACAGAAGTAAGGAGTGTGCTTGGATTAAAGTGAGGAGTAGGACGGGGTGAATGTGTCGCCGCCGGAGAAATTTCCTGTGGATAATCCCTTTTGCAGCCAGCGTTGGCGCTGTGCGGAGGTGCCGTGGTTGAACGATTCGGGCACCGCATAGCCTTGTGCCTGTTTCTGCAGATAGTCATCGCCTATTTTCTGAGCTGTGTTTACGGCTTCTTCTATGTCGCCCGGTTCCAGTGATCCGAACATTTTGTTGTCGTGGTGTGCCCATACTCCGGCATAGTAATCGGCTTGCAGTTCGAGGCGTACGCTCGTCTTGTTGGAGTCTGACTTGCTCATGCGGCTCATCTTCTCATGTGCTTCGTCGAGAGTGCCGAGCAGATATTGCACGTGGTGCCCTACTTCATGGGCTATTACGTAGGCATAGGCGAAATCGCCGTCAGCGCCCAGATCTCGGCGCATGTTTTTGAAGAATGACAGGTCGATATACACAGCCCGGTCGGCCGAGCAGTAAAACGGACCCATCGATGCCGACGCTCCGCCGCAACCGCTCTGCACAGAGCCGGTAAAGAGCACGAGCCTCGGAGGCTCGTAACGCATGCCGTTTTGTCGGAACAACTCGGTCCACACGTCCTCCGTGCCGGCGAGAATGGTCGATGTGAAATCGGCGAGTTCCTGGTCCTCGGCGGTGAGTTCCGAAGACTGTCCCTGTCCTGACAGCATGCCGGTGCTGTTGATTATGTCGCCTATGTTTAAATTGCTTCCTCCGCCTCCGAAAAAGGTGAAAGCCAAGCCTATGAGCAGAGCCACTATGCCTCCGCCTCCGGCAATCTTACCTATGTTGCCCGCGCGGCTGCGGCGGTCAACTATGTTGCTGCTTTTGCGTCGTCCGTTGAGATTCATGCTGTTGTACGTTGATATTTTTGGAAGTATAACAAATGAAGTGTAATATCGGGTTCGGCATGGATCGTTTTATAGATCGACGTGCTCCACATCTACCGGCTGTCCGAGGAATATCCGGGCCAGATGAGTGAATGTGGCCGGATTTTCAGTGGTCAGATAGCGGCATGTGCCTCCACGGAGGCATCGGCGCTCCATTTCGGGGTGGCGCATCATGTAGTCGGCAAGGCTGTCGGCCACTATGTCGCCCTGTTTTACCACATTGACCTCAGGCGATATGTATCTGCGTATCTTGTCGAACAGGATAGGATAGTGGGTGCATGCGAGAACCACGGTGTCTATGTCACTGTTCTTGTCCATGAGACTGTCGATGTATTTCTCAACAAAGTAGTCGGCACCGGCGCCTGTGGCCTCATCGTTCTCCACAAGAGGCACCCACATGGGGCAGTCCTGTGACACGGTGGTGAATCCCGGATACAGTTTGGCAATTTCCATGTCGTAGCTCTTCGAGCGTATGGTGCCCGATGTGCCGAGTATGCCCACAGTGCCGTTGCGGCTTATATCACCGAGCCGTTCCACAGTGGGGCGTATTACGCCGAGCACGCGTCGGGTGGCATCGATATGAGGCAGATCATGTTGCTGAATGGAGCGCAATGCTTTGGCGGAGGCTGTGTTGCAGGCAAGAATCACAATCGGACAGCCGCGTCTGAACAGATAGTTCACAGCCTCGAGAGTAAAGCGGTAAACCACATCGAATGAGCGCGGTCCGTAAGGAGCACGGGCATTGTCGCCAAGATATATGTAGTCATATTGCGGCAACTTGTGCCTGATTTCGCGCAGTATCGTAAGGCCGCCGTAGCCGGAATCAAACACTCCGATAGGTCCGCAGTAGGGAAATTGCTGTTCCATAATGCAAATATACGCGATTATTTTCATAATCGCGTATATTTTATTCAGGGGCGTAACAGAGTATGGCAGTTCATTCTACAGAGGCCCACGACATTGAGCCGGAGTATGTGCCGGTCACTTTGTGCCCGTAGCCATCGGCAAGATCATATACAAAGGTGTATTTTTTGCCGCCGTTGTTGGTTACGGTGACAGTGCCGCTCATCATGGAAGCCTGCAAGCCTTCAAGGGTGGAGAAATACCATGATCCGAACAGACCGCCTAATGTAGGTTCATATACACCGCTGAGAACTGTGCCTGTCTCATAATCATCGGCCGTAGCGGCGTCGATCACGGTGTATGTTCCATCGGGTATGGATTCGGAACTGCCGGGAGTCACGTTGAGCGCGAGCATGATTGCCGGTGAGTTGCCGTAGTTGGTTTCGAGATTGTAGTCGTCTCCGGCAAGAATAACGGTGTACAGGTCGGAAGTCTCGGTGAATGTTTCGCCATAATATATGGCTATTCCCTGGGTGAGCCCGTTGAGAGTCGCATCTGAGGTCATATTGCTTTGCATTCCTTCGCCGGATATGTTTATCACCGGTATTCTTACGTTGTAAGAGTATTCTTTTTTGTCGCCTGATTCAGTGGTGAGGCTGGCATCAATCTGATATAGATTGTCGGTTTTCTTAATATTTACAGTGGCATTTGTGAAGAATACGGTATTAGCTCCCGAGGCAGTATATTCGGTCAGGTAGCTCTCTTCGTCGCAGAGGTTTAGGGTGTAGGCCGCATGTGTTTCATTATCTTGCGAGCCGGTATATTCTCCATCGGCAATGGTGGCATAGTCGGGGTTAGATGCCAGCACGGTGTTGAAGTCAAGGCACAGGATATATCCTTCGCCGGTGTAATCATCGGTTTCGGCATCGTAGGTCAGACCTTCGGTGAAGTTTACCCACAGATTGCCTGTCTCGTTGCCATATACATCGCCTTTATAATATGCTTCGGCTGTGACATCGGATAATTCTACCGGAGGTGTCACTACCGGACCTTTGTTATCGTCGTTGTTTATCGGGTCGTCATCGGAGCAGCCGGTGAAACCTGCACAGGCTGTGCAGCAAAGTGTCGCTAAAAATAAGTTTTTGATTGCTTTTTTCATTGATTTGTGTTTATTGGTTTGTAGAATTGATGCAAAGGTACGAAAAAAACCTGTTTTTACATTGGAAAAGTATCAGTCAGGTTAAATATAGATTTGTCGGGCAAACATAAATCGGTCTTGTTGTTTTGCAGTGTCGGGTAAAAGACATATCTTTGCCGCAAATATTTGCAAAAATGTAAGAAGAAGACTATACACAATCATAATTTAAGCAAGGGCGAGCATAGATTCAGGCCCCGGTGTATAGTCATGATTTCATGTTTCTTTATTTTATTCTTCTTCCATTCTTATAATTGCAAATAACTATGAGCTTGCAAGTTCAAGGCTTGTCCCATATACACCCCAACAAAGATAT
>CAJTRS010000003.1:0-38948 GCA_910578805.1 uncultured Muribaculaceae bacterium | reverse complement strand
CCAAAACATAAGTTTCTCCGTGCCCTCCGGAGAAAAATGTGCCATTGTAGGAAATAATGGAGTAGGTAAATCCACTCTTTTGAAAATAATAAGAGGGCAGATACCTCCTGCCTCGGGTAAAGTGTCATATAACCATATCCCTTACATGGTACCGCAACATTTCGGACAATTCAATGACATGACTGTCGCAGAAACTTTAGGAATAGCTGATAAGATAAACGCGTTGTCGGCTATTTTCGACGGTCGCGGCACAGAGAAAGACTTTGCGCTTATTGACGAAGACTGGACTCTTCAGGAACGTATGTCGGAGGCTTTTACCCGGTGGCATATCGATTATATAACTTCCGATATGCCTATGGGTGCACTTAGCGGTGGCGAGAAAACAAAGGTGTTTTTGGCAGGGTTGGATATTTATAATCCGGAGATCGTGTTGATGGACGAGCCAACCAACCATTTAGATACAAAAGGCCGGGAATTGCTGTACGATTTTATCCGCCGTACAAACCGCACCGTCATAATCGTAAGCCATGACCGGACTTTATTGAATATGTTGCCGGCTATCTATGAGATGTCTGCTGCGGGAGTGCAATTTTACCCGATGAGTTATAGGGAATATAAGGACGTTGCTTCGGCAAAAAAGGCTGCTGATATGGCGCATTTGAAAGATCAGCGGAAAGAACTGGCAAAGGCTGAAAAGTCTGCACAAAAAACGATGGAGCGGCAACAGAAACACGCTTCGAGAGGAGAGAAACAGAGCGCAAAAAAATGCGTGGCCCGTATTGCTATGGGAAATTTGCGTGACAAGTCGGAATCATCGACAGCCCGTCTGAACAAGGTGCAACAAGAGAGACTACAGACTATTAATCGGAAAATGCGTGAAATCCAGGCGTCCATTTCCGAAAATACAACGTTGAAAATCAATATCGGCAGTTCTGTTTCACCCGGCAACAAGAGGTTGGTCGAAGTCAGAAATGTGATTTTTACGTATCCGGATCGGAGCGCCCTATGGCAGCAGTTTCCTCTGAACCTATCCATATACAGCGGTGAGCGTATATGGCTTAAGGGCGATAATGGTTGCGGCAAAAGCACTCTGCTCAAGATTATAGCCGGAATATTGCACCCGATGGGTGGCGAAGTGTTGCGGAGCGCACCGCTCAATATTCTATACCTTGACCAGGAATATTCATGTCTTGACGATGGATTGACGGTATATGGTCAGTTGGAAGCATGTAATGTCCGAAAACCTGAGCATGAACTGAAGATGCTGTTGAACCGCTTCCTGTTTGCTGCCTATACATGGGACAAGATGTGTGGAAGTCTAAGCGGTGGGGAGAGAATGAGATTGGCTTTATGCCGTTTGTCGGTTTGCGAAAACGCCCCTGATATGATTATCGCAGATGAGCCGACCAATAATATCGATGTGTCAAGCATGGATATATTGTCGGACACATTGAAGAGTTTTAAGGGGACGCTGCTTGTGGTCAGTCACGATGAGCAGTTTGTTGAAGATGTCGGAATAGAAAGGGTGGTGAGTATTGTAAAATAGATTTGTCGGGGTTCAGTGATCCGTCAGGAGTCAGCGCAGTTGGGTCACGGCGAGAGTGAGCACGGAGACTGTGGCGTCGGGAGCAGCGGAGTGCACGGCCTCGCAGCATGCGAGCAGTGTGGCTCCGGTTGTGATCACATCATCGACAATTAGGACATGCCGGCCGTTGAGATTTTCGGGTCGGACCACTGAGTAGGAGTCCTTGGCGTTGAGCCAGCGGAGGTAGGCGTTGCGGCGTGTCTGTGTGCCGTGGGCGCGTGAGGCTGATATGTTGTCGGCCACAGGCACTCCGGACACTTCGCTCAGCCCCTGCGCTATATGCTGACTCTGGTTGTAGCCTCGGCGGCGCAGTTTTGATCGATGAAGCGGTACGGGTATTATCATGTCTATCCCGCTGAAAAAATCATCAGCGGAGAGTTCGCGGGCAAATTCACGTGCAAGATGCCTGACTATGCGTGGCCTGCCATGATATTTGGCCGAGAGTATAAGCCGGGTGTAATTGTTGCCGCTGTAATAGTAGAAATATCCGGCGGCTTTGTCGATGAGAGTATGGCCGGCAAGTCGCCGGTGCATGATATTGAATGGGTCGGTGTGAATGCGGCATCGGGGCATGTTGTATCTGCATTCGGTACACATCACGTCCTCGCCTTGTGTCAGAGCTGTGCCGCACACCTCACACAGGCGCGGAAAGATCATGGCGCCTATGTCGGCAATAGCCTGGCGTATCAGTCTGTAGTAAGCCATAGCTTCCGGGAGTTGATGATCCGGGTGATTAATACAGATTCGTAACCCCGTTGCAGCCCGAATCGGTAGAGTTTCTGTCTGGTCTCATGGAGGGGTGTATCGGACGGTATGGTCTTTAGTTTGCCGCTCAGCGCCTTTAATGCGGCCATGGCGTATTGGCGTGTGTCTATTTCGCCCAGAGCCTCTTCTATGTGTGACTTAGGTATGCGCCGGGCTATAAGCGCAGTGATGATTTTGTTGCGGCCCCAACCGTTGAATCGGTATTTATCGCGTGCGTAGGCGCAGGCAAATCTTCGGTCATCGACAAATCCGTGTTCTGTCAGGCGGTTGATGATATCGTCGGCCCGGCTACCGGTTATGCCCCATGTGAGGAGTTTGCGGCGCATGTCGCCGCTGCACTGCTCGGAACGGCAACACAGGGCTTCGAGGCGTTCGATGGCATTGGCCGTGGTCACAGGTTTTTTCATGGTGCCGGTCGTGTAGCGGTGGCAAATCGTGTGCGGCCGTGAATGTCGGGCCATAGCCACACATTGTCAAATCCTGTCTCGGTCAGTTCGGTTGCGAGTCCGGTGGCATAGATGGGATTGATTTCAAAGTACAATCGTCCGCCGTGATTGAGAGCCGCTATGGCGTAATGTGCGATGGCCCGGTAAAAACGCAACGGATCATCGTCGGGCACAAACAGGGCGATATGAGGTTCGTAGTCAAGCACATTGCGGCTCATGTCCATGCGTTCACCATCGGCTATGTAGGGTGGATTGCTCACGATTATGTCGTAAAGCGGACGTGGTGGGGCTGTTAGTGCGAGAGCATCGGCAGTGCTGAAATTCACGCGGGTCTTTAGCGCCGAAGCATTCTCCTGAGCTACTTTTACGGCTTCAGAGCTGATGTCGAAAGCGTCAATGGCGGGGAACACCAGATTGCGTGCAAGGGCTATGGCGATGCACCCCGAGCCGGTGCAGGCGTCCATTACGTGCAGGTCGCTCCGGTCATTGGCGTCGCGGACTATCATGTCTATAAGTTCCTCCGTCTCGGGACGAGGGATAAGCGTATGACTGTTGACTTTCAGTCTCAGACCGTAGAAGCGGGCTTCTCCGAATATGTATTGGACAGGCTCATGACGCAGCAGCCGGTCTGTGACCTCATTAACTTTTTCGATGATATATTCGCTTACCGGCTCATCGGCTTTCATGAGCATATCCACTTGCGAATAGCCCTTGATGTGCTCGAAAGCGATGCGCACGAGCCATTTGGCTTCACTTTCGGCATACACGGCCCGGAGTCTTTGCTCCGTTGTCCGGCAACATTCACGTAACGTCATACTCTTGAATCCTGTGTCAATACTCGTCCCACGGCAATATCTCTATGTCATCGACTGTCAGCGAGGTAAATGCCCTGATAAAGGCCGATGCCAGACGCGCGTTTGTGATCAGCGATATGTTGAGGTCAATGGCGGCACGGCGAATCTTGTGGCCGTTGCCGAGTTCGGTGGGTGTCAGGTTCTTGGGTATGTTGACCACCAGGTCCACCTCACGGTCATGCAACAGGCTGAGAGCCTGCGGTTGCATACCGGCATTGTCAGGCCAGTAAACGTGGGTGGAGGGTATGCCGTTTTCGGTTAGGAACCGGTGGGTGCCGTCAGTGGCATAGATGGGCAGTCCCATTCGGTGCAGCATATGTGCGGCTTCGAGCATGTCGGCTTTCTGTTTGGCCGAACCGGTTGAGAGCAGCACACCTTTATGCGGTATCTCAAGGCCTACGGCGAGCATTGATTTCAGTATGGCTTCCGATGTGTCAGTTCCTATGCAGCCGACTTCACCGGTCGATGACATGTCAACTCCGAGTACCGGATCGGCTCCCTGCAGTCGCGAGAACGAGAATTGCGATGCCTTGATGCCTACATAATCCATGTCAAACTCACTCTTGGCGGGTTTGTCAACCTTGAGTCCGATCATGATTTTGGTGGCGAGATCGATGAAGTTGATTTTAAGGACTTTGCTCACGAACGGGAATGACCGTGACGCCCGCAGGTTGCATTCGATGACTTTTATGTCATTGTTCTTGGCAAGAAACTGAATGTTGAACGGTCCGGAGATATTCAGCGCTTTGGCAATCTGCGAACCCACCTTCTTGATGCGGCGCATGGTCTCCACATAGAGTTTTTGCGGAGGGAACTGTATGGTGGCATCGCCCGAATGCACTCCGGCAAATTCTATGTGCTCGGATATGGCATAGACCTTTATCTCACCCTCCTGAGCCACTGCGTCCATCTCTATTTCCTTGGCGTTCTGGATAAATTCGCTCACCACCACAGGGTGCTTTTTCGATACGTCGGCAGCCAGACGCAGGAAGCGCTGGAGTTCGTCGGGATTGGAGCATACGTTCATAGCCGCTCCTGACAGCACGTAGCTCGGACGTACGAGCACCGGAAAACCGACTTCGTCGATAAACCGGTCTATGTCATCGAAGCTTGTAAGTTCTCGCCAGCGCGGCTGGTCTATGCCCAGACGGTCAAGCATGGCCGAGAATTTATTGCGGTCCTCGGCATTGTCTATGTCATGAGCCGATGTGCCGAGTATGTTCACTCCCTCGCGGTCAAGACGTGTGGCCAGATTGTTGGGTATCTGTCCGCCCACACTGAGTATGGTGCCGTGGGGCTGTTCGAGGTCGAGTATATCCATGACGCGCTCGAATGTCAGCTCGTCGAAGTAGAGTCGGTCACACATGTCATAATCCGTGGATACCGTCTCAGGATTGTAGTTGATCATCACCGATCGCCACCCTTCGTTTTTCACTGTGCGTAGTGCATTGACCGAGCACCAGTCGAATTCCACCGATGAGCCTATGCGGTATGCGCCCGAACCGAGTACCACCACTGAGCGTCCGTCGTGAAGATACCTGACATCGTTTTCCGTGCCGTTGTAGGTCAGATAGAGATAATTGGTCATGGCGGGATATTCGGCGGCAAGGGTGTCGATCTGCTTTACCACAGGGGTAATGCAGAGTTTCTTGCGGATAGAGCGAAGTGTAAGTGTGGCCGATTCGGCATCGATCATGGTGTCCTTGAGCACTGCGCGCGATATCTGGAAGTCGGAAAATCCCTGCTGCTTGGCAGTGCGGAGCAGTGTTGCGGGAATCTGCGGCAGAGAATCGTATCCGGACAAAAGGCTGTTGGTGGCATAGATTTTGTGCAGCCGGTGGAGGAACCATCGGTCAATCTTGGTAAGCTGATGAATGCGCTCTATTGTATAGCCACGGTGGAGTGCTTCGGCTATGGCGAATATGCGTTTGTCGGTCGGTTCGGCCAGCGCCTGATCGAGGTTTTCGGTGTATCCGGCACGGTTTCCCACGAACCCGTGCATGCCCTGGCCGATCATGCGCAGACCTTTTTGTATGGCTTCCTCGAAAGTGCGTCCTATGGCCATTACCTCGCCAACGGATTTCATCGATGAGCCTATCTCGCGGCGAACGCCGTGGAATTTACCCAGGTCCCAGCGCGGTATCTTGCACACTATATAGTCAAGAGCCGGTTCGAAGAATGCCGATGTCTCTTTTGTTACGGAATTCTTAAGGTCGAAGAGCCCATAGCCCAGTCCTAACTTGGCTGCTACGAAAGCCAGCGGATAGCCCGTGGCCTTGGAGGCCAGTGCCGATGAACGGCTGAGTCGTGCGTTGACTTCGATGACGCGGTAGTCCATCGATTCGGGATCGAATGCATACTGCACGTTGCATTCGCCCACGATGCCTATGTGGCGTATGATTTTTATGGCGAGTTTACGCAGATAGTGGTAATCCTCGTTTGACAGTGTCTGCGACGGTGCCACCACTATGGATTCGCCGGTGTGGATACCGAGGGGATCGAAGTTCTCCATATTGCATACTGTGATGCAGTTGTCGAAGCGGTCACGCACCACTTCGTATTCCACCTCTTTCCACCCTTTGAGCGATTTTTCCACGAGCACCTGCGGAGAGAATGACAACGCTTTCTCGGTAAGAGTCCGCAGTTCCTCCTCATTGTCGCAGAATCCCGAGCCAAGACCTCCGAGAGCGTAGGCGGCACGCACGATCACCGGATATCCGAGTGTCGCTGCGGCACGGGCAGCATCGCCGGTGCTCGCCACCGCATGGCTTTTTATGGTCTTTACGCCGATTTCGTCAAGTTTCCGCACGAACAGTTCGCGGTCCTCGGTGTCCATGATGGCCCGGACAGGAGTACCGAGAACCTTGACGCCATACCTGTCGAGAACGCCGCTTTCGTAAAGCGCCACACCGCAGTTGAGTGCCGTCTGGCCGCCGAAAGCGAGCAGTATGCCGTCAGGCCGTTCACGCTCTATCACCTTTTCCACAAAAAAAGGTGTTACCGGCAGGAAATATATCTTGTCGGCGAACCCTTCGGAAGTCTGCACTGTGGCTATATTGGGATTGATGAGCACAGTGGCTATGCCCTCCTCCTTCATGGCTTTTAGGGCTTGCGAGCCCGAGTAGTCAAATTCGCCGGCTTCGCCTATCTTTAATGCGCCGCTGCCCAGCAACAGCACTTTCTTTATTGATTTGTCGATGTTATTGTTAATCATAGCGGTTATAAAAGGCTTATAAATTCATCGAAGAAAAATTCTGTGTCCTTGGGACCGCTGCTGGCCTCGGGGTGAAACTGCGCCGAGAAAAATGGCAGGCTGCGGTGACGTATGCCCTCGTTGGTGCCGTCGTTCATGTTGATGAAAAGCGGTTCCCACTCGGGTGGCAGTGTTGAGGCATCGACAGCGAAGCCATGGTTCTGCGACGTGACATAGCACCGGTTGGTGCCGGCCCGCATCACAGGCTGATTGTGGCTGCGGTGTCCGTATTTCAGTTTGTATGTTCTGGCTCCGGCCGCCTTGGCCAAAAGCTGGTTTCCCATACATATGCCGCATATGGGTTTCCGGGATTCCATGGCCTTGCGTATGTGGGTCACTGTCACTTCGGCCATGTCGGGATTGCCCGGACCGTTGGATATGAACAGTCCGTCGTAATCCATGGCGGTGAAGTCATAGTCCCAAGGCACGAGCACCACTCTTACGCCGCGGCGTGTGAGGCAGCGGATAATGTTGTGTTTTACTCCGCAGTCCACCACCACTACGGTCTTTTCGCCCGCTCCGTGGTGTTCCACCTCGCGGCAGCTGACCTTGGCCACGAGATTCTCTTTGTTGGGGTCATAGAAATCCACGTGGCCCGCACCCTCCACAACGATCTTTCCGAGCATGGAGCCATGGTCGCGCAGGTGCTTGGTGAGCGCGCGCGTATCCACTCCATAGATTCCCGTGATACGTTCCTCCTGGAGCCATTGGGCCAAGGAGCGATCGGCGAGCCAGTGGGAGTGATCCCACGAGTAGTCTTGTGCCACAATGGCGCGGCAGTGAATGCGGTCGCTTTCATAATAGCGGCTCACATCATCTTTTTCGCCTCGGGGAGGCACTCCGTAATTTCCTAAAATGGGATAAGTTGTTACTAATATCTGGCCTTCGTAGGAGGGATCGGTGAGACTTTCGGGATAGCCTGTCATGGCTGTGTTGAATACTACTTCACCTGCTGTGGAGGCCGGAAAACCAAACGATTTGCCTTCAAATCGGGTGCCGTCGGAAAGGATTAGGACGGCCGGAACGGTATTGTGCATAAGCGATAGAGGGGATATAGGGATATATCAGGCTTTCTATCGGAAAACCTTGCAAAATTAATCAAAATCCCCCGCCCCGCAAAAAAAATTGTGCAGTATGAGTCATGGATGCCGCTCATATTTGGCCTTGCGTTTGGCATTGGAACGCCGTGACATTGTCCGGGGCATTATTGCCGAGGTCAGGCTCTTGAATCGGTTTTTTAAGGAGCTGCGGCGGTCAAAGGCGCTGTGCAATACCTCTTTGCGCCACTTTTTTATGGCTGTCTCGTCATTCTGGTAAACGGCCAGGCGAAGTGCAAACAATCTCAACCGTACGTGATAGTTCCAATAGTTCAGTCCATAGATATCATTGAAATAGCATTGGACTTCCAAGGTGCTCAATACAAACCTGAGCTTGTCGGCATAGCAACGAAAGTGGCTCAATGATGATTCAAGTATCCGGTAGGTGGCTGTGATATCGTCGATGAAATGTATTTTGGAGTTGATAGCGAAATATAACCACATAGGGTAGTCGCCCATTCGCCATTTTTTAGTTATAGGACGAATCTGGAGCTCATAATTTTCATATATATCGCGCCTTATCAGCACCGTGAGAGTAGGAGCCGGATTGTCGGGCATGAAATCATGCAGGTTTTCACCCGGTCCGCCTATAGTATCGCCATATGAATCAGTGTTCTGGTGATAATTTCGTGCACGTGTGTAACACATACCGCAGTCAGGGTGTGACTGCATGTACCGGACCTGCTTTTGTAGTTTCAGCGGGTCGGTCCAATAGTCGTCTCCATCGCAGAATGCTATGTAGGTGCCGCGTGCCGACATGCGGTTCCACAAGCCGTTGAACCGTGTGACCGTGCCGTCAGGATTCTTGAACTGCGACAGATTGCGGTCACGTATGAACAGACGTATTTTGTCAGGAAACCGTTCGGCGTAGTCCATGCAGATTTTAGCCGTGTCATCTGTGGAACCGTCTTCTCCGATGATAATCTCGAAGGGAAAATCGGTCTGTTGCATCAGTACCCCTTCAAGGCACTGCTTTATATAGGCTTCCTGCATGTATGTGGCTATCATTACCGATACGAGCGGAGTGATGGTATTGACAGGCTTTTCTGTGCCGCCATACTCTTGTTGCAGGGTGAATAGTTCGGCTACGGCTTTCTCGACAACGGATTTCATAGTGACTGTATTATTGATTTGTATCTGTCAATGGTTCTGATCGGTTCGCCTTTGTGATCTATTACTCTGATACCTCCGTTTCTAAGAGCTGTGGGCCATTTTGTGGCCATGGGATATTTGTTTTCATCATCGAGCATGTATGGCACGGGGAAAAATCCGTTGCTGAAGAGAAAATGTAATCCTTCGGCGCTATACAGATGGGGAATTTGGGCCTCGAGATATCTTATGGCTTCCGAAGCCTCGTCGTATAGGTCTGCTACCCGCAGGTTGATTTCCCGGTCGTTGATAATGTCTTTTGCCAGACCACTGCGTTTGAGCTGCCGGTACTCTTTCAGTGCGGCCAGTGTGATAATGATGCTTTCATTGATTACGTCGGGTGTGGCAAGCCTTATGGCTTCACTGTAGCTTACTACGTGGATTATCTCAGGGCTGTTCTCATTGTCGGGCTCGATATCGTCCATCATGGCCGTTACGGCGGCTAACTGGACTTTAGCTTTCTCGATATCGGGCGAGAAGTAGTCGAGACCGGCGCGGGTCTGAAGGCTGACCTTGAAATTCCCGTCCTCGAGTTCGCGCACCAATCTAAGCATAACGCGCCCTTTGGCTATGTCCTGTGGTCCGCAGGTGTATTTGGGCGTGTTGAGCATGTCCTGAAGGATCAGATGTGTTATGCCGAGCTTCTTTGCCAGTTTTGCAGCGATATATGCTGATATGATGAATGTTATGTCGTCACCGCCGCGAAATGAGAAATGATGGGGTATGTTGGGTTCGAGGGGTTTGCCGGTCGAGGATATGTAACGTATGGTCTCTATGTGTTCGCGTAGATTTTCCAGCACGGTGTTTGTGCCTCTGCTGTCTATTTCACAAAACCACCATAGTGACAGCGCGTGCCATGATATGTTGAGGCTGCGCTCATGTATCCGCGCCAGTCCCGGCACATTTTTAGTTCCTGCATATGTTCTTACCAGCATGGGTCTGGCGGCCTCACGTATCATGGCATATTCCACTTCTGAATTCACCGGTACGCCGCCTCCGTTGGGCAGTTCGTCCCATTTTTCGCCGAAGTGTGATTGGGTAAGTTGCGAGGAACCTATGGAAAGCACATCAAGCAGGCCGGCACCGGCAAGTTGTCTTGACCACGATAAGAATTCTTTTATGGCTTCCAGACGGTCGGGATTGTATGGCCCTGCGTGCGCTCTGATAAGTGGCAGGGTGTGTGTCTTGGCGGCATACTCCAATCTGGCTGTGAACGAATCATGCTTTGTGCCGAATGCAGGGTAGCCGCTGTGATCCGGCGGTTTTATGCCATGATATGATTTGTTGGCAATGAAATTTTTTGCGAAATCCCACCGGGCTTTGTCATAGACATATTCCGTCACTATGTCGTGGGGGAGCTTTTCGTCCGGTACTCCGATCCTCTGAAGGGATTCATGTGGATTTTCATCTCCAGGAAAGTATAATATGGAGTCGGAGAATATGTTATGCAGCAGCCGGCAGGCATCGGGCAGGCCGGCGAAAAAGAGTCCGCGTATGGGGCCGCCGGCCTCCTGTAGCATATGGTTGTCGGATAGCCGATGGTGCAGCATGCAGAAGTAGTCGCACGCGTCAGAGGGATCAAGCCGATAGCTGAAACCAAGTCGGGTTATCTCGTTGTCGCGAAGCCATTTCAGAAGCAAGGTGGTGTTATTCAGTTTTCTGAGGTCGTTCATGGCTTCCATTACGTTGGCCGGGGCTACAACCACTTTATACCCCGAACTTCTGAGCAGGTTGGAAATCATGGAGATTCCCAATGTATGGACATCGACAGCGGGTTTTAATATGCCGAAAATTTCCTTGCCGTTGAGTGGTGGATACATCGCTGTTTTAATTATTTGTTGAGTCGGAGCAAAAAATCTTCCGTGACGTTCATGCTTTCTAATGTGCGTCCGGTTGCGCGGAAATCGGTTTCAAGCAGAGCTCCCGACAGGGTTATTATCGAGTCGGTCACAGGGGTGGGTACTTTCCGCGCCGCTCCCAACTCGGATATGGGTATCAGTCCTGTAGGTATATCTTCCATCAGCTGTCGGGAAAATATGGTGTCAGGCGCCAATATGTCGTTATAGGCCGGATTGTTCTGCATTTTTTCGCACAGATTCATGCCGGTGACATTGCTGTAGGCCTCGCTTACCCATTGTTCGGCGCTTGTCAGGTGAAGGCCGTAGGCTTCACCCACGGCGAGGCGTTCATTATCGACCTGTTTTATAAGCCGGCTTGTCTGCGGCGTCATGTCGCGGTAGAAATAAAATGAGTTGCCGCGTTCAATGGCGGCTGCATTGCACAGTATTACGCACGGGTGGAATATGCAGCCGATATTTTCCAGACCTGTGTGCAGGAGGTTGTCTGCTTCATGAAAGCACGGAAATACCGGCTGTAGCCGTTCTATGACGGCTTTGGTGCAGGTCCGGTTCTCTCCGGCCAGCAACACATGGTCCTTGACACCGATTATGTTGACTTTCCCGTCAGAAATCAGGCGGCACGCATATACCAGCGTTTGAGCTTCGGCCAGAAATACGGGGGAGGTGCAGCTGATGTCGTCAAGCGCTTTACGGAATGTCCATACACCTCCTGTGCGTCCGGGATTGAGCAGTATTGTCTGTCCCGGGCTAAGGTATGGAGCCATTGCTGCGGCTATATCCGCATGGGCATTTGCCGTTGTGGCTATCATTATTATGTCGGCACCTGTCACTGCACGGCCTATGTCGTCGGTTACATCGGCCAGGATTCCGATGCCCGATATACGCCCTGTAAGTTCTATGGCATGAGTGGTAAGTGTATGCCTTATTCTATCGGCAGAGCGATTGTAAAGGCACACCCGATGGCCTTGAATGGCCAGATATGCGGCCAAGGCCTGTCCTCCGTTGCCGGCTCCTATTACGGTGAATCTCATGATGCGGAGGTGTTGTATAGACCGTGGATCATAATGTCGGATTTGTGGTCGGAGATAATCTGTAGCCGAGAATCGGCTATGGCCAGTTTCCGGCACACCTCCTCTTCGCTTTCACCGGTGATAAGGAATCCGGCCGGCCGGTCTCCGCTTGTTTCGGCACCGGTTATGGTCATTCCGGCCGTTTTATATTGGAAATATTCGGCAATAATTCCGTCAGCTTTCAACTCTTCAAAGTTATGCAGGGATTCGAGGACGCCGTTGCGGCAATATACGTAGTTCATCTTTGCCGCTTTTATCTGCCGGCTGGGATTTACGGTCACTTTTTTCCCTAAGGCCATGTCGGTGTATGCGCTCATTATATCGATGCCTGACAGCACTTCAATAAGTTTGTATTTCGAGCCGCCTCCCATGCGTGCGCTGAATTCAAGCACATACATTCCATCGTGCGCTCTGATGAGCTGTACGAGCAGGGGGCATTCATTCAGGGTGAATGCTTCGGCTATTTTCTGGCCTATCTGTTCAATCTGTGTGTGCTCTTGTCGGGTGCATGCCGGAAAAGAACTTTGCAGTATGGTGAATGCTCCGTGATTGTCCGGTATCTTGACCGATTCAGTCACACACAGTAGCCGGGCTCGACCTCCGGTTACAATAAAATCGGCCGATAGTTCCTGTCCGGTTTTGAAATCCTCAATTATCGCCGTGTGTGTGCGGCTTAGGCCAAGGGCTTCTTTCAGAGTGGAAATGGCTGATTCCGCACCGGTGACCTTTTTTACTCCTTTTGAACTGTTGCAGTCAGCCGGTTTTACCACAATAGGGTAATTAAGCGTGGCTATATCTATCTCTTCAATATCGTGCACTACGTGATAGTCGGCGGTAGGTATGCCATTTTCCCTCATTATTTTTTTCATGTAGGACTTGTTGGTTACATTCCTGGCCGTAAGGTAAGGGATATAACATGGCAGGCTCAACGCTTCCGAAACTTCAGCCATGGTCAGCAGTGCCTGGTCGGTGCATGCGGTGATTATTATATCGACATTTTCGGCAATGGCCGTTTTAGTGACGAAATCAATGTCTAAGGTACTTCCCTTTATGTGTTTGTCGGCAAAAGCCCGTGCAGGCGGATTGTCAAAGTAATCCACTAAATACACTGTGAATTGGCGTTTGTGAAGCTCGGATATAAGAGCTATCTGGTCGGATCCTCCTGCGAGGACTAATGCTTTTTTCATTGTTTTATCAGGCTTATGATCTTTTCAAGATTCTCCTCCGACAGGTTATGGTGCATAGGGAGACATATTACGCTGTCGGCCATGCGATGGGCATTGGGCAGATTCTCCCTGATAGCGGTGGGCAGTCCGCTGTAGGTGGAGAATTCTGTGATCAGCGGATAGAAGTAACGGCGTGAAAGCACACCGTGGTCTTTCATCTTGAAATAAAGAGTGTCGCGGCTCATGCCGTAAGTGTCGGCATCAATGAATATCGGGAAGTATGAATAGTTGTGGCGTACACCCGGCAGGTCTTTGAAAAATGATACACCCGGCACATCTTTAAGTCCGTTTCTATAGGCGAGGGCAACGTTGCGCCGCAATGTTATCGCATGGTCAACCTGACGTAGATTGAGGAGTCCGTAGGCCGAGCGTATTTCGTCCATTTTGGAGTTTATTCCCGGAGCGACTACAGATATTTCGTTTTCAAATCCGAAATTTTTAAGATAATCTATGCGCTGTTTGGTCTTGGCATCATGGGTTACCAGAGCGCCTCCCTCCACGGTGTTGAATACTTTTGTGGCGTGAAAAGACAATGTTGACATATCACCCGCTGTGAGCACACTCCTGCCATCGACTTCCACTCCGAATGCGTGGGCGGCATCGTAGATTACCCGCAGACCGTATTTTTCGGCAATTTGCTGTATGCGTTCTGTGTCACATGGATTGCCATATACGTGGACCGGCATGATAGCCGTGGTTTTAGGCGTTATCGCAGCCTCGATCTTTTCGGGATCGATGTTTCCGGTGGCCGGGTCGATGTCAACGAACACGGGTTTTATGCCGTTCCACCATAAAGAATGGGTCGTAGCCACAAAACTGTAAGGGGTGGTTATCACCTCTCCGGTTATTCTAAGAGCCTGCAGTGCGGTGATCAGAGGGAGTGTCCCATTGGTGAACAGGCTGATATAAGGAACTTTCAGATATTCGGCAAGAGCTTTTTCAAGCTGTTTGTGAAATGAACCGTTGTTTGTGATCCACCGGCTGTCCCATATTTCTTTGAGCATATGACCGAATTGGTCAAGGTCGGGTAGTAACGGAGACGTCACTGTGATCGGACTGGTGTGACTTTGATCCATTTGTTTATTCTTTATGTCGGTCATGGTACCAAAGGTATATCTTTTATCGGATTCTGTCAACGTATTATAACCATACCGAAAAGTCCTTATACCTGGAAATTTCGGTATAAGGGCTTTTTGTACGGATTTGCATATCAAGCCGGATTTTATTCGTTGGCTTCTTTCATGTTGTGGAACACGTTCTGCACGTCTTCGTCCTCTTCGAATTTTTCGAGGAGTTTCTCTATGGCGGCACGCTGTTCTTCGTTCACCTCCTTGAGGTCGTTGGGTATTCGCTCGAATTCCGAGCTTATAATCTCGTAACCGTTGTCCTCGAGATATTTCTGTATGTTGGAGTAGTCTTCGAAAGCACCGTAGAGCACCACTTCCTCCTCGTCGGCTTCCACTTCATCGACTCCGCAGTCAATGAGCTCGAGTTCGAGTTCTTCAAGGTCAGTGCCTTCGGCTGGTTTGATCTTGAACACACATTTGTGGTCAAAGAGGAACGACAGCGAACCCTGTGTGCCGAGGCTTCCGTTGTGTTTGTTGAAGTAGGAGCGCACGTTGGCCACGGTGCGGGTATTGTTGTCGGTTGCGGCTTCGACCACTATGGCAATGCCGAAAGGTCCGTATCCTTCATAGATTATCTCCTTGTAGTCGCCGGCGTCCTTGTCGGTGGCTTTTTTGATGGCGCGTTCCACGGTGTCCTTGGGCATGTTGGCTGCTTTGGCATTCTGCATCAGGGCGCGCAGACGGGGGTTGGTGTCGGGGTCGGGGCCTCCGGCTTTGGCCGCTATGGTTATTTCCTTACCTATGCGCGTGAATGTGCGCGACATGTTGCCCCAGCGTTTGAGCTTGCGGGCTTTGCGATATTCAAATGCTCTTCCCATGAGTTGAGTGAGGTGTTTATATGTTTTTGTTTGTTGTTATTTTTAGTTGGCGTGATCAGCGCAGTGTGGCACCGAGTTTCTTTTCGAGGTTGGTGATTATTTTTTTCATCACAGCGTCGATCTGCTTGTCGTTGAGGGTCTGCTCATCGTCCTGAAGCGTGATGTTGATGGCGTAGGATTTCTTGCCTTGTGGCAGTTTGTCTCCCTCATAGACGTCGAAGAGTGTGACGTTGCGCAGCAAGCGGCGTTCGCTTTCGCGCACCACCGTCTCTATCTGCTGCATGGTCACCGCGGTGTCGATGAGCAGGGCGAGGTCGCGTTTCACGGCCATTGTACGGGGCAGCGGACGGAAACTTACCTTGTGGCGCATGGCTATCTGCACCAAAGCGCTCCATGACAGTTCGCAATAATATACTTCCTGCTTTATGTCAAAGCGTTTCAACTCTTTGGCGGCCACTATGCCTACCGATCCGAGAGGCTTGCCCGAGCGTGTGGATATGGCAAGCGATGTGCTATATACAGGCTCGTTGCCCTGAGAGTATTTTATTTCGTAGGGGTTGATGCCAAGGCGGCTTAACACGTTGGCCACCACGGCTTCCATGTCATAGACGCTTGATTTCTCTTCGGGACGGTTCCAACCGGCCGGACGCATGGCGCCTGTGATCCACATGGCTATGTGCGATTGTTCGCCGTAGGGAGCCAAAGGCTTTTCGGCTGTGGATTCGGTCTGCGGACTGGCGGTGTAAACGTTGCCGAACTCATACATTTTCAGTGAATCGGCCTTGCGGTTGATGTTGTAGGCTATGGATTCGAGACCGCCGTAAAGCAGTGTCTGGCGCATCACACACAGGTCGGAACTCAGCGGGTTGAGCAGCCGTACGCAGTGGTCGAGCGGGTATTGGGTGTTGTCGGCATAGTAGCTCTCGGCCGACAGGGAGTTGTTCATTATCTCGTTGAATCCTACGGCTGTGAGCTGATCCGAAATGAGGTTGCGCAGGTCGTTGTCGGCATCGGATTCGGATTTGAATGACAGCGACGAGTGCACGGTGGTGCCCATCTCCACATTGTTGTATCCGTAGATTCGGAGCACATCTTCCACCACATCACACGGACGCTGCACGTCCACACGGTAGGTGGGCACTTTGAGCCGGGCTTCCTTGTCGTCGGACGATGTGATCTCTATTTCGAGTGCTCGCAATATGGAGTCGATGGTCTGGTGGGGAATATCCTTGCCTATGAGCCGCCGGGCGTAGTCGTAGTCGAGTGTTACATCGAAAGGTGCCACAGGCGAGGGGTATATGTCAACCGGCTCGCCGCACACTTCCCCGCCGGCAAGCTGCTGTATCATTATGGCGGCGAGTTTCAGGGCATAGAGGTTGATGTTGGGATCGGTGCCGCGTTCGTAGCGGAACGACGAATCGGTGTTGAGTCCGTGGCGTCGGGCTGTCTTGCGCACCGATGTGGGATTGAAATATGCGCTTTCGATGAATATGTCGGTTGTGGCTTCGGTCACGCCCGAATCCAGACCGCCGAACACTCCGGCTATGCACATGGGCTGTGAAGCGGAACATATCATCAGGTCGGCGCTGTTGAGCTTGCGTTCCACACCGTCGAGTGTGGTAAACGGAGTGCCGTCGGCACAGGTGCGCACCACAATCTTTTCTCCGTCGATTTTTGCCAGATCGAAGCAGTGCAGCGGTTGGCCTATGGAGTGTAGTATATAGTTGGTGATATCGACCACTGAATTGATGGGACGCAGACCAATGGCATTGAGCCGGTCCTGAAGCCACTTGGGGCTTTCGCCCACTTTGATGCCGCGGATAGTCACGCCGCAATAGCGTGGACATGCGGCTGTATCATCGACTTGCACGGTCACGGCACCGTCATGACGGTCCACTTTGAAGGAATCGACCGACGGGCGTTTCAGTTCCTTTGGCTCGGCATGCCGGGAGGCCCATGCGGCCAAATCACGTGCCACACCGAAATGCGATGCGGCATCGATGCGGTTGGGTGTGAGATCGACTTCGAGCACGTAGTCGCTCTTGAGACCGAAATATTCTGCCGCCGGAGTGCCCGGTTTGACGTCGTCGGTGATGACGATTATGCCGTCATGTGAGGTGCCGGTGCCGATCTCGTCCTCGGCGCATATCATACCGAAAGACTCCACACCGCGTATCTTTGATTTCTTTATCTTGAACTCTTTGTCGCCATCGTAAAGTGTTGTGCCGACAGTGGCCACCACAACTGTCTGTCCGGCTGCCACGTTGGGGGCTCCACATACAATCTGTGTGGCCTGTCCGTCGCCGAGATCCACGGTGGTCACATGCAGATGGTCGCTGTCAGGGTGCTCCACACATGTGAGTACTTTACCGACCACCAGTCCGCGCAGACCGCCTCGTATGCTTTCCACTTCCTCCACCGAGCCTGTCTCCAGGCCTATCGAGGTCAGTGCCGTTGCGAGTTCGTCGGGCGACAGGGTGGTGTCAATGTAGTCTTTCAGCCAGTTATATGATATGTTCATTGTGCTATAATGTTATGTTTCAAGCTGCAAAATTAATAAAAATAAATTATTTCACCACTACGCGGCGGGCGAAGTCATCGACTACCACTATATATAGTCCTTTGGGTAGTTCTATTTCGTGTTCGCCCTGACTGTATGTGCCACTTGCCCATGTGATGCCGTCCATGCCATATACGGCGGCATGTGCAGGAGTCTCGCGTATTTCGATCACGAGCCGGCCTTGGCGGCTGAAAGCGTCCCACCGGTGGTAATCGAGTTCGTTCACGGCACCCATGGCCGAGTAGTTGCTTATGCCTATGTTGTCGATATGCCATCTGCTTCCGGCCGACTGGCGCAGGCGAATGCGTCCGGAGCCGGCTTTGTTGACTTTCAGACTGAACGGTGTGGCGGTGCCTGAGGTTATGGTGACGGTGCCGGCGGAGATCCATGAGAATCCACCGTCGGTGGAATATTCCACATTTAACGTCACATCAGGGTCGGAGCCCCATTTGGCCGCATCGAATGTCACAGTGCCTATGCCGCCCTGCTTGTCATCGGCCATTGTCACGGTGCTTGTCGCGTTTTTGCCCATGCGCATGGTTGTTGAGCCGTTGAATCCCTTGTCTTTCGAGTCAGTGCCGAATCCGCCGTTGTCAACTGTCCAGCGGCACGCTGTGCCTGTGAACGTGGTGTTGGAGTAGCAAGGCACTGATCCGGTAGGGTCTGTCACCGATTCCCAGTCCTCGAGAAAGTCGGTCACGGCCGATGCCGATACATTGGCCGATGCTTCGGCGTCATCGTTGGTATAAGAGCCTGCCGTGATTGTGATGGCGGTTTCGAATTTGCCTTCTGAGTCGCTGTTGACGCGCAGGTAGAAGCGATCCTCTTCGGGGGCCAGTGTCACCGTTGTGTCCCATGCCGATTTGTCTGTGCTCACTTCAAACGGTGAATCCACCGATATCTTTATGTCGTCGGACACGTTTTCTATGTCAAGCAGCAGTTCGGCTACTTCCGACGGCTCTCCCGGTGTGCATTCGAATGATAGCTCTCCGTCAAACAACACTGTTATCGAAGGTATGATGTCGGCCGTGGTCACGCTCTTGGTTTCTGATACCAATGTGCCTGACGAGAGTGTATAGGTGTAGGTGGTAAGGGGTTCCACGTCTGTCACCGTGTAGCTTTCGGCCGCGGCTGTTACCTGACGGGGGTAGCCGGGTATGGATTGGCCGTTCTGTTTCACCTCAAGGGTGTAATTGGTGGCATCGTTGAGATATACCCATCTTACGGTAAATTCATTGCTTGTCACACCGGTGGCATCGTAAACGGGGAGTCCGTCAACCACTGTCGCGGTCATATCCACTTCTCGCTCCAGGTCGCCTGCGCTTATTGAAAGGGTACCTCCGGCGGTGCCTGCCTTGGAGCTGTTGAGGCTCACGGTCACATTGTAGCCGTTGTTGGCCTGTGAGGCGGTGAGGGTGGTGGGGCTGACGCTGAATCCGCTGCCATAGACAGCTATATTTACATTGTCTTCCATGGCTTTTGTTCTGACAGGTACGCTTACGGTGCGTGTGCGTCCTGCGGCGGCATAACCCAAATCGATTGTCACATTCTGCACGGGCTGGATTATGTCGGGAGTATCTTTGGCATGTGAGTACCATGGCTCTCCTACTTTGTCACCCCATATGTGCTCGGCCATTTCGGGGTGGTCAATAAAGGGATTGCGGTTGTGCTGGAATCCATATACGGCATCGTTGCGGTCAAGTTCTTTCTGGCTCACTTGGTCCTGACGGGTCCATTTCAGCAACAGGTTTATGGCCCATGTCTTGAATACGGGGTAACGGTTTCCGGCGAGCATCTGGTAGCCGTTGCCGGAGGTCCAGCTCGAAATCCGGTCGTTGTAACAGGCCGCCATGTAGAAATATGTGCGTGCGAAGTCACCTTTGTACTGGTCATCGGGTTCGAATACAGTGCCGCTGAATCCGCTGAAAGTGCTGTTGCCGAGCTTTCCGAGAGGCTTTACCGAGCCGTTGGCTGCGAGGTGTGATCCGTTGGCGCATTCCCCGAAGGGGTAGTTGGAGCGCTGTCCGTTGACCTTGCCGTCGGTTGGGTATAGGTGAAATGCATCGGAATATTGCTCCGATTTGCCGCCGCCCCACCAGCTTTTGGGCAGAGAGTGCTCGCGGTTTACGCAGTCGCCCACCACTTTATAGTTTCCGCATTTGGTAAAATTGGTGCTCCATGCCTTGGTGGAGTACATGTCCCACAATGTGCCGTCGGGGCGCACGTCGGATTTCTTGTAAACGTTCCACAATCCGTCGTAGCCCACATTGGTGTGTCTGTAAATCTTGTCGCACAAGGCTTCGAGCAGGGCCTGGCCTGTCTTGCCCTCGCATGAATCATAATATCCTGACGGTATGGCTGCTGTGGCAGTCGATGCAAATGCGGCACCCATGGCCGCGACGAATGATATCCTTTTTAAGAAATTCATATAGCAGTGACTTTTTCTGTATTTACTGATGATTGGAAAAATAGCCCACAAAGTTAATACATATTGCCGTATCTCCCCATCATTTCTTAGCTAAAATCACATCGGAATGACCTGCGCATGCCGCGTCGTGTGTACGAGAAGTGAGTTTGGCTGCTCAGGGTGTGGTGTGTTACAAAAAATATGTGTAATTTTGTGGTGATGAATTCCGCACAATCAAAATCCACGCCTGTGCTTTATCTGTTGCCGGTGCCTCTGAGCGACACCGACCCGGCTTGTGTGATGCCGGCACGCAACATTGAGGTGGCGCGGTCGGTAAAATATTTCATAGTGGAAAATGTGCGGTCGGCACGTCGGTTTCTGAAACGTTGTGACCGTGATATCGATATTGACAGTCTGCAGTTCACAGTGCTCGACGAGCACACTCCCGAGCAGGCTGTGGCCGGAATGCTCGCGCCTATGGCCGAAGGGCATGATATGGCGGTGGTTTCCGAGGCCGGGTGTCCGGCAGTGGCCGATCCCGGCGCTCTGGCTGTGGAGCAGGCTCACAGGTCGGGATACAGGGTGGTGCCGTTGATAGGGCCGTCAAGCATATTGCTTTCACTTATGGCTTCGGGGTTCAACGGACAGACATTTGCATTCGCGGGATATCTGCCTTATGCCAACGATGACCGTGTCAAGGCTCTCAAGGAGATGGAGCGCCGCATACGCCGTGAGCGCCAGACGCAGATATTCATCGAGACACCGTATCGCAACAATAAGCTTGTCTCGGAACTTGCCAGGCGGTTGTCGCCGGAATTGCGCCTGTGTGTGGCTTCCGATGTGACAGGTCCGCGCGAGTCCGTGCGCACCATGTCATTACGCGACTGGAGCCGTGCCACGTATGACTACGACAAGACCCCGGCGATATTTCTCCTTTATGTATAATACCGATGGCAAAGAAACTTAAGATATCACCCTCCCGACAGCACCCCGGTCTGTTTGACTTGACGGGCGATTTGTTTGCCGAACGCGATATTCCTGATAAACTTTCATTTCCGGCACCGGAGCGGATAAGGGATTTTGAGATAACCGGATTGTCCGGCAGGCCGGAGGCTGTTGCCGATAAACCGTATGCGTTGCATGAACTCCGGCGTAACGCTCTCCGTGAAGTGAGATCGCTTAAATTTATCAGTTTCGGTAGCGGCAGCAGCGGCAATTCGGCTTATATCGGCGATGATAATTGCGGGATACTGATAGATGCCGGAGTCGATACGGATACCGTGAAGGCCGCGCTCAGACGCCACGGGCTTAGTCTTGACAATGTGAAGGCTGTGTGTCTGACCCATGATCATGGCGACCATGTGCGTTTTGTGTATTCGCTTGTGCGCAAGCATACACACATCGGGGTGTATTGCACGCCAAAGGTTCTGTCGGGGATTTTGCGCCGCCACAGTATATCGCGCCGCATAAATGACTATCATCGCCCGATCTACAAGGAGTTTCCGTTTCGTGTCGGCGACTTCGAGATCACGGCTTTCGATGTGAGCCATGACGGTACCGACAATTCCGGATTCTTCATAACCAACGGTGATTTCAGTTTTGCCATAGCCACCGATTTAGGGTGTATAACCTCGCGGGTGGACTATTATATGCGGCGTGCACGATTTATAATGCTTGAGAGCAACTATGATCTTCGAATGCTCCGCACAGGGCCTTATCCCATGTATCTAAAGGCGCGCATTGAGGCCGATTCGGGGCATCTCGACAATACTGTGGCCGCTCAATTTCTGGCTTCGGTTTATCGTCCGGAAGTGAGCCATATATTCCTTTGCCACCTGAGCAATGAAAACAATACTCCGGCGGCCGCAACGGAGGCGGTGTCATCGGCTCTTATCGGAGCCGGGGTTACGTCGGTGGGCGACGGTTCCGGTTCGATAGCTTCGCGCGATTGTCCGGTGCAACTTGTGGCTTTGCCGCGCTCTGAAGCCTCTCCTCTTTTTCTGCTCAGGCTGAATGACTAAGAATATCCGGCGGTAGCGGGCGGCTACGTGTCGGTCTGTGCGGAGGGATTGTAATTTAATGTTTGCAATGGCGGGGTGTTGATAAAAAAACGCGCATTCTTAATGCACGTTAAAAAACTTATTTGTAAATTTGAAAAGATATTTAATCGCATGTTGATTGGTGAAAATATGCAAATAGGGCATACTTTACGGCTATAGGTATCAATATGCCACGTAATTTAAATCAATTATATTAATTTATCACATTTCTAACCTCCAAACACAAACATTATGAAGAGACTGCTTCTCTTAGCCAGTGTGATTTGGCTTGCGTGCATCAGTGCTATGGGTGCGCCAAACATCAACTGTACCGGAGTGGTTGTGGACGAGCAGGACGAACCCATGATCGGTGCCACAGTGACCGCCGTGGGTACATCTGTTGCCTCCGCCACCGATGCTGACGGAAAATTCAAAATCAGTGTTCCGGCGACCTGCAACAAGTTGCAGGTAACCTATATAGGTTACCGTCCCTTAGACGTAGCCCCGGCAGCTAATGTCGGTACGCTCCGCATGACACCCGATGCAAGGGTGCTTGCCGACGTGGTCGTCACACAGTCGGTGGGCAAGACCCGCGAGACTCCTGTGGCCATGTCCACTATCAATGCCGATGAGATAGAGTTTAAGCTCGGAGGCCAAAGCCTGATGGAAATGCTTAAGACCACTCCAGGCGTATATACACGCTCGGAAGGTGGCGGTTTCGGCGATGCCGAGACCCGCTTGCGCGGTTTTAAAAACGAAAATGTCGCCATGATGATCAATGGTATCCCCGTCAATGACATGGAAGGCGGCTGGGTATATCAGAGCAACTGGGCCAATCTTTCGGACGTGGCGTCATCTATTCAGACACAGCGAGGTCTCGGAGCCACTATGGTATCCACCCCGTCAGTGGGCGGAACCATCAGTATCACCACACGCACCATCGATGCTGAAAAGGGTGGCAGCCTCTGGTACGGCATGGGCAACGACGGAATGAACCAGTTTGGCGTTAAGCTCTCTACGGGTCTGATGCAAAACGGTTGGGCCGTAACCGTACTCGGAGCCCGCAGATGGGCCGATGGCTATATACAGGGTACGGCCTATGACAGCTACTCTTATTTTGTCAATGTCACCAAGCGTATCAACGATGCCCACCAGATCGGCTTCACGGCATTCGGCGCACCGCAGTGGCATGACCAGCGCAAATATCAGAACGGTCTGACAATACAAGGCTGGCAGGACGTTAAAAACTATATGAACGGCGAAAGCCAGTATCGTTTCAATCCCACCTACGGTTTCCGTAAAAACGGCAAAGAGTACAATTCATCTCATAACGAGTACCACAAGCCCCAGATGGCTCTCAACCACATCTGGCAGATCAACGAGACCTCCACGCTTTCCACATCGGTCTATGCCTCTATCACTTCCGGCGGAGGCCGCTCGGGTTACGGACGTGACGGATATTCGGGCAGCAGCTGGTATGGCGCTTCAAACGGTGTGCTTAACAATCAGTTCCGCACATCGGAGGGCTGGGTCGATTATGGCATGATCGAGGACATAAACGCCGCTTCCACCAATGGCTCGAAGATGGTGATGACCATGAGCAACAACGCTCATCAGTGGTATGGCCTGATATCATCGTACAAGAAGGAGTTTAACCAGAAAAACGGCAATCGCTTGAATCTCATAGCCGGTCTCGATCTCCGCTACTATGTGGGCGAACACAACAACGAGATCACCGATCTTTTCGGCGGCGATTATTATATGGACGACAGCAACCGAAAGACCGTATCGCCGGCCAACAATGCCGCCGCAGCCGATCCCAACTGGAAATACCAGAAACTGAGAGTGGGTGATGTGGTAGGCCGTGACTACAACGGCTATGTGGTTCAGGAGGGCGTATATGCCCAGGGCGAATATACCATGCTTGACAAGAAACTCAATCTGGTACTTGCCGGCGCACTCAACAACAACTCCATGTGGCGTCGCGATTTCTTCTATTACGATGCAGCTCACGAACGGTCCGAAACACAGAACTTCATGGGCGGAACCATCAAGGGTGGTGCCAATTATAACTTTGACCGCCACAACAATGCATTCTTCAACATCGGTTTCATAAGCCGCGCGCCGTTCTTCCGCAATGTGTTCATGAGCTACACAAAGTCAAATATGCTCAACAAGGACGCTGTAAACGAAAAGATATTCTCCGCAGAGGTAGGCTACGGATACCATTCGCCGAAACTTGCCGTGACGTTCAATGCTTATTTTACCAAGTGGTATGACCGTTCTATGGTCAAGAGCGCTCTTATCACCGACGGTGTTGACGGCAGCGATGCCTATGCACTCAATCTGTCGGGTGTCGATGCCCGCCACATGGGTATAGAGATCAATGCCAAGTACAAGCCTGTGAAGTGGGTTGAATTCGATGCCATGCTCTCGATGGGCGACTGGCAGTGGGATTCCAATGCGTTCGGCTATTTCTATAACCAGAACGGCGCTCCCTTGGCCACACTCAAAGGTAAGATAGCATCGGGTATCGGTGCCCCCGACCACCTGTCGGCCACATTGGAGCAGAAGGGCGTGAAGGTGAGCGGTTCTGCACAGACCACAGCCGCATTGGGTGTTACTTTCCGCCCGTTCAAGGGCTTCCGTATCGGTGCCGACTGGGAGGTGTATGCCCATAATTACAGCGACATCGCTCTTGACGGAAGCAATCTGATGGACGGCAAGGTGCTCAAATCGGGTACTCCGTGGCGCATTCCATGGGGCAACCAGCTCGACATGAATGCAAGCTACCGTTTCCGCATCGGAGGTCTTGACGCCACCATATACGGCAATGTGCACAACCTGTGCAATTACAACTACATAACACAGGCCGAGACTCCGCTCGGCACCACCGGCACATGGCAAGACGCTTATTCGGTGTTCTACTCGTTTGGCCGCACCTACAGCGTGAAGCTCAAAATTAATTTCTAATCTCCACTTAACTTGATAACTGGAATAATATGAAAAAATATATTAACCGCGTTCTGCTGCTGTCAGGTTGCGCCATGGCTCTTGCTGCCTGTGACGAAAACTCGTGGAACGACGAATATCTGCCTGGTTTTGACGCCGACAAGCCCCTGACCGAAGTAAAGACCATAGAATATACACTCACGGCCGAGGATTACAAGGCTATCGCCTCCAATGCCACCAACAAGGCTCTTGCAGGAGAAGACGGTAAAGATGCCCTTGCAGCCTTGGGTACCCAGGGCTATTTTACCTCTGCGATACCCGCCAATGATTATGTGCCGGCATTCCTCGCCTCCACATCGTTCCCGTACTTTACGCTCAACAACGGTTCGGCCGTAAAGCTCACCTATAATGTGGCCGAGAATCTTCCTGAGGAAATCAATGAAATAGCCGCCGCGCCGACCTATATAGTCACCGAGGAGAATTATCAGGAGGTGTGGGAAAGTGAAAATGACTACACAGCCGCTTTCACTCCGTCGCACCCCGCGTCGAAGTCGCTGCCCAAAATACTGAAAGCCGTGTATCCCGATGCCGCGGAGGGTCAGTATGTGATAGTCAACTATGAGGAATCGGCTGTGGACCCTGTGTTTACACAGACTCCCGAGCCTCCGGAACCCGGCTTTACACTGTCGTCGGTGATCAAGGACGCCGCCAAAGGCG
Organism: uncultured Muribaculaceae bacterium; assembly: GCA_910578805.1. Taxonomy (GTDB): domain Bacteria; phylum Bacteroidota; class Bacteroidia; order Bacteroidales; family Muribaculaceae; genus Paramuribaculum. The sequence goes on along the minus strand of CAJTRS010000003.1, from coordinate 13,024 downwards.
ACAATGTGACCATTAACGGTTATGTGTCGGCTGTTTCCACTCAAGGATTCATTCTTACCGATGCTTCCGGTTCTATATTCGTGTACCGCAAACCCACCGAGCCATTCGCCGACATAGAGGTAGGCTCGCAGATAGTGCTTGACGGAATTGTCAATGTCAACAACTATGGCAAGCAGATCGATACCGGCTCCACATATGAGGTAGAGGGCAAGCAGACTGTTGAATATCCGGCGTTTACCGTGCTCACAGGTGCCGATCTTGACGCTATGAAGGCTGTGGCCGACGCCGCTTATGCCGAGGATAAGAATGCCGGCAAGAATCTGGTGGTGATAGAGCCTTACTATGTGAAGCTGTCAGGAACTGTAAAGGTCAGCGGTACGAACATCAACATATTGGTTGAAGGCGCCGATGCGGCTCAGGGAAGTGTGTATGGCGCTCCCGATAATTTGAAAGAGGTTCTTACAAAAATCGACGGAAGCAATGTGGAGCTGTCAGGTTATCTTATAGCCATTGCCGGCGGCCGATATTTCAACATCGTAGTGTGCGATATAATGAATCTTAACGAGCTGCCTGTCGCAGCATCGCTGTCGGCCGGGTCACGCGCCGTGGAGGTGGCTTCGGAGAATGTCAATGCTCTTTACAGTTTCAACGGAACTTCATGGACAGTGGCCGATGACGCCGTGGTTCTCTCACATGCCGATTATCAGGCCATGGGTCAGCGTTACGATAACCTTTCGGGTGAATCGCCTGCCGCACTTTTGCCTCTTTTCCTGAAAAACAAGTGCCCGTATGCCCAGGTCGATGACCATAAGTTTGTGGCCTATGCCTACTACAACGGCAGCGAGACGGTGATACGCTGTGATTACTACAAATACACCGGTTCGGAATGGCTACTGGACAACGGTGTGGTTACTGAGACCGCACAGTTTGTAAAGGCCGGCGGAAAGTGGTTGTATGACCCCAATGTCACCATAATTCTTCCCGTGGGACGCAACATCGAGATTTCCACACTGTATTTCCAGACATGCGTTGACTGGGTTAAGAATAATGTACCCGATGGTGCCGCTTACGTATCTTCGTATGGCAACAATGAATATTATTGCGGAACATCGGCTTATCAGGGCAATGTTGACCTGCGCCCCTCGGCCGCTAAAGCGCAGTATGCCGGTTATGCCGATATGCCCGATGACGAGATAGTGGCTTTGGAAAAGCGCCGCTTTGAATCGGAAGTATTCCCGGCCGCACTGTCGATAATCCACCCCGATGCCATGCCGATCGACGGATTTGAAGTGCTTTACACCATCAACTTCGGCGCATATCAGGGCATCAATCCCACCCCCACCTATGATATAGTATATAAGGTGGTCGGTAAGGGACAGTTTGAATATGTAAGCTGTACGTGGAACGACTGATGGCGTAACGTAAACATCATCTTATCCCGATATCGCGGAGCTGCCCTTTATGGTGGGCGGCTCCGCTTTTTTGCTCTGTTTTTTGGTGCTGTGCCAACAAGGTTTTGTGCCCGCCGGCGGATATACAGTGTTAAATATGGTGTGATGCTTGGTGGTTATCGGAGGGTTTTGTAATTTTGCGGCATAAATAAGAAGTGGACAAATTTGGCTGCTTGCAACCACTTTCAAAAAAATGCTAAAACCGCACAAATAAGCTTTCTTGTGAAAGCGGTGACGTTTTGGCATTGCGATAGCGCAAGGCCTTTTTTATTTTACAAACAAAAAACGTAACGGATCATGACTCACGAAAAAAATTATCTGTTTACTTCCGAATCGGTTTCGGAAGGACACCCCGACAAAGTGGCTGACCAGATCAGCGATGCTATACTTGATGAATTTTTGGCTCGAGACCCTCAGTCAAAGGTGGCTTGCGAGACCCTTGTGACCACAGGCCATGTCACAGTGGCCGGTGAGGTGAAGAGCCGCGCATATGTGGATCTGATGGAAACCGTGCGTGATGTCATACGCCGCATCGGTTACAACAGAAGCGAACTGAAATTCGAGGCTGAATCCTGCGGAGTGCTGTCGGCACTTCACGAACAGAGTGCCGACATAAACCGCGGTGTGGAGCGGGAAAATGCCGATGAACAAGGTGCCGGCGACCAAGGCATGATGTTCGGCTATGCCTGCAACGAGACCGACTCCTACATGCCTCTGCCTCTCGAACTCAGCCACAGACTTTTGCGCGAACTTTCCGACATACGCCGGTCCGGCAGTGCCATGACTTATACCGATGACTACGGTGTGAACCGCACATATCTTCGTCCCGATTCAAAAAGCCAGGTTACGGTGGAATACACCCCCGACGGCAGTCCGGTAAGGGTGCATACCATAGTGATATCCACCCAGCACGATGAGTTTATCACTCCGGCAGGCGACATGACCTCCGATGAGGCTGACCGCAAGATGGTGGAGGTGATCACCCGCGACGTGCGCGATGTGCTTCTGCCTCGGGTAAAGGCTTCACTGCCTGAAGATGTAGCCTCTATGATCGATGACGATGTGATACTTCATGTCAATCCCACCGGCAAGTTTGTTATTGGCGGGCCTCATGGCGACACCGGTCTTACCGGTCGCAAGATAATCGTTGACACCTACGGCGGCCGCGGCGCCCATGGCGGCGGCGCGTTCTCGGGCAAAGATCCCAGCAAGGTGGACCGGTCGGCGGCATATGCGGCACGTCACATAGCCAAGAATCTTGTGGCGGCCGGAGTGGCTGACCAGGTGCTGGTGCAGGTAGCCTATGCCATAGGTGTGGCCGAGCCTGTGAGCCTTTATGTCAACACTTACGGTACGGCGCATGTTGATATGACCGATGCCGTAATATCGCATAAGGTGGCTTCGATGGTGGATATGCGACCGGCGGCCATAGAGCGCCGTCTGAAACTCCGCAATCCGATATATTCGGAAACCGCTTCCTACGGACATTTCGGCCGCACTCCGCAGACAGTGAAAAAACTGTTCCGCTCCAAGTATGAAGAAGAACGCGAAGTGACAGTGGAGTTGTTCACCTGGGAGAAACTTGATATGGTCGATGCGTTCAAGGCCGCATTCTCGCTCTAAAAAATTTTGAATCAAAAGGAAAATAATGTATCTTTGTGCGCTATATCGCATTGTGGCATCGTATCGCTGCGATATCACACATGCTTGCGTGCAAATTAAATAAACAATCACATACAGATACAACACAAACTAAATGGCAACCTTAGAGAAAATCAGAAGCAAATCGGTGCTTTTGTTAATCATTATCGGTGTGGCTCTTCTGGCCTTTATCATCGGTGACTTCTTCAATTCCGGCCGTACATTGTTCGGCCCCGGCACCACCGCCGTGAAAGTCGATGGCGAAAAGGTGGATATAAATGATTTGAACAACAATGTCAACGAATTGTCGCGTTCGGCCGGTGGCAGAATGAACATGGACAATGCTCTCATTCAGAACCAGGTGCTTTCAAGCATGATGGCTGAGGCTCTCGGTGCCAAGGAATATGCCGGGCTCGGTCTGGTGGTCACTGATCAGGAACTTTCCGATGCGATGCTTGGCCGTGGCAAGGATTATGCCAACTATATGCTCCAGCAGATGGGCATGCAGATGGGTGTGGAGCAGTTCTACAACATGGTTACCAATCCGGCCCAGTACAATATAAGCGGAGAAGACGTGACTGCCGTGCGTCAGCAATGGGCCGCATTCGAACGTCAGATCGAAAAGGATATTCTTAACCGCAAGTTTATCGCTTTGCTGGGCGGCACCCTTGTGGCCAACGACCTTGACGCCCGCGCCATGTACAATGATGTCAACACTACTTACAATATTGAATATGCCTCCAAACCTTATTCGACGGTAGCCGACGGCGATCCCCGCTTTGAAGTGAGCGATGCCGAGATTGAAGCCGAATGGAAAGCCAACCGCGCACGTTACGCGTTGCCCGAAGAGGTTCGCAGCATTAGCTATATCAATGTTGACATTGTGCCCTCAGAGCAGGACCTCGCAGCCGCACGCAGCAGTGTGGAGGAAACTCTTGCCGATCTCAACGCATCTTCCGATCTGGAATGCCTCGCAGAGCGCACATCATTTATGAGCGAGCGTAACACAGTGCCTGCTTCGGCCATATCCGACCCGTCGCTCCGTCAGTTTGCCGACACGGCAGCTGTAGGCTCGGCCTCGATGATATCGAATTTTAATAACAATTATGTCCTCGCCAAACTTTTCAACCGCGAAAATGCCGTGGATTCGGTGAATATCGACATGGTTGCAGTGGCCGGTACTCCCGCCACTGTTGATTCGGTGATGAATCTGTTGAATACCAAAGCCACTGTGGAGGAACTCAAGAAAGTCAACGGTGTGGCAGGTATCAACGACAGCATCTGGGTATCGGTTCACAATCCTAACTTCGACGGCTTGAAAGAGCGCTTGCAGACATTGGCTCTCGGTACTACGTTTATAGCCGATTCGCTCAACGAGGCTGCCAATATACCCGCTACTCTTATCCGTATCAACAACCGTCGTGCCGCACAGCCCATTGTTGATATCGCTGTGATATCGACTCAGGTGCGTCCTTCGGAGACCACTATCTACGGACTTCAGGACAAATTGCAGGAATTTATCTATGCCAATACCGATGCCAAGAACTTCACCGAAAATGCCCGTAAGGCCGGTTTTGTGGCTCCCACTGCCCGCGTGAGTGTCTCCACTCCGCAGATCAACGGTCTGGCCGATTCCCAGAATGTGATCTACTGGGCTATGAAAGCCGACAAAGGTGCCGTGTCGCACATATTTGGCGATGATCAGACCGGTCACTTCATAGTGGCGGCTGTCAACGATATCTATGACGATTATCTTCCCGCTACCGATCCGCAGGTGAAGTCGGCTATAGCTACCAAGTTGCGTAACGACAAGAAGGCCGAAGCTCTCCTGGCCGATCTTAACGGCAAGGCTTCCGATGTGGCAGGTTACGCTTCGCTAATGGGCGTTCAGCCCTCTACCGCTTCGGTCAACTTCATTCAGTCCAATCCGCATGTAGGCGGTATGGCGCTGGCCAAAGCCGCTGCTGCCGGCAAGGGCGCCGTCGTAGGTCCGTTTAAGGACGACAATGGTGTAGTGGTGATCAAGGTCACTGAAGTTACCGCTCCCGGACGTCCGTTTAACTTCGAGCAGGACGCTTCGATGTACAATAACTTCCGCGGTATTCAGGCTCTGATGCAGAACGGTCTGCTAAACGGCATTCTTCAGTCCAACAAAGAGGTGAAGAACAACCTTCCCGAGTTTTACAACGTACAGGACTGATTCATCACTGAAAGCTCTTTTAAGACGACACATTAATCTTACAATATCACTCAGCCCGACTTGAGAGCATAAGAGCCCAAGTCGGGCTGAGTTCTTTTCATATCCAAGACAACTCTATGAAATCCATTACCGAACTCTACCGCATAGGTACCGGTCCGTCGAGCAGTCACACTATGGGGCCGCGGTATGCCGCCGGTATTTTCTCCCGACGTAATCCTCAGGCTTCGCGTTTTGAAGTCACTCTCTATGGCAGCCTTGCCGCCACCGGCCGCGGTCACCTTACAGATGTGGCGATTGAGGAAACGCTATCGCCCGTGGCTCCGGTGACCATATTGTGGCAGCCTCAGGTGTTTCTTCCGTTTCACCCTAACGGCATGGAATTCCGTGCCTATGATGCCTCTGATGCTGTAACCGACCGTTGGGTGGTTTATAGCGTGGGAGGCGGCCAGCTTGCCGAAGAAAATGCTTCCACCGCAGAATCCGACGAGGTGTATGCCATGAGCACCCTTACGGAGATACTTGAGTGGTGCAACCGCACCGGCCGCACCTATTGGGAATATGTGGAGGAGTGCGAGGGACCCGGTGTATGGCAGTATCTGGCTAAGGTGTGGGAGACGATGCGTGCCGCTGTGGAGCGGGGACTTGACCGCGAAGGCGTGTTGCCGGGCCCGTTGCATCTGCCGCGTCGTGCCGCCACATATTATGTGAGGGCATCGGGTTACAAGAGCAGTCTGCAGTCGCGAGGGCTTGTGTTTGCCTATGCGCTCGCCGTGAGCGAGGAAAATGCCTCGGGAGGCGAGATTGTCACAGCGCCTACATGTGGCTCGTGCGGAGTGCTGCCGGCTGTGTTGTATCATTTGCAGAAAAGCCGTGATTTCTCAAATGCCCGGATATATCGGGCTTTGGCCACGGCCGGACTCATAGGCAACATTGTCAAACATAATGCCTCTATAGCCGGTGCCGAAGTAGGCTGTCAGGGTGAAGTCGGTGTGGCTTGTGCCATGGCTGCCGCTGCGGCCAACCAGTTGTTTGGCGGAAGTCCGTCTCAAATAGAGTATGCCGCTGAAATGGGACTCGAGCATCATTTGGGCATGACGTGTGATCCGGTATGCGGCTTGGTGCAGATACCCTGCATAGAGCGCAATGCTTATGCCGCCGCCAGGGCTCTCGATGCCAATCTTTATTCGGCTTTTACCGACGGTGTGCATCGGGTGTCGTTTGACCGCGTGGTCGAGGTCATGAAACAGACCGGTCACGACCTGCCCTCCATTTACAAGGAGACCGGCGAGGGAGGCCTCGCCCGTACCTGGCCAGGGGAGTAATTGACATAGTAACATTCTCCAATATCAGTTGATGCCTGAGGCCTTTAGGCTATCATTTCCGGGCTGTAATAAAATAAGCGGAGCGCCTTCCGGTCAGGAGGGCGCTCCGCATTATCAATGGGAAAACGGAATTACTTGGGCAGATTGCCTACTTCGGGATCGACACCCCACTGCTGCTGTGCCAGACGGCGGTAGTTGTTGTAACGCCACTGTGCGTTGGCCTTGGCTGCCGCGAAGAGTTCGGCTGCTTCGTTGGGGTACTGTTTTACTACTGAAGCATAGCGCACTTCACCTTTGAGGAAGTCTTCGAAAGCGTCCCAGTCGGGTTCCTTGCTGTCGAGAGTGAAGGGGTTCTTGCCTTCGTCTTCCAGGGCGGGGTTGTAACGCCACAGGTGCCAGTAACCGCATGCCACGGCGTTGGCCTCTTCCTGCTGAGCCTTGCCCATGCCGGCACGGATTCCGTGGTTGATACAGGGTGCATAAGCTATGATGATCGAAGGTCCGTCGTAAGCTTCGGCCTCGCGGATAGCCTTGAGGGTCTGTGCCTGGTCGGCGCCCATGGCTATCTGTGCGGCATAAACGTAGCCGTAGGTTGAAGCTATCAGGCCGAGGTCTTTTTTGCGGATACGCTTGCCCGATGCGGCAAATTTGGCGATGGCGCCGAGCGGGGTGGCTTTGGAAGCCTGACCGCCGGTGTTGGAGTAAACCTCGGTGTCAACAACGAGCACATTGACATTCTTGCCTGATGCGAGCACGTGGTCAAGACCGCCGAAACCTATGTCGTAAGCGGCACCGTCGCCGGCTATGATCCACTGTGAGCGTTTCACTATGTAGCCCTTGAGGTCAAGGATAGCCTTGCATGTGTCGCAGCCGCAGGCTTCGCAAAGAGGCACGAGCTTGTCGGCCACTTCGCGTGTCACTACAGCGTCTTCGCTGTTGTCGAGCCACTGTTGTGCCAGAGCTTTGATCTCATCGCTGCAGTTGGGGCAGTTGGTGGCAGCGGTCATCTTGTCGGCCAGGCGCGAGCGGAGTTTCTCGTTGGCTATCGACATGCCGAGACCGAATTCGGCGAAGTCCTCGAAGAGGGAGTTGGCCCATGCGGGACCATGACCCTTGGCGTTGGTAGTATAGGGTGTGGAGGGTACGGAACCGGAGTAAATGGAAGAGCAGCCTGTGGCGTTAGCTACCATTTCGTGGTCGCCGTAGAGCTGGCTTATGAGTTTCACATAAGGTGTCTCGCCGCAACCGGAGCATGCGCCGGAGAATTCGAAGAGGGGAGTTGCAAACTGGCTGTTCTTGACGTTGGCCTTGATGTCAACAAGGTCCTGCTTGGAGGCCACAGAAGCCACGCAGTAATCCCATTCCTTCTGCACGTCGAGCTGAGTCTCGAGCGGTTTCATTTCCAGAGCCTTCACGCCCTTCTTGCCGGGACATACGTCAACACAGTTGCCGCAGCCGAGGCAGTCAAGCACGTCAACGGCCTGCATGAAGCGCATACCGGCAAATGTCTTGCCGATGGCGGGCAGGGTGGCGTCTTCGCCAAAGGGTGCGCACTCCATTTCCTTGGGATCGAGTACGAACGGACGTATCGAGGCGTGAGGGCAGACGTAGGCACACTTGTTACACTGGATACAGTTTTCCTCTTTCCATTCAGGCACGAACGCAGCCACACCGCGCTTTTCGTAAGCTGCAGTGCCCTGCTCCCATGTGCCGTCTTCGCGGCCTACGAATGCCGATACTTTGAGGAGGTCACCGTCCTGGGCATTGATGGGGCGTACAACCTCGTTGATGAAGGCGGGATCGCTGTTGGCCGCTTTTTCGTCATCGGGCAGGTTGCTCCATGATTTATCGACAGTGAGTTGCTTGTATTCACCTCCGCGGTCCACAGCCGCATAGTTCTTGTCAACTACGTCCTGTCCCTTCTTTCCATAGCTCTTTACGATGAATTTCTTCATCTGCTCTACGGCCAGATCAACGGGGATAACTTCGGTGATGCGGAAGAATGCGCTCTGGAGTATGGTGTTGGTGCGGTTGCCCAGACCTATCTCCTGTGCTATCTTGGTCGCGTTGATGTAGTAAACGGTTATGTTGTGGTCGGCGAAATATTTCTTCACCTTGTTGGGCAGATTCTTGGCAAGTTCCTCGCCTTCCCAAATGGTGTTGAGCAGGAATGTGCCTCCGTCGCGCAGACCGCGGGTCACATCGTACATGTGCAGGTAGGCCTGTACGTGGCAAGCCACGAAGTTGGGTGTCGTCACCAGGTAAGTGGAGCGGATCGGGTCATCGCCGAAACGCAGGTGGGAGCAGGTGAAGCCGCCCGATTTCTTGGAGTCGTAGGCAAAGTAGGCCTGGCAGTATTTCTGGGTGTTGTCGCCGATGATCTTCACGGAGTTCTTGTTGGCACCAACTGTGCCGTCGGCACCGAGGCCGTAGAATTTGGCTTCGTAGGTGTTCTCGCCGCTCAGGGCTATCTCCTCTACGGGAGGCAGCGATTTGAAGGTCACATCGTCGATGATGCCGACGGTGAAACCGGTCTTGGGCTGGGGGAGTGCGAGGTTGTCAAATACCGAGATGATCTGTGCGGGAGTGGTGTCCTTCGAGGCCAGACCGTAACGGCCCGATACAAGCATCGGGGCATCGGCCACGCCGTAGAAGCATTCGGCTACGTCAAGGTAGAGGGGCTCGCCGTTGGCTCCGGGTTCTTTTGTGCGGTCGAGCACAGCGATGCGCTTGGCAGTCTTGGGCACTGCGGCAAGGAAGTGCTTTGCCGAGAACGGACGATAAAGGTGAACCGATACCATACCTACTTTCTCGCCTTTGGCCATAAGGTGGTCAATGGCTTCCTGTGCGGCCTGGGTCACGGAACCCATGGCTATGATCACGCGCTCTGCCTCGGGGTGGCCGTAGTAGTTGAACAGATGGTATTCGCGGCCGGTTATGGCGCTTATCTGTTTCATATAGTCCTCTACCACTTCAGGCACTGCATCGTAGTATTTGTTGCTTGATTCGCGGTGCTGGAAGAATACGTCGCCGTTTTCGGCCATGCCGCGGGCTACGGGAGCGTCGGGGCTGAGGGCGCGTTTGCGGAATTCGGCCAGTGCCTCGCGGTCAAGAAGCGGAGCGAGGTCTTCCTGGTCAACAACTTCGATTTTCTGTATCTCATGCGAGGTGCGGAAACCGTCGAAGAAGTTTACGAAAGGCACGCGGCTCTTGATGGTTGACAGGTGGGCGACACCGGACAGGTCCATGACTTCCTGCACGCTGCCTTCGGCTAACATGGCGAAGCCGGTCTGGCGCACAGACATTACGTCCTGATGGTCGCCGAAGATGCTGAGTGCATGTGACGCGATGGTACGGGCCGACACGTGGAACACACACGGCAGCAGCTCGCCGGCTATCTTGTACATATTGGGGATCATCAGAAGCAAGCCCTGCGATGCAGTGTAGGTAGTGGTCAAGGCACCGGCCTGAAGTGAACCGTGAACGGCACCGGCGGCACCGCCTTCCGACTGCATTTCCTGTACGAGGACAGTCTCGCCAAAAATGTTTTTACGTCCGGCAGCAGCCCACTCATCGACATATTCAGCCATTGTCGATGACGGGGTGATGGGATAGATGGCGGCAACTTCCGAGAACATATACGAGATATGTGCCGCGGCCTGGTTACCGTCGCAAGTCAAGAATTTCTTTTCCTTACTCATAAGTTTGTAATCTATTTGTGGAAATTAAGTTTCTGTTTCACAGCATAGCGGCCAATACTTGCAAATCATGCCGATATACACCGCGAAGTTACTAAATTATCCACATTTATCCAAAGATTTTGTATGGCTCTGCAGGCTAAATTAATAGTTATTATGATATGCTTTTTTATTGTTACCTTTGCATGTGTAATTGAACGTTTTTTACAGGATATGGAAATTATAGATGCCCTGCAGAGAGGGGAGTGGGTGAACGGAATTCACCCCGAGGTGTCGAGAAAGTTGCTGGCGGCGGAGGACGCTTGTCATAGGTTCAATGCCTTGTTGCCGTCGGATATTGTGGAGCGCCGTTCCATAATCCGTTCGCTTCTCGGATCGGTGGGCGATAATTTCACGATCCATAGTCCGTTCCGGTGCGATTTCGGCGAATATATCAGCATCGGGCGCGATTTCGTGTCCAATTATAACCTTACCATACTCGACGAGGCTCCTGTGGCTATAGGAGACCGTGTGTTCATAGGGCCCAATGTGAGTATATATACCATAGTGCATGCGCTCGACCCCGTGCAGAGGGCTGCCGGCGTGATGCGTGCCAGGCCGGTGGCCATAGGCGATGATGTGTGGATATGCGGCAATGTCACCATATTGCCCGGTGTGACTATTGGCAATGGTGCCGTGATAGGAGCCGGAAGTACGGTCACGTCCGATATACCGCCTATGACACTCGCCATCGGGTCACCGTGCCGGCCGGTGCGTCGGATCACAGAGTCGGACCGTATAGCCCGGATATGGCAGCCCGAGTGACAATAGCCTTTATCTGAGGGCTATGACGTGGAACTGCATGGTGCGGAGGTCGAAGCGCAGGAGGCGGTCGGTGAGAAGAGTCCCTGCCCCGGACAGGTATTTGATGGCTTCGGCGGCCTGTATGGTGCCGAGTATGCCGGGCACTACTCCCAATGGTCCTTGCGGTAGGGTATTGACGCTGTCGGCTGCCGGTTCTTCCGGAAAAAGTGAGCGGTAGTCGGCTGTGCCGGGGAGCACGGTCATGGTCTGCCCTTCGTAATGCCATATAGCTCCGTGGTTATAGGGCTTACCCATGTCCACGCAGGTGTCGTTGACCAGAAATTTTATGCCCATGGAGTCCGTGGCGTCGATCACAAAATCGTAGGTCTCGATGATATTACTTATGTTGCGGCTGTCGATAAATGTGTTGATCGGCTCCACTTTTATGTCGGGATTTATGTCTTTCATCTTACGGGCGGCGGAGATGACCTTTGGGCGGTCTATATCGGCGGTGGTGTGTATGATCTGCCGCTGTAGGTTGGATATGTCCACATTGTCGCCATCGGCTATTCCGATACGTCCTACCCCTGCGGCCGCGAGGTACATGGCCACAGGTGATCCCAGTCCGCCAGCCCCTATCACGAGCACGCTGCCGCGTTTGAGCCGCAACTGTCCCTCCTCGCCGAATTCCGGTAGCGAAATGTGTCGGGCGTAGCGTGCGCGTTCGTCATGGGTCAGTGTCATGGTCACAAAAGCATTGATGCCACGCGTGTCAGTGCGGCAATGAATGTGTCGCATTCCCTACGGGTGTTGTAAAGGGCCATCGAAGCTCTGACAGTGCCCTCGATGCCGAGAGTCTGCATAAGGGGCTGGGCACAGTGGTGGCCTGTGCGTACGGCTATGCCGAGCTTGTCGAGCAGCATGCCGGTGTCGTAGTGGTGGGCGTTGCCTATAAGGAACGATATTATAGCTTCCTTGCCCGGCGCTGTGCCGAATATGCGCATACCCGGTATCCGGAGCATCTGCCGTGTAGTGTATTCCATCAGGTCGATTTCGTGCGCGGCCACACGATCTATGCCTATTCCGGTGAGATAGTCGATGGCGGTGCGCAGTGCGGCTATGCCAACATAGTCGGGTGTGCCGGCTTCGAATTTAAAAGGCAGTTCGGCATAGTCGGTGTGCTCAAACGTGACGTGGCCGATCATCTCGCCTCCACCCTGATATGGCGGCATCTTTTCGAGAAGTTCACGACGTCCGTACAGCACTCCTATACCTGTGGGGCCATACATCTTGTGTGATGAAAACACATAGAAGTCCGCTCCGAGGTCACGGACATCGACAGTCCGGTGGGCTATGGCCTGAGCTCCGTCTATAAGAGCCACGGCTCCGGCTTCATGTGCGGCCTTGATGATCTCTTTTACCGGATTGACCGTGCCGAGTACATTGGACACATGTGTCACCGATACCACTTTGGTGCGCGGGCCGAGCATGTTGCGGTAGGCGTCCATGTCAAGAGAGCCGTCGGCCAGCATAGGAACTGTGCGGATAACTATACCGCGCCTGTCGCGTAGCAACTGCCAGGGCACTATGTTGGCGTGGTGCTCCATTACTGTCAGTATCACTTCGTCGCCTTCGGACAGCATGCCGCCGTAGCTCGAGGCCACCAAATTGATGGCTTCGGTGGTGCCGCGGGTGAATATTATCTCTGAGGTCGATTCTGCGCCTATGAAATCGCGCACCCTTTCGCGGGTCTGCTCCATGAGCAGAGTCATTTCCTGCGACAGGGTATGCACCCCGCGGTGCACATTGGCCTTATGGGTGAAATACATTTTCTCGATCTCTTCCACCACTCGTCGCGGCGTCTGTGTGGAAGCCGTGTTGTCAAGGTATATCAGCGGCTTGTTGTAGATTTCGCGGTCGAGTATCGGA
>CAJTRS010000002.1 GCA_910578805.1 uncultured Muribaculaceae bacterium | reverse complement strand
GCCGTGTGCAATTCGTGAACAACGGACAGTATGGCATTACAATATTCTGAAAACAACTTAGTTACAACGATATTATCCGGCTCCAGGCGGATCACAGAAGGTTTTATCAAATCGCAAAAGCCGCTGAAAATCAACGATTTTCGGAGGTTTTTGTTTTATGCCTCCACCCCAAATCGGAGCAATATATTGGGACTTGTAGGACATTTACACCGATGCTCGCTTCGTTTTCATACCCATACAACTGATTAATAAAGACCGATGAATCTCTTACAGGCCGATCAACCCTACCGACGACTGCCTCATTAGAATCTTTTGACACTTTGATTGTCCACTGCCCGATTACATTATCTTTAATTATTTTGCCTCGGATAACTTTAGGAGCATTTGCTATTATAGAGTCTTCTATATAGGGTTGCTGCGTGGCATAGTCCCTTTGCAATTTCCACCACATGACACGATTAACAAAGATACAATGATTTCAATAATTATAATTCAAATTAAATTTTCATCGCTTGCCTCTTTTGCCAATGCCTTGTATTTCACCAATCAACCACAACACTATTTCTTTTTGTGTTTGAATTTAACGGTTTTCTTGGTGTTGCGTTTAGGATATTTGACCTTAATTGATATTGGGTCGTCATACCCTTCGGCTTCTATGCGTAGTGTCGCTTCATTAAGAGGCTTTCCGTCTTCATCTTTCAATCCCCAGTCATAATCCCAATAAATTCGACACGGGTGTTTATCGTCAAAATATTCAGGTGAGACAAGTTCAAAATCTTCATCTCCATCTTCATCAATCCACACACGCTCCACAGATATATCTTCACGGTCAATTAAGTTGCCTTTTTCGTCTGTTACATTGAGGTCAAGATAATGATTCTCCTCCCATTTAACTGAAATAGCGCCACCCAAAACAACAACGTCACCCAATAGTGCTTGCGCCGGGAGAAGTGTGATTTCCACGTTTTTCATATCCTCGGTTACGACAATCATCTGCGGTTCATAACCAACATATTCTACCTTTAATGTGTCGCCGATGCAGACCGGTAATCCGAAATAGCCGTCTAAATCGGATATGGCACCTAACGCAGTGCGTCTATTTGATATCGTCGCTCCGATTAACGGCTCTTTTGAAATAGTACCGTCGGGCAACGTATCCCCGCTCAGCACAATTCCTTTAAAATTTATTGTATCAGCCATAACAGGAATGCTCCCATACAAAAGGGTCTGCAGTTCTTGTACGGTCTGGGCCCGAGAAGTCATCGGCATAAGCATGGAAGCGATGCCGCCGAGATTCCGGCGAGGGCTACGGCTTTTCCGGCAAGGGAGCGGGCGCGGAGCTCTTGCTCCAAGTAGCGCACCTCGGCCTCGCATTTCGGACATGTACCGAGGCAATCGCCACGGTAGCGGCATTCCGACGTTGAGAGCTCTATGCCGTTGGCCTCGGCTATCTGACGGCGTATCTCTTTAAGTATTTTACATGTCTGTTTCCCTTGTGTCATAAGTTAATCTGAATGTTATCGGGAGTGTGAACAAATAATCTACTGCCTTTCCATCAAGCATTGCCGGATTGAATTTCGGTAGTGTTCCGACAACACGTAATGCCTCATCATCAAGGTCTTGATATATCCCTCGTATGATTTGAGCCTCACCGATGCTTCCGTCGGCTTTTACCTGAAACTGAATTATCACACGACCTTCGATATGCGCATCTATTGTATTCGGCGGATAAATCAGATTTTGAGAAATCCATTCCATCAACTTTTGATCGCCTCCCGGAAATGTTGGTCGCACATCGACTATCGCATCATAGACTTTATCCGGTCGTTCGGGATCAATAATTTCCCCTACCACAACCTTTTTGTCATACGTATTATCATCTATTTCACCGTTCTTGACATCAAAAGTGTCTTCAATGGCAGGCAGTTCACCTTCCTCTTCAATGCTATCCCCTGCTTCTATTCGCTCAATGGGAGTCACGGGTTCACCTTGCAATGTCACGCTTGCTTGATTTGAAGATGCGCCGTTGCAACCCGACATGAAAATCATGCCCGCCGAAATTCCGGCGAGAGCTACAGCTTTCCCGGCAATGGAGCGGGCGCGGAGCTCTTGCTCCAAGTAGCGCACCTCGGCCTCGCATTTAGGGCATGTGCCGAGGCAGTCACCACGGTAGCGGCATTCCGACGTCACGAACTCTATGCCGTTGGCCTCGGCTATCTGACGGCGTATCTCTTTAAGTATCTTGCAGGTCTGCTTTCCTCGTGCCATAATCAGTGCTTTCGTATTTGATAAATGAATAGATCGAATCTGGTGAAACCGAGTGCTTCAAGAGCCTTTCGGCTTGCCTCGCGGTCGGCGTCGGTGTTATAGTTGGATATCAGCGGTATGCGGATTATGCAGTCGGCCTGTCGCCCAAACGCCGCTATCACCCGCAGATTGTCGATAACAAGGTCGTTGCTCTGACCCGTATAGCAGCGGTAAATGTCGGGGTTCATATCCTTGATGTCGATAATAAGTGTATTGACTACCGGCAATAAAGACACGATACAGTCTGACGATACGTTGAGCGATGTTTCAAGGTTAATGTGCCACTCCTGACCGCAAAGCCGACGAAACTCACAAATAAACCCGTGGCGCAGACACGGCTCCCCACCACCAAAAGTTATACCCCCGTTAGTGGCAAGAAAATACAACTCGTCGATGCGTGTCTCCCCATACAATGATTCGGGAGTATATTCCTTGAATCTGCCATCACCGGCCAACGACTGCGGATTCAGACAATAGCGGCAACGGAGCGGGCAACCATGAAAAGCGACAAGCGTTGTCACACCGTCGCCATCTGTAGCCAGACGGTGACGCGCCACGCCTATGACTTTCGCACCCGGAGGTTCCATTGCCATGTGTTCAAATAAGTTACCGATCACAAAGTTATGTATTATCCTGACATATAAGCCAACATCTATCCATAAAATTGTGCCTATATGATAAAATCACATAACTTTGCACCAGAAAAAAACGAAAAGTAATAAACCGCATGACACATAAACAATTTTTCCGTCCTATCCCCAAGAAGGGCTTTCCTTTGTATTGGATTCTGTTGGCATACCTTATTGTCGGTTACGCCTATCCCGTAATAGGCTTCCTTGCTATAATCTGCATGATCGCTCCGGTTGCATTCGCTGTGCGCAAAGGTCGTTGGTGGTGCGGCAACGCTTGTCCGAGAGGAAGCCTTTATGATAAGGTTTTAACCAAATGCTCGCCACACAGACCGATACCGGCTTTTGTACGCACCAAAGGATTCCGCATTTTTATGGTGATGTTCATATTCACCATGTTCGGCCTACAGATGTACCGGTCATGGGGCGACTGGGACGCCATGGGGCGTGTGTTCTGGATCATAATATTGATCACAACCATTGTCGGCGTAATACTTTCGTTCATTTACGCCCCGCGCACGTGGTGCTCGTTCTGCCCCATGGGTACACTGTCATCATGGGTTACCCCACGACGTGGCAGACTTCCTGAAAGTTACAGGCGCATAGTCATCGGTGACAGATGCACCACCCGATGCAAAATCTGTTCTGCAGTATGCCCCATGCAACTGAAACCTTACGAAAGCAGAAATAACGTGACGGGATTTATTCACTCCGACTGCATAAAGTGCGGAAACTGCACGGTAGGCTGTCCGTTAAAAGTCCCCCAAATGAAGTAATAACCCGAATTCCGGCCGGTCACTTACAGTGAACAGTCTCGAAATTTTCCAATGCCCAGCCTATAAGACTTTCCAGATGCGGCATAAGGCTTTTGCCAAGTCCGGTCAATGAGTATTCCACTTTGGGTGGTATCTCGGCATAAAGCTTTCTTGAAATCAAACCGACCGATTCAAGGCTCTTCAATGTATCTGTCAACACTTTAGGCGAAATATCCGGAATGGCTTTGCCGATCTCATTGAACCTTGTAGCCTCGTTTTCTGCCAATATGCACAATATCAAAATCGACCACTTGCCGGAAAATCGGGCGATTATGTTTCTTATCGGGCATGACTCTATGCCCGTATATTTTTTTAAATTTTCTTTGAGCGGCAACGCATTCATAATCAGTAATTGCTTACTTTTAAGTAACTATATTTCGCAAACGTAACGTCTTGCAAAACGGAGATTTAGACATTAACTTTGCGCTATCAAAACAATAGCGGCTATCCATTGCAAAGCTAACCATAAATTCTAAATATAGTACAAATGAACGAAGTAAAATTACTCAATTCCGGCGAAAAATTCGCCCATGTCTCAGTAGGGTGTCTCCATTCATTCGAAGGCAAACAGTTTGTGAAAGACGCCACAGGCTCTACATCGTGTGAAATTTCATTCGGCACACTCCCCTGCGGCGCTGCTGTTCCATTTTTCCACAATCATAAAGAAAACGAGGAGAATTATATCATACTCTCTGGAGCAGGCAAATTTCAGGTCAACAACGATGTGTTTGACGTAGCCGAAGGCTCGGTAATCCGTGTGTCCACAGGTTGCGACCGCAATCTCAAATGTACCTCTGCAGAACCTATGACCTACATTTGCCTGCAGGCCAAAGAGGGTAGCCTCGAAGGATATACCATGACCGACGCAGAGATAACCGAACGTAAAAGCCTGCTGTAACCGACCGAAATTCTTGTAAATCGCACAACCAGGCTCTATAAATTTGCAGACATTCTGCGAATCCACAATAAATAATCAGCCACTTAGCATGAAGCTAAGTGGCTGATTATTTATTGTCGAATACCTTGATTTACATTTCATCATGCAAATACAAGATTGTATTCCATCGATAATTATAACTCTAAAGCAAACCCTTACTTAATCGATTTCAGATACCACTTGCCGTCAGTTCTTTTGAGTTCGACACTCTTGTCAAATTTGAAACCACCCGAGTATTCACTATCGTAATAAGAATAAACCACAGTCTTCTCATCGGGAGTATAACCGTCCTTAATGGACTTGAATTCATAGTTATACTTTTTGTCCTCTTTTGCGGAACCGTCTTCTTTCATTTTATCCCGAATCGTCTGAAACCTCTCGAATCTCTCGATTACATTCTTGTCATCGGGATTGACAAGGGTGATCATGCCTTTGTAATCATATTCCGACTGGTATTTTATGGCTGCATCAGCCACACTTTTCGGATCAGACTGATCCACACCACATGAAGCAAAGATAAACGGCGCAATAACCGCCAGGACAACAAACAGAAGATCTCTTGTTCTCATAATTAAATTTCGTTGCCTATCACTCCCCTGTTCGGCATTTCGGATTTGATACAAAAAAGATGTGAGGAATGTATCTCTGTCTTATCCGGTATTCAGGCCTTGACGTTGCATCACCAATCGGACAAATACCATTGTCATTCCATCTTTTATCAATGCTCTAAACCGCCGGGGTTGAATACCAAAGTAAAATTTCAATAACACCTTTTCGAGCATCTGCATGGCCCATAACCATGTCGATGTTCATTTCATAATACGCTCATATCGGAATGCCTCTGCAACCGACTCTCGAATGATTTCGCAAATATACACCGAAATTCCATTTTCACAAATGTTTTGACTTATTTATCTATCAAAACACTCGTTTGTAACACTTACTAATAAACAATCCATCACGTTGTCTCTTGGTCATGGCCTATAGTATTTGATGTTGTTGTTCGGGTACATATCTGCTTGGTTGCACTTTTATTTCCGTAATCATGCCGTAATCTCGCTAATTATCCGTATCTTTGACTTCGCCTTAGAAGACTACGTTGTTTAATATCAATTTATTATTTAACCTAACACATATCCTTATCACATGAAAAAAATTGCAGCGCTTGCATTGAGTGCCGGAATTCTTCTTTCCTCGTGCGGTTCCGATCCGGCGCGGGAAGCCAATTATCGGGTTATTCCACTGCCTCAAGAGATCACCACTGCCGACAACAACGGTGCATTCACACTCAGCGGCTCTACCGTGATCAGTTACCCTGAAGGCAACACCCGGTTGGAAAACAATGCCAATTTCCTCGCCGGCTACATCGAATCACTCACCGGATTCAAACCCGAAATCACAGATGCCGCACCCGAAAATGACGCCATAGTCCTCACCGACACTCTGTCGGCGGACAATGACGAGGCCTACCGGCTTACGGTAACCGACAAGCTCATAATCATCGATGGTGCTTCTGCGGCAGGCAACTTCTACGGCATTCAGACCCTCCGCAAGGCCACCCCTGCCACCGGAAAGGGCAAAGTCACCTATCCGGCGGTAACCATCACAGACCAGCCCCGTTTCTCCTACCGAGGCGCACACTTCGACACATCACGTCACTACTTCCCCGTTGACTCTGTAAAAGAATTCATCGACATGCTGGCCCTGCACAACATAAATAAATTCCACTGGCACATCACCGACGATCAGGGCTGGAGAATAGAAATAAAGAAATATCCCCTCCTCACCGAGATCGGCTCCAAACGCAAAGGCACCTGCGTGGGACATGATTTCGAAACCTCCGACAGCATACCTTACGGCGGATTCTACACCCAGGACGAAGCCCGCGACATAGTCAAATATGCCGCCGACCGCCATATCACCGTAATCCCGGAAATAGACCTTCCCGGCCACATGCTCGGAGCTCTCGCCGCTTATCCGCAACTCGGTTGCACCGGTGGCCCCTACGAAGTATGGCAGCGCTGGGGTGTGGCCGATGATGTGCTCTGCGCCGGCAACGACTCCACCCTGCAGTTTATCGATAACGTCCTCAAGGAAATCTGCGACATATTCCCCTCGGAATACATTCACATCGGTGGTGACGAATGCCCCAAAGTACGTTGGGAAAAATGCCCCAAATGCCAGGCCCGCATAAAAAAGCTCGGGCTTAAGAAGGATTCCCACAGCAGTGCCGAGCAGAAATTACAGACTTTCGTTATGGAACATGCCGCCAATACACTCAGCTCACTGAACCGCAAAATGATAGGCTGGGACGAAATACTCGAAGGCGGACTTTTCCCCGGTGCCACAGTAATGTCATGGCGCGGCGAAGAGGCGGCGGTTGAAACCGCACGGCAGGGTCATGATGCGATACTCACCCCTACCAACTTCTGTTACTTCGACTACTCTCAGTCACAGGACCTCGACAGCGAACCCCTCGGAATAGGCGGTTTTGTGTCCGTAGAAAAAGTTTACAGCCTCGAACCTGTAAGTTCATCGCTCACCCCCGAACAGGCCGGACACATACTCGGCGCCCAGGCCAACCTATGGACCGAATACATCGGTTCATTACACCACGTCCAGTACATGGAGCTCCCCCGCCTCGCCGCTATGGCCGAAGTGCAGTGGACCGCACCTGAAAAGAAAGATTATGCCGACTTCTCCCATCGCCTTCCGGCCCTTATAAGCCACTATGACCGTCTCGGCTACAACTACGCCAAACACATATTCGACATTCAGGGCGGCCTCGAATCCGATTTTGAGAACCACGTCATAAAGACCAACCTGTCAACCATTGACGGCGCCCCTATCTATTACACTCTCGATGGCACCGAACCTGACGAGAACTCCACACCCTACACCGGCTCCGTGGTCCTCGACAAGACCGCCAAAATCAAAGCCGTGGCCATACGCCCCTCAGGCAAAAGCCGCGTGTGGACCGACAGCGTGTCATTCAACAAAGCCACCTCATCGCCCGTGACTTTGGACAACGAGCCCCACTCGCGCTACAAATCCACCGGCGCATCACTCCTTACCGACGGACGCTTCGGAGCCTCAAGCTTCAACACCGGCGAATGGATCGGTTTTGAAGGCACCAGTCTGGCCGCCACCATCGACCTCGGTTCCGACAAGGAAATATCGTCAGTGACAATGCGCACTCTCGTCAATACCCCAAACTGGATATTCGACACCCGCGGTATCACCGTGGCTGTATCAACCGACGGCAATGAATTCCGCGAAGTGGCCTCCGAACAATACCCCACAATGACCGGACATATCATCGACATCTACTCCCACACCCTAAAGTTCAATCCCGTAACCGCACGCTATGTTAAAGTGACCGCATTGTGCGAAAAATCACTACCTGCATGGCACGGCATAGGAGAAGGCAAGCCCGGCTTCCTCTTCGTTGACGAAATAGTAGTGGACTGATCACTCTTAGCCCACAATAACCGGCACAATCCGGCAAGTAACGCGGCAATCCGCATTTCTTGCCGGATTATTCTTTTACCCTGCCATAACAAAGAAGAGCGCTCCGCATTGCGAAACACTCTTCATGAAAATGAATTTTCTCCTGATTTGTGCGGTGACCGCACGTGGATCACTGACCGAGATACGGCTTGAGCAACTTGCTCTTCTGCCCTTTCAATCTGCGTATGGCCTTCTCCTTTATCTGACGGACACGCTCGCGCGTAAGGTCAAACTTGGCGCCTATCTCCTCAAGCGTCATCTCCTGACAGCCTATTCCGAAAAACATCTTCAGAATCTCACGCTCACGTTCATGAAGCTGACGCAATGCTCTGTCCACCTCCTTGGCAAGCGACTCCTGAGTAAGTGTGGCATCGGCCATAGGCGAATCGTCATTGGTAAGCACATCAAGCAGACTGTTATCCTCGCCTTCGACAAAAGGTGCATCGACCGATATGTGACGGCCTGACACTTTCAATGTATCGGCTATCTTATCAACAGGCACATCAAGCCTTTCGGCAAGTTCCTCGGCCGAAGGTCGGCGCTCATGATCCTGCTCGAATTTCGACAGAGCCTTGCTTATCTTATTAAGCGAGCCCACCTGATTGAGCGGCAATCTGACTATGCGCGACTGCTCGGCCAATGCCTGAAGAATAGACTGACGGATCCACCACACCGCATAGGAAATAAATTTAAAGCCGCGGGTCTCATCAAATTTCTGTGCTGCCTTTATCAGGCCGAGATTACCTTCGTTGATCAAATCGGGCAAGCTAAGACCTTGGTTCTGATACTGCTTGGCCACCGATACCACGAAGCGAAGATTTGCACGCGTGAGTTTCTCCAACGCCTTTTGATCTCCCTGACGAATGCGCTGCGCCAATTCGACTTCCTCCTCCACGGATATGAGTTCCTCACGGCCTATCTCCTGTAGGTACTTGTCAAGCGAAGCGCTTTCGCGGTTAGTGATTGATTTTGTAATCTTTAATTGCCTCATTGCTACTTTATGAGTTTAAACGCGCGAAGTTACGCATTTTCCCTAACAAAACCAACTCCACTCCACACAATATTTCCTAAATTAATTTTCACAAGTCAAAAATCGTACATAAACAGCGCAGTTGCAAAGATTCACACCTTGCAACTGCGCGACAATAACTTTAGTCAAAAAATGCCTGTTACTTGTAGCGGGCCCAGCGTATAAGCTCTTTCACCGTAGGTTTCTTGCCGTACATGAAGATGCCCACGCGATATATCTTGGCAGCCACCCAGACCATTATGAAAAATGACACATAGAGTATGACCAACGAAGTCACTATCTCCCACGCCGAGATGCCGAAAGGTATGCGGGCCATCATTACCATCGGTGATGTAAACGGAATCATAGAGGTCCACATCGAGAGCGTTGATGAAGGATCAGATGCGGCCGACATGCCGAATACGATGCCGAGCACCACAGGTATCACTATTATCGACTGGAGCTGACTGGCGTCTTGTATGTTGTCAACAGCCGAACCGATAGCGGCATAGATGGCGGCATAGAGCATGAATCCTCCTATAAGGAACAACAACAATAGCCCGAAGAGCTGAAGTATATACATTGTGTCGCCGAGCATAGACATCATTTGCAACATATCAATGTCGGTGCTGAGCTGCGTCGGATCGACGCCGGCAGTACCGTATGCCGTCAGATCGGCCGACACTTGCGGCGACATCACCGCCGGAAGCACAAATGCCGATATGGAAGCCAGAAGCACACCCCAGATCACAATCTGCGTCACGGCCACAAGACCTATGCCGCATATCTTGCCGAGCATCAGTTTTGTAGGCTTTACCGATGACACTATGATCTCAAGCACACGGTTGTTTTTCTCTTCGATGATGCTCGTCATCACCATCTGGCCGTAAAGCAACAGGCACATATAGAGCAGAAACGTAAGCACAATACCCAACAGATAGCTCAACACTGTGGAGGACTCACGTGTAGAACCGTCCTCGTCCGTACGTATGCTCTGTAGAGCCACATCGGAATGCACCGCATCGATAATCTCGCTGAGATTGTCTATGTTGTAATTCTTAAGTCTGTTGGTCTCTATTATGTCGTTGACCTGACCTGTGATGGCGCTTTCAAGAGCCAACGATGAGGAACCCTTGGTGTAAAACTGCATTACTCCGCCGTTATTCATTATATTATCGGGAATCACAAGCACCGCATCTACACTTTCGTCGGCCAGGGCTTCATCGACATTGTCAACTGCAGCATTGTCAAAAACCACCATAGCATCGCTTTGAAGCGAAGGCGCTATAAGACCACACTGATCCATCACCACCACCTTACGGCTGTCTCTTCCCGCAAACTGTTCGATCAATATCGGCATCAGCATCATGGCAAGCATCAGCACCGGCATCAACAATGTGGTGATTATAAAACTTTTTTTGGTGACGCGCTCCATATACTCGCGTCGGATTATAATGTTTATCATCGTAATTTTTACTGATTGAATAGATGAGGAAATCAAGACACGGTATTAGACTGCACGGCCGAGATAAATATATCGTTCATCGAGGCCATCACCTCATTTACGGCACATAGCCGCACGGCATCATTGGCTGACGCTATGGCATCGTGCAGTGAGGCTTCGGGAGTAAGGGTTATATCCATCACACTGCGGCCGCGGTCATCGACCCGCATGGCGTGAGCCGAAACCATTGGCTCCAGAACTCCGGCCAATGCTGTGGCATCGCCTTCGAAAACCATGGAGTACTTGCCGTGCGTGTATTGACGACGCAGCTCCTCCACATTGCCGGTAAGGATATTACGTCCCTGATTGATCAATGTGATATTGTCACATATTTCCTCCACCGACGACATATTGTGTGTACTGAATATCACGGTAAAGCCCTCCGCTTTAAGCCGCAGTATCTCATCACGCAGAAGATTGGCATTGATCGGATCGAATCCCGAAAACGGCTCATCGAAAATCAGCAGTTTCGGACGGTGGAGCACGGTGACTATAAACTGTACTTTCTGCGCCATACCTTTGGAAAGTTCGTTGACACGGCGGTTCCACCACGAGGAAATCCCGAACCGCTCAAACCAACGTTTCAACTCTCTGACAGCCTCCTGTCGCGACAAGCCCTTGAGCTGGGCGAAAAACACGGCCTGCTCCCCTACTTTCATCTTTTTGTACAGTCCGCGCTCCTCGGGAAGATATCCTATCCGGGCCACGTCGTCCTGCGACAGACGATGACCGTCAAATATAACTTCTCCGCTGTCAGGAGCCGTTATGTGGTTTATTATGCGGATAAGGGTAGTCTTTCCCGCGCCGTTAGGCCCCAGCAACCCGTATATTTTACCCTCGGGCACCGAGAGTGACACATCATCTAAAGCACGGTGTGTGCCGAATGTTTTCGATACGTGCTCTACTTTAAGCAAATCCATGTGTAAAATTTTAGTTTTAAATTATACTGATCTATTATTATATCACAATAGACGCTCGTCACAGTCCATTAATTGCAGCATCGCTGTCTTTTTTTCCGAAAAACCTATCGACTATGGCCGCTATGGCTCCATCGCCCGTCACATTACATGCCGTACCGAAACTGTCCATGGATATATAAAGAGCTATCATGAGTGCATTCTGCTCTTCGGTAAATCCCAAAATTGACGACAACAATCCCAACGATGCCATTATCGCTCCGCCGGGAATACCCGGAGCGGCAATGATTGTGACACCTATCATAGCTATAAATCCGGCAAACAGGCCGGCATCATAAGGGATACCCTCCATAATCATTATGGCAAGGGCACAGGCCACAATCTTGAGAGTACTGCCCGACATGTGTATAGTGGCACACAACGGCACCGCGAATCCCGCCACATCTTCACTCACACCCATTCTGACCGTCTGCCGCAGGGTCACAGGTATTGTGGCCGCCGATGACTGGGTACCTAACGCCGTGAAATAGGCCGGCATCATTCCCCACAACATCTTAAACGGATTCTTACGCATAAAGCACGCCGCCACACAGTATTGCAGCACGAGGATCAGCACATGAAGCACAAATATCACCGCTATAATCCTGATAAACGTGACAAGTATCCCGCCTACCTGCCCTGTCACCGTCATGTTAAGGAATATACCGAAAATGTAAACTGGCAAAAATGGAATAACCACCCTGTTGATCGTAAGCGACACTATGTCACGGAACTCACACAGCCCCCTGCGCAAGGCCCCACCTTTTATATAAGCGATACCCAATCCGAGCATAAAAGCCAGCACCAACGAGGTCATTACCGGCATCAACGCCGGCATAGGCATTTTGAAAAAAGGCTCTATGATGTCTCCGGCCTCCTCCACCGTGGCAGCCGTGCCGCCATCGAGCATCGATGGAAACAGCCACGATCCGGTAATATAAGATGTAAACCCCGCAAACAGAGTGGCGGCATATGCAAGCAATGCGGTAAACACAAGCATTTTGCCTGCCCGCGATCCGAGATCGGCTATGGCCGGCGACACAAACCCGAGAATGATAAGCGGTATGATAAATCCGAGAAATTCACCGAATATACCATTAACCGTGGCACATAACCGGCTGAACCACATCGGCGACACATGACCTATGGCAATACCGAGAATTATCGCCACAACAATACGGACCAAAAGTCCGGGACGGAATCTACGTTTCATTGGTGTTTTATAATATTATCACGTGAACATATAAGGCTATGCCAAAGATACGGATTTTTAGACCACAGTCTGTAACAAATACACAAGTTATTGCGTCTAATAGGTAAAATGGCTATCATAGCCGTTTCACAGAACACGACAATCACATGTAATTACAATAACTATCATGAATCTACCAAAATTTTACCAGATGCTTGCCTCTGCCGTTCTGCTTGCAGGCGCAGCCACTTCATGCAGCCAGGCATTAACCTCCGAATGCAAATCCACCGGCCCCATGATATCGCGCACGGAATCCGTATCCGGCCCGACCACATCGCTAAGCACCTCCATGGGGCTTAAAGTCACATACACCCAGAGCGACACAACCTCCATTGTCATCAATGCACCTTCCGACATCATGCAGTATATCGTAGCCGAACAAAAGGACGGCTCCCTGTCATTCAGTTCGACCAAACCGCTCAACCAATGTGCACAAAAAGTAAGCATCAGCGTTTCCGCACCCGACATTGTTGGTTTCAGAACCTCTTCAGGCTCATCGCTCATTGTTGAATCTCCCTACTCAGCCGGCTCAAACGATGTCTATATAAAAGCCTCAAGCGGCTCGCTCATAAACTTTCAGTCGCTCAACGCCGCCAAAATCAGCGTAGAATCTTCGAGTGGAGCGAGCGTGAACCTGCTTGAGATACATGCGACCAACGTATCCGGCGATGCATCAAGCGGTTCATGCACCAGCATGACCGGATCGGCCACTACCGTACAGTTCGAAACGTCCTCCGGAGCAAGCATATCTGCCGGGAAATTACAGGCACAGAACGGGTCGGCCAATGCATCGAGCGGCAGTTCCGTAACTTGCAACATAACTCAGCCCGACAACCTCAAAAAGTCATCAGGCGCATCGATTAATAACGTCCGCTGACACGCGGCATACCCCGCACAACAGCTTCCAACACATATAATAATTAAATAAGCCGGACGAAATTCATTTCATAATTTCGTCCGGCCTGTTTATTATCCTCAAATTTTACAACACGATCATATCACGCCCTGCCCCATCATGGCATTGGCTACCTTCATAAAGCCGGCTATGTTGGCGCCTTTCATGTAGTTGAGATAACCGTCAGGCTCTGTGCCATACTTGACACACTGCGAATGTATGTCACGCATAATCACATGAAGTTTCTCATCGACCTCCTCGGCACTCCACTGCAGATGCATTGCATTCTGGCTCATCTCAAGTCCCGAAGTTGCCACACCGCCGGCATTCACAGCCTTACCGGGAGCATAAGTCACGCGATTAGAGATAAACGTATCGATAGCCTCGGGTGTACAGCCCATATTTGACACCTCGGCCACCATAAACACATGATTGTCCACAAGCATCTTGGCATCATCGCCGTTAAGCTCGTTCTGAGTGGCGCAAGGAAGAGCTATATCCACCTTCTGCTCCCAAGGTTTCTTGCCAGGGAAGAATGTGGCTTCGGGATACTTCTCTGCATATGGAGCCACAATGTCATCGCCTGTGGCACGCAGATAAAGCATATAGTCGATCTTGTCACCGGATATACCCTCGGGATCATATATGTATCCGTCAGGACCTGAGATGGTGACCACCTTGGCACCGAGTTCGGTAGCTTTCAAGGCTGCTCCCCAGGCCACATTGCCGAAGCCTGATATGGCCACTGTCTTTCCCTTTATGTCATCGTTCTTGGCAGCAAGCATGCTCTGCACGAAATAGAGGGCTCCGAAGCCGGTAGCTTCCGGACGTATGCGTGAACCGCCGAATTCCATGGCCTTGCCGGTCATAGACCCGTCGCACTCGTTACAAAGTTTCTTGTACATGCCGTACATGTAACCGACTTCACGGCCGCCGACACCTATGTCGCCTGCAGGCACATCGCGGTCGGGACCTATGTTCTTCCAGAGCTCAAGCATGAATGCCTGACAGAAACGCATGATCTCGGCATCGCTCTTACCGCGCGGAGAGAAATCGCTGCCACCCTTTGCACCGCCCATAGGCAATGTGGTGAGCGCATTTTTGAATGTCTGCTCGAAACCGAGGAATTTAAGTATCGACAGGTTAACCGATGCGTGGAAACGGATACCGCCCTTGTACGGGCCTATGGCATTGTTAAACTGGACACGGTAGCCTATATTAGTCTGAACTTCACCACGATCATCAGTCCATGTCACTCTGAATGTGACTATGCGGTCGGGCTCTACCATACGCTCCACAATCTTGGCTTTCTCAAACTCGGGGTGCTGGTTATAAACCTCTTCCACACACATGAGCACTTCTTTCACAGCCTGAAGATACTCTTTTTCACCGGGATGCTTCATCTCGAGTGAACTCATCAAATTATCTATATTCATAATTTATGAATTAAATGGTATCGTATTTATTAATTAACTATGCAAATATAACCAATAAACTTTTACATACACAAAAAGGAAACCCTTTAAATTTAGTTAAATTCAAAGGGTTTGATAGCAATTTGCTATTTGATGCGCAATTAACGGCGACGCCTGCGTCCCGACTTCTTTTTCGTTCCGCTCTTGGCGGCCGAAGGTATCTTTATCTTTTGTCCTATATTGATACGTGTGGTTCCCTTGCTCATGCCGTTGGCCTGTTGGATAGCAGCGACCGTGGTGCCGTAACGGCGAGCCAGCTTATCGAGATTGTCGCCACTCTTCACGGTGTGGGTCGTGGTCCGTTGTTGCTGCTGACGCTTCTTCTTAGCCGAGGCGGTTTTCTTAGAGGATTTTGTTCTGGCTGTCGATTCCTTTTTGTCTTCCTTCACAACAGTTGTCACTGTGGTTGGCGAGGTAGGCTTGGTGCTGGCATCGGCGAGAACCTTCTCATATACCTCTATCACGAGTCTGTCTCCTTCTTTTACCTTGCCGCGACGCAGATTATTCCATCGTTTTACATCGGTGGCACTCACTCCGTAGAGTTTAGCTATGTCTCGTAGATTCTCACCGCGGCGCACATTATGTATCTTACGCACCACACTGTCGGGCACGGCGGTATTTATGTCCGTGTTTCCGTCGGCATTCTGTGTCTGGCATTCGGCCGCAAGTTGATTGTCAAGACCTGTGGACTGACGGGGAGTGCCCGGTTCCACATATGTACGGTGTGAATATTTGTCGGCATCGCAAGCCAGAATCTCATTCTGGCTCATGATGTAACTGAGACACTGCTGCGAAGGCAACACAAGATTATAAGGGTGGTTGTCACCCGGTATGATATCTTTGCGGAACTGCGGATTGAGCATACGTATCTCCTCCACAGGTATATCAAGCACACTGCTTATCTGATTGAAATGCACCCGATCGTTGACCTGCACGGTATCCGTCACAAGCTTGCTTTTCACCACCACCGGCTTTATGCCGTAGCGGTTATGGTAATTCATTACATAATTGGCGGCAATGAACGTGGGAACATAACCGCGTGTCTCCGGAAGCAGATAGTCATATATCTCCCAGTAATCCTTCTTACCTCCGCCGGCGCGACGCAAAGCCTTGTTCACATTGCCCGGGCCGCAGTTATATGCGGCTATGGCCAAAGACCAGTCATTATATATATTGTACAGCTGCTTCAGATACGTCGCGGCATAGCGCGAGGACACCCGCGGATCACGGCGCTCATCGACCAAAGAGTTCACCTCCATGCCAAGCCCTGTAGCCGTAGCAGGCATAAACTGCCACAGCCCCGCCGCACCGGCACGCGATACGGCATTAGGATTCATGGCCGATTCTATAACCGGCAGATATTGCAATTCGAGCGGCAGACCCTGACGTTCAAGTTCCTCGATGAATATATCACTGTAATAGTTGTTATGAAGCGCAAGCATGTTCGACACCAGGTCGCGGCGCTTGCCGAGATACATCTCTATATATTTGCCCACAATCTGATTGTAAGGCATCTCTATCTCCACCGGCAGACGGCTCAACAGTTCCTCATACTCTTTGGGGTTACCCATCTTGGCCTCTGACGAGATCTGAGCGTCACCGGCACCGTAATTCTTGAGATAGAAATTTTCCTGCAACTCCCGGGTCTTTATCTCGAAACTCTCGGGTGGCACTATATTGTCATCGGTCTTGGTATGCTTGACATCAAGTATCGACGGTCCGGCTGAAGCCGCCAAGGCCATGATTCCAGTCATAGCCGTGATATATATCTTCTTTATAGTCATAAATTTCACTATACCGTATTTTTTATTTTTCAGAAATTAAATGCCAACTGAACACCCAACGCCGGATACGGACTTCCTATGTCCCGCATCATCACAGGTGCGGCCTGTATGGACAGGTCAGGCGATATGTCAAAGTTTGAAAGGGAAGCATCGACATATGCATCGACCATCGCCACAAGATACACCCCTATCATGCTTATGATACACAGGTCACGGTTTCGGCGGAAATAATCCTTGCGGGCCTTGAGAGTCCGTTCAAGCCATGATCTGTTAAGGCTCTCTTCAGATGTGTTCGGTGGAAAAAAATCCATATAGCTCTTGGTCGAGGGATCATTATCCATAAGATCGGTATATGCACGGGTGTAATCGCTCAGCATGCCGTCGTTCCACGATGCGCCATAGCCAAGCCCCATAAATCCGCCTATCACTAACGGAAGCTTCCAATAGCGGCGGTTATATATCTGCCCTAATCCCGGACATAAGGCCGAAAGCCAAACGGCCCTGGTGGGATCGGGAGTAAACACTTTGGGACCGTGTGGAGCAGGAGTCTTCACAAACGTACTGTCGGAAAACAATGAAAAATCCGGTGCATCGAGTATGGCCACCGTATCCACGGGAGTAAATGTGATTGAATCGGCATAGGACGACGATGCCGTGGAAAATTCACTTTCCACCAACGATGCGCCCTCAGGTACAGGCGCCGACAAGGGTACCGTATCTGGAAGTACCGGTTCCGTAGTCTGACGTGATAGGGTCGTGGCTGAAAAAATGTTAAAAGGTATCGTCAGCATGATTATCACCATTCCGACAACACGCATGTCTATATTCGGCCACTTTATTCCGATACGATACCCTCGCGTCATTAAACTGATTCAAATAATGGATTAACAGCCCGTTATGCCATATTTTACAGCCAACGGGCCACGGACTCATCTGCCGTCCGCATTCTTTATACCGTCAAAGATAGTAATTAATCTCTCAAGTTCACTCTCATTACTGAAAGTAAATGTAATTTTGCCTTTGCCGGAATTGTTGCAACTGAATGCCACAGGTGTATTGAATCGCTGCGACAGATGCTCGCCGAGTATGTCATAATCCTTATTATTGGCCGAACCGCCATTCTTCTTTTTGGGAGATGCGGCTCCGTCGGATTGCTCACGATATTCCTTGGCCAGCTCCTCCACCTTACGCACCGATAATCCCTCTTTAATTATCCGGTTATAGAGTTTCAGTTGTACCGAAGGATCATCTACTGACAGAAGTGCGCGGGCATGCCCCATATCCACTCTCTTGTCGCGCAATCCGAGCTGCACCTCGGCAGGCAGGCGCAACAGGCGCAGGAAATTGGCTATCGTGGCGCGTTTCTTGCCTATGCGTTCGCTAAGGCGTTCCTGCGTAAGCGAATACTGATCTATGAGCTTCTTGAATGTAAGAGCTATCTCTATGGCATTTAAGTCCTCACGCTGTATGTTCTCTATGAGAGCCATCTCGGTAAGCTCAGTCTCGTTTGCCGTGCGTATATATGCCGGCACGGAAGTCAGACCGGCCATTTTTGCCGCACGATAACGCCGCTCACCCGCTATGATCTGATATGAATCCTGACCCGTCTTGCGCAGCGACAGAGGCTGTATGATACCGAGTTCACGTATAGATGCGGCCAGGTCCTCGAGCGACTCTTCATCAAATGTGGTGCGTGGCTGGTCGGGATTGGGCGATATAGCATCAAGCTGTATGTCGTTTATTGCCGATGAACCTCTTGCAGGCACATCGTCCATGGATATCAGCGAGTCCAATCCACGTCCTAAAGCATTGCGTCGTAAAGCCATTGTTATGGTAGTGAGTTTGTTGGATTATTATGATTCAGCTACATTTTATGAGATTCGTTGTCACCACTACTTGCCCTTGCGTTTGTGACGGGATATGATCTCTCGGGCAAGAGCCGTGTGCGATGTGGCACCACGGCTTTCAGGGTCATACAGCAGTGCGGGCAATCCGTGCGACGGAGCCTCGCTCAGACGTATGTTACGTGGAATTACCGTAGTGAACACCATATCGCCGAAGTGAGTCTTAAGCTCCTCATAAATCTGGTTGGCCAGACGCAGGCGAGCATCATACATAGTAAGCAGAAATCCCTCTATCTCCAGTCCGGGATTAAGCTTAGGTTTTATTATCCTTATGGTGTTTATGAGCTTGGTGATACCTTCAAGAGCAAAATATTCGGCCTGTACCGGAATTATCACCGAATTGGCGGCAGTAAGCGCATTGACGGTTATCAGTCCGAGCGAGGGAGAGCAATCTATAAGTACATAGTCATACTTGTCTGATATTCCGTCAAGCAGCCGCGCAAGTACCTTTTCGCGGTTCGGGCGGTTTATGAGCTCCAGTTCCGCTCCTGCAAGGTCTATGCGCGATCCTATCAGGTCAAGACCCTCCATGCAGGTGGGCACCTGTGAACCGGCAAGCGGATAATCATCGACCAGACATTCATATATGGACGAGGTCATCTCTTCGGGCTTTATACCGTAACCCGATGTCGCATTGGCCTGCGGATCGGCATCTATGATGAGCACTTTCTTGCCTTCGGCGGCAAGCGAGGCGGCAAGATTTATGGTTGTGGTAGTCTTGCCCACGCCCCCCTTCTGATTAGCTATAGCTATGATTTTACCCATAGGTTTACATGTGATTTTTCAAGTGCAAAGTAATCACATTTTGCTGGTAATAAAAAGGTGGCGCAGGACAAATTGAGTTAAATGTTTATAACTGGCGGTTAATGTTAATAACTCGTGGAACACTATCGTATCTAATGTTTCACAGCAACAGCTGGGCATCGCCGTAACTCAGGAAACGATAATCATGCTCCATGGCATAATCATACATACCGCGCCAGTCGCCTCCTGTAAATGCCGACACCAACAACAGCAACGTTGACTGAGGCTGATGGAAATTGGTCACTATGCCTCTGACCACCATAAACTCATAGCCCGGCGCTATGATTATGCGAGTGGAAGCCACCAGGCGTTCCAAACCGCGGGATTCGAGATAACCGCATAGCGCATTGAGCGCTTCGGCAGTGGAAAGCCGCGGGTGCGACGGATCATAGGGATACCACTGCGGCACCTCGTCGATGTCCATACCGCAATAAGCCATACACCCGAAGTGATAAAGGCTCTCAAGCGTGCGTACGGAAGTCGTGCCCACAGCCACCACCGGTCTATTACTCTCCGAAAGTTCCTTTATCAGCTCCTTTCCCACCGAGATGAACTCGCTATGCATGGCATGATCGCCTA
Source organism: uncultured Muribaculaceae bacterium (assembly GCA_910578805.1). GTDB lineage: Bacteria > Bacteroidota > Bacteroidia > Bacteroidales > Muribaculaceae > Paramuribaculum. Next base: position 113,096 of record CAJTRS010000002.1, on the reverse strand, counting down.
TGGTATCGCTTTTTACAGGCTGAAAAGTTCCGGCACCCACATGAAGTGTAATCTCACGGCGCGATATACCGCGGGCATCTATCTCGCCAAGCACACGCGGAGTGAAATGCAACCCCGCCGTAGGCGCCGCCACCGACCCTTCTATGCGTCCGAACACAGTCTGATAGTCCATACTGTCGGAGCGTTCAGAAGCGCGGTTGAGATACGGGGGAATGGGAATCTCACCGGCTGCCTCTATCACCTGCGAGAATGTCAGATGCTCCGGCGTCCACGAAAACTCCACCACCGATCCGGCATCATTCTTCTCTACACGTCGTGCCGATAACACTACAGCCTCATCTCCCACTCTAAGCGGCATGGCCAGATCGCCCGATTTCCACCGCTTGGAGTTGCCCACGAAACAATGCCACGAACACCGACCGCAAGCCGCGAACGAAAGAGCATAGTCATGCGGAGCCACCGGCTCCAGACAGAATATTTCTATAGCCGCACCGCTGCTCTTCACCATTCGTATGCGGGCATTGATGACACGCGTGTTATTATATATCATCATTGCCGACTGCGGAAGCAGGTCGGGTATTTCAGAAAACACATGGTCTTCCAACTCTCCGCCGGGGCGGCGCACAAGCAACTTGCAGGAATCCCTGTCGGCAAGCGGATAACGGGCTATGCGCCCGTCGGCAAGCGGATAATTGAACTCCTCTATCTTTATATCGGTAACATTCATTGTCTTGATTATTACATAACCACACCCTGCTAAAAGCATGACAAGCCGGGCATAGGTTTTATGCCGGCAAAGTTACAATTTTCCCGGCAAATAACACCTAAAGGGTTGCGTGTATAAAATATTTAACGTAACTTTGCGGTCGATTTCGTAATCTCTGGCACGACAAGCAGCTTGCTATATTGCGATTAGTGTTAACATTTTATTCTATTAAAGAAATGGATTTAATCAAAGTTGCCGAAGAAGCTTTCGCCACCGGCAAGACACATGAATCATTCCTCCCCGGTGACACCATCACCGTAGCTTACCGTATCAAAGAAGGTAACAAAGAGCGTATCCAGCAGTATCGCGGTGTGGTTATCCGCATTTCGGGTGAAGGAAACAAAAAGCGTTTCACAGTACGCAAGATGAGCGACAATATCGGTGTTGAACGTATCTTCCCCATCGAATCTCCGTTTATCGACTCCATCACCATCAACAAGTACGGCAAAGTGCGCCGCGCCAAACTTTACTACCTCCGCGCCCTCACCGGCAAGAAGGCTCGTATCAAAGAGCGTCGCGTTGTCAAAAAATAATCCGCCACAACCGCGGCTTATTGCTTAAAGGCATTATATCCCCGTCCGGAAAATCCGGACGGGGATATGTCTTATTTTTACAGGCCATCAAAAAGGCATTATGGCTGCGGCCACATCGGTATCGCCCCAAAGATCGGCCATAGTGAGCCAAACCAGAAGCAGTATTATCAGAAATATAGCCCCTATTGATATCCATAGTGCCGTGTTTTTACGCTTTTTCTTGCTATCCATGACTAAAAGACTTTAATAGTTAAAACTCAAAAATTAAAACACACACCCGGACCAAAATGTTGCCGCCGGTTTTCAATCAAACCCACACAATATCCCCACTCACGTATCATCGCATTTTTTTTGTATCCACATGAATACGCCGAATCCATATATTTTGTAATTTTGCGTCCGGTACATTCTTCGGAAAGCCGTATTCCCGACAAGTTACCGTGAACCAGATCATATAATAATAACCCAACCACATATTTTACTATGAGCCTCTTTGAATCCCTCACCGAACGGGCCAAGAGCAATCCTCAGCGGATTGTGCTGCCCGAAGGCACCGAACCGCGTACACTTACCGCCGCCGACCGCATTCTGGCCGAATCAATCGCAAAGGTTATCCTCATCGGAGACCCGGGCGATATCCACTCCATGGCCAAAGAGCTAAAGCTCAATCACATCGGCAAGGCCACCATTATCAATCCGGCCGATGAAAAAGTGATCGACAAATACGCTCCGCTCTTCTATGAACTGCGGAAGAAAAAAGGCATCACCATGGAGCAGGCACGCCTCACCACGGCCAATCCGCTTTATCTCGGCTGCCTTATGGTCAAGGCCGGCGATGCCGACGGACAGGTAGCCGGCGCCATGAACACTACCGGCAATGTGCTCCGCGCAGCATTTCAGGTGATAAAGACTCAGCCCGGCATCGATGTGGTTTCCGGTGCATTCATCATGCTTCTTCCTGACGGACTCCCGTTCGGCTCCAACGGCATACTGGTATTTGCCGACTGCGCCGTGGTACCCGACCCCGACGCACGCCAGCTTGCACAGATAGCCATCAGCTCGGCACAGACCGCACGCGACATTGCCGGTATAAAGCCGCGCGTAGCCCTGCTTAGCTTCTCCACCAAGGGCAGCGCCAAGCACGAACGCGTTGAAAAAGTAATCGAAGCCACCAGGATAGCCCGCGAAATGGACCCGGAACTGATCATTGACGGCGAGCTGCAGGCCGACGCTGCCATAGTGCCCGGAGTGGCCCAGACAAAGAGCCCCAACAGTCCTTTAAGCGGACGTGCCAATGTTCTCATATTCCCCTCGCTCGAAGTCGGAAACATCGCTTACAAACTCGTGCAGCGTCTCGGCAACGTACAAGCCGTGGGACCTGTGCTACAGGGTCTCGCCGCTCCGGTCAACGACCTTTCGCGCGGCTGCTTCCCCGAGGACATATACAAGACCGTGATAATGACCTGCAACCAGGCCATAGGCCTGCACAATGCGGCTAATTAATTTTGAATTAAACCAACTTAGAATCCTACAAACATCATGAAAATATTAGTCTTGAACTGCGGAAGCAGCTCCGTGAAATACAAACTCATCGACACCACCACTGATACCACCATGGCAGAAGGTGGAGTGGAAAAAATAGGATTACCCGATGGATTCCTCAAATTCAAACGCCCCGACGGCTCCAAAGAAATAGTTGAGCTCGGACACATCGACCACAAACAGGGCGTTGAAGCCATATTACGTAATCTCACCGACCCCAAGGAGGGTTGCATCAAGGACTTCGACGAGATCGACGCCGTAGGTCACCGCGTGGTGCACGGAGCCGAGAAATTCAGCAAAAGCGTGCTCATCACCGACGAAGTGATCGACAAGGTAAAAGAATGTTACGATCTGGCACCACTGCATAATCCGGCCAACATCACCGGCATCGAAGCCATAACAGCACTGATGCCGGGAGTACCTCAGGTGGGAGTGTTTGACACCGCATTTCACCAGACCATGCCGGCCAAGAGCTACATGTATGCCCTGCCCTATAAATACTATACCGAGGACGGTGTGCGCCGCTACGGTTTCCACGGCACAAGCCACCGGTATGTAAGCGGACGTGCCGCCGAATTCCTTGGCATAGACCTCCGTAACAGCAAGATAGTGACCTGTCATATTGGCAACGGAGGCTCCATTACCGCAGTGCTCAACGGCATGAGCGTTGACACCTCCATGGGTCTTACACCGACCGAAGGCCTCATGATGGGCACCCGTGTGGGCGATGTCGATCCGGGTGCCCTCACTTTCCTTATGACCAAGCACAATCTGTCGGCAACCCAACTGCAGAACATCATAAACAAGGACAGCGGCGTGGCCGGAGTGTCAGGACTGTCAAACGACATGCGTGAGATAGAAGCCGCTGTAAAAGAGGGCACTGACAAGCGTGCAAAACTCGCCTTGGATATGTATGAACAGAGAATCACAAAATATATCGGAGCCTATGCAGCCGAAATGGGTGGTCTGGACGTTATAGTATTCACAGGTGGCGTTGGTGAAAACCAGACGGGTGTCCGTGAAAACGTGTGCGCTCCGCTGGCTTTCATGGGAGTGGAGATCGACAAAGAGATCAACGACCGTACACGTGGCACAGAAACCGTCATATCCACACCCGAATCAAAAGTAACCGTAGTGGTCATACCTACCGATGAGGAACTCATGATAGCCCGCGACACCGAGGAGATCGTAAAGAATCTATAACTATTAACAGTATTTACCTTATGAGCAAGACAAAAGCAGCTATAGTAGGCTACGGCAACATAGGCCGGTTTGTGCTTGAAGCTCTTCTGGAAGCACCCGACTTCGAGATAGCCGGTGTGGTGCGCCGCAAAGTCACCGACATTCCTGCCGAACTCGCCCCCTACAAGGTGGTGACCGACATAAAGGAACTCGGACATGTCGATGTGGCGATACTCTGTACGCCCACACGCGAAGTGGAAAAATATGCGGCTGAATACCTCGCCGCAGGCATCAACACCGTGGACAGCTATGATATCCACTCCTCTATCGTGGAGCTTCGTTCCGGCCTCGACAAGATCGCACGCGATCACGGTACGGTGGCCGTGATCTCAGCCGGCTGGGATCCCGGAAGCGATTCGGTGGTGCGCGCACTCCTTCAGGCAGCCGCACCAAAAGGAATCACCTACACCAATTTCGGCCCTGGCATGAGCATGGGACACACCGTGTGCGTCAAGTCCAAGCCTGGTGTAAAGAATGCCCTATCCATGACCATACCGCTCGGCACTGGTATCCACCGCCGCATGGTGTATGTGGAACTCGAAGAGGGTGCGAGCCTTGACCAAGTGGCAAAGGCCGTGAAAGAGGACCCATACTTCGCCTCCGACGAAACCCACGTTATGGCCGTAAAATCCGTAGATGACGTAAAGGATATGGGACACGGCGTGAACATGGTGCGTAAAGGGGTGAGCGGCAACACTCAGAACCAGCGCTTTGAGTTCAACATGAGCATCAACAACCCCGCCCTCACTGCACAGATACTTGTGGCCGCGGCACGCGCATCAATGCTCCGGAATCCCGGAGCCTACACCATGATCGAGATTCCGGTCATAGACCTTCTGCCAGGCGACCGTGAGGAACTGATACGCCATCTTGTATAAATTCACATTCAGACAAAAGCCGGATAATTTGGCTTTGCACTTGAATTATAACTATCTTTGAGGCCGGAAACAAAATATTCCGGCCTCATTTCTTCTTATGCTTGACCAAATAGGACACATCATCACCTCGGTAGCCGACACACTGTGCGGATATCCGCTCTTCATCACCCTCATAGGCGGAGGCCTGTTCCTCTTCTTCTATTCAGGCATGGTATCGATAAGACGTCTGCCCCACGCAATAGGCGCATTGCGCACCCGCCAGAGCGCAGGACGCGGAGAGATAAGCAGTGCCCAGGCACTTGCATCGGTAGTGGCCGCAACAGTAGGAATGGGCAACATTGCCGGTGTGGCCATAGCCCTGGTAATGGGTGGCCCCGGAGCCATATTCTGGATGTGGGTAAGCGCATTGGTGGGCATGTGCACCAAATACCACGAAGGAGTGCTGGCCATAAAATACCGCAGTTTCGATCCGGAAGGACGCCCCTACGGAGGCACCATGCACATCATTCGTCACGGCCTGCCCGCCCGGTGGCGCCCGATGGCCACAGCTTTTGCCATAGCCGGCATGTTCGGCACACTATGCATCATGAATGCCAACCAGCTCACAGAAGCGGCTGTATCGACCATAGCCACCGTGACCGAAGTCGGCAACCCGTTTCTGCTAAAGTTTGCCATAGGCATGACAATAGCCCTTACCGTATCGGTGGTGGTGCTCGGCGGCGTCAAGCGCATAGCTCGCGTGGCCACAGTACTCGTGCCATTCATGGTAGGCGCCTATTTCCTTATGGTGCTGTATATAATACTGACACACATTACAGACCTTCCGGGCGTATTTGCCACCATATTTTCCGAAGCGTTCAGCCTTAAGGCCGGCTGGGGCGCACTGGCCGGCATAGCCATCATCGGAGCGCGCCGCGCAGCCCTTGTCAACGATGCAGGTGTCGGTACGGCATCGATAATGCACGGCACATCGGCTTGCAAAGAACCGGTGCGCGAAGGCCTTGTGGCCATGCTCGGACCGGCCATCGATTCAGGATTCGTGTGCACGCTTACAGCCTTGGCCCTTCTGTTGGCCGGCGATATCTCGGCAGAAGGCGTAAAAGGTCTGGAAATAGCCATAAATGCATTCGGCAATGCCATTCCTGCCGGAGAATACCTTCTCATGGCCATTGTCACATGCTTCGCCCTATCGTCCATGTTCAGCTATTCTTTCTACGGCCACCGTTGCGCCGTCTATCTGTTCGGCCGGCGCAAGGCCCGTTACTACATATGGGTATTCATATCCACCTTAGTGATATTTGCCATAGCTCCGATAGAGACCGCCGTAGGACTGTGCGACCTCTTCTATGCCTTGATGGCATTCCCCACCATGCTCACGCTCATACTGCTCAGAAAGAAAGTAAGGGAAGAGACATCGAAGTATTTCTCAAAACCATTAAATTTGCATTATGATTACACCCCAACAGAAACTTGAACTCGAAGAAAAAGTTGTGACCATGCTTCGCACGGTCTATGACCCCGAAATACCGGTTGACATCTACAGCCTCGGACTGATATATAAAATAGACCTCGACGATGATGCCAACCTGAAGATAGATATGACCCTCACCGCCCCCAACTGTCCTGCCGCCGACTTCCTCGTGGAAGACGCCCGCATAAAGCTTGAAAGCATCGACGGTATCAAATCGGTAGAGATCAGCATAGTCTTTGAACCCGAATGGAACAAGGACATGATGAGCGAAGAGGCCAAACTCGAACTTGGATTCCTGTAACCCATGCCGCCGACCTCCCGCACCCGCACATATTTCGTGTCTGACCTCCACATAGGAGCATCATACATCGGTGACACACACGCACATGAGCGCCGCCTTGTGACATGGCTGAAATCCATAGAGCCCACGGCACGCACCCTTTACCTACTCGGCGATGTGCTCGACTACTGGTATGAGTACCGCAATGTGGTTCCACGGGGCTATGTCAGGTTTCTCGGAGCATTGGCATCAATGGCCGATGCAGGAGTCGAGATCGTATGGCTCAAAGGAAACCACGATATATGGATATTCGACTATTTGCCTGCAGAAATAGGCATGAAAATAGCCGACGGAGTGCTTGCATGCGAAATCGACGGAAAGAAATTCGTCATGGAGCACGGTGACGGAGCCGGTGAGATGCGCCGAAGCTACAGGATAATGCGTCGCATATTCCGCAACCGTATCGCACAGAAACTATTTGCGGCCATTCACCCGCGATGGACCGTAGGTTTCGCCCACTCGTGGTCGTCACATAGCCGCCTACACGGCCGGATAGACCGTTCTGAAACCCTATCCGACCATGACCCGCTGATGACTTTTGCCAAAGACTACATGAGCACAAACGGACATGTCGATTACTTCATTTTCGGCCACCGCCACATAGTCATTGACCAACAGGTGGACCACGACTCTCGGCTCATAGTGCTTGGCGACGGTTTCCGCCATATGACCTACGGAATATGGGACGGAACCTCATTCTCAATAGAAAAAATGTAGCGGTAAATGATCACCCTACCCATATTAACCTTCATTAACATTACAGCCAAAAGCGACAAATATGTCGTTTATCCCCTACATATAAACACATTATACACCAGATACAGAACTATAAAAACATATTTGGATAAAAAACACTGCTGAACAACATATAAAAATGTTTGCAAAAGGTACATTTTTAGAAATACCTTTGTGGCACAAACCTAACACAATCTTTTTTACCTTAGAAATTGTACCTATTGGAAACTCATAAAAAGGGACTATGCGAGTAGTCCCTTTTTATCATCTTAACCCGATTTAAAATATTTCCAGCATATGCTTACCTACAACCGCAACGACAACGAACTCGAACTTTGCCGCATATATCAGCTCGACTCCGAAGCCCATATAGCCGAAGCCGCCCTTGCGGAAGCCGGCATAGAGTCTGTGCTCGACAACGAGATTTTCTCCCGCATCTACCCCATAGGGTTCAACACCCTCGGAGGCATCAGGCTCATGGTACGCCATCGCGACATGGAAAGGGCACTCGGCATACTCGACTCCCTCAATTTTTCAGGTGAATGATCCGAACCCTATAATAGCATTCCACGTATTATATGACCATATACAAATAAAACCACACTATATTTTATGGACAGCGAAATTCTTCTCAACAAAAATCATCTGGTAAAGACACTCTGCAAACCTGCACGGCTATTTACCAAGGACGACATAATCGACTACGTGAAGTCACAGGATATAGAAATGATCAATTTCATGTATCCGGCCGAAGACGGTAAACTAAAGACCCTCAACTTCATCATCAACGACCTTGAATATCTCGACACCATACTGAGCTTCGGCGAACGCGTTGACGGATCGAGCCTGTTCTCCCACATCGAGGCCGGCAACAGCGATCTCTACGTGCTTCCACGCTTCCGCACGGCATTCCGCGACCCGTTTGCCGAAATACCGACCCTGACCATGCTATGCTCTTTCTTCGACAAGGAGGGTAATCCTGTGGAAAACTCCCCGATGCACACGCTCGAAAAGGCATGCCGCAGGTTCCGTGAAGTTACTGGACTGCAGTTCGAAGCCATGGGCGAACTGGAATTCTATGTCATCGCTCCCGATGACCACACATATCCGGCCATAGACCAGCACGGCTACCACGAATCGTCGCCCTACGCAAAATTCAATGAATTCCGCACCCGCTGCATGAGTCTGATAGCCTCCACCGGCGGACGCATCAAATACGGCCACTCCGAAGTGGGCAACTTCACTCTCGACGGCATGATCTATGAGCAGAATGAGATCGAGTTCCTGCCCGTGGCTGCCGAAGATGCTGCCGATCAGATAGCCGTGGCAAAATGGATCATACGCAGCCTTGCCCGCCAGATGGGCTACCTCGTGACATTCGCCCCCAAGATCACCACCGGCAAGGCCGGATCGGGCATGCATATCCACATGAGATTTACCGACAGCAACGGCCGAAACGTTATGCTCGACAAATCAAATCGACTGAGCGACGACGCCCGCAAGGCCATAGCCGGAATGATGGTCATGGCTCCCTCCGTCACAGCTTTCGGCAACACAAATCCCACATCATATTTCCGCCTTGTACCCCATCAGGAGGCCCCCACGAGCGTTTGCTGGGGTGACCGCAACCGCTCCGTACTCGTACGCGTACCTCTCGGCTGGACCTCCGACAAGGATATGTGCGCGACCGTAAATCCCGGTTCGAAAGCAATGCTTGGCATGGCTTCGCAGAAACAGACCGTGGAGATACGCTCGGCCGACGGTTCGGCCGACATATACCTGCTGCTCGCATCGCTTGCTGTGGCATGCCGTCACGGCTGGGAAATGCCCGATGCCCTTGAAATAGCGCGACAGACATACGTAAACGTCAACATTCACAGCATCGAAAACGCCGACAAACTCAATCAACTCACCAATCTGCCGGCATCGTGCGCTGAAAGCGCCATAGCGCTTGAAAAAGCCAAAGACATATATGAAGAAGCCGGTGTGTTCTCGCCTTCGCTAATTGAAAGCACCATAAAGCACCTGCGCGCGTTCAATGACACCACACTCATTCAGGAAGCACGCCACGACGAAACCCTGATGCGCTCTTTGGTGGAGAAATATCTGCATTGCGGATAACGGGTTGCCCCACACTAAAAATACAAAAGGCTGATGTCCCTTAGCGGACGTCAGCCTTACTTCTTTTTATCAGCTCAACACTCTGGTCAGAGCATCAACATCGGGATTAACCGCCACTATCACCCCGTTGGGATCTATCAGATAGGATTGGCAGTCCTTTGTGTTCTGGCCATAGCTGCGCATCATGTCAGATGCCTGATCGCCATACACATGAAATTGCGACTTCGCATTAAGATTGTCCCTGCGCACTATCTCGCGAAACAAGAGCTCGCTACGGTCAAGATTGACCGACAAGAGACAAATCTGTTCTTCCTCCGAGGGCATGCTTTTTAAAAAGCGGTCGTAAAGATTGGTGTTGATTCGGGAACCGGCATCGGTCGATGACCAGAAACTCACTAACACGTAACGCCCTTTCAATTCTGACAATGACACGACATTGCCATCAGTGGCACGGACTTCAAAACGGGGAGCATTGAAACCTGTCTCAGTTTTATATGCCCTGTCTGATCCGGCCGACACTGTAAAGAGAAGAACCACGAAGAGCGCAATGATTGACATTGTTTTCTTCATTACTTTCTTTTTGCGTTATACATAAGATTTCATCTGCATTTTTTCGGTACATGACATAGCAAAAATTCAAGATGGAATCCTGCCGATTTTCGGCTGTGACTGCGCAACTCTTTGCGCGTCATTTGGATTAAGACGATGCAAAGATACTACATTAATTCCACACCCCAAAACACCAACACCGTGATTTACCGATATTTAACACCGATCAACACTAATTTCCCGCTCTGGAAGCGGATTTCGAGGAAAGTTATTTTTTGTTAATTAAGCTGCGGTTTAACATTTACGTACCCTATTCAGGGGCATATTCAGACCCCGGCAGAGTGGATAACGAATCATAGAATCCGGGGGTCAGAGTAAGCTCTATATCCGTATCGGGATTCTTCTCCATATACGCCCTAACTATCCTGTAGCCGGTATATCGGCCTATGCGACCCGGAGCATTGGCATTGACCAAAGGTGTGGAGGGCGCAGGAGCCACCAGACGGTGAGCCACACCTGCATCGGTGGAGTAAAGCATATCAGACGATATAACCGCGTTCCAGATATCACGCTCGTGCGTCTGTGCCCACCGGTACTCATCTTCGGTGTATCCGAGCACATCAGCCACCGTGATATCCTCATCGGCACTGACTATGGCATTTATAACCGCACCTTCATAAAGAAGCCTCGACAGCACAGTGCTCCGTTCAGAACCGATATATGGATACGACACCCCGATCAAAGCCTCAGCCACATCGAGAGCCATGCGACGTGATTCTTTCTGATTTCGACGATATCCCTCGAATCCGGCATAACCCTCATAGTCGGCTCCAAGATAATGATTAAGCCCTACTATTACTATCGAATCGGCCACCACCACGCTCTGATTGAACGGGATTACCGCACCGTAAACCTCCGATGGGAAACGCATTCCGGGCAACACACGGCCAAGACCATCGCGCAAAGCGCCGAGTCGCAGTTGCGCGTCACCAAGATCAGGCAAACGCTTTTCGATATCGGGAGCAAACACCTCCACAGCACGCGAATCCGCATAATCCTGCATAAACCCGCCGTCATCACCACCGCCGAAGATGCTCCGGAGCACACCTATCGCCGACTCGTAATCAGTCTCTATTGCACTGCGAAGCGAATCACCCGCATGCGCATACTCCACCGCCGCACGGTCAAACCGGCGGATTTCCACCGGCACTGGAGTTTGACCGCCCCCACAACCAAAAGCGGCCATGACCAAAACCACAGAGACTACCGACATTATACTCCTCGACACTCGCATATATCTATTCATCAGTATGTGAAATTACAACAACCATCATCAATTTATAGTCCAAAAGTAAGCAAAGTTGCCCTATTTTATCCCATTTAACCCCATATTATTCCATATTTTCGTAAATTTGCGGAGATTTATTGATCCAAACGCAATGCATACCGGCGTCAGCATACTGAAATATCTAATCATCGCAATCCTGATTGTCACTTGTGCCACACCGGTACAAGCCAAGGATTTTGTGGTGGTGCTTGATCCCGGACACGGCGGGCACGACCCGGGCACCCACGGCAAAAGCGCCAAAGAAAAAGACATAGTGCTCACAGTGAGCAATAAGGTAAAATCACTTCTGGCAAAACACAAGGATATCAAAGCCATGGCCACACGCTCTACCGACTGCTATGTAACACTCGACAGCAGAGCTTACAAAGCCAACAAAGCCATGTGCGACCTGTTCGTATCCATTCACTGCAATTCCGTAAAAGAGTCCAATCCCAGACGCCATACCATCAACGGAGTCTCGGTATATTCCATGTCGAAGGACCGCTCCACCGAAAACCTCGAGATCGTAAAAAAAGAAAACTCCGTGGTGGAACTCGACAAGCTATACGCACCCAATGAGCAGAAATTCGCCTCCGATGAGCTCGCCATACTGTCTGAACTCAACCAGACCAACAACATACACCACTCAGTTCTGGCGGCCAACATCATACAGAAAGAACTCATCGAAAGCGCCGGACGCCATGACCTCGGCACCAAGAAAGCCGGTTTTTTAGTACTTCGCAAACTGACACGTCCGGCCGTACTGGTGGAGATTGACTACCTCTGCAACCCGTCGGTAGAGAAATTTCTGGCATCGGCTGCCGGACAGGAAAAAGTAGCCGAAGCCATCTACAACGGCATAATCGAGTATAAAAACGCACAGGAAACAGACACCGGAGCCCGGCCGGAACCCAAGAAAGAAAAAGCCTCCGACAACAATAGCCGCGAAGACTACCGCATACAGATACTCACCTCCTCCACCCCCATAAAGGACGGCTCAAAGCGGTTCAAAGGCCTTGGCCCGATCGACAGCTACAAGGAAGGTAATGTAATAAAATACACCTACGGACATTTCCCCTCCCAATCCGCTGCCGCAGCCGAAATGAAAAAAAACATAAAACCCCTGTTCAAGGACGCCTTTGTGGTGAAATTCAAAAACGGCAAACGCATAAAATAATCTTCACAAAGTCATCACATATATTATTTTATTTAACGCATATAATAAAACCATTATAACACCCCCTGCTACATGAAACTCAAAAAGGAATTTATAATAGGACTCACAGTGTTGATAGCACTGTTCGTACTGTTCTTCGGCATCAACTACCTCAAAGGCATAAACATATTCAAAGGCACCAATTACTATTACGCCTCCTACACCAATGTGGCAGGACTCGCACAGTCGGCTCCGGTAACCGTCAACGGCTACAAGATAGGGCTGGTTAAAGAGATAAACTATGAATACAATAACCCCGGACACATACGCGTGGAATTCGATCTCAACAAGGAACTGCGCATACCCATGGGCACAAAAGCCGTAATCACCACCGACATGCTCGGCACCTCAACCATCGAACTCATCATGGGCACCTCGACCGAATACCATTCAATAGGCGACCGGCTCATAGGCGAGAATGCCCCCGGACTGATGGGCAACGTGACCAACGACCTGCTCCCGACTATTGCACAGATACTGCCCAAAATTGACACACTGCTCACCTCCGTCAACACAGTGGTAGCCGATCCGGCACTGACATCGGCAATAACCCGACTCAACGCCACCATGGCCAATCTTGAAAAAAGCAGCGCTCAGCTCGCACTGGTCATGAACCGCATGCCGGCCATAGCCTCCGATGCCTCCACCGTGATGGCTTCAGTCAAAGATATTTCAGGCAATATCTCCACCATAGCCTCCGACCTCACAGTTGTGTCGTCGCAACTCAAAGAAGCTCCTGTGGACTCTACCCTGACCAATGTATATCAGGCAACAGCTGCCCTAAACAAGGTGTTACAGAACCTCAACAGCCCCAACTCCTCAATCGGCATGATGCTTAACGACACATCTCTTTACAACAACCTCAACAACGCTTCGGCAAGCCTCGATTCACTGCTTCGCGATGTAAAGAAAAACCCTAAACGATACATCAGCATAAAACTGCTGTAACTATAGCCGCAAGCACACTATTTAGATTTATTATAAATTACATACTACTTACCGGTTGGCTCGTTACACCCTTGTAAATTAAAGCCAACCGGTATTTTTTGAACCTAAAACAACATTAAACATAAACTTCAATCAGCCCAAACACTACATAACGTATATTGCTAATCAACAGCCTTATACATTGCAAATCTGAATAATTACTTCAACTTTAATTAAACCACAACTTAATATACTGAGATTCAACATCGTGCATCAAAAATATAATTTGCAAATAAACACAGGGTTGTTTTTATTAAATTTTAATCGGAATTTTGTATTGAAATAGTATAGCAAATTTTTTTGACCCCACCCATGACGGAAACCCATATACAACTCTGGGAACAATGTCTGAAAGTGTTTCAGGACATTCTCCCGGCCGAACAATTTGCCGCTTGGTTCAGACCCATCACATCGGTAAGTTTTGTGGATAACAAACTTACCCTTTTGGTGCCATCGCCGTTTTTTTACGAACAACTCGAAGAACGTTACTTCAACCTGCTCGGCCACACGCTTCACAAAGTTTATGGCCCATCGGTAAAGCTATACTATCATTTCAATCAGGTAGGCAACGAGCCCACCACCGGGGTCACAATAGCAAGTTCTAAACCGAGCACAGCCGTAGCGCCAAAGCCCGGCGCCTCGTCCAATCCGTTCCAACGGGTGGAACTGCAGGAAATAAACGCACAGCTCAACCCCAATTACACATTTGAGAATTACTGCAACAGCATAAGCAACCGCGTGGCTCGCTCAATAGGCGAAGCCGTGGCCAACGACCCCAGGAACAAGACATTCAATCCTCTGTTCATATTCGGGGCTCCCGGCGTTGGCAAAACCCACCTCATACAGGCCATCGGTATCCGCATAAAAGAGGTGACACCGCAGAGCCGTGTGCTCTACATCACAGCCCGATTGTTTGAAAGCCAGTTTACCACAGCCGTACGCAACGGAAAGATCAACGACTTCATCAACTTCTATCAGAGTATCGACGCTCTGATCATCGATGACATACAGGATCTGATAGGCAAACAAAGCACCCAGGGCACATTTTTCCACATATTCAACCATCTCACACTCAATCAAAAACAGCTGATATTGGCAAGCGACTGCCCGCCGGCCAAGATGGAAGGTATGGAAAAAAGACTCATCTCCCGCTTCAATATGGGCGTGGTGGTGGAACTCGAACGCCCTGACTACGAGTTGCGCAAATTTGTACTCCACCAGAAGGCGGAACAGGACGGCGTTGCACTCCCCGGTGAAGTGCTCGACTACATAGCTGCCAATGTCACCGACAGTATCCGAGAACTCGAAGGCATGGTGGTGTCTCTTCTGGCCCACGCTTCGGCACTCAGTCAGGACATAACTCTCGATCTGGCACGAAAAGTGCTCTCCAATGCCGTAAAAATCAACCGCAAACAGATCAATTTCGAGATAATCGCACAGGAAGTGGCCTCGTATTACAAGATCGAACCCGACCAGATATTCACAAAGTCACGGCGCCGCGAGATTTCCGATGCACGACAGATGGTCATGTATATGGCTAAAAAACACACCAAGATGTCATCTACAGCCATAGGCACACGCCTGGCACGCACCCACGCCACTGTGCTTTACGCATGCAACAACATCGAAGAACGCCTGTCGCTTGAAAAGCAGCTTCAGGCCGATGTTTCCAAAATCGAAAACTCCCTGCTCAACTGACGCCCACCTTACATAACCACCATAGAACCTCACAAAAAAACATGGTCAACCACCTCTTTACATTATATGGTTGACCATGTTTTTTAGTCTCATCAAGCGCTTACGGCTTTCCCTACAGCTTTATTCACCGATGCAAGCCTTCGGCGCAACGGCTCGTCGTAATATTTCAGACACACGGCCGCAAGCAATATACTCGCCACAAATATCACACAGGCCACAGGCCATGCCTGACCAAACGAGAAACCTCCGTCCCATACCCACGAATAAAACAGATACATAAGCGGATAATGCACTATATACACCGGATAGGAAATTCTGCCCAAAAAGTCACACAAGGCATATGACCGCCGGTCGGTGGTCTGACCGGAAGCACCGACATACAATATGACAGGGAACACACAGGTCACACACAAAGCGTCATACAGGCCGTTGAGCCAAAGAGTCCCGTCGCTCCACCCCACAAAAGGCATGGCGAGCAATGCCACAATAGCTATTGAGCATATCCAAAACGCTCCGCGCACCTTTACCGGCCGAAACACCCTTGACATCAACAACCCCGCAGAAAACGCGAATCCCAAGCGAAGCATACCGCCCAAAAAGTTGTAATCGCCAAGTGACCAGCCCACACCAAGGTGATTGCCGCCCGACATATTGCCCACGGCATAGGCCACCAGACCGACTCCGTTAAGAACTACCACAGCGGCAAGAGCATTGGTGCCGAGTTTGCGCAGCCACAAGGCATACAACACATTGCCTATATATTCAAAAAACAGCGACCAGGCCGGTCCGTTAAGAGGGAATGCCTCACCATTGCCCCTGACCTCATAACCCGCTCCAGGATATGCCGGGACAAACAGACAGGCCAGCAATGCCGAAACCATAACCCATTTGCCGGACACCGGCGAGCCGTCCCACTGAACAAACCCCTGCACCGCAAAAGCAATCACGCCAAGCGCCACACCCATCAGCACCATAGGGTGCAGACGTATCAACCGGCGCCTGATAAATCCCTTCACCGTAATACGGTTCTGTTTCCAACGGTCGTCATAAGCATATCCTATCACAAAGCCCGACAACATAAAAAAGAAATCCACGGCAAGGTAACCGTGATTAAAGTCCTGATCCATAGAAGATGTAGCAAAAGCCTCAAAGACATGGTACCAGATGACAACCATAGCGGCAACACCACGCAACCCGTCGAGCAGTTCATAACGCGGTTTCACCGCCATACTGACATCACGGTCAACAATTCCGGCCTCAGTCATTTTCCGGCAGCTTAAACCCTTGCAGGCGTATGAAATCAAGATATACCTTTGAGAACAGTTCTCCGGCTTCGCGCGTATATCGCACATCGGTGAACACCTGCGCCAAAGTCCGTTTGCCGTTCTCCTCCACAAACTTCCTGCTATCCTCGCGTGCCTCCTTCTCGGCATACAGAGCCTTGACATCGTCGGCACTATAATCCCTATAGACCTCATCATGAATGACGCCTTTCACCGGAATGCGGTCGCTCAGCGGCGGTTCCATAGCGGGATAACCCACAGCAAGCGTGGTCACTGGCACCACAAGTGCCGGCAACTGAAGCACTCCGGCTATCTGCGGGGCGTTGTATGTGGTGGTACCGAGATAACAGCACCCTATACCACGCATCTCTGCTATGGTGCAGAACTGCTGGGCAAACAACGCCGTATCGAGCACAGACGTGACAAACGACTGAAAATTGTCATATCCGGGGCGGGCATCACTCGCCTCGCACCAACGGACAAATCTGTTGAAATCGGCACAGAACGTAAGCAGCACATCACACCCTGTGACCGAAGGCTGGTTGAAATGAGCCGGAGCAAGAGCCTGCTTGCCCTCTGCACTGCGAGTTTTAACCACACTGTAAAGTTGCATATTTCCGGTAGTGGGTGCGTGAGAGGCAGCTTCAAGCATCTCTTCAAGCAATGAATCCTCAATGTGTCTGTCCGAGAATTTTCGCACCGTCCGGCGCGTCAGAAAATAATCCATAACGTATCTATTTATTATTTGACAAATATACTAATAATATCATTGAGAACAAGTGGCAATAAAAAGTTTTCGACAACTTCAAGCACATGTAAAAATCACGACTTCACTATCTATCAACATATTAACCGCAACCATCGGAAAACTTATCCACAATCCGCAACTCAAAGATTGAATTATTTTGTAATTCCAAAAATTATCACAAAATTTGCACCGTCATTAAAATTTTTACTATTTCACGCCCCAAAACACCAACCTTTTATTACCATCAAACAGTGGAAAAAAAAACCTACACCTACGATGAAGCCTACGAAGCGTCGCTAAGATACTTCGACGGCGATGAACTCGCAGCACGAGTATGGGTAAGCAAATACGCCCTGAAAGATTCTTTCGGCAATATCTACGAGCAGTCACCCTCCGACATGCATCATCGTATAGCCTCAGAACTCGCACGCATCGAACGCAACTATCCGGAGCCGATGTCGGAACAGAAAATATTCGACCTTCTCGACGGATTCAATTACATAGTGCCGCAGGGCAGCCCCATGACAGGTATAGGCAATGACCACCAGATAGCCTCGCTATCCAACTGCTTTGTGATAGGCATCGACGGCAAGCCGGACTCTTACGGCGGCGTCATACGCATAGACGAAGAACAGGTGCAACTGATGAAACGTCGCGGAGGTGTGGGACACGATCTGTCACATATACGTCCAAAAGGCACACCCGTCAAGAACTCCGCACTGACATCTACCGGACTTGTCCCATTCATGGAACGCTATTCCAACTCCACACGCGAAGTGGCACAGGACGGACGTCGAGGCGCGCTTATGCTCACCGTAAGCATCAAGCACCCCGACTCTGAGGCATTCATCGATGCAAAACTCACCGAGGGCAAAATAACCGGAGCCAACGTATCGGTACGCATCGACGATGCTTTCATGCAGGCTGCCGTAGATGGCACGCCCTATCGTCAGGCCTATCCGACCGACAGCACCGAACCCTCCATAACCAAAGACATCGATGCCGCCAAACTATGGGGCAAAATAGTGCACAACGCCTGGAAATCGGCAGAACCGGGAGTGCTGTTCTGGGACACAATCACACGCGAATCAGTGCCCGATTGTTATGCCGACCTCGGCTTCCAGACCATCTCCACCAATCCTTGCGGAGAGATTCCTCTGTGCCCTTACGACAGCTGCCGCCTACTGGCCATCAACCTCTACTCCTACGTCAAGGACCCGTTTACCGACAATGCGTCGTTCGACTTCGGTTTGTTCCGAACCCACGTAGGCTACGCACAGCGCATAATGGACGACATAATCGATCTGGAAATGGAAAAGATCGACAAGATCATCGAGAAGATAAAATCCGACCCTGAAACCGACGAAGTGAAGCAGACCGAACTGCATCTGTGGGAAAAGATACGCTCCAAGACACTCAAAGGACGCCGCACGGGCGTAGGAACCACCGGCGAAGGAGACATGCTCGCCGCTTTGGGATTGCGCTACGGCACATCGGAAGCCACAGCATTCTCCACCGAAGTCCACAAGCAGCTTGCCTTGGCAGCCTACAGCGCATCGGTCGAACTGGCCGCACAGCGAGGTGCTTTCGAGATATTCGATGCCGGACGCGAAACCGCAAATCCCTACATCAACCGCTTGAAAGAGGCCGATCCGGACCTGTACGACCGCATGGTAGCGACCGGACGCCGCAACATAGCCTGCCTTACCATTGCCCCCACAGGCACCACAAGCCTCATGACACGCACCTCATCGGGCATTGAGCCGGTATTCATGCCGGTTTACAAACGCCGACGCAAGGTCAATCCCAACGATGTGGACGTGCGCGTGGACTATATCGACGACTCAGGCGATGCTTTCGAGGAATACATAGTATATCACCCTAAGTTCATAACATGGATGAAGGTCAACGGCATAGAGGTCAAGCCCGACTACACTCAGGAGGAACTTGACGCCCTGGTGGCCAGATCGCCTTACTACAAAGCCACGGCCAACGATGTGGACTGGCTCGAAAAGGTGCGCATGCAGGGCAGCGTGCAGAAATGGGTTGACCACTCCATTTCGGTAACCATCAATCTCCCCTCCGACGTCACCGAGGAACTCGTGGGCCGTCTCTATGTGGAGGCATGGCGTTCGGGCTGCAAAGGGTGCACGGTATATCGTGACGGCTCCCGTTCCGGAGTGCTGGTATCCGTGGAATCCAAAAAGCAGCCAAACAATACCGCCGCAGTGGAGGAACGCCATGTCGGCAAACGTCCTATAGAACTCGAAGCCGATGTAGTGCGCTTCCAGAACAATAAGGAGAAATGGATCGCATTCGTCGGACTCAAAGACGGCAAGCCATACGAGATATTCACCGGTCTGGCCGATGACGACGACGGCATATTCTGCCCCAAATCCGTGACCCGCGGCAAGATCATAAAGGCTGTTGACGAAAAAGGCAACAAACGTTACGATTTCCAGTTCATCAATAAACGCGGTTACAAGACCACCATAGAAGGCTTGAGCGACAAGTTCAACCCCGAATACTGGAACTATGCGAAACTTATATCGGGAGTGCTCCGCTACGGCATGCCCATCGATCAGGTACTGAAACTGGTAAGCGGACTCGAGCTTGACAGCAAATCCATCAACACTTGGAAAATGGGAGTGGAGCGCGCTCTGAAAAAATACCTCCCCAACGGCACAAAAGCCAACGGACAGCGTTGCCCCAACTGCGGACAAGAGACTCTCATCTATCAGGAAGGCTGCCTGATCTGCACCTCCTGCGGCACATCGCGCTGCGGATAAAAGCCTTGTTTTCACCATGAAGATCACTCTGACATGATTGTAACATTTCACATAGAATACTTCGCCGGCAATGGCGAAGTATTGTTCATTGAAGGCAATATCCCCGAACTCACCCATGTGGCCATGCAGCCAGCAGAAAGCGGGGTATGGCACGCCGATGTGGATATAGACCCGTGCCACTCGGATTTTTCCTACCGCTACACCCTGCACAAAGCCGACGGCACAACCCGTCATGAATGGGGACCGGACCGTGAGCGAAACTTCAACTTACATATCGACAAAGTCACCGTCCATGACCGGTGGCATGACCTCCCCTCCGACTCACCGGCCTATTCATCGGCTTTCACACGTTGCATCATGTCGCGTGACACCTCCGATTGTCGCCAGCCAATAGCTCCCCGCTCAGTGAGGATCGAATTAGAGGCTGCCGTCATACCTCCCGACAAAGTCATCGCTGTATCCGGATCGTGCGAAGCACTCGGAAACTGGAATCCCGCCATGGCAAAAATCATGGACTACAGTACATTCCCCACATGGAGCCTCACCATACCCATCGATCAGATGCCCCGTGAATGGGAGTATAAATTCATAATCCTTGACAAGGAAGGACACACACCGGTAAAATGGGAGCAAGGAGCCAACCGCCGCTTCGTGCGCAACGATGATTCCGCCACTATAGTCATCAGCGGTCTGCACTTCACAGACCCCGGCTCGAAATGGCTCGGAGCCGGTGTTGCGATACCCGTATTCTCTATCCGGACGGAAGAGGACTCAGGTGCCGGGGATTTCCTTTCGCTCATAAAAATTATCGATTGGGCAGCCTCTACCGGACAGCACTTTGTGCAGATACTTCCGATCAACGACACCTCCATGACACTCACCTCCTCCGACTCCTACCCCTACAACGCCATATCCACGTTCGCCCTTCACCCCATCTATCTGCGGCCGGAAGCCATGGGGCTTCTTGACAGCCCTGAAATGGAACGGTTCAAACAACTGTTCGGCGAACTCAACGCACTTCCGCAGATGGACTATGAGCGCGTGCTAAGAGCCAAACTCGAATACACCCGGTTGCTCTTTGACAGACAAGGGCGGAAAGAACTCGAATCGGACAGTTTCAAATCTTTTTACAACCGCAACGAAAAATGGCTGAAACCATATGCGGCATTCTGCCTGCTGCGTGATCTTAATGGCACTTCAGACATAACCGCCTGGGGAGAATTTGCCAAATACTCGCCTGAAAAGACAGAGCGACTGACAGCCTCTCACTCCGATGACATAAACTATTGCTATTATCTGCAATACCATCTTGACCGCCAACTGCGTCATGTACATGACTACGGCCATTCCCGAGGTGTGGTGATAAAAGGCGATATACCCATAGGCATTTCACGCAACAGTGTCGATGCATGGCTATACCCCGGACTGTTCAATCTCGATTCGTCGGCCGGGGCTCCGCCCGACGACTTCTCCGTGCTCGGACAAAACTGGGGCTTTCCCACCTACAACTGGCAAGCCATGTCTCTCGACGGATTTGCTTGGTGGAAATCGCGCTTCAGAAAAATGTCGGAATATTTCGATGCCTACCGCATAGACCATCTGCTCGGATTTTTCAGAATATGGCAGATACCGCGCCACAGCGTCCGCGGACTTCTCGGCACATTCTATCCGGCACTTCCGCTCACTCCCGAAGAGATCGAATCGGTCTATGGGATCGCTTTCGATCCTGCGCGCCATACCGCCCCGTACATCACTGACGACGTTCTTTCCGATATGTTCGGTGACATAGCGTCCGAAGTGTCCCGCACCTACCTGTCCCCGTCAGGCAACGGACTATACACACTGCTTCCGCAGTATTCCACACAGCGGCGGATCGAAGCACACTTCCACACCCTCCCCGACACCTGCGACAACCGAAGACTACGCGACAGCCTCTATTCCCTGACCGAAAACGTCCTGTTTATCGAAGACCCTGTGGAAAAAGGCCGGTATCACCCCCGTATATCACCGCATTCCACACCGTCATATCTTGCACTGCCCGATGGACAGAAACATTGTTTCGACAGGCTCCACGAAGACTTTTTCTATCACCGTCACAACGAATTCTGGCGCGAGTCGGCGTTATGGAAATTACCGCCGCTCATTGAAAGCACCTCCATGCTCGTATGCGCCGAGGACCTGGGCATGATTCCGGCTTGCGTCCCAGATGTCATGTCGCGTCTCCATCTGCTTTCACTCGAAGTACAGCGAATGCCCAAAGAATTCGGCATGCCATTCGGTAACCCCGCCCGATACCCCTACCTGAGCGTGTGCACCACCTCTACACATGACATGGGCGGATTGCGCCTTTGGTGGCAGGAAAACCCCGCACTCATGCAGCGGTTCTACACCGAGATGCTCGGCATGAATGGCGATGCCCCCGACACGGCCACTGCCGATATATGCCGCCGTATAATAGCCATGCATCTTGATTCACCGTCGATGCTATGCATACTGCCATTGCAGGACTGGCTGTCGATGAGTGACACCCTGCGTAACCCCGATCCGGAATCCGAACAGATCAACGACCCCTCAAATCCGCACCATTACTGGCGTTACCGAATGCACATACCCATTGAACGCATCATGTCCGACACCGGATTCTGCTCCGTCGTAAGCTCCATGATAAAGGAAGCTTCAAGATAAAACATCACTTTTATTCTTCACGCAGGAGGACCCCTCCAATGACCTGCATACACCCGGAGGACGTTTGATAATAAATGTTAAACGCCCTCCGGATTAATGTAAGTTAATATCCAAAATCCGATGGATTTTATCCAAATATTGCTATCTTTGTGGTATTATAGAATAGTCGGGCGCTGTCGTCCGGCACAGTTTTGACACCACATAAACACATGGACCAACCTGTTGACAAAAAGACCGATCGGCGCCGCAAACACCGCGGCATCATAGCCACGCTATGGGGCATATTCGGTATATTTGTAATCTGTCTCTTCATCTTCTTCATATTGATTTACAACGGAGTCATAGGATATATGCCTCCCGTGGAAGAGCTAAAGAACCCCACAGATAAATTTGCCACCGTCATCTACTCGGCCGACGGAAAAGAGATGGGACGATTCTTCCGCAACACCGGTAACCGCGTTTATGCCGACATCGACGAAATATCAGAGAACGTGATAAACGCCCTGATCGCAACTGAAGACTCGCGTTTCAACGAACACTCCGGCATAGATTTCCGTGCCATACTGCGCGTTGGCTTCAAGACCCTGCTTATGCAGGACCGCAGCGCCGGCGGCGGCTCCACCATAACCCAGCAGCTGGCCAAGCAGCTCTACTCCCCCGAATCCGACGGCACCCTCGACCGCATACTCCAGAAGCCCATAGAATGGATGATCGCCGTGAAACTCGAGCGCTTCTACACCAAGGACGAGATTGTAAAAATGTACCTCAACCAGTTTGACTTCCTCTACAATGCCGTAGGTATCAAATCGGCCGCTCAAGTATATTTCAACAAACTGCCGAAGGACCTCACCATTGAGGAAGCAGCCATGCTTGTGGGCATGGTGAAAAACCCGTCGATATACAATCCGGTACGCCACCCCGAGCGCACACGCGAACGCCGCAACGTTGTGCTCGAACAGATGCTCAAGGCCGACATGCTCACCGAGGCGCAATGCGACTCTCTCAAGCAGTTGCCGCTTGAGCTCGACTTCCACCGGGTAAACCACAAAGAGGGCATCGCTCCCTATTTCCGCGAAGAGCTACGCCGAATGCTACGCGCCAAGAAACCGGAGCGTGACCAATATCCGTCGTGGGATTACGCCCGTTTCGTATCCGATTCAGTGGCCTGGGTGCAGAACCCGCTTTTCGGCTGGATTGAGAAAAACCCCAAGCCTGACGGCTCCAGATACGACATCTACAACGACGGACTAAAGATACACACCACAATCGACTCCCGCATGCAACAGTATGCCGAGGAAGCTGTAGTAGAGCATCTGGGCGGATATCTTCAGCCGGCGTTCATGAAAGAGAAACGAGGCACAAAATATGCCCCCTACTCCACCAACCGCACAGAAATATCTGAGATCAGTGTGAACCACCTGATCAACAACGCCATCAAGCAGTCGGAGCGTTATCGCGTGCTAAAAAAAGCCGGTCTGACCGACAAAGAGATATTGGCCGAATTCAACGTGCCGCGTGACATGAAGGTATTCTCTTACGGAGGAGCCGTTGACACCACCATGACCCCACGCGACTCCATATTATACACAAAAAGTTTCCTGCGCACAGGATTCATGTCCATGGACCCTGCCAACGGACATGTCAAAGCCTACGTGGGTGGCCCGGATTTCCACTTCTTCCAGTACGACATGGTATCGACCGGACGGCGGCAGATCGGCTCCACAGCCAAGCCGTTCCTTTACACCACAGCCATGGAGGAGGGCTTCACGCCGTGCGACATGTTCTCCAACACCCAGCCGGTTTACAACGACAACGGAAAGGTGTGGGCACCACGCAACAGCGGTTCGCGTGTGGGAGAAATGGTTGATCTCAGATGGGCGCTTACCAACTCCAACAACTGGATTTCGGCGCGCCTGATCAACGAGGTTTCCCCCGGAGCCCTCGTACGCACCATGAGAAATTTCGGCATCACTTCCAAACTTGACCCCGTCATGTCACTATGTCTCGGACCTTGTGACGTGTCAATAAAAGAGATGGTGGCCGCGTTCTCGGCTTTCGCCAACGGAGGCATGCGTGTCGATCCGCTGTATGTCACCTCTATATCCGATGCCAACGGTAATGTCATATCCGATTTTACTGCCAAGCAGACCGAGGTCATAAGCGAGAAAGCCTACTACAAGATTCTGTCTATGCTTCTCAATGTGGTCAACAGCGGCACCGGCAACCGTCTGCGCCGCCCTCCGTTCAGCCTCACGGCCGAAATGGGCGGAAAGACCGGTACTACCAATTATAATGCCGACGGCTGGTTCATGGGATTCACCCCCCAGCTTGTGTCGGGAGTGTGGGTAGGAGGTGACGAACGTTACATTCACTTCAACGGAATGGGCTACGGACAGGGAGCCTCCATGGCACTCCCCATCTACGGTAAATACATGAAAAAAGTTTACAACGACCCCACTCTGTCATATTCGCAGGACAAGCGATTCACGTTCCCTCCCTACATCAATGTGTGCGAGAACCCGTTTGGCGAAGAGGAAGAAGAAGTGGTGGAATCGGCCATGGGCGATGCCATCTTCGACTGAACCTCAGGCCGAGCATTATCAATGATAAAAAATAACCTAAAAAATACAGCCTAATGAAATTCAACGTTTCGAGCAAGACACTCTATAACTATGTGTCGTCTGTGAGCAAAGTCATCAATACAAAAAACACGATGCAGATTCTCTCCAACTTCCTTTTCACTCTTGAGGACGACCAACTCACCATAAAAGCGGCCGACATGGAGAACTATCTCATAGGCCGTGTGCTTGTGAGCGATGCCGAAGGCTCGGGCCGTTTCTGCCTCGATGCACGCCGCATAGTGGAACTGCTCAAGGAGATGCCCGACCAGGGTATTACATTTGACGTCAACGACGAAAACTTTGAAGTAAAGATCGAGTACAGCAACGGCTGCTACAATACCGTGGCCATCAACGGCATGGAATACCCCGAAGCCGGACAGAGCGCCGAATCGGCCGACAAGATTGAATTCACCTGCACCACAGAGCAGGCTCTCAAGGGCATAGAAAACACCCTGTTTGCCGTCGGCAACGACCAGTTGCGTCCGCAAATGATGGGCATACTGTGGGACGTAAAGCCCGAAAAACTCATATTTGTGGCCACCGATACCCGCAAACTCGTAAAATACACCAACTCCACCTCGCACCCCGGAGTGGAATGCTCGTTCATACTACCTGTAAAGGGTGCCATGGTTCTGAAAAACGTATTCGCAAAAGAGGAGGAGATCAAAGTCACAGTGCGGCCCACATCGGTCACTTTCGAGAGCGCATCGTTCACTTTCGACTGCCGCCTGATCAAAGGCTCGTTTCCCGACTACAACCGTGTGATTCCTTACAACAATCCGTTCATATTCACTGTTGACCGCCATTCATTCCTCAACGCCGTACGCCGAGTGGCCGTGTTCGGTGACGAAGGAGGCGGGCTGGTTAAATTCAAATTCACATCATCGGAAGTCACACTCCGGGCATGCGACAACAGTTTTGGCACCTCGGGCTGGGAATCCGTGCCATGCAACTACTCCGGCAACGACCTGCTCATAGGCTTCGGAAGCGAGTACCTTGTGGAAATACTGTCCACATTCAGCACCTCTGATGTGGTTATCAAGCTCGCCGACCCAAGCCGTCCGGCTCTCTGCCTGCCCGCGGAAAATGATCCTGACTGCGAACTTCTCATGATACTCATGCCCATGAACATAGTGGATTAACAACTGCTTATTCAGAAAAGGAAATGGATTTAAGACTGACTCGTCCCATAATATTCTTTGATCTCGAGACCACCGGCACCAACATCACACATGACCGCATAGTGGAGATTTCCGTGATCAAAATAATGCCCGACGGAGAGGAGATCGAACGCACACGGCGCATCAATCCTGAAATGCCGATTCCGGCCGAGGCCACAGAAGTACACCACATAACCGATGCCGATGTGGCCGATGAGCCGACATTCCGACAGATAGCCAAGGATTTGGCCATAATGTTCAAAGACTGCGACATAGCCGGATTCAATTCCAACCGGTTTGACATACCGTTGCTACTGGAGGAATTCAACCGTGCGAATATAAATTTCGACATATCAGGCACACGTTTCATAGATGTGCAGACCATATTCCACAAACGCGAGCCGCGCAATCTGACCGCTGCCTACCGGTTTTACTGCGATAGGGACCTTACGGACGCACATTCGGCAAGCGCCGACACCCGTGCCACTTACGAGGTGCTCAAAGCCCAACTCGACCGTTACCCCGACCTGCCCAACGACATCAAAGCCCTTTCGGAATATTCATGCCACACACGCAATGTGGATATAGCCGGACGCCTGATATATGATGACAACCGTGTCGAGACCATCAATTTCGGCAAATATAAAGGGAAACCGGCCGAACAGGTGCTCCGCACCGATCCGGGCTACTACAGCTGGATCATGCAGGGCGATTTTCCCCAGAACACCAAGGACGCTTTCGCGCGTATCCGGCTGCGCATAGATCAGGACAAGCGAAAGAACTGTTAAACGAAAGACTTAGACACAAATGCTTTCTGGCAAACACATATTACTCGGAATCACCGGCGGCATAGCCGCCTACAAGTCCGTGACACTGCTCCGGCTTTTAGTCAAGCGCGGAGCGGAAGTGCAGGTAGTGATCACCCCTTCCGGAAAGGAGTTCATCACCCCGGTAACTCTGTCGGCACTGAGCGGCAAGCCTGTGATATGCGACTTCTTCACCGCCAACACCGGCGAGTGGCACAGCCACGTCGATCTCGGCCTGTGGGCCGATGCCATGGTTATAGCCCCCGCCACGGCTTGCACCATAGCCAAAATGGCCCACGGAGTGGCCGACAATATGCTCGTCACCTCCTACCTGTCGGCAAAAGCCCCCGTGTTCATAGCTCCGGCCATGGACCTCGACATGATGGCACACCCCTCCACCACCCGAAATCTGGAACTGCTCCGGTCCTACGGCAACCACATCATCGAACCGGCTGCCGGCGAACTGGCAAGCCACCTTGTGGGCAAAGGACGCATGGAGGAACCTGAACGCATTGTGGAGATTCTTGATGATTTCTTCAGCGCAGGACATTCACTCAAAGGCAAAAAAGTGCTTATCACTGCCGGACCGACCTACGAGCGCATAGACCCCGTAAGGTTCATAGGCAATTTCTCTACAGGCAAAATGGGCTATGCTATCGCCGATGCCGCCGCCCGAATGGGCGCCGACGTGACAGTGGTGAGCGGTCCCGTGTCCGTGACCCCGAAAGAAACAGGCGTAAAAGTAATACGCGTGGAATCGGCCAAAGAGATGTGCGGCGAATGCCTCACTCTGTTCCCCGAAAGCGACATTGCCATAATGAGCGCCGCGGTTGCCGATTATGCCCCTGCCGATCCCCGGCAATCCAAAATCAAACGCGAATCACAGGAGCCGCCTGTGCTTCACCTTGTGAAAAACCCCGACATCGCCGCCACCCTCGGAGCCCGAAAGCGTCCAGGACAGATTCTTGTCGGATTTGCCCTTGAAACCGACAACGAAGCCGAAAATGCCCGCAAGAAACTCCTCTCCAAAAATCTTGACATGATAGTACTGAACTCATTGCGCGATGCCGATGCAGGATTCGGAACCGATACCAACAAGATCACTCTGATCACGGCTTCCGGTCAGACCGCAGGATTCCCTCTTAAACCCAAAAGCGAAGTAGCCGAAGATATAATGAAAGCCGTATGCCGCCTATGACAGACATATCCGGATTCAGACTACGCTTACTGTTCATGTTTCTATGCGCGGCGGCTGCATTTGGCCTGACGGCACAGGAATTAAACTGCACCGTGGAGGTAAACTCCAGCCAGGTACAGGGCAACGAACAGGTGTTCGAGACTCTCCAACAAGCAGTCAATGACTACATGAACACCACAAAATTCACCAATGCCAACTTCTCGCCAAACGAGAAGATCGAATGCCGTCTTTTTTTCACCATTACCGAATATACCGACGATGTGGTGAAAGGCGACCTGCAGATACAGTCGTCACGTCCGGTTTACAACAGTTCCTACACCACCACTCTTATAAATTTCAAAGACAACAAGATAGAATTCTCCTACCGCGAGCATGAACCGCTTGTCTTCTCCGAGACCAACATGGAGAGCAACCTAACGGCAATTCTCAATTATTACGCCTACCTGATACTAGCCATCGATTTCGATTCATTCTCGCCCCGTGGCGGACAGCCTTATTTTGAGCGTCTGCAGACCATAGTGCAGTTAGCCCAGTCATCTGGCGAAGTCGGTTGGAAAGCATTTGAGGACAACCGCAACCGCTCGGCTGTGCTCTCAGCGTTCACCGATCCCAACACCACTGCCATTCGCGACATGATCTACAAATACCACCGCCGTGGACTTGACGAGATGTCGGTAAGCCCCGACAAAGGCCGTGCCACCATCACCGAAGCCCTCTCTACTTTAGGCAAGATATACTCCTCGGCGCCTATGTCGGTAGGATTGTCCATGTGGCGCGATGCCAAACTCGACGAACTGGTCAACGTTTACAGCAAAGGCTCCCAGTCGGAGCGTGACGGTGTGTGGCAACTGCTCATGGATCTGTATCCTGCCGAGCACTCCCGCCTCGACAAAATAAAGAATCCACCGGAAACCCGCTAACCGCCCCTACACATGCTTGAATCACTCCACATATCCAACTATGCCCTGATCGATGCCATGGACATAGATT
This sequence comes from uncultured Muribaculaceae bacterium, assembly GCA_910578805.1. Lineage (GTDB taxonomy): Bacteria > Bacteroidota > Bacteroidia > Bacteroidales > Muribaculaceae > Paramuribaculum. Next base: position 83,411 of record CAJTRS010000002.1, on the reverse strand, counting down.
TCCATAGCGGTCTCAATATAATAACCGGCGAAACGGGAGCCGGAAAATCGATAATACTCGGAGCCATAACAATGCTGCTCGGAGGCAGAGCCGACTCAAAAGCCATACGCCGCACCGACAGCAAATCGGTGATCGAATGCACCTTTGACGTAACCGGCAACGAACAGTTGCACCGATACTGCATGGAATCCGACATAGAGTGGGACGACAACCAGTGCATACTGCGTCGCGAGATATCTCCATCGGGGCGTTCGCGGGCTTTCATCAATGATTCACCGGTAACCCTTGCGCAGATGCAAAGCATAGGGCTTCGGCTCATCGACATACACTCCCAGCATCAGAACCAGCTTCTCGCATCTCCCGACTTCCAGCGCACCATCATCGACTCCCTCGCCGAAAACACAGGCCGGCTTAAGGAATACGACGTTCTCTACTCCCGATTCCGCGAAGCGTTGCGACGTCTCAAACTCACTAAAGCGGCAATAGCGCGTGACAAGGAGAACTCGGAATTCATGGCCTATCAGCTGAACCAGCTTGAAGAACTCAATCCCCAGCCCGATGAACTGGCCCAATTAGAACATGACCGTGAACTGATTGCAGGCAGCGCCGACATAAAGCGCCATCTGCATGATGCGCTCGAAGCTCTGTCGGAAGGCAATGTCAACACCCTGTCGCTGCTCCAGTCCGTACAGACATCATGTGACGAACTCGAACAGGTATTGCCCGGGAATGACAATATCCCTGGACGCATCAGCGACATATTGGTGGAGATAAACGACATCAATGAAACCTTATCGCGCATGTATTCGGAAACGGGAGCCGATCCTGACGACCTCGACGATATAGACAACCGCATATCCGAGCTCCATTCATTCATGCGCCGGCACCACGTGGAATCGCCGCAACAACTGATTGAAATCCGCGACAACCTCAGGTCGAGACTGCAACGTATCGATGACGCTCCGGCCATGATCGCCGACCTTGAGAAAGAAGCCCGGCGCGCACACCGCATAGCCATTGAAGCAGCCAAAACCATATCTGAGACACGACGGCATGCCGCACTGGAATTTGCCCGAAACCTGAAAGAGGCAGCCACCCCGCTTGGAATGAAGAACCTGCACTGCGAAATCGATGTGACCACAACCGATCTCGGCCCCACAGGCATAGACAATGTTGAATTCCGCTTCGCATTCAATAAGAACCAGACACCCATACCTGTTAACGGGGCAGCCTCCGGTGGTGAGATATCACGCCTCATGCTCTGCATAAAAGCGATCATTGCCGACAGGATACAGCTTCCCTCCATAGTATTCGACGAAGTGGATACCGGCGTGTCGGGAGAAGTTGCCTCCCGCATGGGACAGCTCATGCAGGACATGTCAGCCAGCCTTCAGGTTATAGCCATAACCCATCTGCCACAGGTGGCGGCAAAAGGAGCGCACCACTACAAGGTGTTCAAAGCCGATGACGAACACGCCACCCACACACGTATAGCCCGGCTGACCCGGGAAGAACGCATAGACGAACTGGCCCTGATGCTCAGCGGCGATCCTGTGAGCGATGCAGCACGCGCCAACGCCCGAGAACTACTGGCCTCTTCAATCTGACATATGCTATATCACCCATAACCAACCCCATATATTATTCAACACCAACTCACAATCATGAATCCCGACAATTACATATTTGGTATCCGCGCCGTAATGGAAGCCATTGACGCCGGTAAAGAAATAGACAAGATATTCATTAAAAAAGACCTGTCGGGCCAATTAGCCGCCGAACTGTTCGATACCGTACACAATGCCGGCTGTGTGGTTCAGCGCGTGCCTGTAGAGAAACTCAACAAGATCACCCGTAAAAACCATCAGGGTGTGATAGCCATGCTCTCGGCCGTGACTTACCACAGGCTCGACCATCTCGTACCGCAACTTTACGAAGCAGGCGTGCTGCCCTTCATTGTAGTGCTCGACGGGATTACCGACGTACGCAATTTCGGCGCCATAGCCCGCACCTGCGAGTGTGCCGGAGTCGATGCCATAGTCATACCATCGCGCGGAAGCGTAAGTGTAGGAGCCGACGCCGTAAAGACCTCGGCCGGTGCCCTGCTTCATATTCCGGTGTGCCGCGAGCCATCGACACTGTCGGCCGTCAACTACCTGAAAGCTTCTGGATATAACGTGGTGGCCGTATCCGAGAAAGCCGACATAAACTACACAACAGCCGATTACACTGTGCCTACAGCACTTGTGCTCGGCTCCGAGGACACAGGCATATCACCTGAAGTGCTCCGCAAGTGTGACACATTCGTGTCCATACCCATGTTTGGCCACATAGCATCACTCAACGTATCGGTCGCTGCGGGCGTGCTCATGTATGAAGTGGTACGCCAGCGCCTGCTGGCCAATCTGGAAGTGATGTAAAGACCGGCAACAGCTTAGAAACATCTGCGACACAAAAAGCGTTGTAAATACAGTTATTTACAGCGCTTTTTATTATGTCAGCCGTTTCACCCACCGATCCGTCGCACGGCAGTCACACAGTGACTGCCCGCATAATGCTGGCACTGCATCTGTCGGTACTGGCCGCATCTGTGGCTATGATTGCGTACATCACTTACGATACACTGCTCAACATATCGTTTGTGACAAGTCCGCGCTATCTGAAAATTCAGTTCTGGATATACCTGTTCTTTCTTACAGAGATTTTTGTGGAATTCCTGCTGTCGCACCAAAAAGGCCGTTTCCTGCTGAGAAACGCCATTTTCATCATAATCTGCATTCCCTACATTTCCATTATCCACCATTATGACCTGCACCTGTCGTCTCAGGCCTATTACCTGCTGCGGCTGCTCCCCATGCTCAGAGCCGCATTCGTCCTTGCCGTAATGTGGGGATTCATGTCGAAAAACTGGATTAACTCCATGTTCGGTGCCTACATCATCATGCTCGTGGCCACACTCTATTTTCTGAGCCTGATGTTTTACGTAGAGGAACATACCGTCAATCCGGGTGTTACCGACTACTGGGAGGCACTGTGGTACTCTGTGATGCAGATGACCACTTGCGGCTCAAGCATAAATCCGGTGACTCCTACCGGCAAAGTGCTCGGAGTGGTACTCTCCGCCGAAGGGCTGATACTGTTTCCCGTATTCACCGTGTATTTCACCCATGCATTCGGACGCACCAGACCTGACGGCAAAACAACCGCGCCATAACCCCGCCATTAACATCTTCATTCAACCGGCACTTAACCGCATTTAACACCTGCCACCACAGCAGTAACCACAGAATTGTCGCGTAAATTTCGTATATTTGCGGATTACGAAACAACCAGCCATCAACACTCCATGACCACAACCCGCATCTGTATGCTCCTGTCTGCGCTGATAATATCGGCCACAGTCCGCGCCATAGCCTCACCCCTTCGCATCACAGGCTCGTCACATCAGATAGTCGCAGAGACTCCGGAGGCAAGTACAGGGCTTGACCAGGTGCTTGTGCTCTTCGACACAAGAAACTGCAAAGCCGTATATACCGCATCATCGGCATCATCGGCAGTGACTTGGCAGACGTTCGGATATCTCGGAGCGGCACACGCCGAAGATGTTCCGCCTGGGGACATTACCAGATCAGGCAGAGAGGTGACACTCAACCATCTGCAATCCGACATGGGATATGCCGTTACTGAAAACGGCAGCACATATTACTTTTGGGTAGTGGACTACAGCCGCCATCAGTTTGACATAAACGCCATGTACTTTCCGCCGGAGCAGAACTGCGACCGCACATTCATAGCCACCGAAGGTTCGGCCGGCCGGATAACCTACTATTCCATCAACGGCCGGGCATGCACTCTTTCTCGTGGCATACAGCTATCCTACACCACACTTGTGCCTGACTACGACAACATGCGTTACTCGCAGGAAAACGTAACCGAGGAGTTACAGTACATCGAATCGACAATCAACATAGCCCCGCCTCTGTTCAACACATCATTTCATCTGTCGGGCGACAGGTTTCTGCGTCAGTGGGGCATGGAACGTGACATAACCTCGCCTATGTTCACCGCCGAATCGGTAAGTGCCATAGTCAAAGCAGAAAAGACAGTGCACACTGCCGACAACGAGATCGGCTCCGATGAAAATCTCGGAGGATCAGCGCCCATGGAGATAACCTTTACGGCCATACCTACCGATGCCGCCATATTCACCGAATGGCAGATGTCCGACGGCCCGGATTTCGAAGACATCACCTACAGTAACTCATCGCCGGACTTTACCCACACATTTCACAACATGGGCACCTCATATATACGCTTCATGGCAGCCAATGCCTCAGGAACATGCGAATATTTCAGCGAGACATTCACAGTCAACATCGGAGAGTCAAGGCTGTCATGTCCCAACGCATTTTCCCCGCAGGGAAGTCCGGGAGTCAATGACGAATGGAAAGTAAGCTATAAATCAATTATACGATTCGAATGTTATATATTCAACCGCTGGGGTGAAAAAATGACCGAATTCCATGACCCGTCGCAAGGCTGGGACGGACGTCACGGAGGAAAATTCGTGCCGGCAGGCGTATATTACTATGTTATCAAAGCCACCGGTGCCGACGGAAAAGAATATGATCTCAGCGGCGATATCAACATTGTAAACTACAAAAACTAACTCCCTGAATCTATGTCTATGCCACACCACACTCCCATCATAGCCGCCATGATCATGGCGGCCGCTTCTGTAATTTCCTGTACCCCCGTACTTACCGCAGCCGACCGCCATGGCTCCCACCCTGAATTTTCCGAAGTGGTAAGCCCGCTGATACCAAAGAAAGTGAAGTTTGCCGACACACCGATAGACCTTGACCGTATAGACCTGTACGAACGTCTCGACCGTGAACTCTCGGCCATGGCCTACACCCACGGCAACACAATGCTCACCATCAAACGCGCCAACCGCTATTTCCCTGTGATCATACCCATACTCAAAGCCAACGGCGTGCCCGCCGACCTTATATATCTGGCCTGTATAGAAAGCAATCTCAATCCGCGCGCATATTCTCCGGCCAAAGCTGCCGGTTTCTGGCAGTTCATGCCGGCAACAGCCAAGGAATACGGTCTTGAAGTCAACGACTATGTGGACGAACGCTACCATGTGGAGAAAGCAACCGAGGCCGCATGCCGGTATCTGAAAAACGCTTACCGCAAGTATGGCAACTGGGAATCGGCAGCCGCTTCCTACAATGGAGGCATGGGCCGCATATCGCGCGAACTGGAGGACCAGCAGGTGACCTCGGCACATGACCTGTACCTCACCGACGAGACGTCCCGCTACATGTTTCGCCTGCTGGCCATGAAACTGATCATGGAACACCCCTCGCGTTACGGATACAGCCTTACAGAGGATAACCTGTACCAACCGTTCAGATACAGGATAGTCGAGGTAAGCGAGCCTGTTGAAAGCTGGGTGGACTGGGCCAAGCAGCAAGGCATCACATATATGACCCTTCGCGACTACAATCCCTGGATACGCGCCAAGTCGCTCCCCAACAAGCAGGGAAAGACCTACCGCGTATATGTACCCGACAAGGATTCACTATCAAGATCAAAAACTCACCACAAGACATATAACTCCAACTGGGTTGAACAATGAATATCGATTCCGCCAACGATACTCTCGATGTGCTCGGAGCACGTGTACATAATCTGAAAAATATTGATGTCACCATACCTCACGGACAGCTTACGGTCATAACCGGACTGAGCGGCAGCGGAAAGTCATCGCTTGCTTTCGACACAATATATGCCGAAGGACAGCGCAGATATATAGAGACTTTCTCCGCTTACGCCCGTAATATGCTCGGCAATCTCGAGCGTCCCGATGTGGACAACATATCCGGGCTAAGCCCCGTGATAGCCATAGAGCAAAAGACCGTCAACCGCAATCCTCGCAGCACCATAGGCACCACAACCGAGATTTATGACTTCCTGCGACTGCTATATGCGCGTATCGGCACTGCCGTAAGTTACATTTCGGGCAAACCGATGGTAAAATACACCGAGGAAAAAATCGTAAGCCTGATACTCGACCGGTTTGCCGGCCGAAAGATATACATTCTCGCCCCGTTGGTCAAAAACCGCAAGGGACACTACAAAGAATTATTCGAGTCCGTACGCAAAAAAGGGTTTCTGACAGTAAGAGTCGATGGAGAGCTGCGGGAAATAACCCCCGGAATGAAACTCGACCGATACAAGAACCACTCCATAGAGGTAGTCGTTGACCGGCTGAAGGTAAGCGACAAGGATATAACACGGCTGCGGTCCACTGTTGGCGATGCCTTGCGCCAGGGCGACAAACAGATGATGATCTACGATGTGGACGATGACCGCGTATATCACTTCAGCCAGCATCTCATGGATCCGGAATCGGGCATATCCTACCGCGAGCCCGCACCTCACAATTTCTCGTTCAACTCCCCACAAGGGGCTTGTCCGGTGTGCAAAGGACTTGGCACGGTGGATATCGTGGATCGCGACAAGATCATTCCCGAACCGTCTCTTTCCATACACGATGGAGCGATACTACCACTCGGCAAGTATCGCAACAATATGATTTTCTGGCAGATATCAGCCATTTGCGAGAAGTACGGACACACCGTCAAAACACCGGTCAACCAACTGTGTGAAGAGGCGATAAACGACATTCTCTACGGCACAGATGCCCGTCTGGTCATCAACAACTCCACGATGTCCACCTCCAACTACCCCACCGCCTACGAAGGTCTGGTAAAATACATAGAGATGCAACAGCAGGAGGAAGCAGGAGCTGCGGCCAAGAAATGGAGCGGACAATTCTTTTCGCGGGTCAGATGTACGGAATGTAACGGCAACAGGCTCAACCGCGAAGCGCTCCACTTTTTCATCGACGGGAAAAACATTTCCGAACTCAGCCGTCTTGAGATATCGGACCTATACGAGTGGTCAAAGACGGTCGAAAGCCGCCTGTCGCCCACACAGGCCATAATAGCACGCGAAATACTCAAGGAGATTCGCACCCGGTTGGGATTCCTGGTCGATGTCGGCCTTGAATACCTTTCGCTCGACCGCCGCTCGGCAACCCTTTCCGGCGGTGAGAGCCAGCGCATACGCCTGGCCACACAGATAGGCTCCGAACTCGTCAACGTACTCTACATTCTCGATGAGCCGAGCATAGGCTTGCACCAACGCGACAACCGTCGCCTAATAGACTCGCTAAAGAAACTGCGTGACGCCTCCAACTCCATAATAGTAGTGGAACACGACAAGGACATGATGCTCAGCGCCGATTACATAATCGACATCGGCCCCAAGGCAGGACGCCGGGGCGGCGAGGTGGTATTTCAGGGAACACCGGCCGACATGATGCAGACCGACACGCTCACGGCACGATACCTGAAAGGCGCCGAATCGATCGAAGTGCCGCCACAACGCCGCACAGGCAACGGAAAGACCCTTACACTGACTGGAGCCACAGGCCACAATCTGCGCGATGTCACACTCACCCTGCCGCTCGGCACCTTCATCTGCGTGGCCGGAGTGTCGGGCAGCGGCAAGTCGAGCCTCATAAACTCCACACTCCACCCCATACTCTCGGCCCACTTCTACCGCTCTACACAGCAGCCTCTGCCCTACCGCGGCATTGAGGGTCTGGAAAACATAGACAAAGTGGTGACAGTGGATCAGACTCCGCTCGGCCGCTCGCCCCGCTCCAATCCGGCCACCTACACAGGAGTGTTCACCGACATACGCAACCTGTTTGTCAACCTGCCCGAGGCTAAAATACGCGGCTACAAACCGGGACGGTTCTCCTTCAACATGGCCGGCGGACGATGCGAGGCTTGCGGCGGAAACGGATACCGCACCATTGAGATGAACTTCCTGCCCGATGTCCTTGTACCATGCGAGGTGTGTGGTGGCAAGAGGTACAACCGCGAGACTCTTGAAGTGCGCTTCAAGGGCAAATCCATAGCCGATGTACTCGACATGACCATCAATCAGGCCGTGGAGTTTTTTGCAGGGATTCCGGCTATACTCAAGAAGATAAAAGTGCTTCAGGAGATAGGCCTTGGATATATCAAGCTCGGACAGCCGTCATCGACACTGTCGGGCGGAGAGAACCAAAGGGTGAAATTAGCCACCGAACTGGCCAAACGCGATACCGGCAAGACTCTGTTCATGCTCGATGAGCCCACCACCGGACTGCACTTCGAGGACATAAAAGTGTTGCTCGGAGTCCTCAACCGCCTTGTTGAAAAAGGCAACACGGTGCTCGTGATCGAGCACAACCTCGATGTGATCAAATCGGCCGATTACGTTATCGACATGGGGCCTGGCGGCGGAAAACATGGCGGAAGCATAATCGCTTGCGGCACACCTGAAGAACTTGCCGGGGGCGACTCCCCCACAGCCGGATATATCCGCCAAGAACTCACGTGACACATTATATTTTACAACCAATCATCACATGAACAAGTTTATAACCTCTCTGCTGACCATCGCATGCGCCGCACTGCCATTAGCTCCTGAAGCCTCTGCGGCAACCGGCGATTCCATCAGTTACATACCCAAGGTGCACGGCACTCTGCGCGGCCGGTTCGAAGTGGCCACGCGCCATGGCGACTACCGATTCCAGTTGCGCAATGCCCGCGTGAGCCTCGCCGGCAACATAGCCCCTGCCATAGATTATTTCTTACAGGCCGATTTCTGTGACCGCGGCTCCATAAAGTTTCTCGATGGCTGGGTAAGAATGAAAATAACCGATGGGGTAGCCATACAGGCAGGACAGTTCCGCATGCCGTTCGGCGTGGACCCGTTCCGCGGCCCACACACATATTTCTTTGCCAACCGTTCGTTTTTGGGTAATCAGGTGTGCAATTACCGGGCCGTCGGCGGCAAGATAAGTTACGCTGTGCCGTCAATACCTCTCACGGTTGAAGCCGGAGTATTCAATCCCGGAAAGATCGGCGATCACACCCCGTGGAACAGTTCGCTCGCATATGCTGCCAAAGCCACATATACCATACACAATGTGAAGTTGAGCGCCGGCATGATGTCCATCAGCCCCGACTCCGTACGCTCCAATCTTATTTACGGTTGCCTTAGCTGGAGCGCCGGACGATGGATAGTTGAAGGTGAGTATATGTACAAGCACTACACGCATTCACGCCACGTCCCCGCGCATGCCTACAACATATTTGCCGACTACCATATGCCCATAAAAGCGGGATTCTTCAACAGACTGTCGTTTCAGGGCCGCTTTGACGGAATGACATCACACAGTTCATGCAGGCGCAGCGACTCGGGGCATCTGATGACTGACCACCCGCGGCGCAACCGCATCACCGTAGGCTCCACAATAAGTTACATACGCACCAAGAATATGTTTCTCGACCTTAGGGTGAACTACGAAAAATACTTCTACTCCTCACACGCCACTGTCAACCCCGACTCGGACGACAAGGCAGTGGTGGAACTCGTGCTCCGGTTCTGACCTCCGGCAATCAAAGCGAAGAGGAAACAATGAAAAAACAAAACGAGGGCGAGTGCTTTATCAAGCACTCGCCCCTCATATTTTATCCGGTTTTGTCTCAATCAGTCTCTCAGACGCAACAATATGTTGTCAATACACATATAGGCCGGTGTGAGCAGACCATATTCGTTTCTGGAACTGCCATCGAAATCAAATTTAACGCTATTGACCTTGCCGAGTTTAGAAAGGCTCCACTCGCTCCATACATTGGAGATAGGTATCTCGGTTTCTGCCCCGTCACGATAGTCGCATATATATTTCTCCACAGGATTGCCGTCATTGGTGGGATTGCCTTCGGCATCAAATCCGTAAGCAAGAATCTTGAACCAGCCTTTCTGCTCTTTGAGCGATTTATCGGGATTGTTGCTGTCCATAGGATTGCCTTCGGTGATTATACCGTAAACATATGATGTGGGGCATATCATCATCGATACTATCTCGTAGGAAGCTCCGGCAGTGAATTCAAACCGTGCGCCTTCGCCGTATGGGCTATCATAGCCGTTAATCACAGCAAATGTGTTGCTTCCGCCTGCGCCGGCACCCTGATTCAGTCCGTTTTGCGAATTGAAGTTATACACACTGCACTGGTTTTCATATGACTTCCACCAGTTTTCATCAGTCTGTCCGGGCTTGTTTGTGCGGTAATTCCACTGCGAGAGCACCATGCCACCGGCCGAAAAATCGGGTGCATTGTAATATGTGCTGTTGTTAAGACCGAATTTGAGAGTCACACCCTCTTCCACGCCTATTTCGCCCTCTATGAACTTGTCATCGCCGGTATATATGGCATACAGATTGGCACCGTAGGAATCGGGGCCTGCAAGCGCTATACGCGTACCCTCGAAATCCAATAGCTTAAAAGTGGGCGGAAGCAGCAGATCGTCGTCATCATCATTGCTGCTACAGGAAGTCACTGTCACTGCGGCCGACACCAATAGGGATACGGCCATGAATTTTGTTACTGTTTTTCTCATTTGTTTATCTGTATTGTGTATATGTAATCAAATGCTGCAATCTTGCACATTTTCAAGACACAAATTTAATTAATAAAGTTCATTTATTAAAATCGCGGAACCCGCACACCTCTGTTGACAGTTCACCGAGCCGTCCGCTTTTGGCCAGTGCACCGGTCTGAACTTTTACAAAGTCGATGTACTGGAGGCTGACCGGAGTGCCGTCGGGCGCCACGGCATTGGATATGCGGAATCCGGCCCATTGTCCGTTGCCCGTCTCGGTGTCGCCGCCGGCCATCAGATCAGAACCGAGATTGTCGGCATACCCCCAGCCATAGGGCGGATTTGACCAGTCGCCCGTGGCGGAATCATAGATGTTCCTTGCCTCCAGACGGCTCCCGCGCAGAGTATATGACGACGCATGAATCCACCGCGGATAGTATGTGTCCTGATTGTGCACACCGCCCATATAGTCGATAGTGCCCTGACGTCCCGACTCATCGGTCCATTCCACAGGCATCTTAGTGCCTGTGGGACGGTAATAGGTTACTGCGTAATCACGCATATAGGCAGGTGTGTCGAATTCCGACCCGCGCAACTCATACCACTGTTCGTCGGGCACACCGTTGCCGTTAAGGTCCTGCATCACATATACTATGCCGGGCTCGTTTGATGTGGAGATCGCATTGCCCATGATGGCAAAATCGTATTCGCCGGCACCGGCTCTGACGCTGTGATCAAACATGACAGTTATGTAGCCACCCCATGCCCCGAGCGAAACAAACAGATTGTCGGCCAGACGCGACTGTGCCCATCGGCTGGCCATGCCGAGGGTGGTCATGTCATCGGTCATGCCTGTAGCCGCATCGCCGATAAACTGACCTGGAGCCGGCACCCATTCCCACACGTCGGTGGCATAGACCGATGACGAGGGCTGCGGAGCGCGGTAACAGCCCATTTCAGTGGCGTCCACACAGCATACCGTCATCGAAGCCGATGCCCCGCCGGCCTCCACTGTCACATGATAGTTTCCGCGTGACGAGGGTGTAAAAGCAAATATCTTACCCCTGCAGTTGACTTCAGAGCCATTCACGCTCCATATATAGACATCACTCTCCAGATTCTCAGCCACCGGACTCAGCCACACTGTGCGGCCGGGTATGGTATAGCGGTTGGTGCTTTGTATATTCATTCCCTGAAGTTCGAATCGCAGTTGCGCATCGAGATGCTCCACCACGTCTATCATCACCGACTCACGGGTGGCACCATCGGCATTATAAGCCTCAACCGTCACTATGTAACGGCCGCATTCTTCGGTATGAAACACATATTCACGACCTGAATGCACCTCCCCACCATCAATGAGCCACCGCACACCGAATCCCTCCACATCATCATGGCGATAAATGGGAGCAAGCCGATAGTCCGTGCCCCTGGCCACCCGGATACCGCCCTCAGGCGTACGGAGCGACACCTGCGGAGGAGTCTTTTCGAGAACATCAACGGCAATCTCGTCACGCGCCGTGCCGCCGGCTGCCGATACCACAACCGACACATAGAACCGTCCCGGCACAGTCCACACCCGGGTAAACGACGGCTCTCGGCACACCACCTCTCCGTCAATACTCCACGCAATCTCCGCACCGTCACCGTTTACAATCTGCGGCGCCAAAGTCAGCTCATGCCCTATCTTTACAGTATATATCCCGTCGGAGGAGTCAAACACAATCTGAGGTTTCGGCAAAGCCTCTATGTCATCATCGATGTTACACGACCAGAACATGCCGCCCAACAAGACAAAGACCATCACACGCCACAACGGAATATCGGAAACTTTCATAGCAAAATCACATTATTCAATGCCGCAAAGATAACTCAATTTCTCTACAAAAAGCAAAAAACATTTGGCCATTACGAGAAAAATTCGTTACTTTGCACACTGTTTCACGGCTCATCCTGTAAAGCTGTTAAAAATGATGCGCTTAGCAGTGATATGAGACTGAGATGGCGGCCGGGAAACGCAAAGGTTAACATATTAACAATAACAGAGCTAAGTAACACTAACAGCCATGTCAAAGATTTGTCAAATTACAGGCAAGAAAGCAATGGTGGGCAATAATGTTTCCCACTCAAAGCGTCGTACCAAGCGCAAATTCAATGTCAACCTCTTCACCAAGAAATTCTTCTGGGTTGAGCAGCAGGCTTGGATTCTCCTCACTATCTCAGCCAACGGCTTGCGCACCATCAACAAAAACGGCCTTGACGCCGCAATTAAGGAAGCAGCCAGAAAGGGTTATTTAACTGAAATCAAATACTTAGAATTCTAAAGAAGATGGCAAAGAAAGCTAAAGGTAATCGCGTACAGGTAATCCTTGAATGCACCGAACACAAAGCCAGCGGCATGCCCGGCACTTCTCGCTATATCACCACCAAGAACCGCAAGAACACTACCGAGCGTCTGGAGCTGAAGAAATACAACCCTATCCTCAAGAAAGTAACCGTACATAAAGAAATCAAATAATAATCCCTCGATATGGCAAAGAAAACCGTAGCATCACTGCAAAAAGGTGAAGGTCGTACCTACAGCAAGATCATCAAAGTGGTGAAATCGCCCAAAACCGGTGCTTATACCTTCCAGGAGCAAATGGTTCCCAACGATGCCGTTAAGGACATCTTGAAGTAATCACGCTCTCCCAAACAAAGGACTCAAAATTCCCATACATATCAATCTGGTGTACTTTATTGTACGCCAGATTTTTTGTTGTGGCGTGATTTGTAGGCCGGCATTTGCGTAGGTTAACCGGACCGGACACTCGCAGAGTGTCCCTACTAACATGGTAATTAGACAAGTAGCCGTTTTGGTGAAAGTTTGATAAATGGGTTATGGAATTCCATTATGTCAATGAGCTTTTGCTGCCGTTTTGCCGGTGAGGGTCGCGGGGGCAGCTGCCGCTCAGGAGGGCAAGGCCGTAAATATTGCGTAGTCCAGTGTGCGTAGCGGCTGCATGAACTGCGTAGAGGGCATCAGTAGCGCGGTGACAGGTGGCGCATTTATGTGACCCAGAGTGGTTAAGGTATCAGAAGATGGGACACGGAACGGCGGGGGATCGTCGGTGTCAACAAAGAAATACGCAGAGCTGTGTGATCGGAGGGGATAACGGCTATGCACTATGAGTACGGTGGCCGGAAAATCGGGAACGGAACCGTTGATGGCCTGACGTAACCGCTTGTTGTAATCGGACCGGCAATCGAGCAATAGGGCATAATGGTAATGGCAGCCGCGTATGTGGTCGGGGCGCCGGTGGGTGCCAACGGTGACTTCGGGTATATGTCGAGACGCTGCGCGGGCAGAGGCTTTGGTGTCGGACATGACGAGGGTGTCAAGCCCGTTGGGGAGTATGCGAGTGACAAGCCACCGAAAATAAGAGATCAGTATGAGGCGTATGCGCGGGTCGCAATGGGCATAGGGGTCGGCGATGACGGCTCGAATGGGGCGATGGCGGCAGCGCTGACGCTCCATGGGGTAGATGACGGCACGCTCCGCCGGGGTGAGGTCGCGGCCAAGATAACGACGGTAGTGGTAACAATAGTCGGGTTCGCGGTAGGGATAACGCGGACGGCGGACATTCGGAATTATGCGACAGCGGGGAGTCATTGCCGCAAAGATAACATGCGGAGGAGGTTAACGGAGGCGAATGTTTCGCACGTATTTTTTAAGAATCGGCAAAACGCGGGGCAAACCGGACGCTCCGCGAGCGCCCCTACCCCTCGTGGATAAGCTGATTTTCAATCACAAATCGTCCATAGCTTTTGCTTTGGCTGCATTTGTATTTATCCTATCCCAATATTGAAGTTTAACAAAACAAGACCACACGCTTTGGTGCTCCAATGAGAGTTGGATAGCACCTTTTGGAGTCATAAATACAGTTACGTAGATGCATTCATCCAATCTTAATTTGCATAGTTTATCGCTATTATCCCTTGGCGAACCATAACCTTGGAATTCTTCCACACATTCCGAGGGCTTACCATATTTCTCTATCAGCATATTCTTTAAGTGCTGATAGTTTTCTTCCAAAGACGACCAATCATCTTTATCAGGAAAAATAACACTAATTGTATTAACAACATCAGAATTTTTTAGTGTAGAAACGCCAATCATACACCCTTTGAATCCGGCAAACCCACCTTGCAGTATAGCAGTCCCATCTTGACTGTCAACATATGAAAATCCTGCCGATTTCATTTTGGAGACAAACTCGCTTAAAGTTCCATCTATCGGAACACCTTTGAATGTTAAATGCTCATTAGAAGTTTGTGCGATAGACGCAATATAACAAAGCATCAAAGCTGTGAGAGAAATAATTCTATTCATCGGATTGTATTTATTAGAACAAAGATTGTTTAATTGGTATGACTGCTTGATTTTCCGGCTCGGTTGACCATTGAACTTGCCATGTCGCACCTTCAATTTTGTCAAGGAGAATAAAATTAAACATGTTTTGCGTTGGATAGAGCTCAAATCTACCATTTACTGAATCCGTTGCTAAAGCAATCGTATTAAGTGGTATTTCAAACCGATAGTCATCTCCTTTGACGCTAAATTGGACTTGCCACATTTTACCATTGCGAGTATCCAACTTAATAAAAGTCCACATATTATCGGTTGGATAAAGTTTGAATGGAAAGAACTTTGTTTGTTCCTCTTTGGATTGCTCCTTTTTTGGAGGATTTGCATTTACACAGTTGGTTAATCCGGCAGAAAACAGGATTAACAATATCAATGACAGGTGCTTCATAAGCATTATTATGCTCTCAAGTTCCATAAGAGCATTTAAATGAAATACTAAGCGTGGAACTGCAATGCCACGTCTTAGTGTGAAGGTGGTCGGAATACCTTTATAGACAGATGTGGGAATTAACAGCCCCACGCATATGCGTGGAGACAGTTAAGCCAACTCTTGTCTATATTGTGAATAGTTTCCGACGCTTTTCACACACAAGAAGAAGACATAACGCCTCTTTTTTTTATTAAAATGTCGTGACGGGGTTTAACCCAATCAACTGCAAAGCTACTATTTTTATGTTACATGTCAATAGGATAGAGAAAATAAATAACGCAATTTTATGTATTAGGAGGTGCGGAGGAGGTAGATGAAGAGGAGGGCTATGCCGGAGAGGAGAGCGAATATACCCCACCAGGGAGATTGTTCTTTTAAGGCCGTCGTGATTAACATGTAGAGCGTGAATAAGCCAGACATGCTTGACAACCAGCTGTCAACGGGTATAGTGGCAGGCTTTTTGATAAGGAACCAGAGGGCGTAACCGATAAATATCAGCAAGAACATGGCGGCAGCCAACGGTGAGGCTAAAGAGGAATCGGGATCGGAGTTCCATAACACTATGGATATGGAGGCGCCGGTGATGGCAAAGTTGAGTATAGTGCTATCGAAAAACATTTGCCATCGTGACGGCAATTTGGATTTGACTTTCATTGTAATTTAAATTGTAATATAATCGGTGTAATCATTAATTGAATGGTGACAATATCAAGAAGCCGCAACCGGATATTTTAGACATTTTATAACCAATATCATTCGGGCGCTCGCAGAGCGTAGTGATTGGACGGGTCAGGTCTGAGGAATCAGGGTTATGGCCTGGCCACCGGAGGGGGCCATGACTATCTGCAAGGTGTCGGCGGCAGTCACCGTCCGTGAGGTGATGGTTATGGCCTCGGGGTCGGGAGAAGAGGTGTCGTCGGCATATATAACGGCTTCATAAGTCATGTCGGGCTCGAGGAAATCGAGAGGCAGAGACAGAGTGCGGGCGTGCAAGTCGGTCCCGGCTCCAACGAAATAGCGGCCTGCGGCGCGACGTGCCACCACTATATATTGGCCTATCTCGCCCTGAAGAGCCTGAGACCAGTCACAATCGGCGTTGAAATCACGGAAAAAGCGGAATGCGGGGTGGCCTTCGTAATTTTCGATCTGATCGGCGGCCATCTGTAGAGGTGAATAGATTATCACCCAGTTGGCTATCTGTCGTGCCAATGTGATCTTTATGCAGCAGTCAGCATTTGGTCCGTTCCATTGCAAACGTTCCTTGTCGGCCTTGGCACGCGAATAGTCTATGTCAAATATGCCCGGGGTATAGTCCATAGGGCCGGAGAGCAGACGCACAAAGGGGAGTGTGCAGAGATAATCGGCCGTATTACCGGCTGACCATGCGTTCCACTCCATTCCACGGGCACCTTCGCGAGTCATCATGTTGGGCCATGTGCGCCGTATGCCGGTCTCTTTTATGGGTTCGTGAGCATCGACCATAAGCTGATATCCGGCAGCAATCTCCACCACGCGCTGGTAGTGCTGCACGCCGTACTGCGAATGGTGCAGATAACCGCCCTTGAATCCACCGGCATAACCGGTTTTAAGAGTGTGTATGCCAAGACTCCTGTAATAGGCAAACGCACTGTCTATGGCGGCTTCGTACTCGGGAATATTACCGCCGGTCTCATTATGCGCCCATAGCTCTATGCCGCGGTCACGTGCATAACGTGCCACGAAATCCATGTCGAAATCGTCGTAGGCTTTGACGTAATCGAAATGTTGGTTTCCGCCCCAATTTTCCCAACCTTGGTTCCAGCCTTCGAAAAGCACACCCTGTATGTTGTTGGCCGCTGCAAAATCGATATATTTCACGGCATTTTCAGTAGTGGCACCGTGGCGCGGCCCCATTGTCCATGTCTGAGTGCCAAGGTGCATGCCCCACCAGATACCTATATATTTCTGTGGTCGTATCCATGAGGTATCGGTTATCTTAGACGGTTCGTTGAGATTAAGTATCATGGCCGAATTGATAAGCCCTACTGCCGAACGTGCTATCTGTATGGTGCGCCACGGGGTTACAAACCGCCCGGGCACATAGGCCTTGACACCGTCGGGAAGCGGTGCAAGGTCGGCTTTGAGCACTCCGGCGCCATCGCGCCGCAACACCATCTCGGGATAGTCATACAATGCGGCCTCGTGTATAGAGGCATAGATGCCACCTGCAGTGGCAAGAGTAAAGGGAGTGTTGGCATTATCGACACTGTCAATAGGAAGGTGGCGGTATTGCAACTCATAGGTCTCGAAATTGCCGGGTATGGACCAGGTGTCACACCGAGAAGCCATATTGAATTCGGTAAGTTCATCGGTGACAGCCAAAACATCAAATCCGGGCAAAGACCATTCATAGCGAAAGGCCATGCCGTCGTCGAACACCCTGAAGCGCACCACAAAAACGGCACCTCCTGCCGACATATTCACAGCCATCTCGTTGTAGCGCTCCACTATATGGCGGTTCTCACCCCAAGGCTGCGTCCATTCGCCGGAATAATCGGAATAGGAATGCGACACAGAAACATCGGAACCAAGAGTCCAACGTGGCATTACCACTCCAAGTCTTGACGGAGCCACAAGCGCGCTGCCGTCAACATCGACAGAATACATCAGTCGGGGAGCCTCTCCGGAAACTGATACTTCAATACAACCGTCGGGCGACTTCACCGACATTGCAGAAGCCGCAACCGAAACAACACATGCCGAAAGCACCAATAAAATTCCATGCTTCATAATCAACAATATCTCGGATTAATTTTTTCAAAGATACGAAAAAAGAATAACTTTGCGCAAATTTTTGTAACGCAAATGACACATTGCACCAAGAGACATCTGATAGCCGCCGGACTGGCAATGGCCGCACTGACCGCATCAGCCGAAGGCTACCAGATCAACACATTAAGCGCCAAGCAGCTCGGCATGGGACATGCCGGCGTGGCAATGAAATTAGGTTCGGAAAGCATGTTTTTCAATCCTGCCGGATTGGGATTTTCCGACAAGACACTTGACATATCAGGCTCGATAACCGGCATAAAAGCCGTGGCCAAAGCCACTTACGAGGGCACTGAATATGAAACCCAAAACGGTCTCAGCACTCCACTTTCGGTCAACGCCTCATTCAGGATATATGACAATCTGCAGGCCGGCATATCTTTTTACACCCCCTACGGAAGTTCCATAAACTGGACCAATGACTGGCCGGGATCGATACTGAACCAAAAGGTGGACCTGAAAGTATATACCATACAGCCCACCGTGGCATGGCGCATCACCCCCAAGCTCTCTGTCGGAGCCGGACTGATGGTCAGCTGGGGTAAGGTCGATCTTAACAAGGCGTTGGTAAGCGGAGAGTCGTTTGACGCTCTTACCGCCATGATGGGCATTCCGACCTCATTGGGTGACATAGCGGCTGCATCGGTAAACCTGACAGGCACATCGCAAGTGTCAGTCGGAGCCAACATAGGCGCCATGTACGAATTTAACGACCAATGGACCGCCGGCGTCAGTTTCCGCACCAGAATGCAGATGAAAGTCAAGGCCGGCATAGCCCGAGTATCATACGCCAACGAAACCACAAAGGGCATACTCGAGCCGAAACTCGGACTCATCAACGAGGAGAATTTCAAGGCCGCCATGCCCTGCCCTTATGTGCTCAATTTCGGCGTGGCATACAAACCGATACAGGCGCTCACACTTGCTTTCGACGCGCAGCTTACCGGTTGGAAGACGTATCGTCAGCTCAACATAAACTTTCCAGAGCCTCTTTCAAAATTTAACCAGAGCATAACCAAGGACTACAGAAACGCGTGGGCATTCCACATCGGGGCTCAGTATGCACTGACTCATCGCTTCGACGTCCGCGCCGGTCTGATGGTGGACACCTCGCCTGTGAATATCGACTACTATAATCCGGAGACTCCGGGTATGACCAAAATCGAGCCTACGGCGGGCTTCTCGTTCCGCCCTATAGAGCGACTGTCGGTTGATGTAGCGTTCATGTACATAGCGGGCACGGGTATCGATAATGCGTCATGCACCTATGAGGACCTTCTTCTGAAGGAATCGGGCAATCCGGCATATATGAAGAAATTCACTGCCGATTACCGTGTACACGCATTCGCACCGTCGATCGGGCTGAGCTACGCTTTCTGACACAGACTCGAATACCAAACAACAAACTAATTATCATTTAATCTTTTAATTACAATTTATTATGAAAAAATTATTCCTCTCATTCGCTGTTGTGGCCTCATTCATGGCAGTATCCTGCGGTAGCAACGAAAACGCAGAAAACAATGCAGAAGCCGTAGAAGAAGTAACCGAAACACTGACTGTAGAAGCTCCCGCCACAATAGAAGAAGGCGTTGAAGCAGCCTCTGATTCTGTAGCCGAAGCTACTGAAGAAACCAAATCGGCACTCGAAGCCGCTAAAGAAAAGGCCGGCGAGACTCTCAATAACGCCAAGGAAAAAGCCGGCGAAGCCATCAACAACGCTGCTGAAAAAGCTACCGATGCCGCCAAAGACGCTGCCAACAAAGCATCTGAGGAAACAAAGAAAGCTCTCGGTCTCTAATTTCAAGCCACATAACCATGCAACGCCGTGCACCTTAAATGGTGTGCGGCGCTTTTTTTATGGCGTGACAAAACGATTCGCGACATATGGTTGTTAAATATTCATAACTACATTTATATTTATTTTCTTAAATACTATGAAACGCAACATTCTGAAGGCTTCGATACTTGCCTTCGCCACAATTATCCCAACGATGTGTGCAAACGCCCAAAACACGGATAACCCGTCTGACTCGATCTATGTGCCGGTCCGCGCCATAGTGCTGTCAGGAGACCGACAGAAAGCATCGGACTTAGTGGGGATACTTTATGACAAATCGGAGCTACACTTCTCGGATCCTAATTCGCCGAGGTTCCTGTTTCTCGACCGCGAAGGCAAGGTGGCATTCGGCATAGGCGGATACTTCAAAGGCACGGTTCAATATGATTTCGACGGTGCCATTGACGACGGTGCCAGTTTCACCACCTATGACATACCTGTACCCATGAATCCAGGACAACGCAACCAGTTTTACGGCAATGCCAACCATTCGACCCTTTTGCTCCAACTCGTGGGCCGCAGCAGCCGTTTCGGGTACTACCAGATGTATATACAAACCAATTTCAGCGGCAACGGCAATACGGGCTATGGCCTGAAACTGAAACAAGCCTACGTGAAAGTGGGGAATGTCACCGCCGGTCTGACCAACTCGGTTATGATAGACGGAGCCGCCGGCACGCCGACAATAGACGATGAAGGTCCTTCGGGCGAGCTCGGCAACAAGACGGTGCTTGTCAAATATACCCCGCGGTTCAATGCCAACTTCTCGGGCGGAATCGGTGTGGAGTATCCCCATGCCGACTATACGACTGACGCCTCTGTGGAGCATATAAACCAGCGTGTGCCCGACATACCTCTCTATGTACAATACCAGTGGGGCGGCGGAAAAAGCCATGTGAGACTTTCGGGATTGGTGCGTAATCTGTCGTACCGCGACCTGATTGCTGACCGCAACCGGTTCAAGACTGGGTGGGCCGCGCAGCTCAGCGGCATGATAAACTTCATACCGGAGCTTACATTCTATTATCAGGGAGCCTACGGCCGCGGCTATGCCGCTTTGGTCAACGACCTGTCGGGACAGGGATTCGACCTTGTCCACAGTTCGGCTCCCGGCAAGATGGCGGCACCGCGCACTGCCAATTTCGAGGTAGGCATGCGCTGCGACATCAATACCAAACTGTTTGTGGCCGGAAGCTACAGCCAGGCACGGCTATATGGCCTCGGATATCTCGGAGAGGATACATACCGCTACGGCCAGTATGTGTCGGTGAGCGGATTTTTCGACATAATACCCGATGTGAGAATAGGACTGGAATATCTCCACGGAACCCGCACGGACTATTCGGGAGACTCGGGACACGCCAACCGCATAACCGGGCTTTTGCAATACAGCTTCTAAATGCGTAACTTTGCGGAGGACTTAACGCAACAGACCGATCTGAAGTGACACACACCGACCAATCCTCCGCCACAATCTTCGACAAACCCGTTCCAGGACACCTCCGTGGCATAAAAGCCCTGTCGCCGGCCATAGTGTTTCTGATACTCTATGTGGCCGTATCGGTGGCCATAGGTGATTTCTATGTCATGCCCGTGACAGTGGCCTTAGCGGCCGCATCGGTATGGGCAGTGGCCATATGCCGCGGCATGAGACTGGGCAAACGCATAGAAGTGTTTTCACGCGCCGCCGGACACACGAATATACTTTACATGATATGGATATTCGTGCTGGCCGGCGCTTTCGCGTCATTGGCCAAAGGCTCGGGAGCCATAGATGCCACCGTTGGCCTCACACTGCACTTTTTCCCTCCAAACTACATAATTCCGGCCATATTCGCCGCCTCATGTTTCATAAGCATGTCCATAGGCACTTCGGTGGGCACGGTGGTGGCTTTGGTTCCGCTTGTGGTGACCATGGCCGAGGCGGCAGGCGGCAATGTGGCTTTTTTCACCGCCACGGTGCTGTCGGGAGCATTCTTCGGCGATAACCTGTCGTTTATTTCCGACACCACTATAGCAGCCACGCGCTCGCAGGGTTGCGGCATGGCCGACAAGTTCAAGGCCAACGTGTGGCTTGTGGTACCGGCGGCATTGGTGACATTGGCCGCATACATGGTTATGAACCAGGGCGTGGAACTCGAAATACCGGAATCGCCACGGCAATGGTGGCTCATAATCCCTTATATGGTCATCATAATCACTGCCATATCGGGAGTCAACGTGATGATAGTGTTGCTGTGCGGCATAGCAAGCGCTCTCGTCACGGGCATATGTTCGGGCACAGACCTGATGGCCTCATGCCGTCTGATGGGCGAAGGCATAGACTCCATGGGACAGCTGTGCATAATCACACTGCTTGCGGCAGGCATGCTCGGTATGGTCAACGAAATGGGTGGCATAAGCTATATGCTCCATGCTCTCACACATAAGGTGACAGGCATCCGCGGAGCCCAATGGTGCATAGCCGCGATAGTAAGCCTCGTAAATCTGTGTACGGCCAACAATACCGTGGCCATAATAACGGTAGGATCGATAAGCCGCGACATCACCACGCATTACGGATTGAGCCCGCAGAAGACGGCATCGCTTCTTGACACATGCTCCTGCATAGTGCAGTGCCTTATACCCTACGGAGCCCAGACCCTGCTCGCCACCGGACTGGCGGGAATATCCCCCGCCGCCACATGGCCATACCTGTATTATCCATGGGCATTGGCCGTGATGGTAGCCTTATCGGTAATATTCCGTTTCCCCCGGTACGGCTCCGTAAAACCCGGCGCAGACAAACGATAATGACTCACGGCAAAACCATCTGAATAATAGACGGATTAAAAAATATTTCTGCAAGTGTAACTTTTTACATACTTTTGCGTCTAATAACTCAGAATGAACAACCGGACACCAGTGTCTGACCAACAAAATCTATCATACATAAATCAATCAAGCTAATGAAAAAATCATTTCGTTTCCTGTCGTTCCTTTTCGCGGCTCTGATGCTTATGCCCTGTGTGGCCAAGGCTCAGCAGATGCCACCCATGGGAACTGACCCTGAGGTACGTATCGGCACTCTGCCCAACGGACTCACCTATTACATTCGTCATAACGAATATCCCAAGGGTCAAGCCGACTTCTACATTGCCCAGAAAGTCGGCTCAATCCTCGAAGAGGACAACCAGCGCGGTCTTGCCCACTTCCTGGAGCATATGTGCTTCAACGGCACCACTCATTTCCCCGGCAAGAACCTCATAAACTGGCTCGAATCGGTAGGAGTGAAATTCGGTCAGAACCTCAACGCCTATACCGGCGTGGATCAGACCGTCTATAACATATCGAATGTGCCGGTGGCCCGTACAGGCGTACAGGACTCCTGTCTGCTCATTCTTCATGACTGGGCCAACGACCTGTTGCTCCTGCCCGAAGAGATCGATGCCGAACGCGGTGTGATACATCAGGAATGGCGCCGCAGCATGGTGGGCCAGATGCGAATCATAGAGAATCTGCTCCCCACCATCTATCCCGGAAGCAAATATGGTTACCGCCTGCCCATAGGCACCATGGAGGTTGTCGATAACTTCGCTCCACAGGCTCTCCGCGACTATTATGAGAAATGGTACCGCCCCGATCTTCAGGGTGTGATAGTGGTCGGCGACATCGATGTGGACCGCATAGAGGGCAAAATCAAAGAGATGTTTTCCGACATAGAAATGCCGCAGAATCCCGCCGAACGCGTATATTTCCCCGTTGACGACACCGAAGGCACCATCTATGCCATAGGCCATGACAAGGAACAGAACGCCTCTATCGTGCAGTTAATGTTCAAAACCGACGCATTGCCCCGTGAGATGAACAACACCATGGCTCGCATCATGATCGACTACATCACCACCATGATCACCGACATGCTCGACACCCGTCTCAACGACATATCGTCGAAACCCGACGCTCCTTTTGCCGCTGCCGGTGTAAGCTACGGAGAGTTTTTCCTTGCAAAGACCAAGGACGCCCTTACAATGTTTACTTTGGGCAAGACTCCCGATCTGGCTCCCGCGCTTGAAGCCTCTTACCGCGAACTGCTCCGTGCGTCGCGCGGCGGATTTACCCAGACAGAATATGAACGCGCACGCGCCGAGTATCTCTCACGTTACGAAAAGGCCTACAACAACCGCAACCAGCGCGAAAACGAGGCTTATGTGGATATGTATGTCAACAACTTCCTTGACAACAAGCCCATACCCACTATGGACGAGGAATACGAGACCGTGAAGCAGATAGCCCAGATGTTGCCTCTGCAGGTGATCAACCAGACCCTCGCCGAACTCGTCACTCCCAACAACCGTGTGCTTTTGGCTCTGACCCCCGACAATGCCGAAGGCAAATATCCCACCAAAGAGGAATTCGCAAAGGTAATTGCAACTGTTGACGCCGAAGAGATAGAGCCTTACAAAGAAGAACTCAAGAGCGAACCTCTGATCCCCGCCATGCCCCAGCCCGGCAAGATAGTAAGCGAAAACAAGAACGCCCAGTGGGACGCCATAGAATGGACCCTTTCCAACGGCGCCAAGGTGATAGTGAAGCCCACCAAGTTCAAAGACGATGAGATACTCTTCGCCGCCACTGCCGTTAACGGTACGGCCAAATATGGCGCCGACTATGCACAGTCGCTCATATTCATGCCTGTCGCGCTTCAGAGCTACGGCCTCGGCACATACTCCAACTCCGACCTCACCAAATACCTTGCAGGCAAACAGGCAAGCGTATCCCCCTCGTTTAACCTCTACACCCGCACCATGCGCGGCAACACCACCCCCAAGGACCTTCCCACTCTGATGGAACTTATCTACATGGGATTCACCAACCTCAACTTCACTCCCGAAGAATTCGAGGCTCTGCAGAACACCTATGCCGGTCTGCTCCACAATCAGGAATCAAATCCCCAGTACATATTCCAGACCAAAATATATGAGGCCCTCTATAACTCACCCCGCATGAAAGCGCTGTCGGTAGAAGCCGTCAAGGGTGCACAGCGCGCACAGATAGTGGAAGTGGCCAACGCCATGACCGCCAACGCCGCCGACTACACATTCACGTTCGTGGGAAATGTCGATCCCGAAACCCTCCGTCCGCTGGTAGAGCAGTACATCGCTTCACTTCCGGGCGACGCCAAGACAGCCACCAAGAAAGTTACCGCTTTCGACAAGCAGTATGAAATGAAAGGCGGCAAGGGTACCGACACATATACCACCAAGATGGAAACGCCCCAGACATGGGTATATCTCACAGCTTTCGGCAACGAGCCTTTCACCACCCAAAACAGCCAGATAGCCTCGATAGCCGGCCAGATACTTTCGAAGCGTCTGATTGACAAAGTGCGCGAAGAGATGGGTGCCGTGTATTCGATAGGCGCTTTCGGTTCAATCGAACGCATAGGCAACCAGAATACCGAGATACTCTCGTCATTCCCCATGAAACCCGAACTCAAAGATGAGACCCTGAAAGTAATCGAGGAGATAATTGCGGACATGAACTCCAACATATCTACCGAAGAACTTGACAAGGCAAAAGAATTCATGGTCAAGAACTACACCGAAGGCAAGGAGAAAAACAACGCGTGGCTCAACGCCATCACAGGCTGGACACGCAACGGTGTTGACACCTTCAACGGCGACATCGAAACCATAAACTCCATCACTGTCGATGATATCAAGAGCTTCATGAAGAACCTCAATGCCCAGGGCAATTACCGCGTGGTGATCCTCGACCCTGCCGCAGCCGAATAATCGACAAATAATACTTCTTATTCAGGCGGTGTGTCAATTACGGCACACCGCTTTGTTTTATGTGAAACTATTAGTTAAATTTGCAACCTAATTATTACTTTGTCGCAGCCATGATCCAGAAACTACTATCACTACCTCCAAACCTTGTAGGCACGTTCAAGAAATTCGACACCCGATACGACAGCGATGAATGGTACTGCTGCTCCGATCCGGCCGACACCAAATTAGGGTCGGGAGCGGGCACGGCATGGCTGTTGGACCAATGGGAGAAAGACACATGCAAAACATCGGCCGGAAACAAGAAGATAATAATCCATGCCGGAGGCCAGAGCCGCCGTCTGCCTGCTTATGCCACAATGGGCAAGGTGCTGACACCGATACCGGTGCTCAGATGGGCACTGGGCGAGGAGATAGACCGCAACCTGCTGTCGATGCAGCTACCGCTCTACGAACGCATCATGGAAGCCGCTCCCTCGTCGGCCACAACCCTGATAGCCAGCGGCGATGTGTGTATCCGCACCGGCGATCAGCAGATAGTTGTTCCGGAAGCCGATGTGGTGTGCTACGGCATGTGGGTTGACCCGGTGCTTGCATCACACCACGGCGTGTTCATGAGCCGCCGCGATAATCCGTCGATACTGGATTTCATGCTACAGAAACCATCGGTGGAGGAACTCAACGAATGGGGCAATACCCACTTCTACCTCATGGATATAGGCATATGGGTGCTGAGTGACAAAGCGGTGGAGATTCTGCGCCGGCGATCGGCCGACAGCAACGGCAACCTGCACTTCTATGACCTGTACTCACAGTTCGGCTGTGCCTTAGGCAGCAATCCATCGGCCACCGACAATATGCTTAACGCACTTACAGTGGCCGTGGTACCCCTTGACAAGGGTGAATTCTATCATTTCGGCACGACACGTGAACTGCTCTCCTCCACCCTCGCACTGCAAAACAGAGTGTATGACCAGAGACTCATAATGCAACCGCAGACCAAACCCAATCCGGCTCTTTTCGTACAAAACTGCATAATAGACAATCCGCTTACAGCCCATAACGACAATATCTGGATAGAAAACTCACACATAGGCAGCGAGTGGAAACTGACACGGTGCAATGTCATCACCGGCGTTCCGACCAACGACTGGAAACTGACAGTGCCCGAGGGGATATGCCTCGATATCGAACCTATCGGGAGCGATGACTTTGCCGTAAGGCCTTACGGATTCGACGATGCCATGCGCGGTGCCATAGGAGATGATGCCACGATGTTCATGGGACAGCCTCTGAAACGATGGCTTGAAGAGCGTGGCATAGCGCTCGATGATCCGGAAAACACTGACATACAGAGCGCACGGATATTTCCGGTGGTCAACGATACTGAGCAGATGGGCATAGTGGCCCGATGGCTCATTTCCGAACCGGAACTATCCCAAGGCAAGGAGATATGGCAGAAAGCCTCAAAGATTTCAGCTGACGGGATAAGCGCCTGCGCCGCACTTGACAGAGCCAATGAACAGCGCCGAGGCTTCCTGTACCACAACATACCCATACTCGCCGACAATTATCAGAAGAGTGTGTTTTACCAGCTTGACCTCGACCGGCTTGCACACACCATGGCAGAAAACGGCATTGCCGCACCGTCACCGCTTGAAAATGATGCGCCTTTGACACAATCGACCCGCAACCATATGCTGCGCAGCCGCATTCTTACACTGAATGGAGTGTCGGGAAAAGAGGACGAGGAGAAGGCATTTGAACTGATGCGGTCAGGCATCACCGCCACAATCAACAACGAAGGCTGCATGCCACGGCTCGATGTGTGTCCAGACCAGATAGTGTGGGGACGCAGTCCGGTACGCATAGACCTTGCCGGAGGCTGGACCGACACCCCACCCTATTCACTATATCACGGAGGCAACGTGGTGAACATGGCCATAGAACTCAACGGCCAGCAGCCGCTTCAGGTATTTGTTAAACCAACAAAGCAATATCACATAGTACTGCGTTCCATAGACCTCAGCGCATCGGAAACCATAGACAATTACACGCAACTTCTCGACTTCAAGAAAGTGGGCTCGCCATTCTCGCTGCCCAAAGCGGCTCTGTCGCTCGCCGGATTCGCGCCGCAGTTCTGCCCCGAGAGGTTCGGCTCACTGCCCGACCAGCTCAAGGCATTCGGCTCCGGAATAGAAATAACGCTGCTTTCGGCCATACCTGCCGGATCGGGCTTAGGAACAAGCTCCATACTCGCATCGACCATACTTGCCGCCGTGAGCGACTTCTGCGGACTGTCGTGGGACACCGACGAGATATGCTCACGCACATTGGCACTCGAACAGCTGTTGACCACCGGAGGCGGTTGGCAGGATCAGTACGGCGGTGTGCTTCAGGGCATAAAATTGCTCCAGACAACGCCCGACTGGCGTCAGCGCCCAACAATCAACTGGCTGCCTGAAGGCATATTCACCGACGCACAGTATGCACCGTGCCATCTGCTCTATTACACCGGCATAACACGCACGGCCAAAAACATACTGGGAGAGATCGTAAAACGCATGTTCCTCAACTCCGCACAAACCCTGTCGATACTTAATGACATGCGCAATCATTCACTAAACATGGCACGCGCCATACAGCGGTGCGATTTCATGGCATTCGGCTCGCTTGTGGGGCGCTCATGGGAATACAACAAACGATTGGACTGCGGAACCAATCCTCCGTCGGTACAAGCCATCATAGACCGCGTGGCCGACTACACCATCGGACTCAAATTACCCGGAGCCGGAGGTGGCGGTTTCATCTACATGGTGGCCAAAGACCCCGAAGCGGCAATGCGTATCCGCCAAATACTCAAAACCGACAGTGTAAACCCCAATGCACGATTCGTGGAAATGAGCGTATCGAACAAAGGTACCCAAGTGTCACGTTCGTGACAGGAGAATCACTTTATAAAATAAAAAAACGGAGCTGATCTATTTATGTCGCTCCGTTTTTTTTCATATCATACTTTTTGGCTTCGTTGCCTGGAAGTCCTTAAGATAACGCGGAACCGAATAGGCCAGATCAAGGAACTGCGACGCATTGAATGCGCGGTCGGCAAGAGCCGTCATGTCAGTGGCCAACGGCACGACATCGGGCACAAACGTAATATCGGGACGCGTGATCAGTGTGCGGGCCTTGTCGCTGCCATTGCCGAAAAGCAACATGGGACGTCCCGGAGCCACATCGCTATAGCTGTCGGCCTCAAGTATGAGCGGACGCGGCTGGACCAATTCTTCAAGAGCCATGTCATAGACCGCGGTATATACCTCCATGCGGCGGGCATCGATCATGGGCACAAACAGAGTGTCAGACTCCACATCACACTCAAACATAACGTGCACCGCCATAAGCTGCAAGGTATCCACTCCGATCAGAGGTATATCCAATGCGAAAGCCAGCCCTTTGGCCTCGGAAAGCCCTATGCGCAATCCGGTGTAGCTCCCCGGACCCAATGAAACAGCCACAGCCTCAAGCCTCATCTGATGCTCCCTGAGCCAGTCAAGACACCGCTTGATATATCCGCTCAGCAATGCGGCATGATTCCTGCCTTCAAAATCCTCAAAATGACACAATATCATTCCTTCGGCGGTCAGAGCCACAGAACACACATTTGTAGATGTTTCGATATTAAGAATTACAGCCATGGCGATGAAAAATTTCCGGCAAAGTTACGTTTTTCCGCGCTTAAATCGTAATTTTGTACAAAAATAACGCCGGCTTATGCTTCTATCAATGACAGGGTTCGGGAAATCAACCGTAGAATTACCCAACAAAAAAATCACCGTAGAAATAAAATCGCTTAACAGTAAGCAACTTGACCTATCACTCCGCCTTTCATCGCTGTTGCGCGAGAAAGAGATGGACATGCGCAACCACATATCACGTACGCTCGAGCGCGGCAAGGTCGAAGCCACAATATACATTGAATCGGTGCAGGGAGAATCCACAATGCAGTTCAACATACCTCTGCTCAAAGCCTATAAATCACAGATCGATGAAATGGCCTCGCAACTCGGTCTTCAGGCTCCGGCCGACTGGTACTCACTGCTGATGCGCTTTCCCGACGTGATGAAGAGCGACAACACCTCCACAGCCGACAGCTGTGACTTCGAAGCCGCGGAAAAAGCCCTTGCCGAAGCCATGGACTCACTGATGGAACACCGCCGGGCCGAAGGAAAGAAATTAGAAGAATTTTTCAGCCTGCGCATAAACAACATCAGCAGCCTCCTTGACAGGATACCACAGTATGAATCAGAACGTGTGGAGCGTATCCGAGCCCGCATCACCGACAATCTGTCAAACCTGCCACAGGTGGAATATGACCGCTCACGTCTTGAGCAGGAGATGATATTCTATATCGAAAAACTCGACATCAACGAAGAGAAACAGCGACTCACCCAGCATCTGGCATACTTTGTGGAAACCATGAACGGCCAGCACGGCCAGGGGAAAAAATTAGGGTTCATCAGCCAGGAAATGGGACGCGAGATCAATACCTTAGGCTCCAAAAGCAACCATGCCGAGATGCAGAAACTCGTAGTGCGCATGAAAGATGAGCTCGAGCAGATAAAGGAACAGGTGCTCAACGTGTTATAGCTCCAATACACTGACACATGAAAGGCAGAATCATAATAATATCGGCGCCAAGCGGCTGCGGCAAGTCCACTATAATCAACGAGATAATGAACCGCGGCAATGTGGAGATGCACTTCTCCGTATCGGCCACCAACCGAGCCCCTCGCCCGGGAGAGACCGACGGAATCAACTACCACTTCATGACCGACGATGAATTTCGCAGAGCCATAGCCGATGATGAGTTCATAGAATACGAAGAGGTGTATCCGGGACGTTTCTACGGCACTCTGAAAAGCGAAGTGGAAAACAGATGCCGCAACGGTCAGACAGTGGTACTCGACATCGACGTCAAAGGAGGTCTGAGAGTCAAGGAAATGTACGGCGACAAAGCCAGAAGCATCTATATAATGCCACCATCGGTAGAAGAACTGCGCCGCCGTCTGGAATCACGCGCAACCGACTCGGCCGAAGCCATAAACGAACGTGTAAACAAAGCCGAATACGAACTGAGTTTCGCACCACGATATGATGTGCGTGTGGTCAATGACGACCTCGCAACCGCTGTCAATGATGCCGAACGTGAAATAGCACAATTCATTGCCGGGTGATCACATCACGACACATAGGAATATTGGGCGGCTCGTTCAATCCCGTCCATACCGGCCATATCATACTGGCCGACTATCTCGTCCAATTCACCGGACTTGACGAAGTGTGGCTCATGCTCTCACCGGCCAATCCGCTCAAAACCGGAAATGCCGCGCCGGACATACCGGATACAGACCGTTACAGCATGCTCGACATAGCCACCGACGGAATAAAAGGCGTAAGACCATGCGACATAGAGCTGTCAATGCCGCGACCGTCCTACACCATCGACTCTCTGAGAGAGTTGCACCGAAGATTCCCACACACCAGATTCTCGCTCATAATAGGCAGCGACAACTGGCTCATATTTGACCGTTGGCGCGAACACAGAGCGATAATCGAGGAATTCACACCTATAGTATATCCACGTCCGGGCTACGAAATCGATCCGGCAACACTGCCTCCGGAGGTGACATTTGTCAATGCCCCCACCATAGACCTTTCAAGTACATTCATTCGCCGTGCCATAGCCGAAGGCCATGACATGACCGCATTCATGCCCCACGGCGTGGGACGTTACATAACATCGCACAACCTCTATCAGCCGCACAAATGATCCAAGAACCACGACTATCCACCAACTCCCTTGCTTTCATAGCATTGTGTAACGAATACTGCCAGACAGCGGAACAGGCCCGCGAATCCGAACAACATGAATTTGTGGCCGCCATGACCCGCCTGCTGCCGCGACTCTACATAGCCGCCACCGATCTACAGGTGGAGGACTGCGACAACGCCTACATCGATCCGGTGATGGACGAGGATTACTATGAAGCCATACGCCGCAACATCGAAAACCTTCTGGGACCTGATGACACATATCTCGAGGTATTTGAGGAGGATATGAAATACTCCGACACCCCCATAGCCGCAAGCATATCGGAAGGTCTGGCCGATCTGCTACAGGTGTGTTACAACTTCGTGGAAATGGTCAAGGACGCACCCGAGCATGTGATCAACGATGCCTTATGCGCCGTTAAAGAAGATTTCCGTTCCTACTGGAGCCGGATATTGTGCAATGTGCTCCGTGCCCTGAATCAGGTGCGCTATTCCATGACTGATATCTGACACCCCATACACCACCCCAACCACACACCATGAACAATACAAAATATACCAACGATCTGATCGCTTTTCTAAACAGTTCAAAAGTCAACTTCCTCGCCGCCAAAGAGATCACCGACCGATTGGACAAAGCCGGATTTACACGCCTCGACGCGTCGGAACGCTGGAACCTGACACCAGGCAAGAGCTATTACATCACCAAGAATAATTCAGCCGTAATGGCATTTACGCTCTCAGCCTGCGGCCCGGCTGCCGGTTACAAAATCATATCGGCCCACAGCGATTCTCCGGGATTCCGCATAAAGCCAAACGCCGAAATGCTCTGCGAAGGCGGTGTTGTGAAACTCAACACCGAAGTTTACGGAGGACCGATACTCTACACGTGGTTTGACCGGCCGCTGTCAATAGCAGGCCGTGTGATATTGCGCGGCAATGATCCGCTCAATCCCCTGTCAAGAATGATCTGCATAGACCGGCCGCTGCTGACCATACCCCATCTTGCCATTCATTTCAACAGGGGTGTGAACGACGGCAACCCTCTGTCACGCCAGAAAGACATGCTTCCGGTGATCGGAATCATAAACAGCCAATTTGAAAAGGACAATCTGATACTAAATCTCATAGCCGGAGAACTTGGCGTTGAACCATCAGAGATATTGGACTTCGATCTGTCGCTGTTTGACACCACGCCGGCATGTAAGCTCGGACTTGACAACGAATTCATAACTTCAGGCCGCATCGATGACCTGAGCATGGTACATGCGGC
The DNA here is from genome assembly GCA_910578805.1 of uncultured Muribaculaceae bacterium. Lineage (GTDB taxonomy): Bacteria > Bacteroidota > Bacteroidia > Bacteroidales > Muribaculaceae > Paramuribaculum. The sequence continues at coordinate 50,525 of CAJTRS010000002.1, read as the reverse complement.
GCTCACGGCACTGCTCGAAAGCGACAACTGCGGCATGAACCGCGTGATGGCCATATTCGACAACGAAGAGACCGGCAGCGGCACCAAACAGGGCGCGGCCTCACCTCTCCTTTTGAACCTTATGCGCCGCATCAACGAATGTCTCGGCGGTGACGAACAGGATTTCCAGCGTGCCACACACCGCTCGTTTATGGTGTCGGCCGACAATGCCCATGCCCTCCACCCAAATTATCCCGAAAAACAGGACCCGACCAACCACCCTGTGCCCGGAGGTGGCCCTGTGATAAAAATAAATGCCAACTGCAAGTATATGACCGATGCCGACAGCGCCGCGGTGTTTCGCTCCATATGCGACAGAGCGGGTGTCCCCTATCAGTATTTTGTGAACCACAGCGACATAGCGGGAGGGTCAACCCTCGGCAACATACTGACCTCGCAGATAGACCTTCGAGGTGTGGACATGGGCGCGGCAATCTGGGCCATGCACTCAGTACGTGAGACAGCCTCGACAGCCGATCACGATTACATAATCAGAGCGTTCATTGAGTTTTTCAACTGCTGATCCCCATCTGAACAGCCCTCCTTACAGGGGTAGGACGATAGCTAAAACTCGAAGCCCACGTTATCAACGTAGAATGTCAGACCTATTGTACCGACATAGGGCTCACCATTGCCTGCACTCATCATGAGCACCACATGAGTGGGTAAGGCATCGGCCGAATCCCAGCCCTCTTCTATGACAGGCACGAGTTTGCCCTTGGAGTTGCGGGCATAATAAGCATTGTCCTTGTAACGCAGGCCCAACCAGCCCATTGACTTATCGGAGGAACAATCGCCATAGGTCAGCGGCAGGCGATACCCGTTGATCCAGCCGGTAGCAGTCTTGAACGTGCGGCCTCCGGTGGCCACTCTCTTGGCGTGGATATTGCCATTGTCATCTTCCCACCGACGCTGCAGGAACACAAACACGGCCGCTTCATCGGAACCCGGCAGAGTCTTTATCGATCCGAATCCCGTGGCTTTGGTGCGGGTGGCATTCCTGGGCATATCGAGCTTATAGTCGAACACAAGATTCTTGGGACGCTTGGTATATGCCACACCCATGTTCATCTTGGAATAAGGATTCTTGGTGCTGGTCACAGGCTCCACCATCTCACCCAGAAATATCGAGCCGGCCACCATAACGTCCATATTAATGAATCCGAGAGCCTTTACATGCTCAAGCTTAGAGCATAGTTTGGCACATTTGCCATGCCCGGGGCGGTCGGCGGGGAAAACGGCATTGGAACCCTTTACCACACCTGAAACTTTGGCATACACATTGCTCGTGCCCCATGGCGATCCTCCTGAATTACGGTAAGCCTTGTTTCCGTTAACGGTGGCCGTGGGCCCTATCTCATAGAGAGTGCGGTCATTACCGCCTATTATTCTTGACTCATGGATATTGCGGGTAATCCAGTTATCAAAATCACCATAATATATAGGTTCGACTTTGGCCGATACGGTACCTGCCGACAACATCATGCACACACAGGAAAATAACACTTTCTTCATAAAATCTCGTTGTAAGATAATTTCACGGCAAAGTTATGTATTTTTCTTCTATGACACAGCATTGCCAAAGGTCAATGACGGCTTAAATATTAGCCATATGTACACTAAAATTTGTAAGTAATGCTTATCCCGCCCTGCATGCCGCCTGCCGAAGGTGATATCCATGAAGAGGTTTCGAAATAACCCCGACGGCGGTCGGCACGGCGCGAAAGTTTTTTCTGGTCACCGCGGAAATAACCGGTGACTTCATTAAGAGGATCAAACAGAAAAGCCACGGCATATCCGAGTACCTTAGAGCCCCACAGACGATAGCCGTCGCTGACTATCTTACGCTTTATCAGATAGAAACCCTCGCCCACAAGCGAACCGATCACGGGAGTGACTATCAGGTCCTGCACCGATGGAATCTCATTGAAAGCCTCAAAACCGTACTCCCAGAAAAAGGTCGATATGCAGAAACTGTATAGAAACGAGCCCCAGCAGTTGAACCCGGCTCCACGCGCTCCCATATAGTATGCAGCTCCGGCATAAGGGTGGAGCACAAAGTTGAACACGGGATTGTCGTTGTCCCAGACAGGCCCCGTCTTGACATTGTCGGCATAACGTCTGAACATGGGAATCTTGGCGTTCTCATGCTTGTTCCACGCGGTGGCATCGGAGGGCAACGCTTTAAGAATGACCAGTGTGGTTATGCCGCCGGCCACAAGCACCGAGGTGTTTATCCAGAGATGTTTCCAGTTCGGCCGGCTGAGAGTACGTGAATAAGGAAGCTCAAATATGGTCAAACTGTCCTCACCTGTAAACGTCGTGGAAACGCCGCAGCTATCGGACACTAAAGGCTCACAGACTGTGGTGTCGGAGGCAACCTCATCGACCGTGCCAGCAGTCACCGCCGACACCTGAAGCGAGTCGGCCTCACAAACATCTCCGCAAGCGGCACTATATAACCAGCATAGTGCAAAACCCATAGATATTACCAGTCTAAGCATCATAATGTGAATCTAAATAAATAGTCAAACCTGTAATTTTAACAATCATAACACCCGATTTGATTGCCCGATGACACAAAAATATTGACAGAAAGTAATGAAATTTGGTGTATCCGCATAATTTGTGTATTTTTGCAACTCATTATCGTACAGCCATGTCAGATTGATTGAAATGGGAAAGCATCTATTGGGCATACTATTGTGTGTTGCCGCCATGTGCGTGCCAACTGCCAAAGCCGCCGTCGAAAGGCCCGACAGCATAACCGCCGCAACGGCAGCGGCCCCCCATGATGAAGCCGCTATTCCTAGCGTCCGGCTCATGACTACGGGAATTTCCGAGTCCGTAGCCGCCGAGCCCGATACCGTAAAGAAAAAACAGAACATCATACAGAGGCTGTTGACTTATTTCAAAAACTCCAACAAGCCCAAATACAAGAAATTTGATTTCAGCCTGCTGGGCGGTCCCTATTATAATTCCGACACAAAATTAGGCATAGCGCTGATGCTGTCGGGGTTTTACCGGCGCGACACCACCGACCGTGTGACATCGCCGTCCAATGTGTCGCTTTACGGCACAGTATCCACGTCAGGATTCTACATGACCGGCATAAAAGGGCACCACATATTTCCCAAAGACACCCGCCGCATAGACTACGACGTGTATTTCTGGTCAAATCCGCGTTATTTCTGGGGCATAGGCTATGACAACGGCCTGAATATGGATAACCGCTCCAAATACGATGAGATTTATGTGCATTGCTGGGCCAACTATATCACAAGAGTATATAAAGGTCTGTTCATCGGTCCGGGAGTGGAATACAAGTATGCCCATGCCGGACACATGGAACGTCCGTATCTGTGGGAAGGCCAGAAATTTCACACTTCCACAATAGGTGTGGGATTCAAGATACAATATGACACACGTGACAATTTCACAGCCACCGAGAAGGGCATTCTGGCCAGTGTGGAACAGAAATTCTGCCCCAAATTCATAGGTAACAAATATGCGTTCAGCTCCACAGACCTGCGTTTCAACTATTATCACCCCCTGTGGAAAGGCAGCGTGATAGCCACTCAGGCACGCGCCATGTTCAGTTATGGCAATGTGCCATGGGCCATGCTCCCTACATTCGGAGGGTCGTACAACATGCGCGGATATTATGAAGGACGATTCCGCGACAAATGTGAGGCCGACATCACAGTGGAACTGCGTCAGCATGTATGGCGGCGCAACGGCATAGTGATATGGGGCGGCGTAGGCTCCGTGTTCCCCAAAATTTCATCGTTCAATGTACGCCATCTGCTTCCAAGTTACGGCATAGGTTACCGATGGGAGCTCAAACACCGCTCCAATGTGCGCGTGGACTTAGGTTTCGGCAGAGGCGAATCAGCATTCGTATTCAGTATAAATGAAGCTTTTTAATCCATCGACTACCCCTTATAAATATTCTCCCTGGCTGCTGTATGCGGTAGTGGCCGTGTGTCTGGTGCCCAATATATGGCTTTCACTTACCGAAAATCTGTCGGTAACGCAGGCCATCGCCAATGTGATACTTCCGGCCGGCATATACACCCTGCTTATGTCCATAACCCCCAAAGTAGGCCGCGCCACGCTGCTGATGATCATACTCATGATTTTCGCGGCATTCCAGATGGTTCTGCTCTATATGTACGGCCGCTCCATAATAGCGGTGGACATGTATCTCAACATAATCACTACCAATCCGGGAGAAGTAAGCGAACTCCTCGGCAACATAGTGGTGATAATCGGAGTGGTACTATGTCTGTACATACCGACCATAATATGCGGCATAATAGCTGTCACACGCAAATGGAGGCTGAGTCGGCACACCATAAGGATTGCACGTCGTACCGGATACTGGACAGCGGGAGCCGGAATAGTGTTTTTCATACTCGGATTCACGTCATCGCGCACATACCGACCCATAAGAGACCTGTATCCGATCAATATTTTCTACAACATGGGGGTAGCGGCCAACCGAGCTTCCGACCTGACCAATTATCACAAGACAAGCGACAATTTCACTTATCACGCCACCTCCACGATGCCCGACAGTGTGCGTCAGGTGTATGTGCTCGTAATCGGCGAGACATCGCGTGCCGACAACTGGCAGCTGCTCGGCTATGACCGGCCCACCACGCCGCGTCTCATGAACCGCAATGGCCTTACCTCGTTCAGCAAAGCCATTTCACAGACCAACACCACCCACAAGAGTGTGCCGATGCTTCTGTCACCGCTTGATGCCACCACCTTCGGCGATTCAATCAATCATGTCAAGAGCATTGTAACGGCATTCAAGGAGGCAGGATTCCACACCGCGTATTTCTCCAACCAGAACCGCAACCACTCCTACATAGACTTCTTTGCCCAGGAAGCCGACACCTGTGTGTTTCTGAGCGACAATAAATCGGTGTTCGAGAACAAGAGCTTCGACACCGAGCTACTGCCACTGCTTGATAAGGAAATTGCCAGCAACCGCAACCGCCAATTAGTTATTCTGCACTGCTACGGCTCTCACTTCAACTACATAGACCGCTACCCCAAAGGCTACGGGTCATTCAAACCGGACGGTCCGGCAAAAGCCACACATCATTACCGCGAGGAACAGATCAACGCCTATGACAACACCATCGAGTTTACCTCTGATATGTTGGCCGACATAATAGACCGTATCGACACCATTGACGCCAACACGGCCATGATATTCACCAGCGACCACGGCGAGGATATATTCGACGATGAACGCCGGCTATTCCTCCATTCGTCGCCCATACCGAGCTATTACCAGATACATGTACCGGTACTCATATGGCTGTCCGACAGCTACCGCGCACTTCGTCCCGAAACCGTGGAAGCGCTTGAAGCCAACCGCGACAAGTTTGTGGCTTCCACCTCGGCATTTTTCCACACAGTGATCGACATGGCCGGAATAGACACACCGTATTACAATCCCGAGGCGTCACTGCTTCAGAATTGCTATACACCCAAAGCTCCTATCTATATCAATGACCATAACGAAGCCGTACCCCTTGAAGAGTGCGGCATCTTGGGGTACGACATCGAAAATCTCAAAAAACTCGGAGTACTCTGAACAGGTCACTTTCCGGCCTGCCCCTGACGCATCATGGAATAGTCGCGGTCACCTATCTCATATTTCAGAATAGTACCGTCCTTGACTTTCACATCGTCAAGATGATTTATGCGGGTATAGTAAGGCCGGAGCACACGCTCGAATTCCATTTTGGCTTTATCAGCCACCGAAGCTGACATCTCTTCAGGCTTGTTGGCTGTGGCATCGGTGAGGATATTAGACGTAAGAACCATCTCCACAGGATTAACAGTGACTTTTAGCGATGTGGGGTCGAGCATCACGGCTATCTCATCGTCATCTACAGCCTTCCATGTACCTGTGATAGTGGCCGTGCCCGAGACGGAGGTGCTTATGGGCTGGTCAAGAGACAGCACCGGGTGGGTGGAAGCCATGACACCGTTGAGCATGCCGGTAATCATCACCGAGCCGCCTTCACCGCCGGAAGCATCGCGCGTGAATGTATAAGTGTCAATCACCGTGTAATCGCCCGAAGTATTATTGGCCAAAGAGGAGGGAGCGGCACTCCATGTGCCCTCAACTTCCGATGCCAGACGGGCCTTTTCATTACATGACGCAAACGACAGGGCACATACAACCGCTGCAGTGCCGATCAAAAAATTTTTCATATCCGGATAAAATAAAAAGTTAATGACATTTTTAATTTACATTCCCCGCCTTAACGACGGCTACTTAAATTCAAACGAAGTTATACAATGATTTGTTTTGCCGTAGAACCGAAATTTATTAAATTTGCCATTATCAATTATAACCCAAACATACAAGTATTATGGCAACCAAACCATTCCAATATCAGGAGATGTTTCCCATGTCAAAAGACACCACGGAATACTATCACCTCACTTCCGATTATGTGAAAGTGGAAAACTGGGGCGGACATGAAGTACTCGTGGTGGACCCCGAGGCTCTTACCGTACTTACCCGTCAGGCCACTCATGACAACGCATTCATGCTTCGCCGCGAACACAATGAAATGGTGGCTAAGATTCTCCACGACCCAGAAGCGAGCGAAAACGACAAGTTTGTGGCACTGACCATGCTGCGTAACGCGGAGGTGGCTGCCAAGGGACAGTTGCCTTTCTGTCAGGACACCGGCACTGCGATAGTGATGGGTAAGAAAGGCCAGAACGTATATACAGGCGGTGGCGATGAGGAACGCATATCAAAAGGCGTGTATCAGACCTACACCGAAAACAACCTTCGCTACTCGCAGAACGCACCTCTGAACATGTATGACGAGGTAAATACCGGCTGCAACCTTCCGGCACAGATAGACCTCTATGCCACAGACGGCGATGAATATAAATTTCTATTCGTGGCCAAAGGCGGTGGCTCGGCCAACAAGACATACCTGTACCAGGAGACCAAGGCACTGATCAATCCCAAGACTCTTGTGCCTTTTTTGGTGGAGAAGATGAAGTCGCTCGGCACAGCCGCATGCCCCCCCTACCACATAGCATTTGTAATTGGAGGCACCTCGGCCGAGATGAATCTCGCCACAGTCAAGAAGGCTTCTGTAAAATATTATGACAACCTTCCCACCCACGGCAACGAGCTCGGCCACGCTTTCCGCGATGTGGAACTTGAAAAACAACTTCTCGAGGAGACTCGCAAAATAGGACTCGGCGCACAGTTCGGCGGCAAATATTTCGCACATGATATCCGTGTGATCCGCCTCCCCCGCCACGGAGCATCATGTCCTGTTGGGCTTGGCGTATCATGCTCGGCCGACCGCAATGTAAAGGCAAAGATCAACCGCGAGGGTCTGTGGATCGAGAAACTCGACTCCAACCCCGGCGAACTCATACCGGAATCGTACCGCAAGGCCGGCGAAGGCAATGCCGTCAAGATAGACCTTAACCGTCCAATGACAGAAGTGCTCGCCGAACTGTCGAAGTATCCCGTATCGACACGCCTGTCTCTCAACGGCACCATAATAGTGGGCCGAGACATAGCTCATGCCAAGATCAAAGAGCGTCTGGACCGCGGAGAACCCATGCCACAGTACCTTAAGGATCACCCAATATATTATGCCGGTCCCGCAAAAACTCCCGAAGGCATGGCCTCGGGTTCGTTCGGCCCCACCACAGCCGGCCGCATGGACTCCTACGTAGATCAGTTCCAGGCCGCAGGCGGCTCGATGATAATGATAGCCAAAGGCAACCGCTCCAAGCAGGTTACAGACGCCTGCCACAAGCACGGAGGCTTCTACCTCGGCTCCATAGGCGGTCCGGCGGCAATCCTGGCCAAAGACAGCATAAAGAAAGTGGAACTCCTCGAATATCCCGAACTCGGCATGGAAGCCATCTGGAAAATAGAGGTCGAAAACTTCCCCGCATTCATCTTGGTCGATGACAAAGGAAATGACTTCTTCACCCAGATAGCCGAAAAGTGCAACGGTTGCCCCATGAAGTAATCCCATCAGGAAAATAATACAGTATCCGGCAGTGTCTTTTAACATCAAGACACTGCCGGATTTTCATATACACTTATACTCCTGCCGTAGTAGGATTTTCACCTACACTCTGTTACTGACAGTAATTTTGCCGGCACCGATTGTCAGAGAGACTGTCCCGGTTACGGATATTTACACAAAGTAATAGTCAATAATCCCCGGAAATAAAGAGCGCCTCCGGTCAATGGCCGGAAGCGCTCTTTTACAGATTATTCAAACTATGATCAGATGTTGAATTTGGCGAATTCGAGATCGTTCTTGGCCTTTTGGGCAAGAGAGGGATCGAGCGATATAGCCTTCTGAAGGTTGGTGTTGACCATAGAGGCATTGTTGGTGCGAGCACCGAGTATCGCTGTCAGATAATAAGTGGTGGCATCAGGATTGGCTACAGCAGAAAGGGTGTTTTTGGCTGCGCTGTAATCCTTGGTCAGAATCTGTGCGAGAGCAGCATTGTTGGTTTTGCTCTTGCCGAAAGCCTTAACGGCAGCAGCGTTATCGCCCTGAGTGAGGTAGTACACACCGAGTGCGTCACCGAGTTCTTCAAGACCGGCAGCATTGCTGAAGCTGCGGTTAGCTGCGCTGTAGTCTTTGTTGACAAGCGAGAGAAGACCCTGATTCATGTTGACTTCAGCGCTCTTGGGAGCGAGTTTGGCAGCTTTGTTAAAGTTGGCGAGGGCGTTGTTATAATCCTTGTTGATGTACTGAGCCTTGCCGAGGTTGTTGTAACCGCGGAAGTCATTGGGGTAAAGACGTACAACTTCGCTGTAGATTTTCATCTTGCGGTTGTTGTCGTTAGTCAGAGTACCTGCGTAAAGAAGTTCCTCAACGCTGAGCTGCGAGGGATCTTTGTCCACAAGGGCGTTGATCTCATCATCACTCTTGCCGATAACATTAACCGATGCTGTGATACGTGAGTAACGGAGCTGGGGAAGTATCTCGTCGGCCAGTGTCTCAAATACTGAAGAGAGATTGCGGATTTCGCGTTCACGTTCCTCGGGGTCCTTATACATGGAGAGAACAGATATGATCAGGTCCTTGTCCTGGATATTGCTTGCGGCAACGAGTTCGCGGAAGCCTTCCCAGTCCTCGGGAGTGAACTGAGCGGTGAGCTCGCCGAATTCGGTGATCTTGTCCTTCTTGAGCTGTTTGTTAAGGTATTCCTTGGTGTTCTTCTCACGGTTTTCAGCAAGACGTGTGTTGAAATCCAGCGAACCGTCGGGAGAAGCATAGGAAGATATATTGATCTCTTCAATCTGGCGGTTGTCAGCGGCAGCGGCGTCGCGTATAGTCTGGTTCAGATCGAGCACCTCTTTTGAATCAAGCTGGTTCTTGCGTATATTGGCCTGATTGATAAGGAAGCGGATATCGGCGCTGTATTTTTCGTTGATTATACGCTGGAAAGCATCGGCGGCAGTGGCAGGCGACACGGCGGCAGCTGAAGCCAATGCGGCGGTAGCAATCACACCGTCGGCCACTTTCACGCGGGGAAGCACATATTGCTTGGAACCCTGCTTGACATTGAATGCGAGATAGAGTTCGCTCTTCTGCATTTCGGGCTGATATACATAGTTGACAGGCACAGTAAGAGTACCGCCGTTGTCATAGCTTACCACGTAGTTGTTTCCGCGCACTTTCTCACCCTGGTAAGTAACGGGGGCAGAAGTCTGTTCGCGGTCACCATACACGAGCACGGGGGTGATGGTAACTTCGGCATTCTTGTTAAAGAATTTAGCGGGGACATTACCATACACAGTGGCCGGAACCTGCTGGCCTACAACCTCAAGAGGATTGGGGTTAGTGTTGAAATACTCTGATTTGAACTGACCCATCTTGCTGTTACAACCGGCTAAGACGACCAATCCACCAAGAGCGCATGAATAATAGATGCTTTTTTTCATGATGAGTGAATTGTATTAATATTTAATAGTTGATTTTATTCTTTAATCGGATTTTGTAACGCAAATATACTCTTTTTTTAGTTAACGGTTCATTTTTTTCATCTTTTTTCCACTTACCGCACCCCCTTTTTTGCGCCACTGCTTTTTTTGGTTTAAATTTGCACCCTGTATTTTTATAAATTATGATTTACTGATGAGAAAATGGCGTGTTGAAGACAGTGCCGAACTGTACAACATTAACGGTTGGGGCCTGAAGTATTTTTCTATTAACGACAAGGGGCATGTTCAGGTGACCCCGCGTGAGGGATTCGCTTCGGTCGATCTGAAAGAGGTGATGGACGAGTTGCAGGTGCGTGATGTGACCTCTCCGGTGCTGCTACGCTTTCCCGACATTCTCGACAACCGCATAGAGAAGATATCCAACTGCTTCCGTCAGGCAGCAAAGGAATACAACTACGAAGGCCAGAATTTCCTTATCTATCCGATAAAGGTAAACCAGATGCGCCCTGTGGTGGAAGAGCTCGTGAGCCACGGACGCAAATTCAATATAGGACTCGAAGCCGGATCAAAACCGGAACTCCATGCCGTACTGGCCACCAACATAGCCGACAATGCCTTGATAATATGCAACGGATATAAGGACGAGGCATTCGTCGAACTCGCCCTGTTGGCACAGAAGATGGGACGACGCATATATTTAGTGGTGGAGAAACTCAACGAGCTCACCATCATTGCCAATGTGGCCAAACGCCTAAAAATAGTGCCTAACGTAGGTATCCGCATCAAACTGTCATCGTCAGGTTCCGGCAAATGGGAGGAATCGGGCGGCGACCAGTCCAAGTTCGGCCTTAATTCCAGCGAACTGCTTCAGGCTCTTGAGCTTTTAGAGAAGCACAAGATGCAACAATGCCTTAAACTCATTCATTTCCACATAGGATCACAGGTGACCAAGATACGCCGCATAAAAAATGCACTGCGCGAAGCCACACAATTCTATGTGCAGCTGTCGAAACTCGGTTTTGACATCGACTTTGTGGATATAGGCGGCGGATTGGGCGTGGACTATGACGGCACAAGAAGTGCTGCCTCCGAAAGCTCCATGAACTATTCCATACAGGAGTATGCCAACGACTCTGTGTCGGCGCTTGTAGATGCCTGCATAAAAAACGGCGTGAAACAGCCCAACATCATCACCGAAAGCGGGCGATCACTTACGGCCCACCACTCCGTTCTGGTATTCGAGGTGCTCGAAACCACACAGTTGCCCCTGTGGAAAGACGATGAAGAACTGCCGGCCGACGCTCACGAACTGACACGCGAGCTCTATGATATATGGGACCGCCTGAACCAGCCCCGTCTATTCGAGAGCTGGCACGACGCCCTGCAGATACGCGAGGAAGCCCTCGACCTGTTCAACCTCGGAATGCTCGACCTGCGCACCCGCGCCCAGATCGAAAAACTCTTCTGGTCCATAGCCCGCGAGGTGGGAGAGATAGCCTGCGGCATGAAACATGCGCCTGAGGAGCTGCGCAAGATAGCCAGAATGCTTCCCGACAAATACTTCTGTAACTTTTCACTATTTCAGTCACTCCCCGATTCCTGGGCCATAGATCAGGTATTTCCCATCATACCCATCGGCCATCTCGACGAACGCCCCGACCGCACATGCACCATTCAGGACATCACCTGCGACTCCGACGGCAAGATAGCCAATTTCATCACCAACCACGGAACATCGTCCTCGCTGCCGGTACATTCTGTCAAACAGGACGACCCGTATTATCTCGGAGTGTTTCTGGTAGGCGCATATCAGGAGATTCTGGGCGACATGCACAATCTGTTCGGAGACACCAATGTGGCACATATCTCCGTGTATAAGGACCGATACGAGATAGACCGGATTATTGACGGAGAGACAGTGGCCGAAGTACTTGACTACGTGCAATTCAATCCCAAGAAATTGGTACGCAACGTGGAAGCATGGGTCACCGCCTCGATGAAAGCCGGACACATATCGCCCGAAGAGGGACGTGAATTCCTGTCAAACTACAGGTCAGGCCTTTACGGTTACACATATCTGGAAAAAGACTGATAACACCGACAGCCATGCCGCGATACTTCATGCTATTGGCCTACAACGGTTCACCGTATCACGGGTGGCAGTACCAGCCAAACGCCATCAGTGTGCAAGAGTGCATAGAAAGCGCTCTTGCCAAGGTGCTTCGTGTGGCCACCCCTATAGTGGGAGCCGGACGCACCGATACCGGAGTCAATGCCCGCCGCATGGTGGCGCATTTCGACACCGATGATGAAATCAGTGATCCGGAATCACTCATAAAGGCGCTGAATTCATTGGTGGGACGCCACATCGCAATATACTCCATAACTCAGGTAGCACAGGAGGCGCATGCCCGCTTCGACGCCACATCACGCACCTACAGGTACTACACCACCACGGTCAAATCGCCGTTTTTCCACACACTAAGCTGGAAAGCCCCATCAGGGCTCGATTACGAAGCCATGAACACAGCGGCACAATATCTGACCGAAGTGCATGACTTCACTTCATTTGCCAAACTGCACACCGACACCAAGACCAACATCTGCAACGTCACGCATGCCCGATGGACTCCTATGGTCAACGGAAAGGGATATGTGTTTGAGATAACCGCCGACCGCTTCCTGCGCAACATGGTGCGGGCCGTGGTGGGGACACTCGTAGATGTGGGGCGCGGCAAACTGTCGCTCGATGGATTCAAGGAGGTGATCGAGGCCCGCGACCGATGCAGCGCAGGCACATCGATGCCTCCGCAGGCATTGTACCTATGGGGCATCACCTACCCATATTACAACGCTGACCTTATAGAGGACTCCCAAGCCGTAGAATTCATGTAATTCTATCTATCAATGCGCCTCTAACATGGAGCGCAGTACCACGGCATTGTTGTGCAAAGCATCGTGGGAGGAGTAAAGTAGTGTCACCTTCGAATGACGGGATATATCGTGCTTAAATCCGGCAAACGCCGCAGATACCTCAAGCTCATGCGCATACTTCTTTGCAAATTCAGGCCACCGGTTGTCGGGATCAACATGAAACCATTGACGCAACCGATCGCTCGGAGCTATCGTTTTCACCCATTCGTCGTAATGAAACGTGGCATGCGATAACCCTCTCGGCCACAATCTGTCCACAAACACCCGATAGCCATCGGCCGGTTCTGCCGGCTCATAACTCCGCTTTATATTTATAATCATAATCCAATAGGTTAACAATCCATATATTGCCAAACACCGACGGACCGCGACAAGTTGAACTCACGCACAAAAAAAACAGTCAGCATTGCACGGAGCCATAGTCCGGCAAATGCTGACTGCATAATATTATTGTTTTTATTATTTACTTCTCGGGCAGTTCAAAGCCGTCCTTTGCGGCACGCTGCTCCATGCGCTTGATGCGGGCATCAAGGTCGGGGTGGGTGGAAAACAGCTGATTGATTTTACTTGCTTTCTTGGCTCCGGCCTCTTCCTGCATCTGCTTTAGCTTACGGAATGACAGAGCCATGGCACATGGATTCTTTCCGGCTTTTTTCAAAAACTCGTAGCCATAATCATCAGCCGAACGCTCCTGCTTCTGAGAGTAATTGGCATTGACCAAGGCCTCACCGAGGTCACCGAGCTGTGAATCGGTCAGTGCTGCCACTTTACCGTTACTTGCGCCCAGACCGTCCTTAAGAGCCGAAGTAAGAAGAGCCGTACGAAATCCCTTCTTTGAATCCTTATGAGCCACATGCCCCACTTCATGTCCTATGACACCGAGCAATTCATCGTCGCTCATTATATCCATCAACGATGAGAATACGCGAATACTGCCATCAGCACACGCAAAGGCATTGACATCGATCACATTGTAAACCTTGAAATTGAGAGGCAACCCCTCCACTTCGGTCAATCCCTGCGTGAGCTTGGCAAGGCGCACCACATACGGATCGTCGGCCGGAAGCACAGGGTTGTTCTTATCCATCCAATCTATGTATTCCTTGACATACTGCACCATCTGCTCATCAGTGAGAGTCACGGCCTCCACTGTTTTCTTAACTCCTCCGATAGCCTTCTTCAGATTGAATTGCGCATTGGCCGGCATGACACAGGCAAGCAGCACCAATAGCAGCGCACTTTTAAACATTTTATGTAACATTTCTTTTAAAATTTAAACTATGGTGCAAATGTAGCCATTTTCGCACAAACCACGGATAAAAAAACGTATCTTTGCCGGTAGAACCACATAATAAGAATATGAAACCGAAATGGCATGTGGCCGCGGCCGTGATAGTCGGACTGCTGAGCATTACGGCAGCCGGAGGCGCTATGGCCATATATCAAAACACGATAGTTCGATGGTGGATACCGGGTATATGGGCTTTTTCCGGCGCTTCCGTCATGCTACCGCTATTTATACACAAATGGAAATTCATCACAGGCCGTGACAGCCGATGGCTCAATATTCCCGTACACTACGTAGTGTTCACATCTGTACTGTGGTTTGCGGTGCTGTTTGTCAACCATCAGTTCAGGAACCGTGACACGGAACATGAGGAAAAAGTGACGATAGTCCAGAAATATATCCGAAGCCATACACGGTACAGGAGGCTCACAAGGGGCCGAATGGTTCCGTCCGGAAATTACAACACTCATCATGTAACGGTGAGGTTTGACAATGGCGTGGAGAAACCTTTGGAAATATCGCTTAAGGTATATAACCGCACAAAAAAGGGCAGCCACGCCACTTTCCATCTTGAAAAGGGACTGTTCGGCTACCCGGTTATCACTTCCAAAGGCAGATTGGCGGCCAGATAACCGCCACCGCCATCAGGATCACTTGTTGGCGCGCTTGCGTTCTATCTCGTCGAGTATGATCTTGCGCAGACGTATATGATGCGGAGTAACCTCCACATATTCATCACCCTTGATATATTCAAGAGCCTCTTCGAGGCTGAACACCACCGGAGGTATGATACGCGCCTTGTCATCGGCTCCCGAAGCACGCATGTTTGTCAGTTTCTTTGATTTGGTCACATTGACCACAATATCGTTGTCCTTGGCATTCTCGCCTACAACCTGTCCGGCATAGACCTCTTCCTGCGGGAAGATGAAGAACCGGCCTCGGTCCTGCAACTTGTCAATGGCATAGGCGTAAGCCGTACCGGCTTCCATGGCTATGAGCGAGCCGTTGGTCCGGCGCTCGATATCGCCTTTCCAAGGCTGGTACTCAAGAAATCGGTGAGCCATGATGGCTTCGCCGGCCGATGCCGTGAGCACATTGTTGCGCAAGCCTATTATGCCGCGTGAAGGTATGTGGAATTCCATGTGCACGCGATCATTCTGAGTGACCATCGACACAAGATCGCCCTTGCGGCGGGTGACCATATCGATCATCTTGCTCGAATACTCCTCGGGCACATTAATGGTCATAAGCTCCACTGGCTCACACTTCACACCGTCTATTTCCCTGACTATTACCTGCGGCTGTCCCACCTGCAATTCGTAACCCTCACGGCGCATTGTCTCGATAAGCACCGAAAGATGCAGCACACCGCGTCCATAGACCGTCCATACATCGTCGTCGTGAGCTTTCTCCACTCTCAGAGCAAGATTACGGTCCAGTTCGCGTGTCAGACGGTCGGCGATATGGCGCGAAGTAACAAACTTGCCGTCGCGACCGAAAAACGGACTGTCGTTGATGGTAAACGACATTGACATGGTAGGCTCGTCAATGGCTATGCGGGGAAGCGATTCGGGTGTATTGATATCAGCCACCGTATCGCCTATCTCAAAGTCGGTAATGCCGACAAGAGCACATATGTCGCCACTCTTTACGGACTCCACCTTCTTGCGGCCCATGCCTTCAAACACATGCAGCTCCTTTATGCGCTGACGCACTGTGGAGCCGTCCTTTTTGCAGAGAACCATGTCGGCACCCTCGCGCAACTCGCCGCGGTGCACACGTCCAACCGCGATTCGACCCACATACGATGAATAATCGAGCGATGTGATGAGCATCTGTGCGGGACCCTCCAGGGTCTCCGGAGCGGGAATATGTTCGATTATGGCATCAAGCACAGCAGTTATGTCCTGAGCGGGATTCTTCCAGTCGGTGCTCATCCAGCCCTGCTTTGCCGATCCGTAGATAGTGGGAAAATCAAGCTGTTCCTCGGTGGCATCGAGATTAAACATAAGGTCAAACACCATTTCCTGAACTTCGTCGGGGCGGCAGTTGGGTTTATCCACCTTATTGATCACCACCACGGGCTTCAGCCCCATCTCTATAGCCTTCTGCAACACGAAGCGAGTCTGCGGCATGGGCCCTTCGAAAGCATCGACAAGCAGCAGACAGCCGTCGGCCATGTTGAGCACACGCTCCACCTCGCCGCCGAAATCGGCGTGTCCGGGAGTGTCGATGATGTTGATCTTGTATCCTTTGTAATTTATCGAGACGTTTTTTGACAGGATTGTTATACCGCGTTCGCGTTCCAGATCATTGTTGTCAAGTATGAGTTCACCGGCATTTTGATTCTCGCGAAAAAGGTTACCGGCCAAAAGCATTTTATCAACCAGAGTGGTCTTGCCATGATCCACATGGGCTATAATGGCAATGTTTCTTATATTCTGCATAAACCTTTGATTATTTCAAGGCGCAAAGGTACGCAGAATTAACGAAAAAATGACTACATTTGTGAATGTAATAACACCTTTTACCATGAAAAAGACATTACTTCTATGGTGTGCCATGCTCATAGCCACCGTCATTACAGGCCAGACCCGCATAGTCAGCGGAGGCAGACCGAGCGGACGTATAATATCCACCGACAGTACCGCGGCAGCTCTGTTTCAGGATTTCATAGGCCGGATATCAGACGTGACCATACCGATAGTCCCTCCATCGACCACCCCACGCAAGGGCGATGTGGTCATTCGCCGTTCGGCTGACAAATCCGTAAAAGAGGACGGCTACCGCATATCCACCGCGCCAGGCTATCTGCTCATCGAAGGGGGCGAGGACAAAGGCAGCATATACGGCGTGGTTACGGTGCTTGAACAATGGCTCGGCTGCAACTATT
This sequence comes from uncultured Muribaculaceae bacterium, assembly GCA_910578805.1. GTDB lineage: Bacteria > Bacteroidota > Bacteroidia > Bacteroidales > Muribaculaceae > Paramuribaculum. The sequence goes on along the minus strand of CAJTRS010000002.1, from coordinate 33,383 downwards.
GGGGCGAGAACGAATACAGCCTCCCTCCACATACCGCCGACATAGGACTGCCCTACATAGAGACTGTGGATAATCCGGCTTTCCGCTACCGCCAGTCGCAAAACTATGCGCTTCGCACCGACCCGATCTACAGGCTGTGGCGCCGCCTCGAAGAGCCGGCCGATGAATTTGCCGGAGGATTATGGGTGCATACATTCGACCGGCTGCTGCCATCGGCGGTATATGGAGACAGCAATCCGGAGTATTACGCTTATTTCAACGGACAGCGACACCCCGGCAAGGCATCGCAATGGTGCCTGAGCAACGACGAGGTATTTGAGATAGCGGCTGCAAGAATTGACTCCATATTCAAGGCCAATCCTAACCGCAATATGATATCCGTGAGCCAGAACGACGGCAACCATACCAACTGCACATGCCCCGAATGCAAAGCCATAGACGATTACGAAGGAGCGCTGTCGGGCAGTGTGATAAGATTCCTCAACCGCCTTGCCCGACGGTTCCCCGACAAACAGTTTTCGACATTGGCCTATCTCTACACCATGCACCCACCCAAACATGTGAGACCGGAACCAAATGTCAACATAATGCTGTGCAACATAGACTGCTACCGTGAAGTCCCTCTGGCCGACAACGCTTCAGGACGAGACTTCCTCAAAGCTCTTGACGGCTGGGCCAGAATTTCCGACAATATATTCGTGTGGGACTACGGGATCAATTTCGACGGCACAAGCACCCCGTTTCCCAACTTCCACATCATGCAGCCCAACATACGCACCTACCGCGACAATAACGTGAAGATGCACTTCTCACAAATAGCCGGCTATCGCGGAGGCGACATGTCGGAACTGCGCACTTACATGGTGTCGAAACTCATGTGGAATCCAGATGCCGACACCGATTCGCTGATGAGAGTGTTTGTCAACGGCTACTACGGTAAGGCAGCCCCCTATATATACCAGTATCTCAAGCTGATGGAGGGAGCTTTGTTGGGGAGCCGGATTCCGCTGTGGATATATGACTCACCGGTGACCCACAAGGAGGGTATGCTCAACCCGATATTGCGCCGCACATATAACTCACTGTTTGACAGCGCAGAGAATGCCGTGAGGTCCGATTCGGCCTTTCTGGCCCGTGTGCAGCGCTCACGCCTGTCGCTACAGTACAGCGAGTTGGAACTCGCACGTACCGAACCACACAAAGATGTGGCCGACCTCACGGCAAGACTCGACACATTCGAGACCCGCAGCCGCAGATTCGGACTCGCATCGGTCAACGAGCGAAACAACTCCCCGGTGGAATACTGCCGGCTGTACCGCGAGCGCTATCTGCCCAGACCCAACGGCAATCTGGCAGCCGGAGCCAATGTCACATTCAGCACACCCCTACCCGCTCCATACGACAGAATTGCCGGCACGGCACTGACCGACGGACTGTTTGGAGGCGCCACCTACAAGGACAGCTGGATAGGCTGGGAAGGGATCGACGCGACTGTCACCTTAGACCTCGGCGAAGTCAAAACCATACACAGCATAGACACCGACTTCCTTCACCAGCTCGGAGCATGGATACTGCAACCCAAGTCTGTGACCTATTCCATAAGCACAGACGGCAAGACCTATGTGCAGGGAGCGGTCCATGAGCTTCCCGATGACTCCGATCCGAAAGTGAAATTCGTGAATGTGAAAGAGTGTTTCGGCTCCCCGACCGAAGCCCGATACATAAAAGTGGATATAGAAGGCACCAAACAATGTCCGCACTGGCATTACGGCGTGGGGAACCCTTGTTGGTTTTTCCTCGATGAGATCACGGTGGAATAACGGATAAAATGCGTAAATTTGCAGCATAAAAAATAGAACCACCATACATGAGCATAACCATTTTGGGTATAGAATCATCATGCGATGACACTTCGGCGGCAGTGATACGTGACGGAGTGCTGCTATCCAATGTAATAGCATCGCAGAGTGTGCATGAGGAATACGGCGGCGTGGTGCCGGAACTGGCCTCGCGCGCGCATCAGCAAAACATAGTTCCCGTAGTGGCGGCGGCATTGAACCGCGCCGGATTGGACAAAAAAGAGCTTTCGGCCATAGCATTCACCCGTGGCCCGGGACTGCTCGGCTCCCTGCTTGTGGGCACATCGTTTGCCAAAGGCATGTCTCTCGGACTGAGATGCCCGATAGTCGATGTCAATCATCTCCATGGCCATGTGCTGTCACATTTCATACGCCGCACTCCCGATGACACGATGCCGGAATATCCGTTTCTGACGCTGTTGATATCGGGAGGCAACAGCCAGCTGATACTCGTGCGCAATTACAACGACATGGAAATTCTCGGAGCCACCATCGACGACGCAGCCGGCGAAGCTTTCGACAAATGCGCCAAAGTGATGGGCCTCCCCTATCCGGGCGGTCCGCACATAGACCGGCTTGCGCAGGAAGGCGACGCCTCAAAGTTCCATTTCGCCCGTCCGAGAATCCCCGGACTGGACTACAGTTTCTCCGGACTGAAAACGTCATTTCTCTACACACTGCGCGACGCTCTGAAATCCGATGCCGGCTTTGTGGAGAAAAACCGCAAGGACCTTGCGGCCTCGCTCCAACGCACCATCATAGAGATACTGGTTGACAAACTTGACAAGGCCGTCAAACAGACCGGCGTCAAGACAGTGGCCATAGGCGGAGGCGTATCGGCAAATTCGGGTGTACGCCAGGCCATAGCCGACTACTGTGGCGCACGCGGACTAAAAGCATTCATACCGGAGCGCGCATTCACCACCGACAATGCCGCCATGGTGGCCATAGCCGGATACTTCAAATATCTTGACAAAGACTTTTGCGGCTATGATGAAGTGCCTTATGCACGCGTGACAGTGTGAAAAATAATATTCAGTTAGTTACATAACCGCGAAAAAACATATATGGACGTATCTATAATAGTAATAGGCGATGAACTGCTCATAGGTCAGGTAACCGACACCAACAGCGGTTTCATAGCACGCCATATAGCTCCCTACGGGTGGAGGGTTGCCGATGTGCAGGTTGTGGCTGACGACGCCGCTGCCATAGGGCGCGCCATAGAGCGCGGATTCCAGACGGCACCGGTGGTCCTTACCACAGGTGGACTCGGCCCGACAAAAGACGATATCACCAAAACGGTGATGTGCCGATACTTCGGAGGCAGCCTCCGGCTCGACGAAAATGTGCTTGAAAATGTCAGGGAGATAGTGGCAAAGCGCGGATTCCGTCTCAACGAACTTACGGCAGCACAAGCCATGGTGCCGACATCGGCACGCGTGATACAGAACCGCGTGGGCACGGCTCCCATCATGTGGTTCGAGCTGCATAATCCCACCCAGGTACTTGTGGCCATGCCGGGAGTGCCGTTTGAGACCGGCGAGATGTTTGCCTCGGAGGTTTTTCCGCAGTTATTGGAAAAGTTCCCGTCGAAAGAGGCAGTGGAACACCATACCATCATGGTCGAGGGTATCACCGAATCCGATCTGGCCACACTGCTTGCCGACTGGGAAACGGCTCTGCCATCATATCTGCATCTTGCCTACCTGCCAAAACCGGGACTCATCAGACTGCGCATCGACGGCAGGCATGCCGATGCCGGATTTATCAGATCAGAGGCCGACCGCTACGCACAGGAACTGATAGCGCTTTGCGGCAAGCATTTCCTGTATGACGGTGACCGCACACCCGAAGAGATATTATTGGAAAAACTCACGCTTCACGGACTTACCACAGGAACTGCCGAAAGCTGCACCGGCGGCAATATAGCGCATCTGATCACATCGGTTCCCGGAAGTTCGGCAGCCATGGAGGGAGGCATTGTAGCGTACAGCAACAGAGTTAAGACTCAGCTGCTCGGAGTGGGAGATGACACACTGTCACACTACGGAGCCGTCAGTATCCCCGTGGTGGAGCAGATGGCCTCAGGAGCACGCAAAGCTTTAGGGTGCGACATAGCCATCGCCACCAGCGGTATAGCAGGTCCCACAGGAGGCTCTGACGAAAAGCCTGTAGGAACGGTGTGCATAGCCGTGGCCACATCAAAGGGCATAAAGAGCCACACCTACCATTTCCCCGGAAACAGAGGGCGGGTAATAGACCGCGCATCGGCCACAGCGATATTGATGGCTATACGTGCCATAGAAGCGTCATATCAGCAGACAACGGCATAACCTGACAGCCCGTAAAGAGCCACACGCAATCATGAGGAGTCTGTTATACATAATCATTCTTGCCGCATTGGCCGGCTGCGGTACAGTATCATCACAACGCAAGGCCATAGACGATGCCTGCGATATGATGAGCAGCAATCCGCATGAAGCCTTCGACAGACTATGCGCCATGGACGTTTCGGAATTTTCCGATTCAGCCACCATGGCCCGATGGGCGCTCGCATATAGCGAGGCTTTGGTGGCCAACAACCTGCAAGCACCCTCCGACACCATTATAAACATAGCCGTGGATTATTATTCCGCACATGCCGACAAGAGCGCATTTCTGAAAGCCACCATGCTGCGTGACTCTATAGAGTCATCACCCGCCACGGCCAACAATGCCCTGCTCAAAGCCCTTTATGTGCAGAAAGAGCGAGAGTATTCGCTATATCGCGAACGCATGACACGCAAAAATCTCACTCTGATAGCCATAATCGCGCTGCTGGCAGCCTGTTATGTCATATCGAGACAGCGCTCCAGACTACGTCGGCAACAGGCCCGCCAGGCCGCTCTTATGGCCGAGGCCTCGGCATTGCGCGAGAGCCTGTCATGCGGACGTCAGCAATACACCGACATGGAGACGAGCCTGCACAGGCTGCTCGGAGAGCGGTTTGATCTGATAGGACGCCTGTGTGACACATATTATGAGACACGCGGCACCACTGTAGAACGCAAAGCCCTGACACAGCAAGTCGTACAGGAGATATCATCACTGAAAAACGACAGCAGCACATTCGAATCCATCGAACAGACAATCAACCGTTGCCGCGGCAATCTGCTCAAGACACTTAAAGAGGAGTGCCCCGACATAAGACCCGATGATTACACCCTGATGACATATTTGGCCTGCGGATTCTCATCACGCACCATAAGTCTGCTCACGGGTGTGGAGATAGACACGCTGTACAAGCGCAAGTCACGTCTGCGCTCAAGACTCAAGGCTATTGATCCGCCACATATGTCAGAATTTTCGGCCATATTCTGATCTTGTCAGAAACCCAATGGCACAACAGCCAGTATCCAACTATAAATCAACACATAACAAAACCGGCAGTCAGATTTAAAATTTGACCGTAAGGATATCTGCATACTATTTTTGCACTGTAACCAAACACAGTATGCAATCCTTATGTATTCAAAAACTTTACTTATCGCATCGGCTGTCATGAGCCTGTTTCGGGCCAATGCCAGTGAAGCAGCCGCACCCGATTCACTAAACCGCAGGTTAGAAGAAATAGTGGTCAACGCACAAGCACCCGCAACACGCGTGGAGGGAAGTTCCTTAGTGACCATAGTGCCCGGAACCCAACTTGAAAAGACCGGATCGCTTCTGGACCTGCTTGCAAGACTGCCGCTTGTGACAATAAACGACCAAACAATAACCGTGACCGGCAAAGGCTCGCCGGAGATTTACATCGACGGCCGTCCGCTCCGCGACCAGGCGGAACTCCACACTCTGCAATCACGCAACATCGGCAAAGTGGAATTGCTGATGGCTCCGGGAGCACAATATGACAGCTCCACACAATCAGTGCTTCTGATCACCACACGCCGCAACTTCGCCAAAGGACTCAGCCTGCAGAATGTGGCAAATGCCACCATAAAGCGACGATTCAGCGCCAACGACTATCTGTCGCTGAGCTGGCACGGAAAATCCATGGAACTATTTGCCTCCGGAACCTATGCCCGCAACAACAGTCTGATCAAAGGACATACGGTGAACAGACTCGCCTATCAAGGGCGTCCTATGACCATAGGCTCCTCGCAGCACAGAGAATTTCCCACCGACAACGCAGCCGTCAAGACAGGATTCAACTACACCGGAGGCAAGTCCTCGGCTGGAGCATACTACCGCTACCTGCATGAAAACGCCGACTTCCTCAACACCGGCACCGAATGGCTTGACAACAATCCTCCGATACGCCGCGAAATATCACAGAAAATCCAGTCCGCCACACATATGGTGTCGGCCTATTACGATGACCTTTATTGCGGACGGCATCATCTGCATTTCGACGGCACATTCCGTCATGGTGATTCCCGGACCCGTAGCGCTACCGAATACCCCGACGGCGAATCGACGGCCGTAAAATCAACACAACACAAACAATCATCGCTATTTGCGGCCGAGCTCTATATGGAAACACCCGTAGCCAATGGCAAACTGACAGCCGGCACACAGGGCGCCTACACCACCACGAGCCTCGACTACGACATGCTCAATGCCGATGTGGCGGAATATGTGCCGTCGTCGCTGGCCGACACAAGAAACATATCTATTGCCGCATACGCCTCATGGTCACGCACATGGGGACAATGGAACGTACGCGCCGGCCTAAGATATGAATATTCCGACTATACATTTCGTCTAAACGGCGTATCAGACCGAGACGTGAGCCGGCGCGACCATCTGCTCACACCCGATATCAGCGCGGGATACAACTTCTCCGACCGTTCATCTCTGACACTCAGCTACAAGATGACCACACTACGGCCACCGTATTCACAACTGACCTCGGGCATTACCTACACCGGTACTCACGAACTGGAAAGCGGCAATCCGGCACTGCGCGACGAACGCATGCACTCGGTGCAGATGCTGGCACAATGGAATGATTTCATGCTACAGACCCAATATACCCGCAGCCTTGACACGTATGCTTTCGTAAAGCGGCTGTATCCGGCACCCACGGTTCAACTTCTGCTCCAGCCTGTAAACGCCGATGTAAGCACACTGTCATGCTTCCTGATCTGGAACCGCACCATAAAGTCATGGTCACCGAGCATAATGGCGGGAGCAAGCAAACCGTGGCTCACCTTAGGGAGCACCGATTACAACAAACCCATGTACTTCTACTCCGTGCAGAACGCACTGACACTCCCCTGCGGATTCATGCTCACGGCCGACATCTCCGGACAGAGCGGCGGTGACATGCACACCAACCGTTTCGGCTCCTCATGGTTCACGTGCGATGCCTCCGTCAGCAAGACATTTTTAGACAAATCGCTGACCGTAAAGCTACAGGCCACAGATATTTTCGGCACACAACACAACGACTGGTCAATGCACACCTGCAATGTGACCATGCTCAAATATCAGCGATACGACAATCGCGGAGTCTCACTCACGGTCACATACCACTTCCAGCCCCGCCGATCGCACTACAAAGGCTCCACCGCAGCGGAAACGGAGATAAAACGACTGTAAAGCCGAAACGTTTATCTTGCATGCGCGGTAATGTTTTTGTATCTTTGCCGTTGATAACTACAACGGAAATTACCGGAGGTATGAGCAACGGAACCAAATTTCAACTTGCATGCATAGTAGTATTATGGTTACTACTCTGTTATCTGCTTGTCACAAGCCAGCCGTTCACGCTCAAAGTGCTTTTCATGATCATAGCCTCGGGTATAATAGTGTTTGTGCCACTTTACAAGAAGCATTTTAAGAAAAGAAAATGAGCGCAATACTTCAGGTTCCAGCCGATTACAGCAATAAACCGCTCGATGAAAACAGGTTTCCGCTGCTATCACATATCGACAGCCCGGCCGACATGCGCAGACTGCCGCTCGAAAAGTTACCCGGACTTTGCAGCGAGATACGCGATTTCCTCATAAATTCATTGAGTTCCAATCCGGGGCATTTCGCCTCGAGCATGGGTGCCGTAGAACTCACAGTAGCTCTGCACTATGTATTTGACACCCCCTATGACCGCATAGTGTGGGACGTGGGCCATCAGGCCTATGGACACAAGTTGCTCACAGGCCGAGCCGCAAGATTCCATACAAACCGAAAGTTAGGCGGACTCAGCGGGTTTCCCAATCCCGCTGAGAGCGAATACGACACTTTCACGGCCGGTCACGCCTCCAACTCCATATCGGCAGCCCTGGGCATGTCTGTGGCCACAAACCTGAGCAACGAGAACCCGCGCAGAAATGTGGTGGCCGTGATAGGCGATGCCTCGATCAGCGGCGGACTGGCATTCGAAGGGCTCAACAATGCCGCCAATGCCAAAAACAATCTGCTCATAATACTCAACGACAACGACATGTCGATAGACCGAAATGTCGGGTCACTCAACTCCTATCTGGCGCATCTCACCGCCTCCAAGGGCTACAACACATTCCGTTACAAGGCATTCAGGTTATTGAAAAAACTGCATCTGATCAATGACAACGGACGCGGACGCATATTGCGGTTCAACAACAGTCTGAAATCATTTTTCACCAAGGAGCAGAACATATTCGAAGGACTCAACATACGGTACTTCGGTCCGTTTGACGGCCACGACCTTCCACGCATAATCCGTGTGCTCAACGACATAAAAGAGATGTCGGGTCCGCGGATATTGCATCTGCGCACCGTCAAGGGAAAAGGCTTCAAGCCGGCCGAAGAGAATCCGGCCTACTGGCACGCACCCGGACGTTTCGATCCCACAAACGGAGCCATAATCAAAGACTCTGCTCCCGGCCGTCCGGCAAAATACCAGGACGTGTTCGGCGAGACATTGGTGGAACTCGCCAAAGCCAACCCCGCCATAACAGGCATTACGGCAGCCATGCCGTCCGGCACCTCCATGAGCCGTCTGGCCGAAGCGTTTCCGGAGCGCACGTTCGATGTGGGAATCTCCGAAGGACATGCCGTGACATTTGCGGGCGGACTGGCCAAGGACGGCAAATGCCCGTTTGTGGCCATATACTCATCATTCCTGCAGCGGGCCTATGACCACATAATCCATGATGTGGCCCTGCAGGACCTCCCTGTGGTGTTCTGCATTGACCGCGCCGGATTAGTGGGCGAGGACGGCGCCACACACCACGGAGTGTTTGACATGAGCTATCTGAGCGACATTCCCGGCATGACCATAGCCTCTCCGCGCAACGAGGAATATCTGCGCCATCTGATGTACACGGCCCAGCTGCCCGGACGCAAAGGCCCCATGGCCATACGCTATCCGCGCGGGTGCGGCAACGAGACCGAATGGCGCAAACCGATGAGACGTCTGGATACGGGCCGAGGCCAGCTGCTGACTCCGGGAGGCGATGTGACAGTGATGAGCATAGGCCCCATAGCATCTGAAGCGGCAAAAGCCGTGGAGAATGCGGCCCTTCAGGGAGTAAAGGCAGCGCATTACGACATGATATATCTGAAACCGCTCGATGAAGAGATAATGCGTGAGGCAGTAAGATCAGGCGCTCCGATTATCACTGTGGAGGACGCATCGATAAAGGGCGGCCTCGGATCGGCCGTCATAGAATGGCTTAACGACCAAGGCTACAAAGTGCCGGTAACACGTATCGGTATCCCCGACAAATTCATACCCCAAGGCACAGTGGCACAGCTGAGACATCTCTGCGGCATGGACGCCGAAGCCATTACCGAAGCCATAATCAAAGCAAAAAATACGCGCGATAAATGAAAATTGTTATTGCCGGCGCCGGCGAAGTAGGTACACATCTGGCCAAGCTGCTGTCGAAAGAGAATCATGACATAATCATAATAGACTCCGATTCACAACGTCTTGAAATCCTTGACGCCACCTGCAACCTGCTCACCATAAAAGGCCAGCCCACATCATTCAGCATACTTGCCGAAGCCAAGGCCGGCCAGTGCGACCTGTTCATAGCCGTCACACCCGAAGAAACATCGAATGTGGTGGCATGCTCCATGGCCAAGAGCCTCGGAGCAAAAAAGACTGTGGCCCGCATAGACAACTATGAGTTTATGAACCCCAAACACAACGGTTACTTCAGCCGCACAGGAATCGATGCGATGATCTACCCCGAATATCTCGCAGCCAAGGAGATACTCAAGTCGCTCGAGCGCACATGGGCACGCAACTGGCTTGAAATACATGGCGGCCAGCTGATAGTGGTGGGGGTCAAGATCAGGGAAAACGCACGTCTGGCCGGAGTACCGCTGAAGGAGATATTCATGTCGGACCATAAGTTTCACGTATCAGCCATAAAGCGCCACCATGAGACCATCATACCGCGAGGCAGCGACTTCATACAGCCCAATGACATCATCTACGTGACAACCACACCCGAACATATAGACACACTGCGGGAACTGTGTGGAAAATCACAAAAAATAATACGTAAAGTGCTCATAATGGGGGGCAGCCGCATAGCTGTCCGGCTGACTACCCTTGCCGGCGACCGTTACCGGTTCCGGATCATCGAACTTGACCGCGAGCGCTGCTCATATCTTGCCGAACGCTGCCCCGACGCACTTGTGATTCATGGCGATGCCCGCGATATAGACACCTTGCGCGAAGAGGGCATATCGGACTCCGACGCCTTTATAGCGCTCACAGACAGTTCGGAGACCAACATACTCACCTGTCTGACCGCCAAGGAACACGGTGTGAAGAAAACCGTGGCTGAAGTGGAAAACATTCAGTTCATAGCCGAAGCCGAAGGGCTCAACATAGGCACCATAATCAATAAAAAGCTCCTTGCCTCAAGCAAGATATTCCAGATGCTGCTTGACGCCGACGTGGAGTCTTCGAAATTCATGGCATTGGCCGATGCCGACGTTGCCGAAATAGAAGCCAGGCCAAAATCCAAAGTCACCAAGGATATGGTCAAGAATCTCAACCTGTCACATGACATGACCATAGCCGGACTGATACGCGACGGCAAGGGTATGCTCGTGAAAGGCGACACCCGGATCGAAGCCGGCGACTCCGTGGTGGTGTTCTGCCTCAACGGTGCCATGCACAAGATCGAACGGCTTTTCAACTGACATTCCTGGAAAAGATCACCTGCCTTAAAAATGACCCGCACAATCCGACATATAAATTTCCCCATGGTATTCAGAGTCATAGGGTGGCTTCTGATGATAGAGGGCGGATTCATGGTGTTTCCGCTCATAGCCGCCATTGTCTATGACGAACAGGACATAAATGCATTTGCCATAAGCGCGGCGGTCACGGCGGCAGCCGGAGTCTTGCTGACATTCGGTCTGCGTCCGAGACGCTCAGGCATGGGCAAGCATGAGGGATTTCTTCTCACGGCGTTGGTGTGGGTGGTGTTTTCCATATTCGGCATGCTGCCGTTTATGCTTTGCGGAATGGGTGTCAGCGTAAGCGACGCTTTTTTTGAATCCATGTCAGGATTCACCACCACAGGGTGTTCGGTGCTTCCGTCAGTAGAGCGTTTCCCTCACGGCATCAATCTGTGGCGCAGCCTGATGCAATGGCTCGGCGGCATGGGAATCATACTTTTCACACTTGCCGTGATACCTATGCTCAACCACTCGGGAGGGGTACAGATGTTCAATGCCGAGGTAACCGGAATAACTCACGACAAACTGCGACCGCGTGTAAGCCAGACCGCCAAGGGGCTGTGGGGCATATATTTCCTCCTGACCGGACTGCTGATCGTTATGCTATGCCTGGGACCCATGTCGGTATTTGACAGCATATGCCACGCATTCTCCACCATATCCACCGGCGGCTTCTCCACTCGTGATGCAAGTCTTGCCTACTGGGACTCCAACTACATCACCACGGTGATAACGGTATTCATGTTTCTGGGAGGCACAAGTTTCGCCCTTATATACCGTGCACTCCACGGCGATTTCCGTCCGCTGTGGCACAACGATGTGTTCCGTGCCTATATAGCCATCATCGTTGTGTTCTACGTGAGTTTCACCGTGAGCATCATATACCACGGCCAGGTCACGGGGTGGGAATCATTTACCATTGACCCGCTGTTTCAGATCATTTCCACCATCACCAGCACGGGACTGTCGGTGTGCAACTTCGAATCATGGGGCCCGTTTGTTCTCGCTCTTATGTTCGTACTGATGTTTACAGGAGCCTGCGCGGGTTCCACAAGCGGCGGTGCCAAGATTGACCGCATGCTCTTCCTTATCAAAAACAGCCGCAACGAGCTTTACCGCTGCATACACCCACACACCATCACCACCGTGCGCATCAACGGCAAGGTAGTGCCTTCCGATATCGTATCCAAGGTGATAGCCTTTCTGTGTATCTATGTGATGGTAATAATGTTCGGCGGCATAATGCTCACAGCGATGGGGCTGCCGCTGGTCGATTCGTTTTTCTCGTCATTCTCCTGCGTGAGCAACACAGGTTTCGGAGCCGGCATCACCGGCTATGGCGGCAGTTTCGACAATATCCCCGATGCCGGCAAATGGATACTGTCGCTACTCATGCTCATAGGGCGTCTGGAGCTATTCACCGTGCTCATACTCTTCACTCCGGGCTTCTGGCGCAAATAATCCTATAATTATGAAAATAGAGCCATGACCGGTCAGGTCATGGCTCTATTTTATTATAATCGGTTGTTACCGGATCATCACTTTCGACACACGGTCGCCCTGACGCACCACATAGATACCGGACTGCGGGTTGTTTACACGCATGCCCTGCAGATTGAAGTATTCAACCGGAGCATCGTTGAGACTGTCGGCAGCCACTGTACCTATGGCTGCATTGGCAGGAAGCTCGATCATCACATTTTGACCAATTCCTTTCTGAGGCAGGCCGTTGGCATACTTCTTCTGACCGAGCCACATGGTTCCGTCGGGAATGCTTATAGTCGTACCGTTAAGGGTTCCGAACACACCGGCGTTTTTACCGTCCTCAACACGATTGGCCTGTACATAAGCATAACCGTATGACGACAAGTATCCTTCGCCAAGAGAATCATTTACCTTAAACCCGATTACACTCGGCTCGATATATACCTGCCCGGGGTCTTGGGCATTGATATAGAGGTAATGTTTGTGATGATAGGAATGATCCACATTACATTCTGACGACTCAACCGCCATACTGTGGGTAGCATAAGGATCAACCAGTCGGAAATATCCGGCCCGGGTCTTATGCCGTTCAACCTCCACTTTGTAGCTTTCGGCAGCAACATCGCTGAAGAATGATGAATAGATACCTTCATTATAGGTAGCCTCGCCTACAGACTCCCATTCATCGGCAGCATCGTAAAGAGCAAAGAATATGGTTTCGCCGCGGGCCTTGATCTTATTGTCGCTTGACAGGCCCACCACCATAAATGTATATACACCGGCATACGGAACATCAAAATTGAAACCTTCACCAATACCGGGATCGCCATTGTTCATTATGAATTCCTCATTGCCTTCCGACGAATATATTCCGGGGATAAGGATACTTCGCAAATCCACAATATCGGCACCGGTCTTTATATTCACCGACATACCGATAGCAGATGTCGGATTTCCCATACGGCACAACTCAGAGCTGACCTCAAGAGTATAAACCTTGTAGTTGTTCTTGTCCAGCACTACCTTGAACTGACCATCACGATTGGCATAACTTGCTGAATTATCCCTTATAAAACCAAAACTTTGGGGCGGGAATGAAATGACACCGTCTTCAAGCGTGCCATAAACATTCATGTTAAATCCTCCTTCGGGACACAGACTGCGGAACTCAAAACTACCGAAAGGTGTGAATGACTCCACATGCACTTTCTGGGGATCAGTAGCGTTGATATACAGATAATTCTGAGTATCAGGTGCACCAAGAATAATGGCTAACGGACATGACGGATCGCTGTACGGCAGAAGTCGGTACCAGCCCGGAACAGCCACACTCTCCTCGATCTCGACCTCCGTGGCCACCCCTCCTTCAACATCGTTAAAAATACTCATCAGACCCTCAACATAAATACCCGTGCCTATGCTCCGCCACTCTCCGGAAGGCGCGGCTTTGGGTTCGGCACATACCGCATTGGTCACAGGAAGACTATAGTCTTCAACCAACGTCAGTTGGCGGCTCAATTCTTCAACCTGACCAGATGCCGCGTTGTTTACACGGATTAGATCGTCAGGCTTAGCAGCCATAGCCGCAACAGCCGTAAACAGTAATGTAATTACAGTGTAAATTTTTCTCATAAATTTCAATTTTGAAAACAAAAAAATACTTTTCACTCACTAATAGCAACAAAATTATAATATTTATTTCTATTTGCAAACGAAACCGATATTTTATTTACAAATTTCCGCAACACTGCAATTAGTCCTCCCTGCAATTAATCTTGAACAGATAAAAAAAAATTGATTGTCTCGCGACAACCAACCTTAGTTAACCTTAAATCTAATACCATGAAAAACACATTGCAAATGTATGGCTTTTCTGAAAACCCACAAAATTTTGTTCAGTAAAAGATTGCGTATTTAACTTTATTTTACACTCAAATTACACTATAACAACCTCAACGCCGACTTTATGCCACTTTAAGCGGATATTAATAGCAAAATGCCACCGACTCCTTGGCTTCAGACGCACAGACGTGTGTCCCCGCGACTTAACAGTAAAACATCTTCATGCTCCAAAAGCAGGGGCTGTGCCATAGCACAGCCCCATTATATAGCTATGTGTTATAGAAAAATTTATCCGATAAGGGAATTTCCGGTCATTTCGGCGGGTTTGTCTATGCCCATAATGGACAAAATAGTGGGTGCCACATCGGCAAGACGTCCGTCACTGACCTTGACGTCCTTGCGGTCAGTTACATAGATGCACGGAACGGGATTGAGCGAATGGGCTGTATTGGGGGTACCGTCGGAGTTGACAGCATTGTCGGCATTACCGTGGTCGGCAATGATTATCACCTCATAATCGGCGCTCTTGGCGGCCTCAACAGTATCTTTGACACATTCGTCAACAGCCTTAACAGCCTTTTCTATCGCTTCATACACACCGGTATGGCCTACCATGTCGCCATTGGCATAGTTGACCACTATAAAGTCAAATTCCTGCGACTTTATGGCCTCCACCAGTTTATCACGCACCTCAAAAGCACTCATTTCAGGCTTAAGATCATAAGTGGCCACTTTGGGCGAGGCCACAAGGATACGCTCCTCCCCTTCATAAGGAGCCTCACGACCGCCGTTGAAGAAAAATGTCACATGGGCATACTTTTCTGTCTCAGCTATGTGAAGCTGCTTTTTGTCAAGCGACGACAGGTATTCTCCCAATGTGTTGCCCACATTTTCCTTGTCGAAAAGTATGTGCACGCCTGTGAACGAAGCATCGTAGGGTGTCATGCAGTAATACTGGAGACCGGGCACCGTGGTCATGCCTGCTTCGGGCAGATCATGCTGCGTAAGAGCCACGGTCAGCTCCTTTGCGCGGTCGTTGCGGTAATTGAAGAATATTACGGCATCGCCCTCCTTGATAGTGCCGTCAACAGACGCGTTGTGGATAGGCTTTATGAATTCATCGGTCACATCGGCATCGTAAGAGTCCTGCACAGCCTGAACCATGTCGGTGGCCTGCACACCTTCGCCGTGTACAAGCAGGTCATAGGCCACTTTCACACGCTCCCAGCGCTTGTCGCGGTCCATGGCATAGTAACGTCCTACGATCGAGGCCACCACTCCGGCCGACTTTGCGCAATGACCCTGAAGCAGTTCTATGAATCCCTTGCCACTGCGGGGGTCAGTGTCACGGCCGTCCATAAAGCAGTGGATATAAACCTTTTCAAGGCCATAGTGACGGGCTATGTCACACAAGGCAAAAAGATGGTCGAGCGAGGAGTGCACGCCGCCGTCGGAGGTAAGCCCCATGAAATGTATGGCCTTGTCATGCTCCTTGGCATAGGAGAATGCGCTCTTTATCTCGGGATTTTCAAGTATGGAACCGTCGGCGCAAGCCTTGTTGATCTTCACAAGATCCTGATACACGACGCGTCCTGCGCCGATATTGAGGTGACCCACCTCGGAGTTGCCCATCTGTCCGTCGGGCAGTCCCACATTCTCGCCCGAAGCCTGGAGCTGCGAGTGGGGATATGTGTCCATCAGATAATCCCAATAAGGTGTGGGAGTGGAATAGATAACGTCGCTCTTGGTGTGGTTGCCTATGCCCCAACCGTCGAGAATCATCAATAAAGCTTTCTTTGCCATTATATTTAGTGATTTATGGTTTGTAAAGAGTTAAAGAATATTTGTTCTGCAAAGTTACGCAATATTTTATTACCTTTGCGCTAAAATAAAGAGCAAATTATGAAGCGTAAACTCTTTCTCACAATAATTATAGCAGTGGCCGCAATCTGTGCCACAGGCACTAAAGCCGAGTTCAGATACGGCCCCACGGCAGGTGTCAGCATCACCAATCTGAATTTTGACCAAAGTCTGATGACCATAGACAATAGTGTGGGTTACAGCGGCGGCATAATGGGTGAGTTGATGTTTCCGGGCATAGGATTCGGCATAGACCTTGGTCTGATGTATGAACAGCGCGGAGCCACAATGCATCTGGGCGAACGCCTTATGTGGAGTTCGCAGGGCTACGGCACCGAGCGCTCTTATCTGCATTATCTGGCCATACCTATACATCTAAGATTCAAATACACCAGGCTCAACGGCTTCGAGGACTATCTGGCACCGTTCATCTATGCGGGTCCGTCCATAGGCTTTCTGTTGGCGCACAACAAGATCGACTGCCTGAACTACAACACAGCCGAACTCGGCATAGACGTGGGCATAGGAGCCGAGATAATGCGCAGATGGCAGGTAAGCATAAGTTTCAACTACGGCATGACCAACGCACTCAGTGACAAGACCCTGACCGACTTCAACGCCGTAAATACCTCTTGGGCGTTCAGGGTGGCCTATCTGTTCTGAGTCCGAGCGGCTGCGGCCGCTGACAATTCCGGTGAAAATTTAGACATGGAAACGACATCGTGTCCGGAAGGAGCATTGTAAAGCCGCAGGCCAAATAACGGAGCCACAGCGGCTATATGCTCGAATATCTCGCTCTGCACAGCCTCATAGGCGGTCCATGCCGTGGTTGTATAGCAGTATATCTGCAGAGGCATGCCATTGGCATCGGGAGCCATGATCCGCACAAGAATCTGTTGGTCTGTTCCGATCAGCGGGTGTTTCAAAAGATAGTTGCACAAGTAGGCACGCATCAGTCCCAGATTGGTGCTGGCAGTGCCGTTGACAACAGCCAGACCGGGGTCGTAGAACTGCCCTCCCGATTTTATCTTTGCCAGAAAATCCGACATGCCCTCCAGCGAAGACACCTGTCTGACAAGGTCATCGGTGGCAGACCTGACGGAATCCACGTCGAATATCACCGAACGTGAGATCAGACGGTAGCCGCTGGCACTCATACCGCGCCAGTTCTGAAACGAAGTGCTGACCAAAGTGTAAGGCGGCAGTGTCACGATAGTGTTGTCCCAGTTCTGCACTTTCACGGCCGTGAGCGACATATCCACCACTATACCGTTGGCTATTGTCGATGGCACCACTATCCAGTCGCCTATACGCAGCATATCGTTTTGTGACAGCTGCACACCGGCCACAAAACCGAGGATACTGTCCTTGAAAATCAGCATCAGAGCCGCCGCAAAAGCACCTAATCCCGTCAGAAGAGCCACCGGCGATTTGTCGAGAATAACCGACCCTATCACAATCACTCCTATGATCCACACCACACCGGTACACACATTGAGAATACCTTTAAGCGGCAGATTCCTGGTATTCTCCTTTTCGTCGTACCGACGCCACACGAATCCCAACACGGAGTTTATGGCCATAACGAGCACTATCACAAAATAGACCCACACCACCATCGAAAGGACATGCAGAAGCGATGAACCGGCATCAAATGCAAACGGCAACAGAGCCATGATCACAAGAGGAGTGATTATGTGGCTGCACCTCACGAGCACACGCTGCTCTATGAGCTGCTTGCCCACATTGCTGTACCGCCAGCTTACGAGCCGCCGCGAGAGCCACAGTATGCCGCGGCGAATGAGCCAGCCGAGCGTCATTGCCACAGCCACTATTACGGCCACATAAATTATCTCCTCGATGGTGCGGTCATGCTCCAGACCTATATGGTCGAGAAAACCGTCAATAGTGGATAACAGCCATGACGCCACCTTGTGCGACGGAATTATGTCACCGGCAATGAACATTGTACTCATATTGTTTGTAGGGCTTTTATGAAACGGCGTTTTAAAATAAAAACGCCATGCCCCGACAAATGTTTGCGGAGCGGACAACATTGAGTAACTTTGCGACATGAACCAGCACAACAACATCTCCACACCATTCGGTTCGGTAATGTACATAATGGCAAAGCCGACCGGAGCGATATGCAATCTCCGATGCAAGTACTGCTACTACATCGATAAAGGCCGTCAGGATTCCCGACAGCTTATGAGCGACGCCACCCTCGAAGAGTTCATAAAACAATATATCGCGGCACAGACGGTGGAAGAGGTGTGTTTTACATGGCACGGCGGAGAAGCCATGTTGCGCCCCATATCATTTTACGAGCGCGCCATGGAACTGCAACGACGCTATGCCGGAGGGCGCAGAATACTCAACTGCCTGCAGACCAACGGCACTCTGATGACAGCCCAGTGGTGTCAGTTTCTCAAACGCAACGGCTGGCTCGTGGGCATATCCATAGACGGCCCCAGGGAATTTCATGACGAATACCGCACCGGTGCTACCGGCAAACCCACATTTGACAGCGTGATGCGGTCCATACGCATGCTCCAGCGCCATGGGGTGGAATGGAACGCCATGGCCGTGGTCAATGACTACAACGTGGAATATCCGCTGGAGTTCTACCGTTTTTTCAAGGAGACAGGGTGCCGCTACATTCAGTTCACACCCATCGTGGAGCGACGGTGTCCGGACGGAAGCCTCGCATCAGTAAACGACGAGGGGCAACTGACACCGGAATCAGTAACCCCGCAGCAATGGGGACGGTTTCTGTGTGATATATTCGACGAATGGGTCAAAGCCGATGTGGGAGAAGTGTATGTACAGATTTTCGATGCCACCCTCGCCCGCTGGCTGGACAAGGAACCGGGAGTATGCTCAATGGCAACATATTGCGGACACGCAGGTGTCATAGAACACAACGGCGATGTCTATTCCTGCGACCACTTTGTGTTTGACGAATACCGTCTGGGCAATATCCACACCCATACCATCACCGAAATGATGATTGACCCGCAACAGCTCATGTTTGGAGCCGCCAAACGCGGATCACTTCCGGGCCAGTGTATCAGATGCCGATATTCCATGATCTGCAACGGCGAATGTCCCAAAAACCGATTCATCATCACCTCCGACGGCGAACCGGGGCTCAACTATCTGTGCGAGGGGTATAAAAAATACTTTGACCATGTGGCTCCCTACATGGAGTTCATGGCCAAAGAATATGAAGCCGGACGCGCACCGGCCAATGTCATGGGCTGGAAACCTGACAAAAATGCCCGGTAGCATGGTGACCATGCGGACTATATGTCACTCGTCATCGTCGTCGTCATCATCATCAAAGAAGCCGGAATCAAAATCCCAGCCGCAGTCATAAGCCTGCTCGGTAAAGCGCGACAGTTCGCGCCCATCGCGCTTGGTGGGGCGTCCCAGACCCTTGCGCCGGTCTATAAAACCGCTTATCTTCACCACTTCCAGCAGATCAAGCTCGCTTTTGGGTGTGATGTTTTCCATATACTCAGGCACGAGTTTGGCTCCGAGTCGATTTTCGGTAAGTGCAAGCACACGGAATGTGTAGGTGACCGGAGGCTTACGCACACTGACCGTATCGCCCGCTTTTATCATACGCGACGGTTTGGCCACCGCATCGCCTACCGACACACGGCCTTTCTTGCAGGCATCGGTGGCAATGGTGCGGGTCTTGAAGATTCTTACCGCCCACAGCCACTTGTCGATTCTCACCTCTGATTTAGCCATAGGTCATTTGTTGTTATATGTATTCATGGCAGTCTGTATGCCGGCAAGGCAAAATGTGCGCAATGCATCGATAGCCACTTCTATACGCGTGGGCATCTGCTGCCTCTGGTCAAGGGTGAATGCTCCGAGCACATACTCCACCTGACAGCCGCGGGGAAAGTCATTGCCGATACCGAAACGCAGACGCGGATAAACATCTGTGCCGAGCATCTGTGCTATGTTTTTCAGACCGTTGTGACCGGCATCACTGCCGCGCGGCTTTATCCGCACCGCACCGAACGGGAGTGCAATGTCGTCAACAAGCACAAGTATGTGGTCGGTATCCACTCCTTCTTTCTCCTTCCAGTAACGCACGGCATTGCCGCTGAGATTCATGTAGGTCGATGGTTTGAGCAACACAAGCTGCTTGTTTTTCAAACGCATGCGGGCCACATCGCCGTAACGTTCGGTAGAGAAAGAAATATTGGACGCCTCTGCCAAGGCGTCCAATATCATAAAGCCTATATTGTGGCGGGTATCGCGGTACTCTGCACCGATATTACCCAACCCCACAATCAGATATTTCATATCTATGCGTGTTTGTCGCTTAAAGGCTGCTCAGGCGGCAATATTACTTGCCGGCAGCAGCGGCGGCAGCGGCACCACGTGCGGCACGGGTGAGCTGTACGGCGCATACAACAGCGTTCTTGGCATTCATGAGTTCAAGACCTTCGAAATGGAGTTCGCCGATCTGGAGGGTCTTGCCCAAGCCAAGGTTGTCAACATTGATAACAACACGCTCGGGAATGGCTGTGTAAGGAGCCTTAACCTTGATTTTCTTCATGGAGAGGGTGAGCTTACCACCGGCTTTCACACCTTCGGCGTGGCCTTCAAGCTTCACGGGCACTTCGATGGTCACGGGCTTATTTTCGTTGACTTCGAGCAGGTCGATGTGGAGGATATTATCCTTCACGGGGTGGAACTGGAGGTCCTTGAGCACGGCCATACGCTTCTCGCCATGTACATCAAGCTCTATGGCATAGATGTCGGGAGTGTAGATCAGATTGCGTACGGATTCCTGTGTCACAACGAGGTCAGTAGTGATCAGACCCTTGCCATTGCCTATTTCAACTATTTTTTCACCTTCGCGGAGAGTGCCGCTGTAAGGGAGTGTTATGATTTCGCCACCATTGAGCACCACGGGTATCTTGCCTTCTTTACGGATAGCCTTGGCTGCTTTCTTGCCGAGGTCGGTACGGGGCTCGGCTACGAGTTGGAATGTCTTCATTTTTTTGATAGAATTAAATGTGTTACTAAAAATTAAGTGTCTCTGCTCCTTAATTTCCCATCACACGGGAGGCTAAAAAGCGACCGCAAAGTTACACATTTTTATATTAACCGACAAATCAAAAAAACCGTATCAGTCGCAATTTTGAAAGTTTCATTTGACGGACATGGAGGGCAGCAGCCTCAATGTGGTGGCGTCGCAGTCATACACTCCGTAAAGTCCCTGCGGTTCGTGGGGCGGATCGCAGGTGTATGGCGCGCCGTTACTCCACATATTGCCGCTGGGGCGTGCCTCGCCGTTCCAGCCCCAGAAGTTAACGCCCGATATGCGGCTGTCGCCGATGAGGCGGTCGAATATATGGCTGTAATATCTGTCGCGGGCAGTGACAGCCGACTCGGGCGAAAGCGCCATACCGTCACGCGGATAACCGAACTCCTCTATCACTATTGTCTTGCCGCATGAATCGATGGCCGCGATATGCTCGTCGATATACCGATCGGACATACGGCACGCATCTTCCACATGGGCCTCCACATTATCGCGCGAGGCCCAGCCCCAGTTGGTGGGCCAAAGGTGTATCACGGCATAGTCTATTTCGGGCAGTTCGTGTATTCTGCGCCACAGGTCGATATCCGTCTCGCAACCGTATTTGCCTTCGCTTCCGGTCGATACAAGATGATTGGGATCGATGCGCTTTATGGCCTTGGCCGTATCGCGTATCCAGCAATATAGCGCTTCCTTGCCCTCATCGCTGAATGCCCGCGGCTCGTTGGCTATCTGCCAGGCCATAATGGCGGGCGACTCCGAGTAATGACGTCCGGTAACCGTGTTTCTTCGCCCTACCATAAACTCGGCATGCTTTATTGCCATGGCACGTGCGCTGTCGGAGAGTACGAAATCCTTCACATGCTCCACATACTCCCTGTAACCGTCGATACCCGGCACAGGAGCCTGCCCGTGACCGCACCACTGGAGATATGATCCGTAACCGCCGCTCCATTCCCATGCGTTGTTGAGATACACCACCGCTTTCATTCCACGCTCTTCAAGACAGCTTATAAAATAATCCAGCCCTTCGAGCAATCTCTCGTCATACACTCCGGGAGCAGTCTGCAAAGCCGGATACAGATGGTGTGGAAGTCCTGCGGGACCTTCAGCTCCGGCCAGTATCCTCAGATTGTTTATTCCGAGCCGCTGCATGCGGTCGAGCTCACGGTCAAGCCGCAGGCGGTCGCCGCCGGGACCGTCGGAGGCGAGTATCGGCCCGTACCAGAAGTTGGTGCCGGCGAAGCGGTAAAGGCTGTCTGACACATAAAATCGGCCATCAGCGCCAACCTTTACAAAACCGTCGGCCACAGCGGAGCCTTGCCCCTCAGCTCCGGCAGGCAACATAAGGGCCGCCATGGCCGAAGCGGCCAAAATCAGATGTTTTATCATAACGCACTACATGTGTCACACACCGAGTATCTGTGTGGCGTGCTCTTTGGTCTTGATGGACTTGGGGAGAAATATATGCTCTATCACTCCGTTTTCATCGATAAGGAATGTGGTACGGAATGTGCCCATATACTTGCGTCCGTACATGCTTTTCTCACCCCACACTCCCATCTGCTCCTGAAGCTTATGGTCGGTATCTGCAATAAGATGAAACGGCAGAGAGTGTTTCTCGATAAATTTGCGGTGCGAGGCTTCGCTGTCGGAGCTCACACCCACCACGGCATAGCCTTTGGCGGCAAGCGCATCGATATTGTCCCTGAGCGAGCACGCCTCGGCGG
This sequence comes from uncultured Muribaculaceae bacterium, assembly GCA_910578805.1. Lineage (GTDB taxonomy): Bacteria > Bacteroidota > Bacteroidia > Bacteroidales > Muribaculaceae > Paramuribaculum. The sequence continues at coordinate 10,362 of CAJTRS010000002.1, read as the reverse complement.
TGCAGCCCGAGGTATTGTCCTTGGGATAGAAATAAAGCACCAGTTTCCTGCCTGTGAAATCGCTGATACGCAATTCCTTTCCGTTCTCGTCCGTTCCCAATATCTCGGGAGCCTTATCTCCTACATTCATAATATTATGGTTTTAATTTTTTTAAGCTGTCACTTATCAAACAACACCCCGCGACGGGGTTATGACACAAAGTTAATGGAAAAAAGTGTATCTTTGTAATATGATGGAGATAAAAACGGAAATACAACCCACGGCCGACGGCTCGACCACCCTGTACCGCAGCGACATCGACGAACATTACCACTCGGTGAAAGGCGCCGTGGCCGAAAGCCGTCATGTGTATATAGGCAGCGCATTGGAGCACCGCATGACAAAAGGCTTTTCCGGCGGTCTCACTGTGCTTGAGATCGGTTTCGGCACCGGTCTAAACGCCGCCATGAGTGTGGAGGCAGCCACTGACAAGTGCCACATCACCTATGTGTCGTTGGAGCTGTATCCCCTGCCCCCACACATTACCGGCAGCCTCGGCTACAGCTGTCATGCCCCGTATATAGCCGCGGTCAACGATGCTCCGTGGGATATAGCTATCGACATCACACCCCGTTTCACTCTCCACAAACGACTGGCCGATTTCAACAGCTGTACCCTGCCCGAGGGTGTCGATGTGGTGTATTTCGATGCATTCGCGCCCGAAAAACAGCCCGAAATGTGGAGCGCCGATGGGTTCCGGAGATTGTTTGAGGCCATGAATCCCGGAGGAGTCCTTACCACATATTGTGCCAAAGGGACAGTGCGCCGGAGCCTGCGTGACACCGGATTTGACGTGGAGCGCATAGCCGGTCCTCCCGGCGGGAAACGCGAGATACTTCGCTGCACCAAACCGTTATGATACCGCCGAGATGGATACCCGTGAATTTGCCGAACGAATATTCCTGAATCTGCCTTACGACCCCAACGACCAGCAGATACAGCTCATAGCGGCGCTCGCGCGCTTCTGCTCCGCGGATACTCCGAGCGACTCGGTGTTTCTGCTCAACGGCTATGCCGGCACCGGCAAGACATCGCTGACCGGCGCCCTCGTAAGGGCACTGCGCGAGGCGGGAGTGCCTACGGTGCTCATGGCTCCCACCGGACGTGCCGCCAAAGTGTTCGGTGCTTTTGCGCGGCAACCGGCCACCACCATACACCGGCGCATATATCGCGGAAACGAGAACGGCTTCATGAATTACTTCGGTGACGTGGCCGACAATACATTCCAGGGAGCCGTGTTCATCATCGACGAGGCATCGATGATAGGCAACAATGCCTCCGACGGCTCCTCCACACCGCTCTCCGCCGGCAATCTGCTCGACGATCTGATTCACTATGTATATTCGGGCGAAGGCTGCCGAATGATACTTTTAGGCGACACGGCACAGCTTCCGCCTGTGGGGTGTGTGGAAAGTCCGGCCATGAACACCGACACACTGCGCGGCTACGGATTGAGAGTGACTCGGGCCGTAATGACCGAGGTGGTGCGCCAGAACCATCAGTCGGGCATACTGTTCAACGCCACATGGCTGCGCAAAGCCATGCTCCGCAATCCCCTCCCCGAGCCACGACTGACTGTGGAGCGTTTCTCCGACGTAAAATGTGTGAGCGGCGAGGAGCTTGAAGAGTGTATAGGCGCTTCGTACAGCGCCAAAGAGATAGCAGGCACCCTGTTGGTGACCCGTTCCAACAACCGCGCCGTGAAATTCAACATAGCCATACGCACGCGCATACTCGGCCGGGACGAGGAACTGTGCCGCGATGAGCGATTGCTGGTTGCGAAAAACAATTATCTGTGGAGTGCCAAAATCAAAGGCCTTGACTTCGTGGCCAACGGCGACATAGCCGAAGTGGAGCAAATATACGGCACCGAGACCAAATACGGCTTCCGATTTGCCGATGTGCGCCTGCGCCTGCCCGACCGCGACATAGACTTCGACTGCAAGATATTGCTTGACACTCTCACCTCCGACGCGGCCTCGCTGCCACCTGACAGATTCAACGAACTATATACCGGCGCACTCAACGATCCCGATCTCTTCACACCGTCAACCTCCATAAAAAACCGCATGAAGATGCTGCGGAGCGACCCGTATGTCAATGCCCTACAGGTAAAATACGCCTACGCCGTGACTTGCCACAAAGCCCAGGGCGGACAGTGGCGCGACGTGTATGTCGATATGGGCTACATACCACCTGAAGCCTACGGAAATATCGACTTCTACCGGTGGCTCTACACTGCCGTGACCCGCGCAACCGAATGCCTATACATGGTCAATCCGGCAGAAAACCTTATCAGATAAGCCATAAGCATTGCTACGCGCAACCCATCGGCAGCCACCGATTCCACATCGACAACATTTTTTAACACCATAAAACTAATTAATTAGTTGCATAACTAATTTTTTAGTCACAACTTTGCACCACGACCTGATACCGGTTTATACTGATCGGTGCACTGCACCTCATCGTACAACATTATTATTTTCATAAAAATATGAAAGCAGGAAGAAAACCACAGATACTCACCGAGAAGGAGCTTGTGATAATGCAGATGCTATGGGACGGAGGCCCCATGTTCGTACGCGAGATGCTCGAGCGCTATCCCGAGCCTCGCCCTCACGTCAACACTGTGTCAACCATAGTAAGAATACTCGAAGAGAAAGGCCACGTGGCACATGAGGCCATAGGCGGCAGCCACCGGTATCATGCAGTGGCACGCAAGGAGGATTTCCGCGAACGCTCGCTCAGGACTCTCGTGGGCAACTTTTTCAACAATTCCTACAAAAGCGCCGTGTCGGCATTGGTGGAAGAAGAGAAAATATCAGTTGACGAGCTACGGGAGATAATAGACATGGTGGAGTCACGCAACAACCACAGGAAACAATAACCCATAAAAACAACACACCATGGGCACACTATTTTCCTATTCCATATATTCATCGATATTGCTCTCTGTGCTCTATCTTGCCTACAAGTGGGTGATGTCGGCTGAAAAGCAGCCGCGCCTTAACCGAATAATCCTATGGTGCATATACATAATTTCGTTGGGCTGGCTTCCGGCCTCATATGCATTTGACGGCCTGTGGACGGCTCCCGTAACCGAAACCGCCATAGACCTCGGCACAGTCACCATGGCTGTCACCGATCCTGCCGAAGAGTCGGCTACGGATCACGCGATGCTGCTACGGATATTACTTACGATATATCTGACCGGAATATCTGTTGTGGCACTCTACACTGCCCATACCCTGTGGCAACTGGTGAGTATAATACGATGCGGGCACAGGGTGGAAACCGACGGCTGCCGAATCATGGTAGTATCCGAAAAGTCACGGATAGCACCGTTCAGTTTCATGCGCACCATAGTCATGACCGACAAGGATTACGAATCGGCCGGCCATCTCATAATACTCCATGAGAAGAGTCACATAAGACTGCACCACTACATAGACCTGCTTGCAGCTCAGGCCGTATGCGCGCTGCAATGGTTCAATCCGGCGGCATGGCTGATGCGTGAAGAGCTGAAAAGCGTACATGAATATCAGGCCGACGATGCGGTGATCCGTTCGGGAGCCGACATAAAGGACTATCAGATGCTATTAATAAAAAAGGCTGTCGGCGCGAGATTTCCGTCACTTGCCAACAGCCTGAATCACAGCAAACTTAAAAAACGTATCACTATGATGTACAATCAAAAATCAAGCAAAGCGCGCCGCTTGCGCGCCATGGTGCTCGTGCCATCACTGGCAGCGGCACTGACTGTGACCAATCTGCCTGCCGTGGCATCAGTTCTGCAAGGAGCCTCCGAAGCCACACTGAGCTCTTCGAGTTACAAAGTTAGTGAAAACTCCTCACCGGAGCAATCAACAACACCTGTCTATTCGGGAACACTGGACGAAACGGTGGTGGCCGCCTATACCGATGACGTGACAGAAACCCGAGAGCCTGTAATGAACATCGATTACGATGGCAATGTGTTTGAAGCCGTGGATATATTACCCGAATTTCCTGGCGGTCTTGAAGCACTGCTCAGATACATCTGCGACAACGTACGCTATCCCGAAAAGGCGATGGACAAATGCGTTCAGGGCAATGTCATCGTTCAGTTTATTGTGGGCAAAGACGGTGCGGTACGCGACGTATGTGTTGCTCGCCCGGTCGATCCCGATCTTGATGCCGAAGCTGTCAGAGTGGCGAAGTCACTGCCTAAGTTCATACCCGGACGGCAAAACGGCAAACTTGTAAATGTCCTCTATACCCTGCCGATCAACTTCAAATTAAGCACCCCCGAACCGAAATCCGACAATAATAAAAAAATGTCAGCCGAGGAGGTAATGCCTAAATATCCCGGCGGAGAAAATGGACTGATACAGCATCTGGCAAAAAATCTGCGTTACCCTGAAAAGGCCATGAAACAGGGTGTGGAAGGCAAAGTGGTGGTTAGGTTCACTGTGGACACCGAAGGAAATGTACGTGACCCGAAAGTGGTACGCTCCGTTACACCGGAACTCGATGCCGAGGCTCTCCGCGTGGTAGGCACGCTGGACAAGTTCGTGGCCGCAAAAGTTGACGGCAAGCCTGTCAATGTATTCTACACACTGCCCGTCAGCTTCATGCTCAAACGCAACACACCCCGGACAGCAAAATAACCGCACAGACATATAATAAATAACCGCTCACCAACAGAGAGAGTGCCGCAGACCCGACATTAACGGAGTCTGCGGCACTCTCTGTTATAAATTCTGCCTGATAAGTCCAGACACCAATAAGTTCATCAATTCATGCATATCTATTCAATGCCGTATATCCGGATTGACAGCAAGAAGCTGACATAAAAACTCCCTTTGGCGCACAGGTGATATTATGAGCGGCATGGTGCTCTTCATAATCCTTCGGTCGGTGAATGAGATCGCCAGCCTATGGGATAGCGATGTAGCCGGCGCGGAAAGCACACTCTTGGTCGGCTTTATCTCCTTGATCTTGTCAATGGGATACGCTGTAGGAATGAAGAATGAATACACCACCAGTTTATCGCCGTCAATCTTGTAATAAATACCAATAAGTGTCAATAAGACAAAGGCCCACATCGCCAAACATATAATAGCTACCCATATACCATCGTCAAGAAAACAAGGAACCAAGCAGCATGCCGCGACAATAGCCACGATAGCCCACGTAGAGCTGTCCCATAGCGAATTATATCTGGTACCGTTGTACTTTTTCATATATTATATTGCTAAAGTCTGTCATACAAAACTGCTTGGTTTTTGTATGACAAACTTTAAATAGAACTTTTTACAGGAAACAGCGGTCAGGAATTATTTTGCAGGGCCCATTTCAAACACGAGCTCTCCGCCACGCATGATGTCATCGTGCATTATGTACATCTTGTCGTGATCCTTACCGTTGAGTTTCACACCACGTATGTATTTGTTATCGGGCGAATTGTTCACCGTCTTTACCACAAACTTGCCACCGGGCACATTGATCTCGGCCTCATCGAATATGGGCGACCCGAACCAGTAACGCGCACCGGCAGGCTCGACCGGATAGAATCCGAGCGACGAAAGTATATACCACGCCGACATCTGGCCTGCGTCCTCGTTGCCGGCAAGACCGTCGGGTATCACCGTGTAGAATTCATCGAGCACCTGACGGATACGGTCGGCAGCCTTGTCAGGAGCACCGAGCATGGTATAGAGATATATGGTGTGATGACCCGGTTCATTGCCGTGGGCATACTGACCGATCAGGCCGGTGATATCGGGCGAGGCATTGTCGCCTGTAAGTTCGGAACTTGTGGCAAACAGCGAGTCTAGACGGCTTACAGTTGCCTCCTTCGAGCCGAAGAAGTCCACAAGACCTTCCAGATCCTGCGGAGCAAGCCATGTGTATTGCCATGCGTTGCCCTCGCAGTAATCATCTTCGCGGTGTGTGGTGGCATTGGGGTCAAACGGAGTGCGCCAGGAACCGTCGGCCATACGGCCACGTACAAATCCGGTGGCCTTGTCGAGATAGTTGCGGTAAGATCGGCTACGTTCCGTAAACTTGGCGGCATTGGCCTGGTCGCCCATAGTCTTGGCGGCATTGGCCACGGCACCGTCGGCCACGGCATACTCCATATCATAGGCTATGGCCTCGTTGAACAGATTGGCCGGAATGAAACCGTAGTGCTGGCGCAAGCCTCCTCCGCGGGCGGTGTCGGCGGCAGTGGCAAGGATAGCCTTATACGCACGGTCGCGGTCCACACCCTCTATGCCTTTGACTATGGCATCGGCCACGGGGATAATACCGGGATTGCCCACCATGCAGTCGGTCTCGTTGCCCCACAGATGCCATACGGGCAGGCGTCCCTGACGGTCGAATATATCGAGCATGGTATTGACCATCTCCGCATTGCGCACGGGCTGAAGTATGGACATCAACGGCATCTGTGCACGGTAGGTGTCCCACAGCGAGAATATGGTATATTGCGTAGCATCACTCTTATAGACCTCCCCGTCAGCACCGCGGTATTCACCGGTCACATCGCTGAAAGTGGCGGGCACTATCATGGTATGGTAAAGCGCGGTGTAGAATTTCTTGCGGGCATCGGCATCGGAAGTCTTTATACGCACCTTGCCGAGTTCGGAATTCCACACATCAGAAGCGGTATTGGCCACAGCATCGAAATCCCAGCCGGGAAGTTCAGCGGCAAGGTTGGCCTTGGCTCCGTCGATCGACACCGGCGACAGCGCCACTTTCAACATCACCTGCTCGGCCGAGTCAGTAGAGAAGTTGACGCGGCCGTACATGCCGTGGTCACCCTTGGGCTCAAATGACTTGAACGGCTTTGAGAACTCTGCCACAAAGAACACCTTCTGGTCCTTGGCCCAGCCGGTGGAGTTGCGGTAACCAACAATCCGGTTATCGCCGTCAGCTTCCATATATGTAGCGGTAGCCTTATCCCAGCAGCCGCCGTTTTCAAGGTCAAACACTATGGCCGCACTATCTGACTTAGGGAATGTGTAACGGTGCATACCCACTCGGTTGGTAGCCGTAAGTTCGGCCAACACACCGTAACGCGCAAGAGGCACGGAATAATAACCCGGACGTGACACCTGTTTTGAGCGCTCGCCGTATGACCACAGACCCGACTGAGGATCGTCCTCGGTGCCGCGGGCATAAGTGACCTCTCCGACCACAGGCATCACGGTGACATCAAACAGATCGCCTATGCCTGTACCCTCAAGATGTGTGTGTGAGAATCCAATAACGGTGGAATCGCTGTCATGGTAACCCGAGCACCAGTCCCAGGTCTGGGGTATGCTCGTGGGGCCGAGCTGCACCATGCCGAACGGCACATTGGCGCCCATGAATACATGTCCGTGACCGCCGGTACCTATGGCAGTGTCAACATAACCGACATAGTTTTCCGGCTGCGCTTCATCGGAAGTTCCGGCACACGAAGCCAGCAACAGGGGGGATAAAAACAGAAGATGTGATAGTCTCATTTTTAGATTAACAGTTATTTATTGTCCTTTAATTTGAATGTCAGATTTTTTCCGCCGATAAGATCATCGTGCGATATGCGGTACTTTTTAAGTGGTTTCCCGCCAAGTGTCATCTTATCGATATATATCGACGACGGGCTTTCGCGCTCGGTCTCTATCGTGAGGGTACCATCGGCTGTATCTATCTCCACACTGTCAAACACCGGCGATGTTATGGTGTAGAACGGCTCGCCGGGGCAGTCGGGATAGAATCCCATCATGGAAAACACAGCCCATGCCGACATGGTGCCGGTGTCGTCATTGCCGGGAATGCCGTCGGGTTTTGTGGTGAAGTATTTCCCGAGCAGACGGTTCACCTCCTTCTGAGTGCGCCACTCCTCGCCTGAGAAACGGCTGAACAGATAGGGATATGCTATGTCGGGCTCGTTGGCCGGATCATAAAGCCCGGTATCCATCACCATCTGGAGCTTATCGACAAACTTGCGTTTGCCTCCCATCAGCTTGGCCAGACCCTCCACATCGTGCGGCACGAAAAACGTATAGTTCCACGCACTGCCCTCGTGGAATCCGGGCACTGCCTCGAAGTTCTCTCCCTGCCGGGGATCAAAGGGGGTAAGGAAAGAACCGTCTTTGTTGATCGGGCGCAGAGTGCCGCTCTCCTTTGAATAGTAATTGCGATAGCCTTTGGCCCGCTTGCGCAGCTCGGCGGCGAAATCTTTGTCGCCACGCTCTTCTGCAAGCCACGCCAAAGCGTTGTCGGCCACATAATATTCCAGTGCATGCGACACTGAATTGTCACCCGAAAGATCGCCGGCATGGGCTCCGAGCGGCACATAGCCCTTCTGTATATACGGGTCTATGTCAGGGCGCATGGGATTGAACGCTCCGGGTGTGGTGGCCGATTTCTTCATAGCCTCATAAGCTGCGTCCATATCATAGTCGCGCAGACCTTTGCGCCATGTATCTATTATGACGGGAAGTGCCGGATCGCCCTCCATTGTAAATGTCTCGCGACCGTAAAGCTCCCACTTGGGCAGCCAACCCCATTCTTTCGACATATCTATCATCGAACGCACCATATCGGTCTGACGTTCGGGATACACCAATGTCATCAGCTGATGCACGTTGCGGTATGTGTCCCACAGAGAGAACACGGTGTAACGTTCGTGTCCCCCGGTCAATGTGCCCTCTCCGAAACTTTCCATCAGAGGATACTGACCGTTGACATCATTAAGCACATTGGGGTGGATCAGCGCATGATACAAGCCGGTATAGAACACCTTTTTCTGTTCGTCCGTACCACCTTTCACCCTAATGCGTCCCAGATCGGCGTTCCATGTGTCGTGAGCCTTGGCGGCAATCTCATCGAAAGACATAGACATCTGCTCCTTGTCGAGGTTCTCGCGTGCGTTTGCCACTGACACAAACGACACTCCCATGCGCACTTCCACCTGCTCGCCCGGCTTCAGATTCTCATAGGAGAACCAATAGCCAATGTCATCGCCTGAAAGCTCCCGTCCGTACTGGGTATATATCTTGTATGTACCGTTGTCGGGAGTCCATTCGGCCTCCACCCCGGTCATGGGACGCTGCATCTTCCAATAACCCGAAGCATCGGGCTTACGGTCCACTCTCATCACGAAATATATGGGGAAGACTTTCTGGGGATTGTAACAGAAAGTGCCCATGAGCTTCGATCCCTCGATCTCGGTGTCGCTCACCCTGCGCACAGTGGCACCGCTCTCGTTTGTAAGCCCTTCGCCGAGGTTGAGCAATATGTTGCCTTTGCCTCCGGGAAAGGTATATCGCTCGGCCGATGTGCGCTTGGTGGCCGTGGCTTCGGTCAGTATGTCGTATTTGACGAGACGGTTGGAATAATATCCCGGCACGGCTTTTTCAGCAGTATAACCAGTGCCGTACTGTTTGTAATCAGGTTCAAGCTCACCTGTGGTGGCTATGGTCAGCAACGAACCGAGTTCAGGACACCCCACACCGCTCAGGGTCACATGGGCAAAACCGGTAAAAAACTTGTTATGAAACTCATAAGGCGTTGACCACCAACGGGCGTCCTTGTCATATACGTTTTCGTCGGACCCCATCACATTGAAAGGCACTACCGACATCATTCCGTTAGGCACTATGGCTCCCGGATTTGTGGTGCCGAAATTAGTGGTGCCTACAAAAGGATCGACCCACCGGGTATAATCATCGGCAGCCGATGCCGACGCCGCGGCAAGCACCATTGCCGCAGCCACCGAAATATATTTTGACATAAAAAACAATTAGGTATTAGGTGATAAGTTGATAATTCAAATCACAAATATACTTACAATTCCATATATAGAAAATCCATAATCCGGAAAAACTTACACGCAACAGTATAAATTGGGCACATTTCCATTATTTAACTTTTGCTAACACACAATTTGGAATTCTAAACGTATTTTTGTAAAACTAATATTAACCAATCACTGGCGTCTTTTAAAATCTGTTAATGCGAAATTATTAAACTCTGTATTCATGTTGGTTACGCGATTTTCAGGCCTGCAAACCTTGTCGCACTTTTCAAATGATTATATTGGGGTTGGAGCCTTAAAACTCGGTTCCCCAATTTTTCATGAATGCAGGACGATACATTTTCAGCCAGATTGTTGACTTTTTGCCAAAACGCAAATTTGAAAGAATCATGGAGCATCGTACCAAAAATAAGGTTGAGGACAGAACCCTCGGATGGCAGTTGTCTTATTGGGGACAGTTGCTTGTCCTTATATTCGGTCAACTGCTCGGATGTCGAAGTCTCCGTGAACTCTCGGATATCACTACAGC
>CAJTRS010000001.1:92519-139829 GCA_910578805.1 uncultured Muribaculaceae bacterium | reverse complement strand
ATCCCCATAGTCTGGTAATATTGGCCATAGGTATTAAAGGTTTGGAGGCCCTGTAATTTGTCCATATTGGCTAAAAGGCGGGACCTCTGACTGCCTTTTGGCCAACATATCGCAAAGATAAAAAATCGGAAGTGAAAAATGATTAAAAAGTACAAATATTTTTTGCAGATTAATGCCGGTTGCATGGAGGCATTGTTCTGACTACGGCGAAATTGCTTGGCTGTGAAAGGGTTTTGTGTGGGTTTCAACCATGAGATCGCCGTTCGTGCAGCCGATATGCTCAGTGAGTGGAGCGTAATCAAATTCGGGGTTGGAAACTTCCCTTGACTGGAGTTCTATGGTCATCCGGTCAAAGCATCCATCATCCGGCCTAGTCTTTGATTATAATATTGAGGTGTGATACCAATCCCCTCAAGCCGTTTTCAGAAAAGATTGTCTTTTTTAGTTTGCAGTCGTTTGGATTGATGGTGTAATTGCAGGCTGTTGAAAAATCGGTTTTTTCCAGGTTGCAATGATAAAATGAGGTGCGTTCGAGGTTGCACTCGTCAAAACTGACGGCAGTCAGGTCGCTTTCGTCAAAGGTGGCATCGAATAACCTGCAACGTCTGAAAACAGAGCCACGCAATTTAAGGTGTGTGAAAATGGCATAATCAAGGTTGCAATCAATGAAGGAGAGGTTTGACGAGAATTTGTTGAGTTGGCTGAAATCGGCACCCGTCATCTGGCAATTCCTGAATTCCACATCGTGCATGGAGCCGCCTATTTTTATCATCGACATGTTGCATGCCGAAAACACGCAGTTATGAAAATCCGTATTCCCCGTATCTGCGTTGGCCAATGAGCAATTGTCAAATCTGCATTCGGTGTATGTTTCTTCAATGTCGGCGGAAGATAGCACCGCCTTTATAAAGGTTGATTCATTTGCCATTTTTGCCGGATGCATAGTGAATAAGGTGAAACATTTCCGCACAAAGATAGCCGAAATTAGTTAAATCCGGGCAAAATCCAAGGATGAAATGACGGAAATCCGGCCCGGATTATATGAACAAATCGCTGAAAACAAGAGTTTAATTTGCTTGTTTTCAGCGATTTGCTGATTGAGCGGTAAACGAGGCTCGAACTCGCGACCCTCAGCTTGGGAAGCTGATGCTCTACCAACTGAGCTATTACCGCAAAAAAAGATGATTGAGGCGGTGTTGGTGTTCCGCCTCAATGTTATGGTGTGAGATGTTTTTATGCTTCTGGTGTTTCCACTCCGGCAAGTTCGGGGTCTATCATGATGCGACCGCAGTATTCGCACACTATGATCTTTTTGTGCATCTTGATTTCCATTTGCTTTTGCGGCGGGATACGGTTGAAGCAGCCTCCGCAGGCATTGCGCTGGATATATACTATGCCAAGACCGTTGCGTGCATTCTTGCGTATGCGCTTGAATGCTGCGAGTGTGCGTGCATCGACTTTTGGCTCGAGAGCTTTGGCCTGCTCGCGAAGACGTTCTTCCTCCTGTTTGGTCTCGGATACTATCTCTTCAAGCTCTGCTTTCTTTTCGGTGAGTATGTGCTGCTTGTCGGAGAGTGTCTCTTCGGTGGCGGCTATTTCGGCTTGTTTGTTGTCGATCACACGGGTGTATTCGTTGATGTGCTTTTCGCAGAGTTCGATCTCAAGGGTCTGGAATTCGATTTCTTTCGACAAGAGGTCAAATTCGCGGTTGTTGCGCACATTGTCGATCTGCACCTTGTATGTGTCGATCTTGTTTTTCGATTCGTTGATCTTCTCCTTTTCGATGTTGGTCTTTTTGCGCAGTTCCTCAATATCCTCGCGATAATTGGCTATGCGGGTGTTGAGACCCTCTATGTGGTCTTCAAGGTCACGCACTTCGAGGGGAAGTTCTCCGCGTACGGTCTTTATGCGGTCTATCTGCGAGAGTATGGTCTGTAACTCGTAAAGTGATTTAAGACGCGACTCCACTGAGAGAGTCTGCTCTGCTTTGTTTTTATCAGCTGTAGCCATGCGTTTGCTTACAAGTAGTTAATCGGATTAATGTCGGATTGTGAGTACCGGACTGCAAAGATAGGAAATTTTTCTTTAATTATATTATAAAATATCTCTTTAGTGCAGTTTTCACTCTCGTGATGGCCGATGTCGATTATTAATATGGTGTTGGCGTAATCCAGAAAGTCGTGATATTTTGTGTCGGAGGTCACTATGGCTTGTGCTCCGGCGGCTATGGCTTTGGGAATAAGGAATGAGCCTGATCCGCCACACAGTGCCACGCGGCGTATTGGGGCGTCGGACGGATAAGCCGAACATCTTGTCACGGGCGATGAGTATGTGTTCTTTACTTTTTCAACCAGTTGCAGTGGCTGAAGCGGGGAGGGCAGATTGCCTACGGCTCCGCACCCGGAGTGGAGCGAGGTGTTGATGACGGGGGTGAATTCGTAGGCAGGCTCCTCATAGGGGTGTGTCTGAACCAGTGCCTGCTCCACGGATTTGCGGCGCCACTGTGGCAGTATGACTTCAAGACGTGTTTCCGGTTCGTAATGAGTCTCACCGACGGTGCCGACATATGGGTCGGCTCCATCGAGCGCGCGGAATGTGCCGATGCCTTCCGATGCATAGCTGCAACTGTCGTAATTGCCTATGCGTCCGGCTCCGGCATCAAACAACGCCATGCGTACGTGTTCCACATGGTCTGTTGGCACGAATACCGTGAGCTTGACCGTGCGGTCAGCCTGCGGATCGAGCACACGTGTGTTCTCGAGTCCGAGCATCTGCGCCATTTTATGTGATACACCTCCCGGGGCATTGTCCATCGATGTGTGGCAGGCATAAACGGCTATGCCGCCGCACAAAGCTTTCTTTACGGACTGTTCCACAGGGGTTGAGCCGTTGAGCCGTTTGATTCCGCGGAATATCAGGGGGTGGTGTGCCACGATGAGGTTGCAGCCTGTGTCTATGGCCTCCTGCACCACGGCGGGAGTGACATCTACGGTCACCAATACACCGGTGCATTCGTCGGCCGGTGATCCGATTATCAGTCCGCAGTTGTCATAATCCTCCTGAAGAGCCACCGGAGCCACCTCCTCGAGAGCCGCAGTGATGTGTCCTATCAGCATGTGTCGCAGTTGTATGTAATTACTTGTCCTTTTCCGGCTCCACGGTCATTATGGCGAGTTCCTCAAGTTGTGAGTCGTCGATTTTTGACGGGGCGTCGATCATCATGTCGCGTCCGGAGTTGTTTTTTGGGAATGCGATCACATCGCGTATGGAGTCCAGTCCGGCCAATATGGAGACGAAGCGGTCAAATCCGAATGCGAGTCCTCCGTGAGGAGGTGCGCCGTATTTGAATGCGTTCATCAGGAAGCCGAATTTATAGCGCGCGTCTTCTTCCGAGAGTCCGAGCAGGCGGAACATCTTGTCCTGAAGTTCGGCATCGTGGATACGTATGCTTCCTCCGCCGAGTTCGTTGCCATTGACAACCATGTCGTATGCGGTGGCGCGCACTGCACCCGTGTCGCTGTCAAGCAGGGCTATGTCATCGGGATTGGGCGAGGTGAACGGGTGGTGCATGGCGTAATAACGCTGTGTTTCGTCGTCCCATTCAAACAGCGGGAAGTCGATTACCCACAGGCAAGAGAACTTCTGCGGATCGCGCAACCCGAGCTGTGATCCCATTTCCAATCGTAGCTCACAGAGCTGCTTGCGTGTTTTCATGGTGTCGCCGGCAAGTATCAGCATCAGGTCGCCCGGATTGGCGTTGCCTCGGTTCAGCCATGAAAGTATCTGTTCGTCGGTAAAGAATTTTCCTACCGAGCTTTTTACCGAGCCGTCGGCCTCGTATTTCACCCACATCATACCTTTGGCTCCTATCTGCGGGCGTTTCACGAAGTCAGTGAGCTGGTCAAGCTGTTTGCGGGTGTAGCCGGCGCAGCCCGGCGCCACGATAGCACCCACATAGGCGGCATCGTCCATCACGGCAAATCCGCTTCCTTCGGTCAGGTCCTTGAGTTCCACGAATTCCATGCCGAACCGTGTGTCGGGCTTGTCGCTTCCATACAGGCGCATGGCATCGGCCCATGTCATGCGGGGGAAAGGTTTGGTGAAATCGATGTCTTTCACATATTTGAATATGTGCTTTACCAGACCTTCGAACATCTGCAATACATCTTCCTGTTCCACAAACGACATTTCGCAGTCAATCTGTGTGAACTCCGGCTGTCGGTCGGCACGAAGGTCTTCGTCGCGGAAGCACTTGACTATCTGAAAATAACGGTCAAATCCGCTCACCATCAATAGTTGCTTGAATGTCTGAGGAGACTGGGGCAGGGCATAGAACTCGCCCGGATTCATGCGCGAGGGCACCACAAAGTCACGCGCTCCTTCCGGAGTGGATTTGATCAGAACCGGTGTCTCCACTTCCAGGAATCCTTTGCTGTCAAGATAACGGCGTATCTCAAAAGCCATGCGGTGACGCAGTTCGAGATTACTGCGCACACAACCGCGGCGCAGGTCGAGATAGCGGTATTTCATGCGCAGGTCGTCGCCGCCGTCGGTGTCGTCCTCGATGGTAAACGGCGGCACATCGCTGCGGTTTAGAACTTTGAGCGCGGTAGCTATGATTTCTATGTCACCGGTGGGTATGTGGGTGTTTTTATTGGTGCGTTCGGCAACCTTGCCGGTTACCTGAACCACGAATTCGCGACCGAGTTTGTTGGCCGCTTCAAAAAGTTCCGGAGCCGATTCTGAGTCAAATACCAACTGGGTGATACCGTAGCGGTCACGCAGGTCCACAAATGTCATGCCGCCCATTTTGCGGCTTCGCTGTACCCAGCCGGCGAGTGTCACGCTCTTTCCGGCATCGCTGAGGCGGAGTTCTCCGCACGTATTGGTTCTAAACATATATCTTTGGAGTGTTATGATTATTTCGTTTGTGTCTGGACTAATGTAATCCAACCGCAAAAATACAAATAATTCCCCACCGCGCAATATCTTTTTATATCTTCGGTTTGAGGTCAGGCGCGACGTGGTGTGACGTCACGTCTTTGTCCGGCTTAATTTGGTGTGTGGGCTAAAATTGATTACTTTTGTAAGTATATTTATAAATAGAATATCAAAAGGTACATATACGGAAGAATTATGGTTAAGTATTTTGTTGCGGCGGTTACGGCTGTCGGTTGTTGGCTTGGTGCGGGGGCTGAGACTCCGCTGTGGCTCAGAGACGTGAAGATTTCACCCGATGGTTCGCAGATAGCTTTTACGTATAAAGGTGATATATATAAAGTGGCTACCGTCGGAGGCAGGGCGGAGAGGCTTACCTCACAGCCCTCCCATGAGTCGGCTCCTGTGTGGTCGCCCGACGGTTCCCAAATTGCGTTTGCCTCTGACCGCAATGGCGGTAAGGACGTGTTCATAATGCCGGCTTCGGGCGGAGTCCCCGTCAGGCTTACATATCATTCGGCTGCCGAGACCCCCGAGGCATTCACTCCCGATGGAAAGTCGGTGATATTCTCCGCGTCTATCCAGGACCCTGCGTCAAGTGTCATGTTTCCGCACCGTGTATTGTCGGAACTGTATGCAGTGCCGTCGGACGGCACCGGACGATTCACGCAGGTGCTCGGTACACCGGCTGTCAATATCAGTTTTATGCCCGACGGCAAATCATTTCTCTATGAGGATATAAAAGGAATGGAAAACCGTTGGCGCAAGCATCACACGTCGTCGGTTACTTCCGATGTGTGGCTTTATGATTCACAGTCAGGCAGTCACACCAATATGACAGATCGCGGAGGCGAGGACCGCAATCCGGTGGTGTCGCCTGACGGTTCCACCGTCTATATGCTCAGCGAGCGTGACGGCGGTTCATTCAATGTCTATTCTTTTCCTATTGGCAATCCGTCGCAAGTAACCAGGGTAACCGATTTTAAGAGACACCCTGTTAGATTCCTGTCGCAGGCGTCCGACGGAACTCTGGCATTTGCCTATGATGGCGAGATATATGTCAAGCGTAGCGGTGCGGCGCCTGAAAAGGTGGCTATAGACATAACTGTCGATGCCGGACGCCCTGTGAAGAACCTGAGTGTGAAAAGTGCCCGTGAAGCGGCGGTGTCTCCGTCGGGCAAACAGGTTGCTTTCATTGACCGCGGCGAGGTTTTCGTGACATCAACGGAATATTCATCGACCCGTCAGATCACTCACACGCCCGAAGGTGAATCGGACGTGACATGGGGACAGAATGACCGTGAACTGTATTATACTTCTGAACGTGATGGCAACTACAACATATACAAAGCCACTATATCGCGTGCCGATGATCCGAATTTTTCCAATGCCACGCTTGTGGAGGAGACCCCGATGTTTGCCGTTGACGGTCATGACCGTACGGTGCCTTCACTGTCGCCCGACGGCAACAGCCTTGCATTTATCCTTGACCGCAATAAACTTATGGTTATGGATATGGATATGGATACCCGCAAGGTGCGTCAGTTAACCGACGGTTCCACCAATGCCCGCCGCACCAAGGGTTTCATGGCCCATTGGTCGCCGGACAGCCGGTGGATAGCCATAAACTACAATGAGCCGTCGCATGATCCTTATGGTGACATAGCTTTGATCGATGTAGCCACAGGCCGTCTGACTAAGATAACCGCTACAGGATATTTCGACGAGGGCCCACGATGGGTGCTTGACGGTAATGCCCTGTTGTTCATATCGGAGCGTTACGGTATGCGCAACCATGCCTCGTGGGGTTCGCAGTATGATGTGATGCTGGCATTTCTTACCAAGGACGCCTATGACCGCTACCGTCTGAGCGAAGAGGACTATGCCCTGCTCAAAGAGGTGGAGAAATCACGTAAGAAGCAGGCTGATAAAGATAAAAAGGATAAAGGAAAGAATAAAAAAGGAAAGGCCGACGGGAATAAGGACGATGACAGTGAAAAGAAAACTCCCGTAGAATATGATCTTGACGGGGTGGAGATGCGCACCGTGCGCCTGACTCCCAATTCGGCCGATATATCCGACGCTACGCTGAGTAAAGACGGCGAGACGCTTTATTATCTCGCGGCATTTGAGAAAGGTTATGACCTTTGGAAGCACTCCTTGCGCAAGGGTGAGACGAAGGTGGTCAATAAACTGGCTGCTACCGGTTCAGGTATGGGCATGGAGATGGACGATGACGGGAACATATATCTGATAGGCCGTTCGGTAAAGAAGTTTGACCCCAAAACAGAGAAAGTGAAAAATGTGACTCTTTCGGCATCAATGGAGATTGATCCGGCCAAGGAGCGTGAATACATGCTTCGCTATGTTTACAATGAGGAGAAAGCACGCTTTTATCACCCCGATATGCACGGGGTGGACTGGGACGGCCTGTATGCCGATTACGCCCGGTTCCTGCCGCATATTGACAATAATTATGACTTTGCTATTATGCTCAGCGAACTTTTAGGTGAACTCAATGTGTCGCATACCGGAGCAAGTTGTCCGGCTCCGTCATCGAAGGAACCGGTGGCCTCACTCGGATTGTTGTATGATCTCTCTTATCGGGGTCCAGGACTGAAAGTGGAAGAGGTGGTGGCCGGCGGTCCGTTTGACAGCGCCGATTCCGCTTTGAAACCCGGAGCGGTGATCACGGCGGTCAACGGTATGGAGTTTTCGGACGAAGAGGACCCGTTTGTCCGTCTTGCCGACACTGCCGGAAAGAAAACTCTCATAGGATTCGTCAATCCGGGCGGTGAGAAAGCTTCGGAAGTGGTGTTGCCGATATCCGATTCCAAGATGAACACTCTGCTGTATGACCGGTGGGTGAAACGCAATGAAGAAGCGGTTGACAAGTTGTCGGGCGGGCGTCTCGGTTATGTGCATATCCGTTCCATGGACGATGCGAGCTTCCGTAAAATCTATGCAAAGATGCTGGGTAAGTATGTTGACCGAGAGGGCATGGTGATCGATACCCGATGGAATGGCGGCGGACGCCTGCACGAGGATATAGAGGTGCTTTTCAGTGGCAAGACATATCTGACACAGGACGTGCACGGAACCACCACCTCCGTTATGCCGTCGCGCAGGTGGAACAAACCGAGCGTGATGCTTATATGCGAGGCCAATTACAGCAATGCCCATGGAACTCCGTGGGTGTATAACCATCTTGGTTTGGGTAAGCTTGTGGGTATGCCCGTGCCGGGAACCATGACAAGTGTCAACTGGGTCACCCTTCAGGACCCGTCGCTGGTGTTCGGGATTCCTGTGGTGGGATTCCGCACTGCTGAAGGCAATTATCTCGAAAACACCCAGCTCGAGCCGGATATCAAGGTGGCCAATGACCCTGCCACAGTGGTGCTCGGTGAAGATTTGCAGCTTCGTGCGGCGGTAAACACATTGTTGAACGATATTGAAAATAAGAAATAATCGATTATGGCTAAAATAGGAGAGCTGGTGCGGTTTCTCAACTCAGTGGGCGGGGGACGCGTTACCAAGATAAAAGATAATCTGGCATATGTGGAGGACGAGGACGGATTCGAGACTCCCGTGCTGCTGCGCGAATGTGTGGTGGTGGGGCAGGCTCCCGAACCGGTGAAGACTTCTCATACGGCAGTGCCGGCGCAGGTGACAAAGGCCGCTCAGCCTCAGCAGGTGGTGGCTGCCTCCGAGCCTGTAGAGGAGGAGTTTGAGGAGACCCCCGGAGGCGAGCGGCTCAACATAGTGCTGGCCTATGAACCTACTGATCTTAAGCATCTGTCGGTATCCGGATTCGACACATATCTGGTGAATGATTCCAACTATTACCTGTATTTCTGTTATATGACACGCAGTGCGGAGTCAACACAGTGGACCCCGCGTTATGCCGGAGTGGTTGAGCCCAACATACAGGTGTTTATCGGAGAACTTTCCAAAGAGGAGTTGCCGCAATTTGACCGGATAGCGGTGCAGTACATAGCATTCAAGCGCAATAAGGACTTTGCGCTCAAGTCTCCCGCAAGCATAGAGGTGCCGGTTGACAATACAAAGTTTGCCAAACTCCACTGTTTCCGTGACAATGTGTATTTCGACATACCGGTACTTGCATTCGAGTTGGTGACCAATGATTCGCCCATGCGTGCCACCGTGGTCGATGCATCTCGGTTAGAAGACGCACTGAAAGCCAAAAAAGCAGTGGACAAACCGCGGCGTAAGGTGATCAAGAAGCAGTCAAAGGCTAAGATGCAGGGTGATACCATAGTGGTGGACCTGCATATCGGTGAACTGGTTGACAGTATCCGTGGATTGTCCAACGGTGATATGCTCAATCTGCAGATCGATGAGTTCAGTCGTGTCATGGACGAGAACATAAAGAAGAAAGGCCAGAAAATAGTGTTCATTCATGGAAAGGGAGAGGGTGTGCTCCGCAATGCCATAATGAAAGAACTGACCCATCGCTATAAAGGGCATGATGTGCAGGACGCATCGTTTCGTGAATACGGCTACGGTGCCACCCAGGTTACCATACGATGATATTCTGTTTTTCCGGTACTGGTAACAGTCTTGCCGTGGCGCGCATGCTCTCAGGCTACCTTGGCGATGAAGTTGTGAGAATCGGCTCCGGAGTTTCGTGCGGATACGATCTGACCGGTCATCGCAGGGTGGTGTGGGTGTTTCCGGTGTATTCATGGGGAGTGCCTCCGGCTGTCCGGCGGTTTATGTCGTCGGTGAGTATTGACGGTGCCGCCGGTGTACCGCATTTCATGGTGTGCACCTGTGGTGATGACGGTGGCATGGTAGCGTCGCAGTGGCGAAAAGATGTGCTGTCGAGAGGCTGGAAGCCGGTATCGGCCCATTCGGTTATAATGCCTAATACATATGTGCTTCTGCCGGGGTTTGACGTCGATTCTCCGGCTGTGGTAAGGAATAAACTGAAGTCTGCGCCCAAAAGGGTGGAGGAGATAGGGCATGCGATAAAGTGCTGTTCGCCTATCGACACTGTGGTGAGAGGAAAGATGGCATGGTTGAAAACTCGTGTTATTTATCCGCTGTTCATGCGTTTTCTTACTTCGCCCGGACCGTTCCGTGCCACATCGGCATGTGTCGGGTGCGGCCTGTGTGAAAAGGCGTGTCCCATGAATAATGTCAACATTGACTCCGGAGTGCCGGAGTGGGGCGATGATTGTGCCATGTGCTTGGCCTGTTATCATGTGTGTCCGCATCATGCCGTGGCTTATGGGAACCGTACGGCAAAGCGCGGACAATACAGATTGCCGAGAGGATTCTATAAATTATCCGACGACTGATCTTTGCTGACAGTCAATAATGTAGTCCCGTGTGTTTCGGCTATGCGGGGCAAGTCGGCTGTCGCCCCCGGCATGGTGTCGATAATGGCATCAAGGCCGCTCCAATGTTCTGAGGCATATCGGGCTGCTCTTTCCAGTGCTTCCGCATCGCATATGTTGACAGGGTGGAACTGTGAGCCTGTCGATTGCGATAATGCGCGCCCGCGCCTGAGTTCCGTGTCACAGAACGCTACCTTGCAGCCGGCGCCGCACAGACGTGTTACTAATTGTCTGCCGGTTTCGTTGCCTCCGAAAGTCACAAGTACCCGCCACGGGTTTAAGCCATGTGCGGCTGAACCGTGCTGACGTGGTGCGACACCACGCCGATAGTCCTCCATTTTACGTTCGAGATAGTTGTCGGCCATTGATCGGTCACGAAACAGGGCGTACCTGCGGTAATTGAATGTTACTCAGTAGTAATGTTCTTTTTTTTATCTCCATTAGTCTGATCGGCAGGTTCTGAAGAATGGGTGTGCTTCTTTGGTTCTATCTTCAGTTTCAAGGCATCGAATCCTTTGCCATATACACCGTTGACATTGGCCTGGGTGATAAATGCGTTTTCATCGATGCTCTTTATTATGCGGTATATGGTCACCGATTCGATTTTGCGGCACATTACGAGCAGTATCTTTACCCGCTGTTTAGAGTACCAGCCCATGCCGTCGATCACCGTGCAGCCGCGGTTGGCCTCATTGTTTATGGCATTGGCTATCTCCTCCCAGTGAGGGGAGAATATGGTGAACTGCACGGCCTGGCGTGTGGTGTTGATTATCATATCGGCCATCATGGCCACTATCACGGTAACTATGAAGCCATAGACCACGGTATCGACTTCATGCAGTATGAAATAAGAGGAGGATATGATGCACATATCCACATACAGCATGGTGCGTCCGACGCTTATATTTGTTTTCTTGGAGGCTATGGCGGCCACGATGTCGGTGCCGCCGGTGCTGCCGTTGTGCGTGAATGTGATGCCTATGCCTACGCCGCACATAAGCGCGCCTATTATTACGTTCATGAATGGCTGGTCGTCAAGCAGCGGTTTGTCAAACAACGGTATCAGGATACCTATGAACAGCGATATTATGGTGGCTCCGAATATTGTGCGGAGCACAAACTGCCGCCCTACGGGCTTGTAGGCGAATGCCAGCAGCAGCAGGTTCATGACATACTGCGATATGGCCACCGGTATTCCGTAGCCTATCCACTTCTCCGAAAGGAAATACACTATGGTGCCGAAACCGGCCAGTCCGCCTATAACGACCTTTTCCTGAAATATGAATGCGGAGAAGCCGAAAGCATAAAGAAATATGCCGAAAGTGATAAAGAAATAGTCACGTGACGACAGCCACAATTTTTGTCGGGATAGTTCCATCTGAATTGGTATATTTTTCAGCAAAGTTAAGCCATAGGCAGTGGAGTACAAAATAAAATCAAATATTTTTATTACCTTTGGCTCTCGATTTATAAGGACGCAGTGTATGATGAATCGTCATTTGAATGCTGTAATTTTTGCTTTGGCTGTATTGGCGGCGGTAACATCGTCCGATGCCGCGGCGGCACGTTTTGTCGATTTCTCGCCTGCGCGCAAAATCATAGAAGTTGATGTGCATGCCATAGCCGGCGCTGCGGCCGTTAAGCAGAATTATGAAGCCTGTTTTCCGCAGATAAGGGAACTGAATGTCAACTCCGGCTATTCGCTCGGCGCGGGAGCCCGCGCCGTGTTCGGATTGCGCGAATATCTCGGGTTCGGTACGGCATTGGATATCATGACCGGCAGTTACAACATTGACATGGCTGTGATCGGTGCCGACCACAAGAGCATGAGTGCCGTGTATATCGACAACACCACTTACAGTTTCAATATACCCCTGTTTGTCAGTTTCCGCTTCAATGTGGCTCACAGTGTGAGGTGGAATGTCGATGCCGGAGCATATTATGCGTTCGGGTTTTCCGGAACCCAGCACCAGCGTATATACCGTGCCGATATCAACGGCATAGGAGAGCTTGTGCCCGGTGTGGTGAATATCTCTACGGACTACTATCATTCACGTGACACATTCATCAATGGGTTCAACCGCGGCGATATAGGTCTGCACATGGCCACCTCGCTTAATTTCGGCCCGCATCTTACGGTAGGCGCGCAGTTCCAGTACGGACTCAAGAATGCCGCGCGACGCAACGGGATAATCAATCCCTCACTGCACAACTATAATTTCAATGCAACCGTGGGATACCGCTTTTGATAATAAATGAAAAACAAATATTATAGATTTTACACTATATATGAACGAAAAGGAAATAGTGCTTAGCGGCATACGTGCCACCGGGAATCTGCACCTCGGAAACTACTTCGGCGCTCTGAGTAAGTTTGTAAGAATGCAAGCCGACGACAAATACGAAAATCTGTTTTTTATAGCCGACCTGCATGCGCTTACCACCACACCCGATCCTGCGCTTCTTCACTCTAATGTGAAAAATATCGTGACCGAATACCTTGCTGCCGGTCTTGATCCTGAAAAATCCACCATATTCGTGCAGAGTGATGTGCCCGAGGTGTCGGAGCTGTATCTGCTTCTAAACATGCACGTAGGCATCGGAGAGCTCATGCGTACCGCATCGTTCAAGGACAAAGCCCGCAAGGCTCTCGGCATAAACTCCGACAGCGAGGACATAGAACGAGAGATAATAGGCAGTGAGACCAATAAGCGTGTTAATGCCGGGCTGCTGACCTATCCCACACTCATGGCTGTGGACATACTCATTCAGAAAGCGCATAAAGTGCCTGTGGGCAAGGATCAGGAACAGCATCTGGAACTTACGCGTCGTTTTGCACGCCGTTTCAATTCGTTTTACGGTGTGGACTTTTTCCCGGAGCCTGCAAACTTCGACTTCGGCGGAAAGCCTGTGAAGGTTCCCGGGCTTGACGGATCGGGAAAGATGGGTAAGAGCGAAGGCAACTGCCTTTATCTTATCGATGAGGAGAAGGTGCTCCGTAAGAAAGTGATGCGTGCCGTGACCGATGAAGGCCCCAAGGAGCCCGGTTCTCCGGTGTCAGAACCCGTGCAGAATCTGTTCACACTCATGGAACTGACTTCGGCTCCCGAAGTGGTGCAGCATTTCAGGGACGCTTACGCCGACTGCTCCATACGATATGGTGACCTGAAGAAGCAGTTGGCCGAAGATATATTGAAAATCACGCTTCCTATCCGTGAACGCATTCTGGAGATAGGCAGTGACGACGCCTATATAGGCAGCGTGCTTCGCCGGGGTGCCGAACGGGCCCGTGAACGGGCTGCCGCCACACTCAAGGAAGCACGCGAGATAATGGGTATCCGTAAGTTCTATTGATCGTAGCCAACCAGAGCCGATGCCTGTGGAGTGAGGATATCCTTTACGGCATAGGGTTCTATGGCGACATCAATCTCTCCGAAGGAATAGGGGAGAACCTCGTAAGGATTGTAACAGAACATTATATTCCCGTCTTGGAGATATACATTTTCCGAGATGGGAAATTTGTTTACAAGCATTGTCTTCTTCAGTTGGGCTGGTGTCATGCCGGCTTTTTCAGCGAATCTCTGCTCGAGAACGGGCTGCAGAGTCGATTCATAACCGGGTTTGAAGAGCCACGGATTGTCAATGACTTTGCTCTGCTTTAGATTATAGGTGAATACGGTGTTGTACGACATCGGGTGAGCACCACCCATATATGACCATTTGGCTATACTGAAATTCACGGTAGCCGTATCAACCGACATCAACCTGATCCTCACGGCTGATTCATAGTTTGATTCCGACAGACCGTTGAAAGCCGTAACCTGCGATATGCTGTCGCCAAGGCCGAAACGTTCCGGTGTGTCCACATAGGTGAGTATGGCGCTGTCAATGTCTGATGCCTTTACGCTGTCGTTGACCGAGCCTATGATGTAGGAATGCAGATTGTCGAGATTGTGCTCACCTATTGTTTCAGGCCAGTCCACGGTGGCCTGCAGGGACAGTTTGCATGGATATTCGGTGGACTTGATGTCATAATATCGTATTGCCGACTTTATGGTCATTTTAAAGTCCGTGTTTGATATCTTGTCGGGACTTTCGTGTGACTTGTTTTCCGGGGTTGTCGCTGTATCGGTATTGCATGACGTGATGGCCATGGCTAATGCGGCCGTGCAGACCGCTGTGGGCAGGTGTAGTCTCATATTCAAAGAGTGTTTTTGTTTAAAGTGTAAAGGTAATTAACAGATGCATTAATTCCTTATATAAAATGCAAATGTAGTGCCGTTTGTTTTGCCGATTCTCAACTTTATGGCTTGAAAGTTTGGCAATTCGTATTAAATTTGTTTACTTTGCACCGCAAAACAATTTACTAATTTAATAAAATCGAAAATTATGTCAGAAATTGCATCACGCGTTAAAGCTATCATCGTTGACAAACTTGGTGTGGACGAAAACGAAGTTACTGAAACTGCCGCATTCACTACCGATCTCGGCGCTGACAGCCTTGATACCGTAGAACTCATCATGGAGTTCGAAAAGGAATTCGGCATTAATATCCCCGATGACAAAGCAGAAGGCATTGCCACTGTAGGCGACGCTATCGCTTACATCGAAGCTGCTCAGGCTTAATAGAGGATTTTATCTTACTCCTCTCTCCTCTTTTTACTTAGAACGCTTTTAAATTACACTATAACTCTCAGAATGGAATTAAAAAGAGTAGTTGTTACCGGACTTGGTGCCATCACCCCTATCGGCAATGACGTTGCTACCACTTGGGAATCGGCTAAAGCCGGCAAGAGTGGAGCCGCTCCTATCACCCACTTTGACGCATCGCTGTTCAAGACTCAGTTTGCCTGTGAGGTGAAGAACTTTAATGTGGCCGAGCATATAGCCGACAGAAAGAAAGTCCGTACACTTGACCTTTATGCCCAGTATGCGCTCGTAGCCGCCAAGCAGGCTGTGGAGGATAGCGGTCTTGAGCAGACCGAGAATCTCGACCGCAACCGTGTGGGTGTAATAGTGGCTGCCGGTATCGGCGGTCTGCACACCTTTGAGGAAGAGGCCGGTTACTATGCCCTCAACAAGGAGAACGGGCCTAAATACAATCCTTTCTTCATTCCCAAGATGATCGCCGACATAGCTTCGGGTCATATATCGATGGAATATGGTTACCATGGTCCCAACTATGGTGTGGTATCGGCTTGCGCATCGTCAAACAATGCCATTATCGATGCCTTTAATTACATTCGTCTCGGCAAAGCCGATGTGTTTGTGACAGGTGGTGCCGAAGCTGCCATATATCCTGCCGGTGTAGGCGGTTTCAATTCCATGCATGCTTTGTCCACGCGAAACGACAGTCCCGAAACGGCATCACGTCCGTTCAGCAAATCGCGC
This sequence comes from uncultured Muribaculaceae bacterium, assembly GCA_910578805.1. Lineage (GTDB taxonomy): Bacteria > Bacteroidota > Bacteroidia > Bacteroidales > Muribaculaceae > Paramuribaculum. Next base: position 124,137 of record CAJTRS010000001.1, on the reverse strand, counting down.
GATGGTTTTGTTATGGGCGAAGGTTCGGCAGTGCTGATCCTTGAGGAACTCGAGCATGCCAAGGCCCGCGGTGCCAAGATCTATGCCGAAGTAGTCGGCGGTGGCATGTCGGCAGATGCCTATCACCTCACAGCAACTCACCCCGACGGCCTCGGAGCCAAACTCTCCATGCAGATGGCTCTTGATGACGCAGGCATGAAGCCTGAGGATATCGACTATATCAATGTACACGGAACCTCGACTCCCGTTGGCGACGTATCGGAAGTGAAAGCTATTGTGGAATTGTTCGGCGATGCAGCCTACAAACTCAATATCAGCTCCACCAAGTCGATGACCGGTCATCTTCTCGGCGCCACAGGTGCATTGGAAGCTTTGTTCAGCATCAAGGCTGTGGAAGAGGATATCGTGCCCCCCACTATCAATCATGAAGAGGGTGACGAGGACGAGAATATCGATTACAACCTCAACTTTACGTTCAACAAGGCTCAGCAACGTACCGTGCGTGCGGCGCTTTCAAATGCTTTCGGATTCGGTGGCCACAATGCAACCGTGATCGTAAAGAAATACGAAGAATAAATCTCACCTTAGGTTTATTTCACCGATAAAAAACGGATAGCACTTTCTTTTGGAGAGTGCTATCCGCTTTTTTTGATGTTATGATAACAAATGGTTTGGCGTAAATATCGGAATCGGCCCAATATTTTAAGGCCTATAGGCGGCCAGATATTTATCGGTGCGGATTAATGAAGAATTTCTGTTATGACGGGGATTGAATCTGGAGCGGACTGGTCGGGGCGTACGGGCACCACGGTGGCATAGCGGCGCTGTAGCCAGTATTCATCGGTGTCGGGGCTATCCGGCTCGGAATTGACAAACTTACCGGTGAGCCAGTAGAACGGACTGCCATGTGGTGTGGTATATTCCACATATTCTTCGGTCCAGTGGCCTTTGGCCGCACGCACCACTTTGATGCCTTCAGGTGTACAGCGTGCCGGTATGTTGACGTTGAGGCATATTTCTGGCGGAAGGCCTGTGCCGAGCACTTGCGATGTGATATGGCGCACTATGTCGCCGCATTGGCTGAAATCAGCGGCCCACGAGTGGTGGAGCAGCGAGTATCCGATAGCCGGAATGCCGATCATGCAGCCTTCGATCACGGCGCCCATGGTGCCGGAGTAGATCACTGAATTGCCCGAATTGGAACCGTGGTTTATGCCGGATAGAATGATATCGGGGCGGCGTGGCACCACGGCGTGCATGCCGAGTTTCACACAGTCAACCGGAGTGCCGTTTATTGAATAGACTTCGGCGCCGGCAATGTCGGGCTTTCGGGTTACCGACAAAGGCGTATTTACCGAGATGGCCGATGCCTGGCCCGAACGTGGAGCATCGGGAGCCACTACTATCACAGTACCCATGTCGGCTACTGTCTCTATGAGGTATCTGATGCCGGGTGAATCCACACCGTCATCGTTGGTAATGAAAATCAGTGGTCGTGAAGTGTCCATAAAATGTCGATTATATCACAAATTTAGTAAAAAATATCGTGCGGCATCGGTAATTAAGTATCTTTGCAGCGTTATTAGTATTATTAATTCAAGTATATACAAAAAAAGTTACGATTATGGTAATACAACGTATCCAGTCCTTGTTTCTGCTCATAGCTGTAGTCCTGTTGGTTATATTCATGTTTACACCTTTCGGGTTCTGGAATGTGACCGACGGTCTGGCTGATATGGGTCTTGCCCCGCTTGTGGCTGTAAGCCAGCAGGGGGTTATGGTGCCGGTATGTGTGGCGGCATTGTTATCTCTTATCGCGATATTTCTGTTCAAGAAACAGAGCGTTCAGAAGTTGGTAGTGGCTTTGGCCATAGTGTCCACACTCGCAAGTGCAGGAATGGTCATCTATCTGCTCACATGCAGTTATGCCGACACCAATCCTCAGGTGGTTCTTCACCCGCAGTGGGGTGGTGGCGGACTGTTGCTTGTTGGCACGCTGATCACACTTGTGGCTGCCTACCGGTTCATCTCGGCCGACCAGCGTCTGCTCCGGTCCTACGACCGTCTTCGCTAAGAAATAAGAAATCCATTCAAAAAAGTATTGCCGCTTATTCGCGGTAATACACACGCTTCACTCTCGACGATACCGATGTGAGTACTTCATACGGTATGGTATCGAGAGTGTCTGCTATTTCGGCCACAGGTATATGCTCGCCGAATATCTCCACACGGTCGCCGACATCGCATTTCACATCGGTCACATCGATCATGCATGCGTCCATGCACACATTGCCTATAGAGGGGCAGCGCACTCCGTTTATTAGCACCCGCATGCCCCCATTGCCCAGATGGCGGTTTATGCCGTCGGCGTAGCCTACCGGTATGGTGGCTATGCGTGAGTGGCGGCGGCACACCCCGCGGCGGTTATAGCCTATGGTGGTGCCCTCGGGCCATTCCTTTATGGAGATGATGGTGGTGGTAAGCGATGAAACCTGTCTCAGGCCGTCCTGAGAGCCGTCAGTCATGGTGGGAATACCGTAAAGGCATATGCCGAGACGCACCAGATCGTGTTGGTGCTGAGGAAAGCGTGATATGCCTGTGGAGTTGAGTATATGGCGCATTATATGGTGGCGGAAAGCCGATTGGAGTCTGTCGCAGCAGCGGTCAAACAGGGCGAACTGCTCCATGGTGTAGTCGTCCATGTCAGGTGCATCGGCAGCAGCCAGATGGCTGAATACCGAGGCCGGCCGGATCACTTTCTGACGCTTGAGTATGTCTATGACCTCGGGTAGGTCGTCTTCGAGAAATCCGAGACGGTGCATGCCTGTGTCGAGTTTTATATGCACGGGATAGTCGGTAATGCCGTATTTTTCTCCTTCGCGTATGATCTCGTTGAGGATATCCATGCTGAATATCTCCGGCTCGAGATTGTAGGCAAACAGGGTCCGGTAATTGACCACCTTAGGGTTGAGTACCATTATTGGCATGGTGATGCCGGCGCGGCGCAGGTCCACACCTTCATCAAGCACGGCTACTGCCAGATACGATGCTCCCTGTGACTGTAGGGTCTTGGCTAACTCGTAGGAACCGGCTCCGTAACCCGACGCTTTCACCATGCACACTATGCCCGTGGTGGGGCGTATCATGGCGCGGAACATATTGAAATTATGTACCACAGAATCAAGGTTGACCTCCAGTACCGTTTCATGCTGCCGGGCTTCGAGCATATCGGCTATAAGGTCGAAGTGGAACGATGGTGCGCCCTTTATCAATATCAGCTCGCTGTCAAAATCTCCGGGTGACACTGTTGACAGGAATGCGGCGGTATCGGGATAGAATGTGGCCGCCGTGTCGAAATAGCGGGAGTTGCGTATGAACTCCTCGCCGATGCCGATCACACGGTCTATTTTCTTACATTTTACAAGTTCGGCCACAGCCTGGTACAAATGAGGTGCCGACATGGTCTCGTGCATGACATCGCTTAGTATCAGAGTGGTGGTGCGGCGCGATGTGCGTCGGCGTGTCATGAAATCTATGGCTGGAGCCAACGAGTGGAGATCGGAGGTGTAGGAGTCGTAGATTATCATGCAGTCGTTGACGCCTTCTATCACATTGAGGCGTGTGCCCACCGGCGTAAGGGCCGCCATGCGTGAGGCTATGGTGTCGCGGTCTATGTTGAGATAGAGCATCACGGCCAATGAGTGTATGGCATTCTGTATCTCCGCTTCGGTCACGAACGGTATGGTGAGGCATGATTCTGTACCGAGATAGATGTAACGGATATCTGTTTGTTCGTCGCCGGTTTCGATAGCGGTAATGTACAGGGGGGCGTTGGCGTCGGTCATGGACCACCACAGTTCAATTCCCGCAGGTGCCGACGACTCTATGGCTTCGGATATGAGAGGATCATCTCCGCAGTATATCAGGCATTCGCATTCCTTGAACAGGCGCACCTTTTCGATGCATTTCTGGCGCTTGGAACTGAATCCTTCGCGGTGCTCGCTACTGATATTTGTGATTATGCCTATATTGGGGCGAATGAGTGACTGCAGTGTAGCCATTTCGCCGCGCTGCGATATGCCTGCTTCGAATATGGCCAGCCGGGTATCGGCATTGATTTCCCACACTGACAGCGGCACGCCTATCTGTGAATTGTAACTGCGCGGGCTGCGCACAATATTGTAGTCAGGTGACAGTAGCTGGTTGAGCCACTCTTTTACGGTGGTCTTTCCGCGGCTGCCGGTAATGCCTATCACCGGCATTGTGAATTGCATGCGGTGGTGGCGGGCAATGGTCTGCAAAGCCTTGGTCACATCGGGCACTATGAAAAACACGGCGTCATCGACATAGTTCATATCATCGGGTATATGGGTGGCGCAGAATGCTCTGACACCCATTTCATAGAGAGGCCTGATGTAGCGGTGACCATCGTTGGTGGGAGTGCTTATGGCGAAAAACAATGACAGATCGGGGTAGGTGAGTGACCGGCTGTCGGTGAGCAGCACATTTATCCGGCGTTGTGGAGCATGGACATCGAGGTTGAGTATGGAGCTGATGTCGGAAGTGGTATATGTCATGACTTTGTGGGTTTCTAATGGTGGATTATATCTTTGCAAGATTTATTGACAGATTCAGATACGGGTGTTGCATGAGCAGCTCGCTGCGCATGGCCTCAGTAGCCTTGGCAAATGCTTCGATAGCCTCGGTATCATCACTCATGTGGCGGTGTGTCATGCGGCGTGTCATTTTTAGGCATCGTGCGGCGAGTATGCGTGTCGGTTCATCGAAAAACGACCGCTCGAAGTATTCATATACATAATCGGCAGCGGTGTCGGAGGGGTGGCACATGTCGGCTGCATAAAACCGGTAGTCGCGAAGGTCATCGAGCACTAATTCATAAGCCGGCATGTAGATGGTGTTGTCAGGGTGGGAAGCCACTGTATTATCTACAGCCAATAGCAAGGTGGATTTGCTGAGTTGGTTGCCGTGGGCTCCGTCGGCCATATGTCTGATGGGGCTTACGGTAAATATAATCTTGACATCTGGATTGACCGATGTGATCATATCGGTTATTGTTGACAGTGATTCGGTGGCTTCTTCCACTGACAGCCGGCTGCGGGTGAATTCGGCTGCGGGTAGCTTGTGGCAGTTGGCCACGGTGAGTCCGGTACGGTTGTGGGTAAACACGTATGCCGTACCGACAGTCACAGCCACCGTCCCGCATCGGCGTATGATATCGGCGCTTGTTTCGAGCCTTTGGTTCAGACGACGCAGCATCAGTTCAGGATCGACCGATGAAAGCGATGAGTGACACAGGAAGCTGTGGTACGTGCGTCCGTGTTGAATGAGGTCATCTATAGTGAACGGGGTTCCGTCGATGATGCGTCGTATTACCGTCTCGATGCTACGCGGATTGTACAGCGTTCCCATCGGATTGACCAATGCCGGTATGAGTCTTTCACGGAGTCTGAGTCCTATGTTGTCGGAAAAACAGGAACCCAGCATGACCACCGGAGTCGAGTGATTTATAAGTCCCGGATAATCGAGTGGCGGAATTTCTGTGCGGAATCTCATTGTAGTTTATGTGATGGGACAGTGGTCAGAACATATTGTAATCAACTGACAGTACCTGAAATTCCGTACGTCGGTTGATCTGGTCGGCAGCCTCACGGTCGGCTTCGTTTTCGAGACTCAGAATGAATTCCTCTGTCAGTGTATCGCCCTCTTTAAACTGCGGATACAGGCGGGCCACACGTTTTGTCACTGTTTTAGGTCGCGATTTTCCATATCCCTGATGTTGCAGGCGGTCGGTGGAAATGCCTTCTTCAATCAGGTAGTCTATCACGGCTTTGGCACGGCGCTCGGAGAGACTGAGGTTGTATTCGTCAGAGCCTATGCGGTCAGTGTGCGATGCCATTTCGATGGTTATGTTGGGATTGTCGCGCAGTAGTTGTGCAAGTCCGTCGAGAGCCTCTTTTGATTCGGGGCGCAGGGTGGCGCGGTCAAAGTCATAGAATATGTTTTCAACAATGTTGGGCTTGTTGAGTGAGGCAAGCATGAAATCCACACCATAGTCGGCATCGACTTCGGCTGTGTCGGTGGCAAATTCCTGTCGAGCGTTGAGATATCCTTTTGCTCCGGCGAGCATGGCGTAGCTTACTCCTCGTTGCAGAGGGAATGAGAACGATCCGTCGGCACGCGATGTGGTGCGCTGGTTGGAGCCGTCGTTGCCCACTACTCTGATTACGGCGTTGGCTATGGGTTCCTCATCGAGGTCTGTCACATAGCCCGACAGGGATATCTGCAGATCGGGCAACTGGAATGAGTATAGGTGGTCATAGCCGCGGTTGTCGCCGCGGTTGGAGCTGAAAAATCCTTCTTCAATGTCGCTCGGGGCAAATGTGATGCCGAAATCATCGGCCGACGAGTTGATTGGCACACCCATATTTGTCACGGTCCATTGTCCCGAAGGCTGGAGCACGGCTTTGAATATGTCGAGACCTCCGAGTCCGGGGTGACCGTTGGAAGAGAAGTACATTATGCTGTCAGTAAGCATATAGGGAAATTCCTCATCACCGGCGGTATTGATGTCGTCGCCAAGGTTTTCAAGCGAGCCTGCGCGCTCTATGAGATTTATGCGCCATATGTCCTTGCCTCCGTTGCCCGGCATGTCGCTGCTGAAGTAGAGGTATTCGCCGGACGGTGACACTGCGGGGTGGCCGAATGCCGAAATCGTGTCGGTCGTGACGTCGAATTTTACAGGAGCGCTCCATTGAGCGTCGTTACGTTGGGAGGTAAATATCTCCACGCTTGTGTTGGAGTTCGGCGACCGGCGTGCCTTGGTGAGATACATGGTGTTGCCGTCAGGGGAGAATGACACTATTCCTTCGTCCATGTCTGAGTTGAGCTCGCCTTCTACCGGTTCCGGGCGTTGCCACTCTCCGCGTTCATTCTTGCGGGCCTGCCATATATCGCTCTTTTTCATTCCGGTAATCTCGCTTCGGTTGTCGCCGGTAACCTTTTCGTTGGTGGTGGTGAAATAGAGTATGTCGTTATTGAGCATCGGAGCGAAGTCGGCTCGGCGCGAATTGAACAGTTTTGCGTTCTTGACCACATATCGTGTGGGGTTCTCCTTCAGAAGCTGTGCCTTGCGGGCACCCTCCAGGCCGTTCATGGCAATGGCCGATCCGGGAGTGCGCATCAGGTATTCTTCGTAGGCACGTGCCGCGGCGGTGTATTTGCCTTCGGCGTGGAGCATTTCGGCAAGATGCAACTGAGCCATTGAGTCGGGATAGCCGTAGCGTATGGCGTTCTGATATGCCGCCGAGGCGCGTGCCCACTGGCTCAGCCGGCGATGCGCTTCGGCCATCTTGAATGCGACTTCGCCGCGGAGCGGGCGTTCCTCGCGTTTGGTGAGTTTGTTATAAATCTTGCGGTATGTCTTGGCGGCATCGTAATATTCGCCGCGTTCCATCTGCGCGTCGGCTGTGGCGAGTTTCGGTCCACGGCATGAGGAGCCCATGATGCATGTTATTATGCAGGCTATGTATAGAATACGTTTCATATAGGTATTAACGTGGCGGTGCCGGTGTATATTTTTTATCGGGTGGAGTTTTTTGGCTAAGAAAGAAGCGGAGCGAACAAGTATGTCCGCACCGCTTCACTGAATTTGCTATGCTTTGTTGCTTAGCCCGGAATGATAGCTTCGCTGGGGCATACTTCGGCACATGAACCACATTCGATGCAAGTATCGGGATCGATGTGATAGATATCGCCTTCAGAGATAGCCTCTACGGGGCAAACGGGAAGACAAGTTCCACAAGCAACGCATTTGTCGGTAATTACGTAAGCCATGATGAATAATTTTAGGTTATATAACGAATGAACAATTTTACAGCTACAAAAGTAAGATATTTTTTATAAAGAGAGCTGATTGTGTCGCTAAATTTTTTCAAAAATACGATTATGTGTCGTGTGATTGCTGCATGTCAGGGTTTTATATCTTCATCGGCAATCAAAGTCATGCCGCGCGATATGGCCTGTCGGTTGAGGGGCAACAAATGGTGGTGACGCTCGGGGAGGGCTTTTTTCAATCCGGCCATAACCGATTCGATATCGACCACAGGATTGACTTTCAGCAGAGCTCCAAGCACCACCATGTTGTAGGCTTTGGAATTGTTAAGATCGATGGTGGCTTCCATGGCCTCCACGGGGTAGATACTTATGTCGGTGCGAGTGGGGGCATGGTGTATGCCGTAAGGGTCATATATGAGTACTCCGCCCGGCTTTACTTTCGATTCAAATTTGTCGAGACTCTGCTGGTTGAGTATCACTGCCGTATCGAAACTGTCGAGTACCGGCGAACTGATGGACGTGTCGCTGAGCACCACGGTGACATTGGCGGTACCGCCGCGCTGTTCCGGGCCGTATGACGGCATCCATGTTATCTCAAGGTCGTCGATCAATCCGGCATATGCGAGAATCTTGCCCATGGAGAGCACTCCCTGTCCGCCGAAACCTGCTATAATTATCTCTTTTTTCATTTTTCAAAGTTGTTTTTAAGGTCACCGAGGGGATAGGCGGGAAACATATTTTCCACCATCCATTCATTTGCTTTTGCCGGTGTCATTTTCCAGCCGCTGTTGCATGTGCTTACGATCTCTACAACCGAAGTTCCGTGTCCGCTGTAAGAGGCTTCGAATGCGTGACGTATGGCGGCTTTGGCCTTGCGCACGGCAGCCGGAGTGTGTACGGCCTGACGGGTCACGTAGCATGTGCCGTCAAGCTGTGCAAGCAGGTTGCTTATCTTGAGCGGATATCCGTTGAGGTCCACTCGACGTCCGTAAGGAGTGGTGGCTGTTTTCTGTCCTTCCAGTGTGGTGGGTGCCATCTGTCCTCCGGTCATGCCGTATATGGCATTGTTGATAAATATGATGGTGATGTTTTCGCCACGGTTGGCGGCGTGTATGGTTTCGGCGGTTCCTATTGCCGCAAGGTCGCCATCGCCCTGATAGGTGAATACCAGACGGTCGGGGTTGAGGCGTTTGGCGCCTGTGGCCACGGCAGGTGCGCGGCCGTGCGCGGCTTCTATCCAGTCAACTCCGATATAGTTGTAGGCAAACACGGCGCAGCCCACGGGAGCCACGGCTATGCAGTTGTGTTCCACGCCCATCTCCTTGAGCACTTCGGCCACCAGTTTGTGCACCACACCGTGGGAGCAGCCGGGGCAATAGTGCATGGGCATGTCGTTGAGAAGTTCGGGCCGGGAATAGACCTTGTTCTCGCTTCGCTTTATATCTTCGGGATTCATAACGGTTTAAGTCTGTTAGTGTTGATTATGCCCGTATGTGTTCAGGCTTTGTCTATATTGGCTGTCAGCGCGTCGAGCACTTCCTGCGGATTGGGGACTATGCCTCCCATACGTCCGTAGTGCCATACCGGCACGCGGCCTTCCACCGCCAGACGCACGTCCTGTATCATCTGGCCGGCATTGAGTTCCACAACCATTATGCCTTTGCAGCGGTGCGAGTAGTCGGAGATGACTTTTGTCGGGAACGGCCAAAGGGTGATGGGACGTATCAAGCCGAGCTTTATGCCCTGCGCGCGGGCGTCCTCTATGGCTTTGAGGCATATGCGGGCTATGGAGCCGAACGCCACGAATATGTATTCGGCATCGTCGGTGAAGTATTCCTGATAGCGCACCTCATTGGCTTCGATTTCGCGGTAGGTGGCCTGAAAACGTTCGTTGTTCACCTCCATCTTGGCGCTGTCAAGCTCCAGGGTGGTGAGTACATTGGGCTTGCGTCCTTTTGACCGTCCAGTCACGGCCCACGGACACTGGCGGGCTATCTCTTCGTCGGTGCGTCTCGGGCGAGCGGGCGGAAGCACCACTTTTTCCATCATCTGGCCTACAACTCCGTCGGCAAGAAGCATGGCGGGAGTGCGGTATTTGAATGCGAGATCGAAACCGAGACACACGAAGTCGGCCATCTCCTGCACTGTGGAAGGGGCGAGTACAATATAATGGTAGTCACCGTGACCGCCGCCTTTCACTGCCTGGAAATAATCGCTTTGCGAGGGGTGTATGGTGCCGAGTCCGGGGCCGCCGCGCATCACATTGACTATAAGTGCGGGAAGCTCGCCTGCTGCTATGTACGACAGGCCTTCCTGCATGAGGCTTATGCCCGGACTTGACGATGATGTCATCACAGCCTTGCCGGTGGAGGCGCCGCCATATACCATGTTGATCGAGGCCACTTCGCTTTCGGCCTGAAGTACGGTCATACCGGTTGTTTCCCATGGCATGAGGGCTTCAAGGGTCTCGAGGACTTCGCTTTGCGGCGTGATGGGATAACCGAAGTAGCCGTCAACGCCGTAGCGGATCGCGGCATGGGCTATCGCTTCGTTTCCCTTCATCAGTTTTACGTCTTCTTTCATATCTGTATGTTGGCCGGAGGTATGCATATGCCCGGTCCGGCACTTTTGTTTGTTAATGGTGGGGTTATTGATGTATAGGTTTTCGGAGAATTATTTCTCCACTGCGCGAAACACTTCAATGCACGCATCGGGGCATACAAGGGCACATGCCGCGCAACCGATACATTTGTCGGGAAATTGGGTATATGCGTAGTGATATCCTCGGTCATTGACCTCTTTGGGCTGGAGGCTGAGAACCTTGACGGGGCAGGCCACTACGCATAACTCGCAGCCTTTGCACCGTTCGCGGTTTATTTCCACTGCTCCTGATATTTTTGCCATAGTTACTTGTTGTTTTGGTGAAACGTTATTGCAAAAATAAACAAAACTTTTACAGTCCGTGTATTTTTTCAGCAATTTAACCTATGGCACATTGAAGCCCGGAGTGTGCCATTGCGGCTACACGGGCATACATATGGCAGTCACTTTAAATCTCTATGATTTAATGAGCGATATGCGCACTTTTTTTCCTTTGAGCTTAAGCGGTTTCACCAGTTCGGTTATCTGTGAGGCCATGTCGCGGGGCACGGCCACGAGTGAGTGATGGTCGCTTACGGTGATTTTGCCGATGCTTTCGCTCGCGAGCGGTGTGTTGGCCAGGAGGAAGCCCAGAATGTCGCCCCGCGATATCTTTTCTTTCTTTCCGGCTGCAATGTGGAGAGTGGCAGTGGCGGAACGCAGTGGTATATGTGGCGATACCGGTGGATCAAAAGTCCGGTCAAAGTGGATATACGGAGGTATGGTGTCCTTTTCCGAGAGGATAACATAGACAGTGCCTTCATTGTCGATACGGGCGGTGCGGCCGTTGCGGTGAGTCCAGGTCTGTTCCGATACCGGTATGTGGTAATGGATTATGTCGGTTACACCAGTTATGTCGATACCGCGCGAACCCAGATCGGTGGATACCAGCACGGGGGTGGTGCCGTTTTCGAGCAGGCGGAGAGCATTGAAGCGCTGTAACTGGTCAAGTTCGCCATGGTACAGGCCGGCATCGATCTTTTCCTGCCGTAGCCGTGAGTATATGCGGTTTGCGCTTTCACGGTGGTTGGCAAACACTATGGTACGTGATTGCGGTGGCAGGGTGTGAAGCAGATTGACCAATGTGTCTAATTTGTCAGGCGTGTGGCTTGGCACTTCCACTGTTTCCGTACGGTCTTGGGGTGTGTCATTTCCGGCATGACGTATGACGGCGGGTGATTTTAGATTGAGATAAGATGGAAACTCTTTGAGTTCTGTGGCCGATGTAAGAAACAGCTGTTGAGGCATGCCGCATCGGTTTAATATGCGCTTCATCTCGCCTTCAAATCCGAGCTCGAGTGATTTGTCATACTCGTCAAGTACCATCACCCTGGGTGAGTGGATAGAAAGAGTGGTGCGCTGCAGGTGATCAAGCAGGCGTCCGGGAGTCGCCACGATGATCTGAGGTACAGGGTTTAGTGACTTTATTTCATCGTCCATGGGGTGACCTCCGTAGAGAGCCACCGTCTTGTAGCCGCGGGCTATACGGCGCATCACGTCGGTTATCTGTATGACTAATTCACGCGACGGTGCTATGACCACAGCCTGTACTTCAGGTCCGGGGTTTGGAAGTGCCGTCAGCATTCGTGCCGCGAACGCTATGGTCTTTCCCGAGCCGGTGGGGGCTATGAGCACCATCTGCCGGTGGGTGTCGGCCAGCATGGCCAGTTGCATGGCATTGAGAGATTCAATGCTCATGTAAGTATTTATGTTGTGTGTAACTGTATTAAGATCCATGGCGGCGGGTTTGTTTTGACGGTTAACCGAATTTGCTGATTTTTTGGAGCATCGGTTCATTGATTATTTTTATCTGGCGGCCATCTACCACTATTATCTTCTCGTTGACAAATGCCGTCAGTGTGCGAATGGCATTGGACGTGGTCATGTTTGACAGGTTGGCCAAATCTTCGCGTGCCATATACACGCGCAGTGTGATACCGTCGTCCTCAAATCCGTAATGTTCTATCAGTACCACCAGTGCTTCGGCCAGACGTCCGCGTATGTGTTTCTGCGTGAGGTTCACCGTACGGGTGTCGGCACTGCCGAGGTTACGCGATAGCTCATGGATAAAGAACCAGGCCACATCGCGGTTGTTGTCAATAAGTTCTCTTACCACCGACATGGGAAACGCTCCTGCTGTGGAGGATTCCATGGCGGCGGCGGTGTGTACGTAAGGTTCGTTGGCGAAATAGGCACGGTAGCCGAAATACTGCACCGGGCTTATGAGGCGCAATATCTGTTGGCGTCCGCCCACGCCGTCCTTGTACAACTTGGCTTTGCCCTTGAGCAGGCACCACAGGAACTCGGGGTTTTCGCGTTCGGCGTATATTATCTGGTTTTTCTTGAAGTGGTGAAGTGTGAAATTGTCGGTGATCTTACGCTTTTCATCACCGTTCAGGATAGTCCATATCTCTGACATATCCTCACTCATTACTTTCTCCAAGGATTCTTTGATCATCGGTACTGAATAAAAAACATTGTTGTACAGCAGATGCAAAGATATATAATTTATTACAATCGAGCAACAATGAGGTGGCAATATACCCGTAATGCCAATATAGGGACATTACGGACTATTTATGGCTATTCTGTACGGTTGTAGAACATCAGAATCCTCATGCGCAGTATGGATTCGAATTTGGCTTGCACGGCTTCGGAGGCAGCCTTGATGTATTCCGTTTTGGCCTGCTCGAATTCGGTGGCGTTGGCGCGGCCATAGTCATACTTTTCCCGCATGGCGTCAAGTGCGGCTTTGGTGGCCTGACATGCGATTTCGCTTGAGTGGCGTTTCTGTCCGGCGGCGACAGCCTGGTGGTAGGCCTGCTGTATGGATTTGTAGAGTCTGGTTGTGGCATCGTCAAACTGCAGTTCGGCCGAAAGTTTCTGAAGGCGTGCCTTGCGCACAGAGTTGCGTGTGGAGAAGGCGTCGAATAGAGGTATGGTCAGTGTGAATCCGAGCGATTTATTGAAGTTGTCACGCATCTGACGGTGGAATGGCGGATTGGGTTCACCGTAAAGTTTATAGTAGCTGCTTCCGAGTCCGGCGTTGAACGACAGTCTCGGTAAGTATCCGCTCTTGGCTAATGTCACGTTTTTGTCTGCTGCTGTTACAGCCAGATTGGCGGCCCGCAGGGCATGGTTGTGTTGCAGTGCATTGGCATATACCTCATCGGCCGACAGTACCGGAGTGTCGGAGTCAGACAGAGGCAGTATGTCGAATCCGTCCATTGTCGGCAGCTGCAACAGCTGTGACAGGTCAAGCAGAGCCAGGGTGTGGTCGTTGGTGGCATTGACCACTGACAGTTCGTCCTGTGCTACCTGTGATCTTGCCTGTATGAGGTCCAGTTCGGGTATCTTGCCGGCTTCAAGCAGAGCTTCCCTACGGGCGAGTTCCACTTTTGACATGCGTGCCTGTTCATTGGCCACGGCAAGCATTTCCTTACAGTACAGTACCTGTAGATAACCGGTTATCACGTTGAGTGTCACATCGTCCTTTACGGCCTCGCACTGTTCGGCTATGGCGCGGAGACTGGCACGGGAATAATCGAGACGGCGCACTGCCGACAGGCCTTGGAACAACGGTACGGAGAGTGACACATTCCAGCCGAATTGCGAAGTGTTGCGGTTGGCATAGGTGTTCTCCGAGGTCAGACCGCGGCCGAAGTTGAACGATTGTGATGCTCCGGCATCAAGTGTGGGCAGAAATGCGTCCTTGGCCTCTGTAACATCAAGTTCGGCAGAAGTCCTGTCAAGGTTACGGCTGCGCACTTCGATATTGTGGTTTATGGCGTAGGATATGCAACTGTCAAGACTCCATTCTCCGGCAGCCGATGCGGTCAGCGTGACCGAAGACAGGAATAGTGCGGCGGTGTATGCGATGCGGTTCATGATTGTGTCTGTGTAGATGTGATACGGATTGATTACATTTCCTTGATTTCGGCTCCGCGCAGTTTCGCCGAACTGTCGATACCTGATTTAACTTCAATGTTTATGCCGTCGCTGACACCTGTGGCGATTGGTTTGCGTGTGAATTTCTGTGTTTCCACAGTGTCAGTGAGCAGATACACGAATGTGGAGTCACCGGCAAATTCCACCACGCTTTCAGGCACACGCAGCACACTGTCGGAGCGGGTGAGAGCCACGGTGGCGTTGGCACTGTAGCCTGAGCGCAGCTGCATGCCGCTTTCGGAATCAATGGCGGCTTTCAGTTCAAATGTGTTGGCTCCGTTGGTCTCCACTCCTTTTGGCGATATGTACTCGATAACCGTTTCCGAGGAATAGTCAGGTATGGCGCCTATGGTGATGGTCATGGGCATTCCCACTTTTAGCGATCCCACTTCGGTCTCATCGACATTGCCTTTGAATATGAGTTTGTTCATATCGGCGATTGTGGCCACGGTGGTGCCGTCGTTGAATGTATTGGCTTGTATTACAGATGTTCCGACTTTGACGGGTACATCGAGTACGAGTCCGTCGATAGTGGCGCGCACCTGGGTGTTGGCCTCGGAGGCATTGTAGCGCGACACTCCCTGTTTCACTATATTCACGGCGTCACGGGCAGCATCAAGTTCTTCGCGGGCTTTGTTGTATGTGGCAAGTGTGTTCTCGAATTCCTCACGTGAGATGAGTCTTTTTTCGTATAGCACTGTGTTGCGCTCATGCTTGAGCCGTGCGTCCTCAAGATTGATCTGGGCCTGGTTGACACTCGTTTCGGCATTGGACAGCTGTGACGCGTCAGGTATCACCTTTATCACCGCTATCACATCGCCCTGACGCACCATGTCGCCCGGCTGTACGTTTATCTGTGTGATGATGCCTGATATCTGTGGCTTTATCTGTATCTCGTCGCGTGGTTCGATCTTTCCTGTCAGTACCGTTGTGCGTTCGATGGTGCCGGTGTCAGGTGAAACTATGCTGTAGTACGTCTCCTTTGGCTTGGAGTTGAAATACAGATACACGAATGTGCCTATGAACAGGGCGGCTACTATGATCCAAAGCAAGATCCGAAAAAATTTTTTCATATTGGTGTCAGTATGTTTTTTTATTTATTTGTCAGTTGTGATGGGATTATTTGTCGTTCATGGCCTCTATGGGTTTGATGCGCATGGCTTTTATGGCGGGAATGAGACCGGCTCCTGTGCCGAGCACTAAAAATGCGGTCATTATTGTTATGGCATGCTTGAATGTGAGTTGGAAATGAGCCGATCCGTACAGCGGGTCGTAGGTCATGGTGTCGGTTATGGCGAGCACCGCAGTGGCAAAGCATATACCGGCTATGCCGGCTATGGTGGTCAGCACCACGCTTTCCGAGAGAATCTGGGTTATGATGTCGGCCGGAGTTGCGCCGATGGCCCGACGTATGCCTATCTCCTGAGTGCGTTCCTTTACTATGATCCACATGATGTTGCCCACGCCTATTATGCCGGCGAGTAGTGTGCCCATGCCCACGAACAGTGCCAGCAGACTGATGCCGATGAAAAGGTTGTCAATCATCTTGAACTGTTCTGACACATCAAGAAACCATATGGCTTCCTTGTCTGCGGGATTCAAAGGGTGGTGTGTGAGCACTGCGCGCCACACGGCCGGCTCTATCTCTTTAGGCGAATGGCCATGGAGTGCGGTGTAGAGGAAGAAGTGTATTTTGTCGCCATAGTTGAATGCGCGTCGCATGGTGGTGGAAGGAATTATCACTGCATTGTCAAGGCGCCCGCCTATGGAAGCCTCGCCCCGCTGCCCCACAACACCAATTACGAGAAAGTAGATGTTGTTGACCGACACATATTTGCCCACAGCCGGTTCCGCTCCCATCAGTTCGGCGGCTACGTTTTTGCCTAAAATGGCCACTTTGCGGGTCTGCGCCACATCGCTTTCATTAATGAAGCGCCCTTCAAAGAGCACAGGAATCTGTATTTTGAAGAAATCGCTTTCCACGCCTTGTACCTGTCCGGCATTGTTGCGGGTGCCGTATTTGACCACAGCGCCTCCGAAATTCATGGTGGAGGAGTATTCTATATATGGGCATGTGCGGCGAATGAAAGTTATGTCCGAATCGTCCATCTGCCAGTTCATGCCTTTGTTGAATCCGCGGTAGGACATGGAGGTGCGCTGAGGAAAGCAAGCGCCCATGTTGGTGGCCATACCGTCGAAATTGCGCCTCAGCAGTCCTTCCAGGCCGGCTGCGCCACCCCAAAGCATGGCGAGCATGGCCGTGCCCCAGAATATGCCGAAAGCGGTCAGGAATGTGCGGGTCTTGTTGCGTGACAGGGTGGCGCCTATCTCCCGCCAGTTTTCTATGTCGAATATCTGATGTTTCACTTTTGGAGGGTCTTTGAGGGGTTATTCATCGCGCAGGGCTTCCACCGGTTTCACTTTTGTTGCCTTTATGGCCGGGAAAAGTCCGGCCAAGGCTCCGGCTATTATCAGCACTATGGTAACCTGTACGGCTATGGATATATTGACGGTGGGGTCTTTCAGAAAATCGGTGCCTTCGGTGAGTTTTGCCACAAGTCCGGTTACTATGGTGCCCATGACTATGCCTATATAACCGAACAGGGTGGTGATGGCCACACTTTCTGTCACGATCTGGAGGAGTATGCTGCGGGGTTTTGCGCCGATGGCCCGGCGTATGCCTATCTCGTGGGTGCGTTCACGAACGGATACAAACATGATGTTGCTCACACCCACTATGCCTGAAAGCATGGTGAGCAGACCTATGATCCATATGGCTATGTTGAGAATGCCGGTGGCCTGCATATTACTCAGATAGTTGTTGAAACGGTTCCATATATGTATTGCGCTCCGGTCGTCGGGCGAGAATTCGTGGGCTGCGGCGAGCGCGGTTTTTACAGACTGCTCCACATCTTCGCCCTCCTCGATGGTGTGTACGTCTGTTATGCGTACCATTATCTCCGACAGGCGTCCGTCGTTACCGTTGAGCATCATGGCGGTGGTGTATGGTACGTAGCTTCCGCGTTCCCAGTCGTGGTCATATACTCCTATCACCTGCCAGGCCAGAGACATGGCTTTGACATATTGCCCTACGGCTTTGCTTTCGTCACCAAACAGTATTCTGGCATTCTGCCGGGATATGACCACTACCTTGCGCTTCATATCCATATCCGGCTGATTGAGGAAGCGGCCGTAAGCCATGCGCAACTTGGCATATCGGACTTCATCGGGGTAGCGGCCGTACATGGCGTCGGTAATGTAATCGGTGGCGGTGGAAATATTGGCAGAGTCGAGCACGATGGAGCCTTGTGCGGAACTGATGCGCCGGCGGTCGCTTTGCATTATCTTAGGCAGATCGGAATCCTTGAGGCCTATGGAGCGTCCCTCTTTGTATCCTTTGTAGGCTTTTGAAGTCCAGCCACCCCACACTCCCATAGTGTTGGCATTGTCGGCCGATGCAAAAGAATTGAAATTGTTATATACACCGCGGCTCATACCTAAAAGTATTATAAGCATGAATATGCCCCATGCCACGGCAAAGCCTGTGAGAGCGGTGCGCAGTTTGTTGTTGCGGAGTGTCTGTGATATTTCCCTGAATAGGTCAAACATGGCGGGTAGGGGCTATTGGGTGATAAGTCCGTCGGTGATGCGGATAATGCGGCCGGTCTGCGCGCCTACGCCCGGATCGTGGGTCACTATGACTATGGTCATGCCTTCGGAATTGAGGTTGCGTAGCACCTGCATCACATCGCCCGATGTTTTTGAATCGAGGGCTCCGGTGGGCTCATCGGCCAGAATGATGGACGGCCGGGTGATAAGTGCGCGGGCTATGGCCACGCGCTGTTTCTGTCCGCCCGACATTTCCGACGGCAGATGCCTGGCACGGTCGGCAAGCCCCATGCGTTCGAGCTGTTCCATGGCCATGGCGTTGCGTTTGCGGCGTGACACTCCCTGATAGAAGAGGGGAAGAGCCACGTTTTCCATCGCGTTTTTATAACTTATCAGATTGAACGATTGGAACACGAAGCCTATCATGCGGTTACGTAATTCGGCGGCGCGGTTTTCGCTGAGGTTTTTTATCAGGGTTCCGTCGAGGTAATATTCTCCTGAGTCATAGTTGTCAAGAATGCCGAGTATGTTGAGCAGGGTGGATTTGCCGGAGCCCGATGCGCCCATGATCGATACAAGCTCTCCGCGGTCAATGTCAAGAGTGATGCCCTTTAACACATGCAGCGGCACGGCGCCTGGATATGTCTTGTTTATGTCTTTTAACCGGATTATCATGTGATGATTTTCTATGTGAATAGTGGTCTTTTCTAATTTGACGTTGCAAATATATGATTAGTTACATTGAGGTGTGATTTTTTTGATAAAAAAAATCTGCAAAATATTTGGAAAAGCGAACATGCATTATTAACTTTGCGTTATACAAATGCAGACGGAGAGATGTCCGAAGCATCTGTAGAGAGAGAACATTGAACTAACTTATACCACATCAAAGTAGATTGGGAAACTCATCAATTACATTTGAAATACCGAGACAAGCTTAGTCGTCCGATGGCGGGCCCCGCTCGCAAGAGTTGCTATCGAAGCACAGGCGGATTACAAAGGTCGGCGAGCACTCAAACCCTGTCATTCGGAGTTTCATCGCATCCTTTGGTGTGGATATTACAAGAGCCGGTGATCTGATCCAGATTGCCGGCTTTTCTTGTTTGGAATGATATTTATTGGACTAACTGCAGTAATATAGACTATAAAAGCCCGAATAGTTGACAATAACTATTCGGGCTTTACTATTTAGTCAGTGCTGATTTCCTCCGAGGTGTTATTCTTTGTCGGCGGATTTCTTTTTGGTGGCGCATTTCTTGGCCGGTGCTTTGGTTTTGCAGGTTTTTCGGGCCGGTTTGCTCTCCTTTTCCGGTGCGTCGGTGGATACGGGCGCTCCCACTTTGTTTTCGCGCAGCAGGTGTTCTTCGTTGAAGTGCTCTATGTTCTTGCGCATCGATGCCACTTCCTTGTTGAGAGTCTCTATTTCGCGTTCCTGGTTACGTATAGTGGTGAGCAGGGCGTTGAGTTCTTCGTTTTCGATTGACAGGGGATACTGTTCCTCCACTCTCACTATGAAGTCCGAAAGGGCGTTCATGTAGTTTGTAAACGCCGCAAAGGGTGTCTCATAGGGGCTGAAGTTGGAGTGTGCGGCTCCGTCGGCGAGGTGCTTGGTGGCCATGTAGAACAGGTGGTCGGCTGCCTGGAGGTAATACCAGTCCTGTTTCAGTCGGCGGTCGTTGCACAGGCGCACTCGTTCGGCCACTGAATAGAGTTTACGGAATGCCTCGTTCTGAAGTTTGTTGCCGAGCCATGCTGAGGTGTCGCGGGCTTCGTCGGTCCATGATATGGGGTGCATGATCGACAGTTCGCCCACGGATTTCAGTTTTGTTACGGCTTCGGTAGGAGTCCAGAATTCCACACCGCGTTCCTGGGCGAAATGCGGAAGTGCTTCGAGGAACTGGAATATGCCGGTCTCGCGTGTCTGGAATTCACCGAATGTCTCCAGGTTCATGAACAGGTTGATAATCTGCTCTTCGGGAGGTGTCGATGCGATCCAGTCGATGTAGCGGTCGGCGGTAAGGGGATATGCTTCCCAGTCGGGATTGCTGAAACGGCGTGAAATATCGTCGGAGAGTTTGGCATTGCGGAGCAGGATTTTCAGCTTGGGTGCCGTGGCTGCAGAATACACATAGTTGGGCGATTTCCAGCCGAGTATGTGTTTGGCGCCTTCGGTGATCACACCCTTGTAGCCCATGGAGAGTATCTGGGGCGCGAGTTCATCGCAATATACCAACTCTGTGTTGCGGAGCACCTGAGGTTTTACACCGAACAGTTCGTGGATTTTATTGTCGTGGACCTTTACCTGGTTGGCAAACTCTTCGGGATCGGTGAGTGACGAGAGCGAGTGGGCGTAAGTCTCGGCAAGGAATTCCACGCGGCCTGTGGCGGCGAGCTTCTTGAGGAGGTCTATGAACTCGGGCACATATTGCTCGCACTGTTCGAGTGCCACTCCGGAGATGGAGAGGGCGCAGCGGAATTTAGGGTGCTGTTCGAGCATGCGCAGCAGGCTCTCTGCGGCAGGAATATAGCTGCGTTGGGCTATGCGTGTCACAATGTCATCGTTGGCGAAGTCATCGTAATAGTAATGGTCGTTACCTATGTCGAAGAAACGGTATCGTTTAAGGCGAAACGGCTGGTGAATCTGGAAATAAAAACAAATAGCTTTCATGATAGGGGTTGTGTTATAATGTAATTCGGCTGAGCCGTTCTGTTGATGTTACTGGTTGTTGATTACTTTTTTGTATATATCTATCACTTTGGCTCCGGCTTTGTCCCAGGTTATGCGGTTGACCTCATCGAGGCCGTCGGCACGGAGCTGGTTGTACATGGAGGGATATGTGATTATGCCGTGTATGGCGTCGGCCATGGCGTCGATGTCCCAGTAGTCGGTCTTTATCACATTGTCAAGAATTTCGGCGCAGCCGCTCTGCTTGGATATGATGGAGGGGACACCCATCTGCATGGCTTCAAGCGGAGATATGCCGAATGGTTCCGACACGGAGGGCATGATGTAAACGTCACTTGCCTTGAGCATCTCATACACCTGCTTGCCTTTCTGGAAGCCGGGGAAATGGAAGCGGTCGGAGATTCCGCGCTCGGCGGCAAGAAGTATCATCTTGTCCATCATGTCGCCGCTTCCGGCCATTACAAATCGTACATTATGGTTGTTCTTGAGCACTTTGGCCGCGGCCTCCACGAAGTATTCGGGGCCTTTCTGCATGGTGATTCGTCCGAGGAATGTTACAACCTTCTCCTTGGGCTTGTTGACCTCCACATTGAGCAGTTCTTCGCTCAGAGGAGTCACGGCGTTGTGCACGGTGGTCACCTTGGCCGGATCGATGCCGTATTTCTCTATCACGGTCTGGCGTGTGAGGTTGCTCACAGTGATGATATGGTCGGCTTGCGTCATGCCGTCGCGCTCTATGTTGAACACGGTGGGGTTGACATTTCCGCGTGAGCGGTCGAAGTCAGTGGCGTGCACGTGTATTACCAGAGGCTTGCCGGTCACCTGCTTGGCATGAATGCCGGCAGGGTAGGTGAGCCAGTCGTGGGAGTGTATTATGTCAAAGTCGAGCGTACGGGCAATCACTCCTGCACATATTGAATAGTTGTTGATCTCTTCGAGAAGGTTATCGGGATAGCGTCCGGAGAACTCTATGCAGCCCAAATCGTTGGTGCGCATGTAGTTGAAGTCGGCATAGATATTGGAGCGCAGACGGAAGTAGAGATCTGGCGACATGTATTTGCCTATGCGCTGCTCGACATATTCGCTGCTCACATCTCGCCATGCTACGGGGATTTGTGATGCTCCTATTATGTTGGCAAAACTTTTGTCCTCGTCGCCCCATGGCTTGGGAATAACAAAAGATATTTCCATATCGCCGCATTCCCACATGCCTTTTGTGAGTCCGTAGCTTGCAGTGCCGAGTCCGCCGAGGATATGAGGGGGGAATTCCCACCCGAACATTAATGCTTTCATGATTTTATATATGGCGGATATTTAGAGGTTAAACTTTTTGAGTGTGGTGATGGTGCGCAGGATTCCGGCCACATTGGTGGCATGGCTTATGGCTCCGCGGCCGCTGAATGGCGGGTTGCCGTCATAAAGCTGTGAAAGAGAGCCGATACAGCCTTGGGTCATCTCGTCCTCGTAACCGATGAGCATGCGGTCTATGTAACTTACACCGCTATGGCCGAACACGCGCAGATAGGCATCGGCATAGAATCCGAACAGCCACGGGCGTGCCGAGCCGTTGTGGAGGGCGAGTTCGCGGTCTTCGGGAGAACCCACATATGACGGGCGGTAACCGAAACTCTTGGGCGATAATGTGCGCAGACCCTTTGGCGTAAGTAGTTCGCGGGTCACGACATCGAGCACCGATTTGCGTTGGCGGCGGTCAAGCGGTGAATAGTCCAGTCCTATTGCCACGGCCATGTTGGGGCGTACAGACGGATCGGCATAGTTGTCGTTGACATAGTCAAACAGATAACCGTAATCGTTGAGGAATGTGCTGATAAACGCCGGTTTCAGTGATTCGGCTGTGGCGATCACACGTTCTTTCAGGCTGGTGTAGGCGTCCTGACCCTCCATGAGCTGTGCGGCAAACATAAGGGCGTTGTACCACAGGGCATTGAACTCAACCAAATAACCTGTGCGGGGCACTACAGGCTTTCCGTAGAGCGATGCGTTCATCCATGATACCGGAGTGTCGGTGCCTATGCTGCGCACGAGTCCGTCGGGCTGGACCTGAAAGTTGGGGTGGCGGTTGTCGAGCAGGTATTCTATTATTTCGCCGGCCAGGGGCAGATACTCGCGGCGTGCATCGTCGGAGCCGTAGGCTTTGGAATACTGCTGGAGAGCCCAGATGCACCACAGTGGTATGTCTGGGAGGTCTATGCCGTGAATGCGATGGTCTGTACGGCCTGTCTCCATGTAGTTTTGCAGCGCTTTGGCTGCTGTGGCCATAATTGCCTCGAAGTCGGCGCGGTGGTCAATGGCTATGGTGTTGCCCGGAAGCGACATGAATGTATTGCGGGCCAGTACCTTTCCCCATGGATATCCCGAGAGCATGAACATACCGTCCTTGTCGCGCAGATAGAATTGCTTTGCTGCGTTTTTCAGGCAGTTGAAGAAACTGCTGCGGCATGTGCGTGTGGATATCTCTTTCTCGTACATCTTCGAGAGCGACCGGGGTGATATCTCCGATATGCCGGCCGAGAATATTATGGACTCGCCTTTCTTGATGGGAATTTCGAAATACCCCGGCACCCAGAGGTCCTCCACGTAGGGCACTCCGCGTTCCATATCTTTGATGTATTCGAATCCGTTGTACCAGTTGGGCTCGTAATGCCATTCGGGCTTATGGTTGAACTGCATGTAGAGGTTGGGGTAACCTTTGTAGAGGCAGCATGACACTCCATTGGCGACCTCCGGACATGAGGGGTCGAGATTGTTGTTGGCCATCACGAGCTGGTTGACCTCACGGAATGCGAGCATCGGGCGGAAACGGAGTGTGGTGGGTGAGTGCGCTTCCACGAGAGTGTACCGGATAAGAATGCGGTTTTCGTGGGATATGAACATTTTTTCCTTGGTCAGGATCACGCCACCCACGCGGTATGTGGTGCGCGGCACGCTCTCACAGTCAAATTCTCGAATGTATTTATGCCCGTTGGGACTGTAAACGCCTCCCTGGTAACGGTGCAGACCGAGATTGAACGAGGCTCCGTGCTGTATGACCGATACGTCCATTGACGAAAGGAGCACATGGTTGGTGTTGTCAAGCTCCGGTATGGGAATCACCAACAGGCCGTGCTGCTTGCGGGTGTTGCAATCGACCACTGTTGTACAATGATAAGCGCCTGCCTGATTGGTGCGCAGCATTTCTTTGGGAAGTGACTGCTCAAGGTTAATCATCAGGTTTTTATCAAACTTTAGATAACTCATGTGATATTAAATTTGGGGTAATTCAGAGGGTATTAATCAATTATTGCAAATATATCCAATGTGTCAGCAATATGCAAATTTTTTTTAATTTTTTATTGTCAGTCGGGGTTCATTCATGCTGTTTTACGGAGTGATTGCCGACGGATTGACGTATGGAACGGAATTGTATGATTATCATTACAGCGGTGACTATGGTGGCGAAAATGTCGCTTACGGGAAATGCCGCCCAGATGCCGTCGAGTTTATAGTGGTGTGAGAAAAGCAACAGAAACGGTATCAGAAACACTACCTGACGGGCCAGGCTGAGGACTATTGATTTCCATATCTTGCCTATGGATTGAAACAGTGTGGTGGACACAATCTGGAATCCAACGACGAAAAATGCACACATGGCGATGGAGAATGCATTGGCCGTGACGTTTATAAGTGTGGCGTCGGTGGTGAATGCGCGGGCTATCATGTCGGGAAAAACAAGTCCGGCGATGGCTCCTGCCGAAACCACGGCCGTGGCCCACAGGGTGGCAAGCAGATATGTCTTTTTCAGACGGTCAAGATGTCCGGCTCCATAATTGTAGCCGATTATCGGCTGCATGCCCTGGCACAGTCCAACCACAACCATGGTGAGCAGAGAGGTGTAGGTGACGAAAATTCCGGCCGCGGCCACGGCATTGTCTCCGCCGTGGTAAGCCAGATTCTTGTTTATGATTATGCTTATGGCACAGCCGGCTATATTGACCAGCGATGGCGCGGCGCCTATACCTATTATGTTGGCCACTATGTTGCGTCTGAGCCTGAATATGCCTCTGCGGAATCTCAGATTGCTTTTGGAGCTCAGGAAATGGTGCATTACATAGATGGTGAAGATGGTCATGGATATGTCGGTGGCTATGGCGGCTCCTTTTATGCCCCAGTGCATCACGAATATGAATACGGGTGCGAGTGCCGCATTGCAGCCTGCGCCTATAAACATGGTGATCATGGCTTTCATTGGATATCCCGATGCCCGCATGATGTTGTTGAACGTATAACCCACATTCATTATGAATAGTCCAGGCATGATGTATGTCATGAAATCGCGGGCGTAAGGGAGAGTGGCGCCGCTCGCTCCGAAGGCTATGAGTATGTCGTCGAGAAACAAGGAGAAGATGCTTATGTATATGGTGGCGTTTATCACTATAAGCGTGAGCGAATTGCCGAGGGTGAGTTCTGCTCCGAGCTTGTCACCGGCTCCGAGGTTGATGGATACGCGTGCGCTTGCGCCCGCACCTATGAGCACGCCTAAGGCTGTGGCTATGTTCATTACCGGAAACGTTATGGCGAGTCCGGCTATGGCTTCGGTGCCTACTCCCTGGCCTATGAATATGCGGTCAACCACATTATAGAGTGACATGATCAGCATTCCTACTACAGCCGGCAGGCTGTAATTCCATAGCAACCGGCCTATTTTACCGTTGCTCAGCATATCGAGATTGCCTTGTACTGATTCCATTGTTTATGAGTTGGGGTTATATTTGTTGTTGCGTATCCGGTAGAGAGTCTCTTTGGTCACGCCGAGAAATGAGGCTATCTGTGTGATAGTGGCGCGTTCAAGTATCTTGGGATATCGAGTGATAAGCCATCGGTAACGTTCCGTGGCCGATGCTGTCTGAAGCAATAGCAGCCGTTCTTCCAGACGGTTGGTGTGTTCGACGAGAATCGAGGTTACAAATGCCATTATTTCCGACAGGTTTCCACGGGCATATTCCTCCATGGAATCACTGATGTCAAGATGTGGTATGATATACACTTGCGACGGTTCAAGAAACTCTATGGAGGTGAACGTGTCGGAACGGTTAAGCAGAAATAATGAATGTGTCACGAATTCGTCCTCAAAGGAGAATGAAAATGTATATTCACGTCCTTTTCTTATATAATACACCCTTGCCGAGCCTTTCTGTATGAAAAAAGCGTTGGTGCGCATGTTGTCGAGCAATGAGATGGTCTCTCCTCGTCGGAATGAGCGTTTTTTGATGAGTTGGCGCATGGACTGCTCGAGTTCCGACGGCAGGTTTATGTAAGCGCGTATGTGGTCTATGGGGTGTGACATGTCATTTGTTGTGATGAGGAGTGGTGTATCCGACAGTCCGGCAGCTGACTCTGTAGGGAGTGCCGTCGGCTCTCTGAGGCTTGCCTGACAGTTCATAGTAGAATGACTGCTGTATGTCCCATGACGGAAAATCGATACGTCGTGTTTCCGATGCGGGTATATGGCATTTTACGGTGCGGACGGTTTTGTGAAGCTGCCGGCCGCGTGTGTCGGAGTATTCTATCTCTAATGTCAGAGAGGTTATCGTATGAGGAGTCAGGTTGGTGACAAACAGCGATTCGCGGCGTGAGCGCAGGGGCTTGTCATAACCCGACAGTCGTATGTCTCTGCTGTTGTCAACGAGCGTGGTGTCGCAATCCTGACGCTCGGTGTCCGGTGTGGCTGTGGCTTCCGTTGTGGCTTTGAGTTTCTTGCGTGTGGTCCGATCAATGGCTGCGCAGGGCAGCGTGACACATATTATTAATAGTGTGATTATCGGAAACAGTCGGGTTGTCATAGGGAAGGATAAGATGGCGGTTAGAGATATACAGGCTCATGCGGACGGGCCGGTTGTGGAAATATTCTTATGCAGCCCTCTGAGGATTCTCTTTTTTCATTTTTCCGCACGACATGCCTGAACATGTAGGGTAGTGCGCGCCACAGGTTGATGCTGTAAGCCGATTTGTGGCGGCTGAATACTATGCGTGATTCTTCATCGTCAAGCGTGAGGGTGAATTTTCCGGAGCCTGTGACCGAAAGTCCTTTCTGCGATGTGTGGATACGGGCCTCGTAAGTGCCTGCCTTTGCGGTTGGGGCTATGAGTCCTATCACAGTGCCCGGACGTAATGACCGGTTGGGCGCTGATATGAGTATCATGCGGTAGCCGGTCATGGCCGATGATGAGGGAGCTTGATTCGGAGAGTGGCGGTCAATGGCTATGGTGATGCCGTCGGCGGTGAATTGCCATATACCCTCTATGTGATGAAGCGGCCGGCATTCCATGTCACGGTACAAGCTGTCATATGAAAAATTTTCTATAACCTCGGCTCTGGAGGGTAACAGGTCTATATAGGCTTGTGCTGCTGCGCCTGTGTGCATGCATAGGCCTATTATGGCTGCGATGAGAATCCTTGTCGGCATGGGTGGAGAGACGGTGTTTACATAGTTATACACCGAAATGGTAGGAGAAGCCGAAACTGAATATCTCCTTGAGCTGGAATTTGTGCCATTCGCTGTCGGCTATGTATGGGGTCTCCGTGTCATAGCGCATGTGAACGTAGAGTCGAGTGGAGAGAAACCGGTTGATGTTGAAATCGATGGTGTGCTCCCAGTCGGTCTGGAAATAATCGTAGTCGGTAAATGCAAACAGTCGGGAGCTATAGACGATGTTGTAGGCGATTTTCCACATCAGTGTACATTCGGCACTCGAACCGACTTTGTTCACCATGTTTCGGCCGGGGTCTATGCCGTAGGCTGTTTCGTTTATGTCGTTGTTGATACAGGTTTTCAAGTTCCATGAGAGAGGTGATATGGAGGCTCCGAATGCCACTGTTTTTTTAGGATTCTCGTAGTTGTAGGTCATACCGAGACCGAGATTGAGTTCACCCGGTGACATGAACGACGCCTGCATCTGATGTGAATTGCTCACGTAGCTGTTGAATATCTGTGTCTTGAACATGAGGTTGGCTGAGTAGAACCATCGCTTGGCGGCTTTGACACCGAAGGTGGAGTTGAGCTGGAGTATGTCCTCTGATATGTTCACGGAGTGGATACTGTCGTCGGGGGCGCTGTTGAGGCTCAGTTTGTACTGCACGTTGGTCTCGAAGAGCAGATTGGGGTAGAACTTTGGATTGAGTTTTACGTGGTATGCTACCAGTCCGATCATGTTGAGGTTATTGTTGCCTCCCTGATACCAGTTTGGTGATATATAAGCCTGCGAGAATTGCAGTGACGCATCGAATTTGTGAAGCCACTTCTTGAGCTCGATGTCGGCGTTTAAGTCCGATTCGAGCTGTTTTTTGTTGACTTTCACCTCCTCGAGTACTATCTTGGTGGTGGTGGGGTCTATGAATGCGCGGTAAGCCTTTGGCGGTTCGGGCAGGTCGGCAAGGTTGTAGCGCACAGATTTCGGTGAATTTATTATGTAGTTCTGACGTGCCTGCAATATGAGTTTTTGTGAATTGCTGAGGTCTTCGAGCCAGTAGAATGCCTCCGGAACTTCATGTGTTGACTGCTGGGTTACGGGTATGGGGTCAAGAAACTGGTAGGTGTCGAACACCACTGGAGCGAAGTAGGCTGTGGGTACTGCCCGCACCGGACGCGGAACGAACACATAAGCGGAGTCCTGTGACTGTGACAGGGTGGAATCGGCCACACTTTCAGGCACTGCTGTCTGCCAGCCGAGAGAGTCACATGTTGTTATTGTCACCGGCAGATATGGCGACAGATCGGTCCGGGCAGAGGTGTGCGGAGTGAGGAATAATGTCAGGGCTATGGCTGTTATGGTCTTGAATAAAAGTCGCATGATATTTTATATGGAGTAACTTATGTGATGTTTCTTGCTGTTGTAGTATCCGTTTTTTTGTCGGGCGTGGATTATACCTTGTCAAGAGCCCGGTCGAGGTCTTCGATGAGGTCTTCGATGTGTTCTGTGCCGACAGATAGTCGTACCGTACCCGGGAATATGCTTTGCTCGCACTGTTGTTCGGGGGTGAGCTGTGAGTGTGTGGTTGTGGCCGGGTGTATCACAAGTGATTTTGAGTCGGCAACATTGGCAAGCAGAGAAAATATCGTCAGATTGTCGATAAACCGGTGTGCGCCCTTTATGCCTCCGGTAACCTCAATGGTGAATATCGATCCCGCTCCATGTGGATAGTAATGTTTGTAGAGTTCATGGTCGGGGTGGCCGGCAAGCGAGGGGTGGTTGACTTTTACCACCTTGGGGTGCGATGCCAGATGATCGGCTATTCTGACGGCATTTTCAACATGGCGTTCCACTCTGAGCGATAGTGTTTCCACTCCCTGAAGGAGCAGAAATGCATTGAAAGGGCTTATCGCAGCGCCGGTGTCACGCAGCAGCACTGTGCGGATTCTTGTTATATATGCGGCTTCGCCGGCCACATCGGTGAACCGGGCACCGTGGTACGACGGGTCAGGTTGCGACAGGGTGGGAAACTTGTCGGAGGCAGCCCAGTTGAACCGTCCGGAATCCACAATTATGCCGCCGAGCGATGTGCCGTGGCCGCCTATGAATTTTGTGGCGGAGTGTACCACTATGTCCGCGCCGTGTTCTATAGGGCGCATCAGGTATGGGGTGGCGAATGTGTTGTCAACAATCAGGGGCACTCCGTGCCGGTGAGCCATTTCGGCCACGGCATCTATGTCGGTAACGCTGGAATTGGGGTTGCCGAGAGTCTCTACGAAGATCGCTTTGGTCTGAGGGCGTATGGCTTTCTCGAAATTGGACACATCGGCCGGGTCCACGAATGTGGTTGTGATGCCGTAGGAGGGCAGGGTGTTATCCAGAAGGTTGTATGAACCGCCGTAGATGTTGTTGGCGGCCACGATATGGTCTCCGTTTACGGCTATGTTCATAATCGCATATGTCACGGCTGCCGCTCCGGAAGCCACCGCCAATGCGCCTATGCCTCCTTCGAGCGCGGCAATGCGTTTTTCAAGCACATCGTGGGTGGGGTTGGTTAGACGGCTGTAGATGTTGCCCGGTTCTGACAGATCGAATCTTGCTGCGGCACGAGCCGAGTTCTCAAACACGTAAGATGTGGTCTGGTATATGGGCACCGCCCGGGCGTCGGTGGCCGGATCGGGCTGTTCCTGTCCCACATGCAACTGCAGGGTCTCGAAGTGCAACGGTCTGTCGGTAGTCATAATATCTGGGTATATGGGTTTGTCAAAAATTGAAACGATAATGCAAAATTACATAAAATCAGCGTGGTTGTGAAACTTGGACCGATGATTTTTACGATATGAGAATAAATGTGTAAATTTGCAATCTTAATTGAATTCGATAAAACAATAAACAACATATATATGTCTATGGATTTTATAGAAGAATTGACCTGGCGTGGCATGATACATCAGATGATGCCGGGTACAGACGAGCAACTGAAGAAAGAGATGACCACAGCCTATCTCGGTATCGACCCTACGGCTGATTCACTCCATATAGGGCATCTGGTGGGTGTCATGATTCTTAAGCACTTCCAGCGTTCGGGTCATAAGCCCATAGCTTTGGTGGGCGGTGCTACCGGCATGATCGGTGATCCCTCGATGAAGAGTCAGGAGCGCAAACTCCTTGACGAGGAGACCTTGCGTCACAATCAGGAGGCTATAAAACGTCAGCTTTCCAAGTTTCTGGATTTCGACAGCGACGCTCCCAATGCGGCAGAAATGGTCAATAACTATGATTGGATGAAGAATTTCTCGTTTCTGGATTTTATTCGTGATGTGGGCAAGCATATAACTGTCAATTATATGATGGCAAAGGATTCGGTGAAGAAGCGTCTGAGCGGTGAGAGCCAGCAGGGTATGTCGTTTACCGAATTTTCCTATCAGTTGGTGCAGGGCTATGACTTTCTGAATCTGTATCGTGAGAAGGGGTGCCGACTGCAGCTTGGCGGTTCGGACCAGTGGGGCAATATCACCACCGGCACTGAGCTTATCCGCCGTACGCTTGGCGGGGAGGCTTATGCTCTGACATGTCCGCTGATCACCAAAGCCGATGGCGGTAAGTTTGGAAAAACCGAGAGTGGCAATGTGTGGCTTGATCCGCGTTATACATCACCTTATAAATTTTATCAGTTCTGGCTCAATGTTTCGGACGCCGATGCCGAAAAATACATAAAGATATTCACCGAACTTTCCCGTGAGGAGGTGGAGGCTTTGGTCGAAGAGCAGAAGAAAGACCCCGGCATGCGTCCGCTTCAGAAGCGTCTTGCCAGAGAGGTGACCACTATGGTGCATTCGGTTCAGGACTATGAGGCCGCTGTGGAAGCTTCGCAGATATTGTTCAGCAATAAGGCCGGCGATGTGCTCCGTCGCATCGATGAGGCCACTCTGCTTGCCGTGATGGAGGGTGTGCCGCAGTTTGAAGTGGCCCGCGCCGATATAGAGGCGGGTATCAAGCTTGCCGATCTGCTGGTGGATAAGGCTGCTGTGTTCCCCTCTAAAGGTGAGATGCGCAAGATGGTGCAGGGCGGAGGTGTTGGTGTAAACAAGGAGAAACTTACCGATGCTTATGCGTCGGCAACAACCGATATGCTGCTTGCCGGTAAATATATTCTGGTGCAGAAGGGTAAGAAAAATTATTTCCTGCTCATCGCCAAATAGTATTGTCGGAGGGGGCGTTGCCCGAATGGTTGCCGTCGGCGGCCGTTGAAAAAATACGCAGTCAAAGTTTGCACGGATAAAAAACTATTCATAACTTTGCACACGCTTTAGGTCGGCTGTGTGTGCCGGCTTGGGCATAGGATTGTCTTATGGTGTAATGGTAGCACTGCAGTTTTTGGTTCTGCCTGTCTTGGTTCGAATCCAGGTAAGAC
>CAJTRS010000001.1:25528-92499 GCA_910578805.1 uncultured Muribaculaceae bacterium | reverse complement strand
AAGTGAGAGAGCGGATTGATATCCGCTCTCTCACTTGCGTTGTGCTCTGTATTGAGAGCTTGGCGGGTGTTGATAAAATTAGGGACGAAATGAGGTGTCTTTTAGGATTTTTTGACTATATTTGCACTCGGAAAACTGCTTTTTGCCGTATCAGACACTGCGCCTGTGGTGGAGTTTTGTTGTGTAAATGCTTTGCTTGGAGTGTGTTTGCGCGGAAAAACGCTTTTTTTAGTCTTGAAAAAATATTTAGATTAAGCAATATATGGTATCATTAACGATTCAATCCTCTACGCTTGCCGTTACTGCTGCGATTACCGGTATCGGTTTGGTGGCTTTGGCGTTGTGGATTGCGGGTCTGATCTCCCCGCGTTCCTTTAATTCTCAGAAAGGTGAGGCCTATGAATGCGGTATTCCCACCAGAGGTGAGAGTATGGCACAGTTCAAGGTAGGTTACTATCTGTTTGCAATTCTGTTTCTGATGTTCGACGTGGAATGTGTGTTCCTATTTCCGTGGGCCGTTTGCGTCAAGTCTCTCGGTGTTACCGGACTTATCAGTATAGCAGTGTTTTTCTCAATATTAGTGCTGGGTCTTGTGTATGCTTGGCGGAAAGGAGCTCTTGAATGGAAGTAACAACCAAAAGCATGCCTTATGAGGCATGGAAAGACAATGAGTATATAGAATCGCTCGTCAACGAGCTTCGTGAAAACGGTGCCAATGTGGTGGTAGGTTCTTTTGACAAGCTTATCAACTGGGGCCGTTCCAATTCGATATGGCCTTTGACATTTGCCACCAGTTGCTGTGGTATAGAATTCGTGTCGCTCGGAGCGGCGCGGTTCGATATGGCCCGTTTCGGTTGGGAAGTGGCGCGTTCGTCGCCCCGTCAGGCCGATTTTATAATGGTGGCCGGTACTATCGTTAACCGTATGGCTCCGGTGGTGCGCCGTCTGTATGACCAGTTGGCCGAACCCAAGTATGTTATAGCTTGTGGCGCATGCGCCGTTTCGGGCGGTCCCTTCAAGAAATCCTATCATGTGGTGATGGGTGTTGACAAGATCATACCCGTCGATGTGTATCTGCCCGGTTGTCCTCCACGGCCTGAGGCTATGATCTACTCCATAATGCAGCTCTCCAGAAAGATTAAGGTAGAGCGGTTCTTCGGCGGTGTCAACCGCAAGGAGAAGCAGGAGAAGTTTTTAAAGGATCACCCCATAGAAGGTGTGGAGGATTAATGTAAGTACAACACAGAGTAACAATTTTATTCAGATATGGCACAAATTCAAGACACCATAGCCAAATTGTTCCCCGAAGCAACTTTTGAAGAGGGCGACATACTTCTGGTGAATATCCCTGATGCCCGATGGCATGCCCTTGCAAAAGAACTCAAGGAAAATCCGGCGCTGAGCTTCGACTTCCTTGTGACTATCGTAGGTATGGACTGGAAAGAAAAACTCGGTTGTATCTACTATTTGACTTCCACAAAAAACAATACGCACATATCGGTGAAGGTAACCACCGACGATCGTGAAGAGCCCGCGCTCCACAGCATATCTGATCTGTGGCAGATCGCCGGAATTTTCGAGCGTGAGGTCTATGACTTTTTCGGAATAGTGTTCTTAGGTAACAACGACATGCGCCGTCTGTTCCTCAGTGTTGACTGGAACGGATATCCTCTGCGCAAGGATTACGATGAAAATCCTGCCCTTAATCCTGTGACTACCGAAAACGAACGTCAGACCGACTACTCTACCGCATACTACGAAGATGCCGACGGCAAAGTGGCACGCCGCGTGGAGAGAGTGTTCGAGCCTGATGATTTTGTGGTAAATATAGGCCCGCAGCACCCTG
Organism: uncultured Muribaculaceae bacterium; assembly: GCA_910578805.1. Lineage (GTDB taxonomy): Bacteria > Bacteroidota > Bacteroidia > Bacteroidales > Muribaculaceae > Paramuribaculum. Next base: position 90,653 of record CAJTRS010000001.1, on the reverse strand, counting down.
CCACACACGGTGTGCTTCGTTTCCGCACTGCGGTCGATGGCGAGACCATCAAGAAAATAGATGTGTATATGGGCTATATACACCGCGGTATAGAGAAAATCTGCGAGAAGCTGACATATCCGCAGACACTCCATTTCATGGATCGTCTGGATTACTTCTCGGCTCACCCTTATCACCACTGTCTGTGTATGACCATAGAGCAGGCTGCCGGCATAGAAATTTCGCGTCGCGCCCAGGTGATACGCGTGCTTATGGACGAACTTTCCCGTATCGCTTCCCACTGCCTGTTTATCGGTACATATTGTATGGACCTCGGTGCCACAACCATGCTGTTCTACACACTGCGTGTGCGCGAACAGATACTTGACATCATGGACAAGACCTGTGGAGCCCGAATGACATTCAACTACGGCTGTATAGGCGGTGTGATGCAGGACCTGCACCCTGATTTCGTAAAAGACGTGAAAGCGCTTCTCGAAGTGCTACCTGCCAATATAAAGGAATATAACAAGATATTCACTGGCAATGTTATTGCCAAGAACCGCATGGAAGGTGTGGGCGTGCTTTCACACGATGATGCCATAAACTGGTCGGTGACCGGTCCGTCGGGACGTGCTTCCGGTTGGGCCTGCGATGTGCGCAAGACCGATCCCTACAGCATATACGGCGAACTTGATTTTGAAGAAGTAGTGCGTACCGAAGGTGATTCCATGGCGCGTTTCAAGGTGAGAATGGACGAGATGGAACAGAGCGCACGCATCATCGAGCAGCTTATCGACAATATTCCCGAAGGCGAGTACTGTGTGAAAGTGCCTAAGGTGATAAAACTTCCCGCAGGACGCTGGTTCCGCACGGTGGAAGGTTGCCGCGGCACATTCGGTATATATCTTGAGAGCGATGGTTCCACATCTCCTTACCGTCTGAAGATTGTTCCTCCGTGTCTGCCTGCCGCAGCCGTGGTTGATCACATCACACGCGGTAGCAAGATCGCCGACCTTATCACCATAGGCGGTTCGCTCGACTATATAGTTCCCGATATGGACCGATAAGATAATCAGAGATTCAAACACATAAAAAATATTAGAAAAAGTAATTTTCAACCGCTATGTTTGATTTTTCAATTTTAACCACTTGGATTGACTCGCTACTGAGGTCTTTTATGCCCGAATGGCTCACCGTGGTCACCGAGTGTGTGCTGATCGGCCTTGTGCTCTTGTTGGCTTATTCCGTATTGGCACTGTTTTACATATATTTCGAGCGTAAGGTGTGTGCCGCGTTCCAGTGCCGTCTCGGCCCCAACCGTGTGGGTCCCTGGGGGTTGCTTCAGAGTGTGGCTGATATGTTCAAGATACTCATCAAAGAGCTTATTTCGCTAAAACACACTGATAAATTCCTGTTTGCGCTTGCACCTTATCTGGTGATACTCGCGTCGATGCTTGCATTTGCCGTGCTCCCGTGGGGCAACGGCCTTCAGGTAATCAACTTCAATATCGGCATATTCTTCCTGATAGCCGTGTCGTCGATCGGTGTGCTCGGAATTCTGCTTGCCGGTTGGTCAAGCAATAATAAATTTACACTCATCGGTGCGTTGCGCTCCGGAGCCCAAATGGTCAGCTACGAATTGTCGATAGGCCTGTCGGTGCTCACCATGGTGGCATTTGCCGGAACCATGAATGTGGTGGAGATCGTCGAGGCTCAGGATCATCTGTGGTTCCTCTTCTCGGGTCATCTGCCTGCGCTCATAGCGTTTGTCATATATATGATCGCCGGAACCGCCGAGACAAACCGCGGCCCGTTTGACCTTCCCGAGGCCGAGAGCGAGCTTACCGCCGGTTACCACACCGAATACTCCGGTATCCATTTCGGATTCTTCTATCTGGCCGAGTATCTCAACCTTTTCGTGGTATCGGGTGTGGCTACCCTGTTGTTCCTGGGTGGCTGGATGCCGTTGCATTTCCCCGGTTGGGACGGATTCAATGCCATAATGGATTATATACCTTCCGTGGTTTGGTTCATCGGTAAGGCCGTGTTCCTGTCGTTCATCATAATATGGTTCAAGTGGACGTTCCCCCGTCTGCGTATCGACCAGATGCTGGCGTTGGAATGGAAGTATCTGCTTCCGATAAATCTGTTTAACCTCGTGCTGATGGTACTTGTTATCGTGTTCGGCTGGTACTTATAATATTAATTGAATAATCACAAAACTCTACAATGAGCGATAAATTTGGTAAAATAGCACAGGTGATAGGCCCTGTAGTCGATGTGGCTTTCGAGGGTGAAGGCAACGTGTTGCCTCCGATCTATACCGCATTGAAAGTGGATCGTCCCGACGGTTCCATGCTGATCCTTGAAGTGGAGCAACATATAGGCGAAAATATCGTGCGCTGTGTGGCCATGGAGAGTACTGATGGTCTGCGTCGCGGTATGAAGGTGGATAACCTTGACCGTCCGATCGCCGTACCTACAGGCAATCAGGTGAAAGGCCGTCTGCTGAATGTGATCGGTGAGGCCATTGACCGTCTGCCCGAATTGAAGCGCGATGACCTGCGCCCTATTCATCAGCCGGCTCCCGAATTCGATGAACTTACCATAGGCACAGAAATCCTTTATACAGGTATAAAGGTGATTGACCTGCTCGAGCCTTACAGCAAGGGTGGTAAGATCGGTTTGTTCGGCGGCGCCGGCGTGGGCAAGACAGTGCTTATCATGGAGCTCATAAATAATATCGCCAAGGGACACAACGGTTTCTCCGTGTTTACCGGTGTTGGAGAGCGGACCCGTGAGGGTAACGATCTTCTCCGTGAAATGATCGAGAGCGGTGTCATGAAATATGGCGATAAATTTGTAGAAGGCATGGAGAAAGGGGAGTGGAACCTTCACGATGTCGATATGGAGAAAGTGGGCGAATCACAGGCCACTTTGGTGTTCGGACAGATGAACGAACCGCCGGGCGCGCGTCTGCGTGTGGCTCTTTCGGGGCTTACCGTGGCCGAGCAGTTCCGCGATCAGGACGGCGGCGGCAAGGAGATACTTCTCTTCATAGACAATATATTCCGTTTTACGCAGGCGGGTAGCGAGGTGTCGGCACTTCTCGGCCGCATGCCGTCGGCCGTGGGCTATCAGCCTACACTCGCATCGGAGATGGGTATGCTTCAGGAGCGTATCACCTCCACCAAAAACGGTTCGATCACATCGGTTCAGGCCATTTATGTGCCTGCCGACGACTTGACCGACCCTGCTCCGGCCACCACTTTCAGCTTCTTGGACGCAACCACTGTGTTGAGCCGAAAGATAGCCGAACTCGGTATATATCCGGCTGTGGACCCTCTGGAATCCACTTCGCGTATTCTTGATCCCAACATCATAGGTGAGGATCACTACAATACCGCGCAAGCCGTGAAGCAACTTTTGCAGAAATACAACGAATTGCAGGACATCATAGCCATTCTCGGTGTTGACGAGCTTTCTGACGAGGACAAACTGGTGGTTTCGCGCGCACGCCGTGCACAGCGATTTCTCTCGCAGCCGTTTTTTGTGGCCGAGCAGTTTACCGGTCTGCCCGGAGTCATGGTACCCTTGTCGGAAACCATACGCGGTTTCAAGATGATTCTGAATGGCGAAATGGACCAGTATCCCGAGCAGGCGTTCCTCAATGTAGGCACTATCGACGAGGCCATAGAGAAGGGCAAGAAGATGCTTGCCGAGGTTCAGGGCTGATGCCGTGAATGTAAAATTCAACAATAAGAAAGTAATAGAAGCATGACACTTAAAATCATATCGGCTGAAGATGTGCTTTTCTCCGGAGAGGTATCTTCCGTGACGCTTCCCGGTGCCAAAGGCTCGTTTACGGTGCTGCGCAACCACGCTTCATTGATATCCACACTCACAGCAGGCAATATAGCCTATGTGAGCGATGGTGCGGAAGTGCAGTTGCCGGTGTCGGGCGGATTGGTCAATGTGGATAACAATGTAGTGTCAGTGTGCATATATTAAGTCTATGAGCAAGAAAAATATCCTTTTAGTTTTGATGCTTCTGGTGGCTTTCCTGTCGCCTGTTGCGGCAGGTGCTTCGGAAGGGGATACACCGGAGGGAAAGATCAATCCTAAGGAGATCATATTCGAGCACCTCGGTGACGGCTATGGTTGGGAAGTGCCTTTCAACCACCATTACCGCATACCGTTGCCGGTGATTCTGATAGGCAAGGACGGCTTCCATTGTTTTCTGTCATCACGTGTAGAGCACGGAAAGACATACGTGGACGGTGATGCGTCATTCCGTATTGCCGGCAAGGACAGCCCTTACAAGGGTAAGGTCGTACAGGTAATGCCCGACGGAGCGGAATATCGTCCGTGGGATATATCGATCACCAAAAATGTGTGTGCCTTGTTCATAGCTGCATTGCTGATTCTGTGGAGTGTCGGTGCTGTTGCCCGTTGGCATAGACGTCATGGCTATCAGGCTCCGCGCAAGATGGTAGGCGCTCTGGAGGCTCTGATAGAGTTTATTTACAACGGAGTGATAAAGCCCACCCTCGGTGACCGCTCGCATAAATTCGCCCCGTTTCTACTCACGGTATTTTTCCTCATTCTGTATCTGAATCTGCTCGGACTGATAGTAGTGTTCCCCGGCGGAGCCAATGTTACCGGCAATATAGCCGTGACTCTGGTGCTCGCAGTGTTTACGTTCCTTGCCACAAATATTTTCGGCACTAAGCATTACTGGAAAGAGATATTCTGGCCAGATGTGCCTATGTGGCTTAAATTTCCCATACCTATCATGCCGCTCATCGAGCTTTTCGGCATATTTACCAAACCTGCAGCGCTTACGGTTCGTCTGTTTGCCAACATGCTCGGCGGTCACATGATAGTCATAGTGCTTACGCTCCTCATATTCATTTTTGCGGCTATGGGGCCGGCCGTTACCGGCGGAGCTTCTGTTGTGTCGGTGATATTCTCTGTGTTCATGCTGCTTATCGATGTGCTTGTAAGTTTCATACAGGCCTATGTGTTCACCATGCTCTCCACACTGTTCATATCGTTCGGTCAGGAGCGTGGCCATGACCACGCTCCGGCGCATGATCATGAGCATAACACACAGCCGCATGTGCAGGTAATAAAGAAATAAAAAAAACGAATAAATATATCACAATTAAAAAACTAAAGAATTATGTTAGCAATGATTTTAGCAGCAATTGAAGGTACTCTTGGTATTGGCGCATGTTTCGGTGCGGCTTTGGCAGCAATCGGAGCCGGACTCGGTATCGGTAAGATCGGTTCTTCCGCCATGGAGGCTATCGCACGTCAGCCTGAATCGGCCGGTGATATCCGTAGTAACATGATTGTTATTGCTGCGCTCGTCGAAGGTGTCGCACTCTTCGCCGTTATCGTTTGTGTTCTTTCGCTCTTCCTCTAATCGACAGCTATAACATTTAGCCCGTCACACTTTTTCTGTATGGAATTGTTCACCCCTGACTTCGGCCTGGTATTCTGGATGTTCGTGTCCGTGGCCATACTTCTGCTTATCCTGTATAAGTGGGGCTGGCCCATGATTATCAAAGGTATCGACAGCCGCGCGGACTTTATCAATAGTGGTGTGGAGTATGCTCAGAATGCCAAGGAGCAGCTCGAGCACGCCCGCGAGGAGTCCGACAAATATCTCGCCGAGGCGCGTCGGCAGCAGGCCCAGATGCTGCGCGAAGCCGACAAAATGAAAAATCAGATAATCGACGATGCCCGCAGTGCTGCCCAGAAAGAGGCACAAAAGGTGATGGAAGCCGCCAAATTAGCCATTGAACAGGAACGCAAGGAAGCACAGTTGCAATTCCGCAACGAAGTCAGCACCTTTGCCCTTGACATAGCGGCTAAAGTGGTGCGCAACCAGTTGCAGGACAAGAATGCGCAGTCACGATTGGTGGGTACGCTTCTTGATGAAATGGAAACTCAAAATTAATTCCACCGTTAAAAGCCCATGAACGAAGGATTGTTACCGCGCCGTTATGCCAAAGCTCTCTATGAGTTTGCAGCCGAAAAGAATGCCGATGGACGGGTGTATGGCCTGATGAAGACTCTCGCAGGGAGTTTCGTATCGGCTACCGGCATGCAGGAACTTCTCGGCAATCCCTATATCGCCGATGCCGACAAGATAAAAGTGCTTTTAACGGCAGCGGGAGCCGCGGATACGGATACGGTGTATATGGACTTCCTCAGGCTTCTGGCCAAGAACCGGCGTCTTGATGCCGCGCACGGTGTGGCCATCGCCTACATAAGCCTGTATCGTGAACTCCATAATATACATGAGGTCCGTATCATGAGTGCCGCTCCGCTTTCGGACGAAGAGGAGTCCAGGCTGCGTTCGCTTGTGGCCCGTCATCTCGGCGGCGGCACAATGGAATATTCCTACGGCATCGATCCCGCTCTGATAGGAGGCTTTACGGTAAGTGTAGGCAATCAGCGGATTGACGCTTCCGTAAGTAATGAATTAAAACTATTGCGTTTGAATCTTTTAAGAAAATAACCTGATGATAAACCCCAGCGAGATATCAGAAGTTTTAAAGCAGCAGCTTGAGAACATCAATTCCAAGGTGTCGTTTGAAGAAACCGGCACAGTATTGGAAGTTGGCGATGGCGTTGCTCATGTATATGGCCTCGATGACGTCTGCGCCAACGAACTCGTAGAGTTCGAAAATGGCGTCAAAGGTGTGGCTCTCAACCTTGAGGAGAGCAACGTGGGCGTTATTTTGCTCAACAACGTTGACAAGGTTACGGAGAACATGTCGGTACGTCGCACCGGCGAGATAGCCTCCATTCCCGTGGGCGAAGGCCTGCTGGGGCGCGTCATAAACGTGCTTGGCGAACCGATCGACGGCCGCGGCCCGGTGGCCGGGTCACTCATGCGTCTGCCTTTGGAGCGCAAGGCTCCCGGTGTGATATTCCGTCAACCGGTCAAGCAGCCGTTGCAGACCGGTATAAAGGCTGTGGATTCTATGGTGCCGATCGGTCGCGGTCAGCGCGAGCTCATTATCGGTGACCGTCAGATAGGCAAGACCGCTATCGCCATTGACACAATCATAAACCAGCGAAAGAATTTTGAGGAGGGCAAGCCGGTTTACTGCATATATGTGGCCATCGGACAGAAGGCATCGTCGGTAGCTGCCATCGTGGACACTCTGCGCCGCCATGGCGCCTTGGACTACACAGTAGTCGTTGCGGCCACTGCCTCCGATTCGGCTTCGATGCGCTATTACGCGCCGTTTGCCGGTGTGGCCATTGGCGAGTTTTTCCGCGATACTGGCCGCGATGCCCTTATAGTATATGACGACCTGTCAAAGCAGGCCGTGGCTTACCGCGAGATTTCCCTTATCCTCAAGCGTCCTTCAGGACGTGAGGCATATCCCGGCGATATCTTCTATCTCCATTCGCGCTTGTTGGAACGTGCCGCCAAGATTATAGACAATCAGGAGGTGGCATCGCAGATGAACGACCTGCCCGAACCACTCAGACCTATGGTGAAAGGCGGAGGTTCGCTTACGGCGCTTCCCATTATCGAGACACAGGCAGGCGACGTGTCGGCCTATATTCCCACCAACGTGATATCCATCACCGACGGACAGATATTTCTCGAGACGGCGCTTTTCAACCGCGGTATCCGTCCTGCTATCAATGTGGGTATCTCGGTGTCGCGTGTAGGCGGTAATGCACAGATAAAATCAATGAAGAAGGTGGCCGGAACCTTGAAAATCGATCAGGCGCAGTTCCGCGAACTCGAGTCGTTTACCAAGTTTGGCGGCGATATCGATCCGGTGACCGCTAAAGTGATAGACAAAGGCCGTAAGAACGAACGCCTGCTTATTCAGCCGCAGTATCACCCTATGGCTGTGGAGGAAGAGGTGGCAGTGATATTCTGCGGCACCAAAGGACTGCTTGAAAATGTACCCCTCGACAAGGTGTCGGAATTCGAGGAGCAGTTTCTGCAACTGCTTCGAGTCAAGCATAAGACCGACGTACTCGATGTGATAAAATCAGGTCAGCTAACCGATGATGTGACGGCCAAACTCACCGCCGCCGCTTCCGATGTGGCCGGCCGATACAATAATTGATCTGTCAGATGGCAACATTACGTGAACTCAAAGGACGAATCGGTTCGGTAGCTTCATCAGAGAAGATTACCGGTGCGATGAAGATGATCTCCTCGGCCAAGATGCACAAGGCCGAGCAGGCATTGCGTCGTCTTTTGCCATTCCGCAACCAGATCGAGACTATTATAAGCAGCCTCGTCACAGCCGACACCGAATTCACCTCCCCTCTGCTTGAGGTTCGGGAGGTCAAGTCCTTGGCCGTGGTGGTATTCGGTTCCGACGACGGTCTCTGCGGTGCCTACAACGTAAATATATTCAAACTTCTGCTTCACAGGATAGGGGAGTATCGTGCCCTTTATGGCGAGAATGTGGATATTACCGTTTATCCCGTGGGTGCAAAAATAATGAAAGCTGCGCTGAAAATAGCCGACAGGCATATTCATGTGGCCGTGGAACCCGGTGTCGATTCAAAGACTTCGGGGCAGGGTGTGAAAGTGTTTATCGACTCCTTGAGCCGCAGGTTCCTGAGCGGAGAGCTTGACAAAGTGGATACCCTTTATATGAGTTTCCACAGTGTGAGCCGCCAGCGCCCCAAGACCGAGCAGTTGCTGCCGGTGTCCGAGGCTTCGTTTACAGCGTTAGGTGATTCAAAAGGGTCTGTACGTCCGTACATTTTCGAACCCGATGCCGACACCATATTCCGTTCGGTGCTCCCAATGTATCTCATGGCTGTGATGCAGGACGTGTTTACCGAAAACCGCGCTTCAGAGCAGGCCGCACGAGTGATGGCAATGCAGAGCGCGAATGACAATGCCAAGAAGCTTCTGGAGCAACTCCGATTAGAGTACAACAAACTGCGTCAGCAAAGCATCACCACCGAGTTGCTTGACATACTTGGCGGGCAGATCAGATAAAAGTAATAGGAAAAAGTAATATAAGTAACAAAATAGGATAAAATCTATGGGTAGTGTAAAAGACTATTTTTCGTCCTTGGGAGCCGGAGTGGTCAGCTTGCTGAAAGGCATGCAGGTCACCGGTAAGGAATTTATCACTCCTAAGATCACGGAAAGATATCCCGAGAACCGTGATACGGTGAAGGTGCCTGATCGTTTCCGGGCCATACTTCAGTTAAAGTATGATGCCGAAGGGCGTCACAAATGTATCGCCTGCGGTATCTGCGAGCGTAATTGTCCCAACGGCACCATATCTCTTGCCACAAAAATGGTGGATATGCCTGACGGAAAGAAAAAACGCAAGCTTGACAAGTACATGTATGACCTGGGCAGCTGTACGTTCTGTCAGCTTTGTGTCACTTCGTGTCCGCAGGACGCTCTCGAATTTTCCAATGATTTCGAGCAGGCAGTGTTCACTCGCGAAAAACTTGTTAAGAAACTTAACTATCTTCCCGAAAAGGAAGAGCCTGCACCCACGCCTGAAGAGTTGGCCCGCATGCAGGCCGAGAAAGAAGCCAAGATTGCTGCTGCAAAGGCTGCCATGGAGGCAAAAAAAGCTGCGGCCGCAGCTGCTGCAAAGGCCGGTGGCGAATCCGCACAGGCTGAATCAACTGAAAAATAAATTAAATTACAAATATGGAATCAATAGGAAGTATCATTATGTATCTGATAATCGCATTGTCGATTGTCGTGTTCTCGGTACTGACTGTCACCACGCGTAAGATATTGCGTTCTGCCACATTCCTACTGTTCACGCTGTTTGCCACAGCGGCTCTCTACTTTAAGCTCGACTATGAGTTTCTGGGAGCTGTGCAGATAGCCGTTTATGCCGGAGGCATCGTGGTGCTGTTCGTATTCTCTATTCTGCTCACATCTCACCCCGGGCATAATAGTGAACGTCTGGTGTCGAAAAAACGCGTGTTGGGTGTGTTTGCCGCTCTCGCCACATTTGTGGTGGTGGCAATGGCGCTTCTCAACCGTTGCGGTCAGGCTTTCGTGTCGCTCCCTCAGATGGAGAATCCCACTATGCACAAGATAGGGCAGGCCTTGATGGGAACGGGCGAATACCAGTATCTGCTCCCATTCGAAGCTATCAGTGTATTGTTGCTCGCATGTATAATCGGTGGCGTGGTTATCGCCCGTAAAAGATAATAAGTTATGGAAATTACAATGATTTACTATCTGATCCCCGCCCTCGTGATGTTCTGTTGCGGGCTTTACGGATTCATCACTCGCAAGAATATGATAGCAATGCTCATATCACTCGAGTTGATGCTTAATGCCGTTGATATTAATTTTGTGGTCTTTAACCGTTTTCTTTTCCCCGAACAGATGGAGGGTATGTTCTTTACCCTGTTTGCTATTGCCATGGCCGCAGCCGAAACCGCTCTTGCTATAGCCATTATCATCAATGTGTTCCGTTGGGGCAAACGAATTGATGTTTCAGACTTAACCAAACTCAAAGATTAAGGCATCATGGAAGCTACTATCCCCGTTTTAATACTTGCCATTCCCTTATTCATGTTCCTTTTCCTGGGTATCCTCGGGAAATACATGAGCCATAAGTTGGCGGGAATCCTTGGCACAGCCGGTATGGGTGTCACTCTCATACTTGCCTATTTTACTGCGTTTACATATTTCTTCGCCGGTACACCCGAATTTGTCGATGAAGCCGGACAGCGCCTGCAGTGCGTGGTCTTCAATGTGGACTGGCTTCAGCTCTACGATCAGCTTGTGATCCGTCTGGGCTTCCTGCTCGATCCTATTTCGGCCATGATGCTTGTGGTCATCACGACGATATCGTTCATGGTGCACCTATACAGCAACGGTTACATGCGCGACCATCACGGCGTGTGGGAGAAAGGGTTCCAGCGTTTCTACGCTTTCCTTTCACTGTTCAGCTTCTCCATGCTCGGACTTGTCGTGGCTACCAACATATTCCAGATGTACATATTCTGGGAGCTTGTGGGTGCGTCATCATATCTGCTTATCGGTTTCTACTACACAAAACCGTCGGCAGTGTCCGCTTCCAAGAAGGCTTTCATCGTGACACGTTTTGCCGATCTCGGATTCCTTATCGGTATTCTCGTGCTCTCATGGTACACCGGAACGTTTAACTTCACCGAGCTTACCTCCGTGCCTGTAGCCGACGGTGTTTCAGCCGTGAGCCTTACAACAGCCGAAGGTGTAAAGAATATATTCGCCAGCTCGGCAGTGCCCACATTCATGGGTGGCTCGGTTATGACATGGGCTCTTGTGCTCATATTCATGGGCGGTATGGGTAAATCGGCAATGATGCCTCTCCACATATGGCTTCCCGATGCCATGGAGGGCCCCACTCCTGTTTCGGCTCTTATCCATGCCGCCACTATGGTTGTGGCCGGTGTGTATCTTGTGGCCCGTCTGTTCCCGCTTTACCTCATGGAGCCTGCATCGCTCACCATCGTGACCGTGGTAGGTGCCATCACCGCCCTTTATGCCGCCATGGTGGCATGTGTGCAGATCGACATAAAGCGAGTGCTTGCATTCTCCAGCATCTCACAGATTGCCTTCATGATGGTATCGCTCGGAGTGGCAACTCCCGATTTCCATGAAGGACTCGGCTACATGGCCTCGATGTTCCATCTGTTTACCCACGCCATGTTCAAAGCTCTGCTCTTCCTCGGTGCCGGCGCTCTGATCCATGCTATCGGCTCCAACGACTATACCGATATGCACGGTCTGCGCAAATATATGCCCGTGACCCACATCACGTTCCTTATAGGCTGTCTGTCAATAGCAGGTATCATTCCGTTCTCGGGATTTTTCTCCAAGGACGAGATACTGAGTTCATGTCTTGGCAACAGCACCGTCACATACATCTGGATGTCATTGGTTGCCGGTCTTACGGCGTTCTACATGTTCCGTCTGTACTACCTCATATTCTGGTGGAAGGAACACAAAGTGCGTGAAGGACATCACACTCCTCACGACCAACCCTGGACCATGACTCTGCCTTTGGTTATCCTTGCCGCCATATCATGCGTGGCCGGATTCATTCCTTTTGGCAATTTCGTAACCTGGAACGGCGAACCTTACGATTTCATGGCGCATTTCGACTGGAATGTGGCCACCATAAGCCTCATAGTAGCCGTGGCCGGTATAGCCGTGGCCACCTGGCTCTACCGCAAGGAAAATTCTGTTCCCGCCAAGATGCGTGCCGCAATTCCGGCGCTCTGGGACTGGTGTTACCACCGCTTCTATTTCGACGAGCTCTACATGTTCATAACCCATAAGATCATATTCGGCTGCATCAGCCGTCCGATAGCATGGTTTGACCGTCATGTAGTAGATGGCGCAATGGACGGCATGGCCTATGTGACCAACAAGGCAGCATATGCCATACGTTGTATGCAGAGCGGCAACGTGCAGATGTATGTGTGGATATATCTCTTAGGCGCATTGCTTCTCGGGGCTGTCACCGCTGTATGTCTGATGTTCTGATGCGGATATAGAAATAACCTCTTGCTAATAGAAAAAATATAGTAATTATGTTTTCCAATATATTGATTTATTTCGTGGTGATCCCGTTGCTCATGCTTGCGGGGCTCGCCTTCTGCCGGAACATCAGGCAGATCCGTGCCGTGGCCGTCACCGGTTCGCTGGTACTGACAGCTCTTTCGGTATATCTGCTCGTTGACTATTTGGGTCTGCGCGCCGCCGGTGCCGATGCTCCGATGCTCTATACCGACAGTTGGGCATGGTTCAAGCCGTTGAACATCAACCTGTCGGTAGGTGTCGATGGCATATCGGTGGCCATGTTGCTCCTGTCGTCCATAATTCTGCTCACCGGCAGCTTCGCTTCATGGAAGATTGATCAGGCCAAGGAGTTTTTCCTCTGGCTGGTGCTTCTCACCACCGGTGTGTTCGGATTTTTCATTTCGATCGACCTGTTCACCATGTTTATGTTCTATGAGGTGGCACTTATTCCTATGTACCTTCTTATCGGTGTGTGGGGAAGCGGCAACAAGAACTATTCGGCCATGAAGCTTACACTGATGCTCATGGGCGGATCGGCGTTCCTGATGCTCGGTCTGATCGGCATATACTATCACTCGGCTCCCGACGGCAGCGAACTCACCTGGAATCTCCTGCAGATCGCTGAAAACGGTTCTATAGACAAAGGCTGGCAGTATTTCCTGTTCCCCATGACATTTGTGGGATTCGGTGTGCTCGGCGCCATGTTCCCTTTCCACACATGGAGTCCCGACGGTCACGCTTCGGCGCCTACCGCCGTGTCAATGCTCCATGCAGGTGTGCTTATGAAGCTCGGCGGCTACGGCTGCTTCCGCGTGTCCATCTATCTGATGCCCGAGGCTGCCAATGACCTTGCGTGGATATTCCTTATTCTTACCGGTATCTCCGTGGTCTATGGTGCATTCAGCGCATGCGTGCAGACCGACCTCAAGTATATCAACGCCTATTCTTCGGTGAGCCACTGCGGTCTGGTGCTCTTCGCAATTCTGATGCTCAACACCACAGCCATGACCGGTGCCATAATGCAGATGCTTTCCCATGGCCTGATGACGGCTCTGTTCTTTGCTCTGATAGGTATGATCTACGGTCGTACACACACTCGCGACATACGTCAGATGGGAGGCCTGATGAAGATAATGCCCTTCCTTGCCGTATGTTATGTGATAGCCGGTATGGCATCGTTAGGTCTGCCGGGTCTCAGCGGTTTTGTGGCTGAAATGACCATATTTATAGGATCGTTCCAGCAGGGTATGGCTGACTATCTCGCAGGCGACGGTTCGCTCCGCCTGGTATTTACCATCATAGCTTGCTGCTCGATAGTGATCACAGCCGTATATATACTGCGTGTGGTGGGCAAGCTGCTTTTGGGTCCGGTTCAGGACAAGCACCACCTCGAACTCACCGATGCCACATGGTGGGAGCGTACATCGACCGTGGTTCTTATCCTCTCCGTGGCTGCTATTGGCTGCTTCCCCAATTTCTTCGAGGATATCATACGCTTCACATTCAGTGAACAGATATTTACCGTAATAGGAATGAACTAATAAGATTATAAGAAATGGATTACTCACAGTTTTTAGCAATGAAGCAAGAAATATGCTTGTTAGTAGTATTTCTTTTAGTCTTCCTCAATGATACTTTTCTGCCCGGTAAGTCCCGTAATGGCATAGGTGTGGTCACTTGTGTGCTTTTCGCCATGTTTACCGCATGGGGATTCTATAGCGCGGTGGCCGACAATGATGCCGTGGCTTTCGCCGGCATGTATGTGACTTCGCCCGTAATTTCGGCTATAAAGAATATCCTTAATGTGGGTGTGCTGATCGTACTGATCCAATCGCTCCGCTGGGCTTCGACCGATGCGCAGGCCATGCGCAGGGGTGAGTTCTACGAACTTTTGCTGGTAACACTCTTCGGTATGTATCTCATGATATCGGCCCGTCACTTCCTGCTCTTTATCATCGGTCTTGAGACTGCATCGCTTCCTCTGGCAGCTATGGTGGCTTTCGACAAGAACCGTTATGAGAGCCGTGAGGCAGCCGTGAAGTACATACTCACAGCCGTGTTCTCTTCGGCCATATTCCTGATGGGGCTGTCGTTTGTGTATGCTCTCACCGGCTCGCTTTACTTCGCCCAGATAGGTGAGGCTCTGATGTTCGGTACGGCATTCGGCACAACCAACACAGTACTCCTGATAATCGCTCTGGCCTTTGTCATGGCCGGCATGGGATTCAAACTTTCGCTTGTGCCTTTCCACTTGTGGACCGCCGATGTCTATCAGGGTGCTCCTACTCCCGTGACCTCTTACCTGTCGGTTATTTCCAAGGGTTCGGCTGCATTTGCCTTTTTGGTGATATTGTGGCAGGCATTCGGTGTGGTTTATGCCGAAGCATGGGAATATATGCTTTATGCTCTGATCATACTTACCATCACCGTAGGTAACCTGTTTGCCATACGTCAGCACAACCTTAAACGCTTCCTTGCATTCTCTTCCGTGTCGCAGGCCGGTTACATCATGCTCGGCATAGTATCGTTTGAGGATATGGGTGTGGCTGCTCTGATGTATTACATATTGGTTTACATCTTCTCCAATCTTGCTGCTTTCGGTGTGATAGGGGCAGTGGAGAACGCCACCGGCAAGGTGGATCGTGAGGATTACAACGGTCTTTACAAGACCAATCCCCGTCTGGCATTCACTATGATGCTTGCCATGTTCTCGTTGGCCGGTATTCCTCCGTTTGCCGGATTTTTCAGCAAGTTCTTCATATTCACCTCGGCTATATCGCAGGGTAGCGTGGCTCTCTACGTGCTGGTGTTCATTGCTCTTATCAACACCATCGTATCACTCTATTACTATCTGCTTGTGGTGAAAGCCATGTTTATCAAGACTGAAGAACCATGCACGGTGTCAACATTCCGCAGCGCCTTGTCTGAACGCATAGGCATGAGCGTGTGTGTGCTTGGCATAGTGTTGCTCGGTATAGTAAGCTGTGTTTACGACAGCCTCCTTGGTGTGTGTGGCTGCTGATCCGGGTTTATCGGATTACTGACACGGATTAAAGAATAGTGGCATTGCCCAGAATGGGGCGGTGCCACTTTTTTAGGTATTATCACCATGTCAGGAGAGGTTACTCTCCACGGTATTTAAGATAGCAATGGGTGCTGCAATTTAGGATATCGGATATGGGCGCGGAAATAAAAATATTGGAATTAAAAAACAAAAAAAGTGCTCCTTGGAAAAGGAGCACTTTTTTGCTTTTTATTTCAGACCTGTTGTGGTCAGTCACGGATAGGGTGATACTCCACAAAGGCTTCCATTGCTTCGTATGAAGCGAGGCCGAGGCTCTCATAGAGCTGGGCTGTGGCGCGGTTGCGGTCTTCGGCACGCTGCCAGAACAAGCGGTCGTCATCGCCGAGAAATGGAGCATTCTCCATCTGGCTCTGGTGCTTTAGGATAGAGTTGCGCTTGAAGCGGAGCTCTTCGGGACTGATAGGTACGGCCATTTCAATGTGGTCGATTTCCCATTCGGCCCATGCGCCGCGGTACATCCATATACGGCAGTCGTCCATCCATTTCTCGTTGCGCAGTTCATAAAGTGCGGCCAGCACGGCATCGGTGCACACTCGGTGTGTGCCATGGGGATCGGCGAGGTCGCCGGCAACGAATATCTGCTGGGGCTTGACCTCTTCAAGCAGAGCTTTCACACGTTCGATATCGGCTTCTGAGAGTTCGCCTTTCTTTATGGTGCCGGTTTCGTAGAAAGGCAGACGGAGGAAGTGGATATTCTGAGGTTTGACGCCGATATAGTTGCAAGCTATGGTGGCTTCGGCCTGACGGATCATGGTCTTGATCTCGCGGATTTCCGAAGAATCCATATCGCCGGCCTTTTTCTGGGCCACAAAGTCGCGCACACCGTTGCTGAGGTTATCATAACCGTCAGTCTTGAAACCATACATGGGGGCTATCTTGTCCATCATCAGGAAGTAGCGCATCATATCCTCGTCGCCTACGGCTATGTTGCCGGAAGTTTCATAGGCCACATGCACATCGTGTTTCTGATCGACGAGGCGTTTAAGTGTGCCGCCCATGGATATCACGTCGTCATCGGGGTGGGGGCTGAACACTATCACACGCTTGGGATAGGGCTTGGCACGCTCCGGACGGTATGTGTCATCGGCATTGGGCTTGCCGCCGGGCCAACCGGTGATGGTGTGCTGGAGATCGTTGAATATCTTGATGTTGACACTGTAGGCCGATCCGTAGAGGGCAAGTAGCTCTCCGAGGCCCCAGTCTTTGTAGTCTTTGTCGGTGAGTTTGAGAATAGGTTTGCCTGTCATCTCGCAGAGCCATACAATGGCACGGCGTATCAGTTTGTCGTTCCATTCGCAGGAGGTAACTTTCCACGGCTGGCTTATGCGAGTGAGGTCTTCGGCAGCCGGAAGGTCAACCACAACCTTTACGTGGGGGTGGTTCTGAATGAACGATGCCGGCATGGCTGTGCTTGCAGGTTCCTCTACGGTCTTCTTTATGATGGCCGCACGGTTCTCACCCCATGCCATGTTCATCACTCGGCGAGCGCTTAGCAGGTTGCTTATGCCGAGAGTGATGGCGGTGGTGGGCACGTTCTCGCAGTTGTAGTCCGACGATATGTTGTGGCGTGTCTCGCTGCCGAGGAGAACCAGACGGCACAGGCTTGACGCGGCGCTGCCGGGCTCGTTGAACGCTAAGGTTCCCTGCGGGCCTATCTCGCAGATTGTGATGTCTATGCCTCCTTCGTCGGCAATGGATTTCTCGTAAGCTTTGCAGTATTCATACATATCCTCCTTTGTGACGGCCGGATCGATTGTATGTATATTTTCTGGCTTGATATTTATGTGGTCAAGGAACACCTCTTTGAGACGCTTGAGAGTGCAGGGACCGTTTTCCACCAGAGGGAAGAACTCGCTGATGTTGTAAACGATCACATCGTTGAAGTTTACGACTCCGTCACGGTGCATCTTGATAAGTTCAGAATATACACTGTGGGTGCTCACTCCGGCTCCGAGCGCCAACACGCACTTGCCTTTCTCGGACACATACCGTTTGATGTATTTTACTACATTCTCGGCTATGTATTTGCTGCCGTCGGCAGCGGTTTCAAAAATACGGGTGTAAACTTTCTCTTCGCGTGTAAGAGCGGTGAACTCTATTTCGCTCTGCGGATCGTAGTATTTACGTGGTATCCGATCCAGTTTGATTTGAGAACTAAGGTTCGTTTTCATGATTGTGGAATTTTTATACCACAAAGTTAATTTTTAATTTACTTTTTCTGAAATTCTACAATATAAAAAATGCGCTGCCGCATTAGGTAATATACGGCAGCACTATTAAAAAGTATTAAACAGAAATTCAGAAACTGTAGGCCAGCGATATTTTAAGGTTGCCGGTATTTACCGATGAGTCTTTATAGCTGTATGCGCTGATGAAGTCAGTGCCGTATTGAACGCCGAGATACAGAGGCTTGTAACGGAATCCGACTCCTATGTGCCAACCCATCTGGAAGCGGTTCCATGTGTATTTTTCGCCGCCCATTAAGTCTTCGTCAAACAGGCTTGTCCATTCTCCTTCCAATTCCTCAGGATCAATACCGGCCTGGATTAGGTATCGGTCAGGTATGTTGGTGGTTATTTCGGTCTTGATTTTTTCAGTGAAATGCAGCTTGAAATTCAGACCCAGATACGGAGCTATCGATAGATCATTTGCAAGATTGAACCGGTAAACGAAGTTCACAGGAACCTGAGCATTGATGTTCTGCATGGATAGATTGGATTTTGCCCAGTAGTTGCCTTCGCGTATGCTTTCCAGGTTTTCAGAACCGAAATTGAAGTTGAGGTTAAGTCCGGTCTCCAAGAATATGGGTATGGCACGGCTGAGGCTGAACCCATGGATATAGTCGATACCGATTCCGTTGAGACTTGTGCCGTCGATCTCTAAGTCATCTCCGAATTTGTCAAATCCGAAATGGGTGTTGTTGTAGGATAGTCCTATGCGGTTGTATCCGGCATTATCCTGTGCGGTTAGTGTACTCACCGAGAGTGCGATTGATGTGATAGCAATAATTAATTTCTTCATGACTTGATAAATTAGGGTTAAAAATATTTGCAAATATATGTGGTTTTGGTCTATTTACCCCCCCCGATAGTTAAATAAGGTTAACGGTTTGTCTTATGCGTGTTTTTATAAAAAATCGGGCATGAGTAGGGGGATTACGGCGAAATTTTCGTAAGTTTGCATCAATTAACCATAACCCGTAATCACATACCAAATTATGCGACTAATTATTGAACCTGACTACGACAAAGTATCACAGTGGGCTGCCTGCTATGTGGCAGCGCGTATCAACGAGGCCAATCCTACGGCCGATCACCCCTTTGTGCTTGGTTGTCCCACCGGCAGCTCACCTCTGGGTATGTATCGCCATCTTATAAAGCTTAACAAGGAAGGCAAGGTGTCGTTCAAGCATGTGGTGACTTTCAACATGGACGAATATTGCGGCATACCCCGCGATCATGAGCAGAGCTACTATACTTTCATGTGGACAAATTTCTTCAATCAGATAGATATATTGCCCGAAAATGTCAACATACTTAACGGTAATGCCGAAAATCCGGCAGAGGAGTGTGCTCGTTATGAGGCCAAGATAGCAAGCTATGGCGGTATCGACCTGTTTTTAGGTGGTGTGGGTCCTGACGGCCACATCGCGTTCAATGAACCAGGATCGGCACTGACATCGAAAACCCGCATGAAGACTCTGACACGCGACACTATCATAGCCAACTCGCGCTTCTTTGACAACAATGTCGATCTCGTTCCCAAGACCGCCCTTACAGTAGGTGTCGGCACTATCATGGCTGCCAAAAGTGTGCTCCTGATTGTCAACGGTCATAACAAGGCCCGCGCACTCCGTCACGGTGTGGAAGGAGGCATAAGCCAGATGTGGACAATTTCGGCTCTTCAGATGCACCCCAAGGCACTTATCGTGGCCGATGATGCTGCTTGCGAGGAACTCAAAGTTGGTACCTACCGCTATTTCAAGGATATAGAAAGTGCCAATCTTGATCCCGAATCGCAGTTGTAATATCAGATCAGGAAAATACATAGACTTCCCCGGAATTATAGACCGAGGGAGTTACGATAAAAGGTGAAGATTTGAATCTTCACCTTTTATCGTATGGTACAATCAGAGTGCTGTTGGATTATATTTACAGGGATACGGACTGGCCGGGTGTGTGCAGGCAATGTACCTTGGTGCCCGATGGCATCTGTGACTGCATCTCCTCCGAGTCATGGAAGTTTCCACCTAATTCCATGGGGAAGAAGTCGCGCACTTTTACCATGTCAAGAAATTTTCTTACTTCGGGTGGATAGTATGATTCCATGAGATAGTTGACCGAAAGAAACGCTATGTCGGCCTGCGGCATTTCGGAAGCTATGCGGTTTAGAGTCTTGTTATATTCATCGGCGGCTTTGCGGTGGTCGGTCACGGGTTTGTGCGGGTCATTGATTCCGCCCGCAAAAAATATCGTCTCACCTGTCGCTGTGGTCACAAGGAAGCTTACACCGCTATCGGTAGCCGGCAGTGCGTGCACTTTAATGCCCGCGGGGAGGTCTTCTATTATGTCGCCTTTGCTCATGCCGGCTACGGCGAGATCAGAGGGTACGTCCTGTTGATAGACATCGTTGGATAGCACATAGACGCGCTTATGGTTCTGTGCAAGTTCAAATATGCTTTTGTCGAAATGTTCGCTCCGGTGGTGTGTCACAAAGAATATCACCGGCATATCCGGATTCTGCCGGATAGCGTGATGCAATGCATGCGCCGGATCGCGGTAATAGTCAAAAACGAGGATAGCATTGTCAAGAGTGACCACATATCCGCTGTGGTCCATAAAGGTTACCTTATTCATAATATGTGTGTTAAATGTCAATATCCAGAGTGAGCGAGTCGTAAGCAAGCATTACGCCCTCCGGCAATGTCGGCGCAATGTCGGCATGACGTCCGAGACTGTGCGATATATGGGTGAGCAATGCACGAGACGGTCTCACTTCCGATATAACGTCCAAGGCCTCCTGTAGGTTCAGGTGCGAGGGGTGGGCGGTGTGGCGCAAGGCGTTGATGACAAATGTGTGGCTGCCACGGATCAATTCGATAGTGTGTCGTGGCATTATCTTACAGTCGGTCACGTACGATAAGGGTCCTACACGGAATCCGGTTATGGGGAAATCCGGTTTGTGCATTACAGGCAGTGGTGTTATCTCTATGTCATCGATAAAGAACGGCTCGGTATCTATGACGTGGATATCAAATCGCGGGGCGCCCGGATAAGGGTGGTCGCCGAAGCAATAGGGCATGCGTGCGCGTATGTCGGCAGCAACGTCGGCACGGCAATAGATAGGGAATCCGTCGGGGTGCCCGGGGCAATAAGGCCGCAGGTCATCTATGCCCCCGAGATGGTCGTAGTGGGTGTGGGTGATTATCAGTGCGTCAAGATGCGGATTGCCCGCGCGCAATATCTGTGTGCGGAAGTCAGGTCCGCAGTCTAAGAGTATGTTTTTCCCGCGGCAGCGGAGCAGGGCGGAGGTGCGCATGCGGTTGTCGCGCATGTCGGCCGACCGGCACACCTGACAGTCGCATAACGGCTGTGGCACTCCCGTGGAGGTACCTGTGCCCAGAAATGTCAGGGTCATGGTAGCGCGGAGGTCACTGGCGGAATGTGCGCAGTCGTCCATCTTCAAATATCAGGTATATGCCGTTTTCATAAGTCCACACTTCACGCAGTATGCTGTAGCCCGGGGTGCGGTCCACATTATCGGGCTGTCCGAGAGCCAGACGGCATTCTTCGCGTGTCATGTCGGTTGTCACCCGTCCGTTAGTTATGAGTTTCCAGATTTCATCGGTAATGTCGGGAAAACGCAGCCTCGGGTCGGTCAGGGAGAAGATTGACGAGAATCGTCGTGTCGATCTGTTGTCGTTGCCCACTGTCAGAAACATGGTGAACGGTTGGCCATTTTCATCAAGTAGTGACAGGAGCACAGGTGAGAATGAATTGCCGGGACTGACTCCGGTAACCTTGACCGGTACGAAACGGCGTCCGGTGCGGGGTGTGGCCTCTGAGTCGAGCCACGATGAGGTGATTATGTAATAGGTGTGCCCCTCCATTCGCTCTCTGACGGAGTCAACCACACTCATTTCTACCGTAAAAGGAATTTCCAGATATTTTTCCTCCAGCAGGTTGTCACGGGAATGGTCCACCCTATATGTATAGTGGTGGCCGGCTGTATCGGCAAGTATTATGTCCGATACTTTTTCGCCTGTAAGCGATACGGATTCTTCTATGCCTATGAATGACAGCAATGTGCCTTTAGCCGGGTCGGGATTTGTCTGTGACGGTGAGAATATAAGGTTTATCTTGGGGTCTGTGACATAGAATAGTTTGCCGGGCTGCCATTGCCGTGGCGGCTGGAATGAGATGTCGGACAGATAAGTGTCCTCCGGTGTTGTCTCGATCTGTTGCCTTTTCACGTCGGCTGCCGTGATTTTCGGTGTGCTTTCTATGCCTGTGAAGCAACCGGTCAGCATGACCGCTCCGAGGAGGGTCATACCGAGGGCTGCTATGTTTCTGAAATGAGTGGTTATCACAGGTGGATATTATTCGGCATTTGGTGTTATGCCCATGTTGTGGAAGATGAAAGAGTATATGTCGGCGTTTTCATCTATGGTTTTCGACATGGGCTTTCCGGAACCGTGGCCGGCATTGGACTCGATTCTGATGAGTTTGGGTGCGTTTCCGGTGTCGGCTGCCTGAAGAGTAGCCGCATACTTGAATGAATGTGCGGGCACCACGCGGTCGTCGTGGTCGGCTGTGGTGATCATAATGGCGGGATATGGGGTGCCGTCGTTGCTGATGTTGTGTATCGGTGAGTACGACAGCAGGTAGTCGGCCATCTCTTTTGAGTCGGCGCTGGTGCCGTAGTCGGAAGCCCAGTTCCAGCCTATGGTAAACAGATGGTAGCGCATCATGTCCATCACGCCCACCTGCGGTATGGCTACCTTGAAGAGATCAGGTCGCAGATTGACTGTGGCTCCCACGAGCAGTCCGCCGTTGCTGCCGCCCTGTATGGCAAGATACTCGGGTGATGTGTAACCGTTGTCAATGAGATATTCGGCTGCGGCTATGAAGTCATTGAATACATTCATTTTCTGTTGTTTTGTGCCTGCTTTGTGCCAAGGCTCGCCATATTCGCCTCCGCCGCGCAGATTGGCTATGGCATATACTCCGCCGTTTTCGAGCCAGAGCATTCGCATGGCCGAGAACGAAGGGGTCAGAGATATATTGAAGCCTCCGTATCCGTAGAGCAAGGTAGGATTTTTGCCGTTGAGTTCGGTACCTTTCTTGCAGGTGATGAACATTGGCACCTTTGTACCGTCGGCCGATGTGTAGAATACCTGTCTGGTTTCATAGCCATTCAGATCCACTCCTTTGATCTCGGGCTCCCAAAGCATGGTGGAGGTATTGGCCGCGGTGTCGTAGGAGAATATGGCCGACGGATAGGTGAATGATGTGAATGAATAGAATACTTCAGGGTAGCGGCGCGATGACCATATGCCCACAGAACCGGGTGCCGGCAGCTGTATCTCATTGATTTGCTTGCCATCGAGGTCATACACGTAAGCATGGGAGTTTGCGTCCTTTTCAAAGGTCACTATCATGTGACCGGGGGTGAAGCTCACGCCGGAAATCACACCTTCCTGCTGCGGTACAAGGTCTTTCCAGTTTTCGCGCTGCGGAGCTTTGACATCAGCGGTGACTATGCGGTAGCGTTCGGCATCGGCCGATGTCAGCAGATATATTTTGCCGTCGATCACACCGAGCGGGCTTATCTCATAATCTTGCGAGGGTTCGATCACCGACCAGTCGCTTCCGGGTGTTCGCAGGTCTTTCATCATGAGCGATTCGCCAAAACCTTCTCCCGAACCGATAACGAATAGATAGTCCTCCGATTCGGGCACATAGGCCGAATGGAAGTGGAGCGGGTGCTCGGGGTCTTCGTAAATGAGTCTGTCGGCCGACTGTGGAGTGCCTATTTTGTGATAATATATCTGGTGGTTTTCATTGGCATTGGAGAATTCTTTGCCTTTTTCCGGACGCGGATAAGCACTGTAGTAGAAGCCGTCGCCCTGCCATTGCGCGCCGGTGAACTTGGCCCATTCTATATGGTCGGAAAGCAGTTGTCCGGATTTGGTGTCCATAACGTATATCTCGGTCCAGTCAGAACCGTTTCGGGATATGGTGTAGGCTGTGTAGCGTCCGTCATTGGACTGTGATGTGCCGGTCAGGGCCACGGTGCCGTCGGCCGACAATGTGTTGGGGTCGAGAAACACTTCTGCTGAATCGCCTATCTGTGCCGTCCGATATAGAACCGACTGGTTGCGGAGTCCGTCGTTTTCATAAAAATAATACATGCCGTCGTTGTCGCGCCAGTAGCAGCCGCGACGTCCGTAATTGCTCAGATCGGTCAGGCGGCGGCGCAGATCGTCGCGAAACGGTATTTTAGACAGGTAGTCCTGTGTGATCTTGTTTTCTGCCTTTACCCATTCCAGGGTGGCTTCGGCGGTGTCGTTTTCGAGCGGACGGTAAGGGTCGGCTACTTCGGTGCCGAAATAATTGTCAACTGTGACATCGGTGGGTGCCTTGGGATATGTAGTGGTCTGGGTCGAGCAGGCCGCGAGGATTACGGAGGCCATTGATGCTGTGAATATTGGTTTGCGGTTCATGAAAAAAGTGATAAATGACAAGAGATTGTATAATTATTATGCAAATTTACGATTAATGTGTGAATTACTGTTCTAACAAATGCTAAATATGGCTTTAAGCCGTGTACTTGTGATTGTTTAAAGGTGTTTGGTGCTCTCTTAATGGTGGTGGGCTGAACTGAATGCTTTGAGCAGAATAAAATAAGTGTAGTCTTATCTGCGGATTATTAGTTGATTAATGTATTTTAACTATAATTTATCCAGCCAAGGTATTGCGGATTCGGAAAATGTGAGTAACTTTGCACTCACAAAACACAACAATGCGGGGTGGAGCAGTGGTAGCTCGTTGGGCTCATAACCCAAAGGTCGTAGGTTCGAGTCCTGCCCCCGCTACTGAGGCTGAAAAGAGGCTGTCCGTAAGGGCAGCCTCTTTACTTTATATGTGGTGTGTTGGATATTACTGACGGCTTCCGGTTCCGAATCGCGATGTGTCGATTGTGGTGTCCTTGGGTTTGAAGCCGTTGAAGCGCCAGATGAATGTGAATCGCAGCGATCGTGTCATGTCATGGACTTTCATTCGATAATCCTGTCCGGCATGACTGATGGTCATTACCGGTGACCATGTGTTGAACATGTCGAGATAACGGATATTGAGCTCGCAGGTGCGGCCTTTTGCAAATGACCATTTCAATCCGGCGTCGATACGCCACATTGCCGACAGGTCGGCGATGCCTTGCAAGGAGGGGCTTATGTATGACAGATCGACGGATAGAGACACGGGGCAGCCGGCCGCGAATCTGACAGTGTTGTTGAGTGAGCCGTAGAATATCCATTTACGGTTGTCGAATTCTATGTGGTGGAAGCGGTCGGATTTCTCGCGCTGGTGGAAGGCATTGGCTGTGGCGGTAGTGCTTAGTACGCTACCTGTCTCTATGGGTATGTGTAGGTTTAATCCGGCCACACGTTTGTAGTCCATGTTGAGTGTCTGATATATGAGGCGCATTTCATCAGGCGACTGGTAGGGCAGTTGTGCGGAGTAGAGGTCGGCATACTGGAGGTATAGCGTGGCAACATATTTTTGTCTGAATATGTATGACAGCTGTCCGGAATAGTCCATGTGGGGTTTTAGTTCGGGATTGCCGAGTATGATGCTGTAGTCGTTTATATAGCTTGTGCCAGAGTGTAGTTCCCAATAGGAGGGGAATATGCGTTGGGAGGTGAGGTTGAGCTGGAATATGCTCGCGGGTGTCTTGTGGTATGTGGCGCCGAGTTGTGGTATGAAATTCCACCGATGCTCTTCGCCGTTGCCGTAATATTCTATCTTGGCCGATGTGTTGAATGAGAGACCCCACGGAAATGTGTGCCCCATGCCTATATATGCTCCGGCTATATCCTCGCTCAATGTGCCGGCAAATCCTGTTTGCTTCGGCAGTGTGTGTTGCTGAAGACTACGGTCGTCGGTGTGCTGATATTCGGCTCCGCAGTCAAGTTGCCAGCCTTTGATGTCGTGGGTGTGGTCGATATAGACATGGTAACGGTTTATGTCCTGTCTGTTGGCCGAGATGGCAAGTGGCGAGGTTTGTTTTCCGGCTGAGAGTGTTTGCGAACGGTGCTCGGAATAGCTCGTGTAGTCGGCACCGGCAATGAGTCCTTTAGGCGATGTGTAACGCAGTGATATGTTATGGAAGCCGGAGGGAGTAATGTAGGAATAGTCGTTGGAGAAATCGCCTAAAGAACCCGACGACAGGCTTTGTCCGCTTTGTTGGGCGGATATCTGTCCGTTGTAGGTCAGTCTCAGGTTGCTGCGATCGGATATTTTGTAACCGGCCGAGGCATAGATGATGTTTGGAAGGCTCCGGCCTGTGCGGCGCGAGTCATCGGTTATCACAGTGCGTGTGTCATGGAGCAGGTGATTGGAGAGGGTGTTTTCGTGACCCCACGTGCGGGAGCGGGTGAGCGAGTAGTTGAGGTCAAATGACCATTTCGTTATTGCGTAGGTGGCAGCAAGCGCACCTCCGTAAGACCCGTAATGCGCCTGGTTGTAGCCGGCTCTGATCTGTCCTTGCAGACCGTCGAGAGGTGTGGGTGTTTTCAGTATTATGTTTATGACAGCGCCGTCAACATGGTATTTGGCCGGAGCCGAATACATGATTTCAACATTTTTCAGCCGGTCGATAGGTGTGGAGTAAAGTAACTGGTACATGTTTGATGCGGGCATCTCGGTCGGTTCGCCATTGAGGAGTATGGTAGCCGATCCGGCTCCTGTCAGTCCTATCATTCCGTCGTTGTTGACCACTCCCGGCAGAAAACTCAAGGCTTCAAGTATGTTGGATACCGGTTTGTCGCGGACTATCGTCGGCAGATCGACGGAGATAATGCCGTCGCCGCTTTTTATCTGTGGTTTTTCGGCACTTACCACAACCTCTTCGAGATTGTGTAGTCTCAGGGAATCGGATTCGGCCGTTTGGGCCAATGCGGGCAGGGTCAGCGCCGCTGTGAGGAGTGTAAACGAATGTTTCATAAAATATCGGCTATTATGAGTCAGGTATGTATGGGCTGTGGCTCTGTGATTTCTGGCAAAAGTATTTGATTTACTCTTATCGATGTATTGATTAGTCTTATTTAGTCTTAATTCGGGATTTGTACGGCCGGTCTTGTGGTGGATTATTATTAGATTTGCGGGTATGAAACACTTCCGTATTTACAGTTCTATGATAGTGGCTGTGTTCGTCATGCTGCTGGGGTATAATCTGTACTGCCTGTTCAGGCTTTATGACGGTATTTCACGCCAGACAACAGAACTTATAACCCAGTCGTTGAGAGATGCCGATCTTGATGAGATTCTTAACCGGGCTAATAGATATCCCATTTCTGATTCCATTCCTGATTATCAAGGTAGGCAACTGTCTCAGTCACGGTCAATTATGGGCGATACACTATATGTTACAATATTTGACGATAACGATGAAATCATAGAAGTGAGGAGGCAGCCTCTTGTTCCCGGAACGAACTATTCGGATATAATGGTGAATGAAATCGGGTATGGGGCGCATCAGACTTTGGATTTGTTGTATCCTTTGAGAATAGCTGATTTGGATAGCCTTTTCCGCTTGTCATTGTTGCGCAAAGGCATTAAACTAGATATAGCCTCTGTCATCAGGGTTTCTTCCGACGGAAAAGTTACGGACGGCGATGCGGAATTGTGCAATGACTCAAGTCTCGACAGTGTGTCGGTTTGTTACAACATTCTTGGCGGAGACCGTTATGTTGCATACTTTTCATCGCCCATGGGCTATATTTTTCGTCAGATGAGCGGAATAGTCATATCGACGATTGCTATTATCGTTTTGATTGCAATAGCTTTCCGGTATTTATTTCACACGGTTTCAAAACTTCGGACAATCGAGGAGATGAAAGATGATTTTGTCAACAATATGACGCATGAACTCAAAACGCCGATAGCTATAGCCTATTCAGCCAATGATGCACTGCTCAATTTCAGCGATGCTGATGATCCCGGGCGCAGTAAGCGGTATCTGGAGATAGCCCTTGCCCAACTGACGCGACTGGGCGGATTGGTGGAAAACATATTGTCGATGAGTATGGAGCGACGCAGGTCAGTTAAGTTAAATTACGAGGAGGTGCGCTTGGGTAGGTTTATGGAGGAAATCGCATTGGCTCAGCGACTTCGATCAGACAAGCCGGTGGATATAACGGTATATGTGAATCCGGATACTCTTACTGTTAAAGCCGACCCCATGCATCTGGCAAATGTGATGAACAATCTTATTGACAACGCTATCAAATATTCGTATGATACGGTGTGTATAGAAATCCGGTGTGATGCCGGCGGTATTTCCGTGAGCGATAACGGCATGGGCATACCGGCTAAGTGCCGGTCGTTGGTATTCAACAGGTTTTATCGTGTTCCCCATGGCAACCGTCATGATATTTCCGGTCATGGCATAGGACTGTATTATGTGAAGTGTGTGGTGGAGAAGATGGGGTGGAGCATCTCGGTCAGGAGCCGGGAGGGTAAAGGCTCGGTGTTTGAAATCAAAATCAGGTAAAAATGGAAGCTAAGGTACTGCTTGTGGAAGATGAGGCATCGTTGGCACTGATTGTTGCCGAAACGCTGCGCGGTGAGGGGTTTGAAGTCACGGTGGCCGGCGACGGAGCAGAAGCTCTTGACATATGCCGCTCTGTAATGCCCGATATTGTGGTGGCCGATGTGATGATGCCGCGCATGGACGGTTTTGAGATGGGACGCCGTATGAGAAAAATATCTCCCGATGTTCCGTTGCTTTTCCTTACGGCAAGATCATCGATAGAGGATATTGTGGAGGGATTTGAATTGGGTGCCAACGATTATCTGAAAAAACCGTTCAAGATGCAGGAGCTCATTGTAAGAATGAAGGCTCTTTTGCGGCGGTATATTCCCGACGGTACGGCCGATGGTGGCTGTTGTATGGAATTGGGTCTGTACAGGTTTGATCCGGTGGCGCAGACATTGTCGCGGGGTGATGAAGTGATAGCTTTGTCCCATTTCGAGTCTTTGATTCTCGGGGTATTGGTGCGGAATGTCAATAATCCGGTGGATTCATCTACACTTATGCTCACGGTATGGCAGCGAGACGATGTGTATAACCGCAACTCACTTCATGGCTTTATTCACAAATTACGCCGACATCTGCGTCACGACCCATCTATATCCATAATAAATCTCCGTGGCATAGGCTATAAACTTACCGTTGTGCGGTAGCGAAAAAGAGGACAGTGCTATGGATAGGTTATAAAAGTAAACGGTGGTATTGCGAATGCAATACCACCGTTTACTATGTGACTCCTACAGGATTCAAACCTGTAACCTTCTGATCCGTAGTCAGATGCTCTATTCAGTTGAGCTAAGGAGCCGTGCAAACTCTTTTGCTATTGCGAGTGCAAAGTTAATACCTTTCTGTGAATCTGCCAAACGTTATCGGGTAAAATTTGCTATAATTTTTTGCATTTAGATACAATGGGTTGATGTTTAGTGGGTTGATGACTATGTGGCAT
Organism: uncultured Muribaculaceae bacterium; assembly: GCA_910578805.1. Taxonomy (GTDB): domain Bacteria; phylum Bacteroidota; class Bacteroidia; order Bacteroidales; family Muribaculaceae; genus Paramuribaculum. The sequence continues at coordinate 61,262 of CAJTRS010000001.1, read as the reverse complement.
GTGAGCTACGGATTTTGATATATGGGTGGGTATATGCGGTGTTTTTTTGTAATTTTGCATTTATAAAATTTGTCGTACGCACATAAAAATGGAAGAAACATTCTTGTTCATAACAGAAATGGTGGGGACCATAGCCTGTGCCATAAGCGGTATCAGGCTTGCCGCCACAAAGAATTTTGATTGGTTCGGCGCTTACATCGTTGGTTTGGTAACGGCCATCGGGGGTGGTACTTTGCGTGATCTGTTGCTTGATATACCGGTGTTTTGGATGCAGACATGGTGGTATCTGGCGGTTACGGCCTTGTCGCTCGCCACGGTGATAGTGTTCAGAAACATATTGGTGAGCCGTGACAAGATTCTGTTTATATTTGACAGTGTGGGGCTTGCCATGTTTTGTGTGATAGGCATACAGAAGACACTCGCCACGGGTTATCCTATGTGGGTGGCCGCTGTTATGGGTATCATAACCGGAGCGTTCGGCGGTGTGATACGCGACATACTGATCAATGAGGAGCCTTTGGTGTTCCGTAAGGATATATATGCAACGGCCTGTCTGATGGGTGCGGTGGTTTACTGGATTATACTGTTGTGCGGAGGAAGTCCGTTCGTGCAGCAGATATCATGTGGCGCCACTGTGATATTGCTTCGTATCTTTGCCATAAAATATTCACTCTCTCTTCCGGTTCTGGCTCCTGCGGCGCGGAAAACCAAAGATTAGACGGCGATGTTTAGACTTAAACAACGGTATTTTACAATAAACAATAAATAATAATACTCAAAATAGCGATCCGATGAAGATAACCGGTATTATAGGCGTGGCGGCCGTTTGTTGTGCCGCGGCATGGACTGTGTCGGGCTTGGCTGCCGAAAAGCTTGTGATTCTGCACACCAACGATACCCATAGCCAGATAGAGCCCGGCGATGACGATCTTGGCGGAGTGGTACGCCGCAAGGCTCTGGTTGACAGTGTGCGTAATGCTCAGCCTGAAGTGATGCTCGTAGATGCAGGTGACGCCGTGCAGGGCACATTGTATTTCACCCTTTTTGGCGGTGAGGTGGAGAGCAAGGTGATGAATTATCTCGGTTACGATCTGCAGATTCTCGGCAATCATGAGTTTGATAACGGGGTGGAATGGATTCCGGACTATTGGAAGTCACTTGATGCCAAAAAGATAGTGTCGAATTACGATTTGTCCGATACTCCGCTCGAGGGTATGGCCTCGCCTTATTATATCAAGGAGGTTGACGGGAACAAAGTGGGTTTTATAGCTATAAACATATCTCCTTCCGGACTCATCGATCCTAAAAAATCGGAGGGGGTGGTGTATCTTGACGCCATAAAGGCCGCCAATGCCTTGGCATGGTATCTTAAAAATATAGAAAAGGTGGATAAGGTGGTGGCGTTGACTCATATAGGGTATAAAAACAAGCACGCCGTGTCGGATACGCAACTCGCAGCCGCTACTGAAAACATTGATGTGATAATAGGCGGTCATTCTCATACCACCGTATCGCCTGTGCCTGATGACAAGACTACTCCCTTTCATATTAATGCTGTCGGAGATACCGTGATCGTGGCTCAGACCGGACGTTTAGGACGTAATTTAGGGGAGATTGACATAGACTTTTCTACGGGTAAGATCGATTATAAGCTTCTTAAGATCGACAAACGCCTTGATGCCGATCCCGACGAGGATATGGTGGCGCTTATAGCTCCTTACAAACATAAGGTGGATTCGGTCAAGGCTATAAAGATCGGACGCGCGGCAAGCGATATGTCGGCTGACGACCGTTCGCTGCTTAACTGGGTGGCTGATTTTGTTTATGATGAGGGTAAACGCATAGCCGGTGACAAAAGAATTGATATGGCCATAATGAACAAAGGCGGCATAAGAAAGCATATATCCAAGGGTTCTGTGACAAAAGGCGATATCATGGAGGCTTTTCCGTTTGACAATTATGTGCAGGTGCTCGATATCAAGGGTGCCGATCTGCTTGATGTGCTCGATTCGATGGTGGTTGACGGCGGCAACGGCGTAAGCCGGCAGCTGGAAGCCAAGATGGACGCCGATGCAAGGAAATGTGTGGAGGTTTTGCTTGATGGCAGTCCGATAGACCCTGATAAGACTTACCGTGTGGCCACAATCAATTACCTTGCTACCGGTGGAGATGGTATGACCGGTCTGACCCGTGGAACAGTGGTAGGCGAGAGCGGCCGGTATCTGTTTGACGATATGATAGATGCTTTCGAAAAAGGCTTTGTTAAAAATAGAACTATGAGAGCCGATACCAAGGCTCGCATGCACTATTGATCAGGATTGTAATTATGATAACATATAAATTCTTCAGGTATTTTCTTGTAGCGTTTGTAGCCTTATGCGGCGGAATGGGACACAGCGTGGCGGTGCAGGCTGCCACTCCGGCCGGGGTATGGGCCGATTCGGTTATCCGGACACTTACCCCCCGTCAACGTATTGGCCAGCTCTTTGTGCCCCGGCTTGATATTACGGACAATGCCGCCGGTTATGCCAAACTTCATACAATGGTGGTTGATGAAGGGATCGGAGGAATATTGCTTGGAAAGGGCACTGCCAAATCCTATGTCAATGTCATAAACCGTGCCCAGAGCGAGGCTAAAGTGCCTCTGATGGTTACTCTCGACGGAGAGTGGGGACCGGCCATGAGGGTGACAGATGCCCCCAAGTTTCCATACAATATGACGCTCGGTGCCATACGCGATCCGAATCTGATGTATGACTACGGGTTGGAAGTGGCTCGGGAGTGCCGTTTGCTTGGCATTCAGGTCGATTTTGCTCCGGTGCTTGATGTCAATTCCAATCCTGACAATCCAGTGATCGGTTACCGCTCGTTTGGAGAGGACCCCGGACGGGTGGCACAGCATGGCGCCATGTACTGCCGCGGGCTTGAAACCGGAGGCGTGATGGCGGTGGGCAAGCATTTTCCGGGGCATGGCGATACTTCGGTTGACTCCCATAAAGCTCTTGCCAAGGTGACACATGATAGGGTCACTCTCGAAGCCGTGGACCTTTTGCCTTTTAAAGAGTGCATGAAGCACGGTATGTCGGGGATAATGGTAGGGCATCTTGATGTGCCGTCGATGGACCGGAGCGGTAAGCCGGCTTCATTGTCAAAAGTGATAACAACCGACATTCTCAAAGGTGAATTAGGCTATGACGGATTGGTGTTTACCGATGCCCTTGCCATGAAAGGAGCTTTGTCGAAGAGCGCAAACAACTGTGTGCTTGCATTTAAAGCCGGCGCTGACATAATGCTTTCGTCGGCCAATCCGGTGGCTGACATCGCAGCCATGGCTTCGGCTGTAAAGCGTGGCGAGATCAGCCAGCAGGAGATCGATGCCAGGTGTCGCAGGGTGCTTGAGGCAAAATACCGGTTAGGGTTGAGCCGCAAGCCGGTGCCCGGAAATCCGCAAACCGTGGCCTCTCAGTTGAATTCCCCTCAGGCCAAAGCTCTTATCGACCGTCTTGCCCGGGCGGCTGTGACAGTGCTGCGTAATGGAAAAGGAGAACTCCCGATAGGCAATCTCGGCCGTATCCGTATAGCTGTGGTGAATATAGGTGCTCCGGCACATAATGATTTTTCAGATTATTGCGGCCGATATGCCGATGTGAAATCCTATGGCATAACCCAGGGAACATTGAGCCGGGCGGTAATAAACGATATCTCAGAGGCCGATGTGGTGATAACCGGCCTTTATTCCAATAAGGCATGGGCAGTGGAGGCATTCCGTAAGTTGAAGCCGTTGGCCGGAGTGATACCGGTGTTTTTTATGAATCCTTACAAGATGTCAGCCTATGGAGACTTATCGGAGGCATCTACGGTCGTGGCTGCTTACGGCGATATGCCGTCATTGCAGAAAGCTGCCGCACAGGCCTTGTTCGGCGGTATCGGTGTGTCAGGGCGTTTCCCTGTCAATGTGCCGGGAGTGGGACGTGTGGGCGAGGGGGTGGATATTCCTAAGTGCCGCATAGGGTTTGCTTCGCCCGCAGAGGAGGGTATGAACTCCGATTTGTCCGTGAAGATTGATTCCATAGTGGATATGTGCATAAGGAACCGTGCTTTTCCCGGTTGTCAGGTGGCTGTAGTCAGAAACGGGAACTTTGTGATAGACAAAGCTTACGGACATCTGACTTATGATCCTAATTCGCCAAAGGTTACCGACGGCACTCTCTATGACATAGCTTCCATGACCAAGCCGCTATCAACGGTGGCCGCATTGATGAGGCTTTACGATGACGGTGTGATAGGGATAGACGATAAGGTGTCGGATTATGTGCCCGAGTTGGCGGATACCGACAAGGCTGATCTCAGTTTAAGCGATCTGCTTTACCATCAGTCGGGCCTTACGGCTATCGATGTCAGTAAACTGATGCTTGATCCCGACACCTATTCCGGAGCTTTGACACTCCGTAATCCCAAAGCCCGCAATGCAAGGCTACGTTCCGATCTGATAGCCCAATCCCGTAGCGAGACATATTCTATGCCGGTGGCCAAAGGGCTGTTTGCGAGTGAAAGTGTGCTTGATACTTTGATGGCCAAAATATATTCGGCTCCTCTGAAGTCACCGGTGTATCGTTACAGTTGCCTGAATTTCTGTCTGCTCGATAATGTGATAGAGAATGCCACAGGCGTGCCGTTGGATCAGATTGTGGAGACCGAGGTGTATGCTCCTATTGGCGCTTGGCACACCGGTTACCTGCCTTTGCAACGGTTTCCGCTATCGCGGATAGCTCCCACCGAGCGTGACAACTTGGTTCGTCATCAGCTTCTGCAAGGATATGTCCATGATGAACTGGCGGCATTTTCAGGAGGCGTGCAGGGCAATGCCGGTGTGTTTTCCAATGCCGAGGACGTGGCCAAAATATGCCAGACGTTGCTTAATGGAGGCGAGTATGGCACCGACCGCATATTCGGAGAGTCAACAGTGCGTCTGTTTACCGCTGTGCCGTCAGAATCCCGCAGAACCCTCGGATTCGATATGGCCGGGCGGTTTAATAGCCTTAAAGAAGCCGGGGCACCCGATTCGGCCTATGGCCACACCGGTTTTACCGGCACATGTTTCTGGATTGACCCGGAAGCAGACCTGATCTATGTGTTTTTGTGCAACAAGGTGTATCCTGACCGTGACAACAAGGCATTCGGCCGGCTTCTGCCGCGTGTGGCCATTATGGCTGAGATATACAGGGCGCTTACTTCATGAACACCAGATATACGGCGGCTATAAGCAGGAAAAAAGCAAGTATGTGGTTCCATCTGATGGCAAAGCCCTCGAAAGCCCAGAGGCTGAACAGAACAAACACAACCAGCGTGATAACCTCCTGTATGACCTTAAGCTGAATAAGTGAGAACGGGCCGCCGTTACCTTCATATCCCATACGGTTGGCCGGAACCTGAAAGCAATATTCCAACAAGGCTATACCCCATGACAGAAGTATTATTGCATAAAGAGGCCAGTTGGCGGATATGCCCGACGATGAAAGTTTCAGATGTCCGTACCAGGCAAAAGTCATGAACACATTGGATATGACCAACAGCACTAATGTTATTATTGCAGCCGACATAATGAGGCGTATAGATTAAAAAACAGGGTCGATTTATTTTTTCGGTTGCAAAGTTACAGAAAAAATTTGCAAAAAAAATGGGTGTTGTTTTTGGATATTTGGCAAGTATATGTAATTTTGTGGCATACATATTCGGAACAAGATGAATAATAACATAAATATGCAGTATTGGTGGCGCCGCAGCGGGTATCGTGAGCGGGCTTTGAAGTGCATGTCTATGTGATCCGATTTATAATTTTACACAGGCTTCCATATTAGATGACCGCAGAGCGATAGAAGGCTTTGACGGTCTTTTTTGTTTTAGATTAATTTCATTTCAAAAATCATAAATATTATGTTGCACTACCCGTTGGATAATCTGCTGCCGGTCGATGCCGGAGGTTTTTATGGCGAGTTCGGAGGCGCTTATGTGCCCGATTCGCTCAAGGACAATATCAGGAGTCTTGATGAGGTTTTTCGCCGTTGTGTGTCGGAGTCGGATTTCATGACCGAGTTCGATAGATTGCTTCAGGACTATGTAGGCCGTCCCACGCCGCTTTATTTTGCCACGCGGCTGAGTGAGGCTTGCGGTGCCAGAATCTATCTAAAGCGTGAGGACCTCAATCATACAGGTGCTCATAAGATCAATAATGCCATAGGGCTCGGGCTGCTTGCGCGGCGCATGGGAAAGCGGCGTATCATAGCCGAAACAGGTGCCGGCCAGCATGGTGTGGCGGCTGCTACCGTGGCGGCATTGTTAGGCATGGAGTGTGTGGTGTATATGGGAGCAGAGGACGTGGCGCGTCAGCAGCCCAATGTGATGCGAATGCGTATGCTCGGGGCTAAGGTGGTTCCCGTGGAGGCCGGAAATGCCACGCTTAACAATGCTGTAGATGCGGCACTTGCGTCATGGTGCTCCGATCCGGAGGCTTTTTATCTGATCGGCAGTGCAGTGGGTCCTCACCCTTATCCTGAAATGGTAGCCCGCTTCCAGTCGGTGATAAGCTATGAGATAAGGCGCCAACTGATGGAGGTAGAGGGGAGGGAGAATCCCGACTATGTGGTGGCATGTATAGGTGGTGGAAGCAATGCGGCAGGAGCGTTTTATCACTTTATCGATGAGCCTGATGTGCGGTTGGTGGCTGTGGAAGCCGGCGGCAAGGGCACGTCCACCGGTCTCACTGCGGCTTCGTTGTCAACCGGGAGGTGCGGGGTGCTTCACGGTTCGCGGACTATGGTCATGATGGAGCCCGACGGCGGTATCCGCGAGGCCTATTCCATATCGGCGGGGCTGGATTATCCCGGCATAGGCCCTCTTCAGGCTTATCTTGCCTCCACGGGGCGCACTCGGGTAGAGGTGGTTAATGACGATGAGGCTCTGAGGGCTGCATTTGAATTGTCATCGGCCGAGGGGATAATTCCGGCGCTGGAGAGCAGCCATGCCATAGCGGCATTGAAGCACATTGATCTGCGGCCTGACGATGTGGTGGTGGTCAATCTGTCGGGACGCGGAGACAAGGATATGGCCACTTATATGGAGTGGAAGTGATTTTTTTAGGCGTGGCGTCATATGGCCGGAGTCATGGCCATGTTTTTGATCAGTTCTATGGCAAAATCGAGTATGGTGTCACGCCCTTCGGCCGCGGCCTGAGGGTCCATGTCCACGGCGCAGCCTTCCGATGGCTCTACGCCGAATTCGGTGGTGTGGCCTTCGCGGTCAAGTATCGATGAGCCGGAGAAGCGTATTCCCCAGCCGTTGGGCAGTTCGTAGCTGAAAGGCATACCGCTTCCTCCTCCTGTGGTGCTTCCAACGATGGTGACTCCGGGTATGTATTTCATGATCGAAACGAAGTTGTTGGCCGCACTGAATGTACTGCGGTTGGTCAGCACCACTACCGGTTTGCCCCATGACAGATGGCCTCCGCCTATTGGATCGATGTGATACGGATATGGCTCTGAGAAGTCGTTGTGTCCGGGACCGGACTTGTGTATTATGTATCCGGCGAGTATGCGTGAGTCGATAAAACGGTTGACAAGGTCCTCCACATTGGTGAGGTTGCCGCCTCCGTTGTCGCGCACATCGATTATCAGTGCCTGTGCCGATGCGAAATATGACAGAATGTAGTCTATGTTGCCGGCACCGAGTCCCTGCTCGAACGATGAGTAATGTATGTATCCGATATTGTCGCTGATGAATCCGTAGTCAAACGTGCCTATGGATACATAGTTGAAGTTGAAGTAATATTGCTGGATTATGCGGGCATTGTAGTTCTGTGGATAGTCGCTCCACCATTTGCGATAGAACGATGTGGCATATGGCGATATGAGATTTGTGTGACCGTCGCGGAGTTCGGCTATCATGTCGGAACACAGGTCGAAAAGTTGCCGGCCGGTCATCTTACCGCTTACTTTGGGGCTGTAACGGGCATACACCTTGTTCCAGTCCACATCTTTTTCAGAGAAGAAACAGTAGCGTGTGTCGATGGTGTTCCATAGGGAATCGAAATTTCCTTTGGGGTCATTGCTGTATTCAGGAATGTCATGGCATGCTGTCAGCATAAGTAACGACAGGATTGCGGTGGATATGCGGTTCATGATTCTGTGGTTGCTGCTGGTTGGAGTGTGTAGATCAATATGTGGCCGAAATGGTTTTTGCGGCGGGCGATATGCGTTTCCGCGGGTTAAGCGATATCCATTCGCCGCTTACGCCCACCACTGCGGTGTGGGTGAATATGCGGGTGACCACATCATTAACCTTTGATGAGAATATGTTGCCTGAATATCCTATGCGGAGCGATGTGGAGCCGAAATGCAGATCGGCAGTCACGAGATTGTCCAGACGAAAATAGTTGCTCCACCAGGCGCAGTGGGCCAGACCGGAGTGGTTGCCTAAATAAATCTCATAGTAGAGTTCTCCGTAATCTGGTGCAAAAAACACTCCGGTCACCGGAAGCGTGGGCTGATAGCGTAAGGTCACCGGCAGGCTCCGCAATTTGCCGTTCCAGGCAATATATCCAGTGGCATTGACTGTTATGGCAGCTTTGGCCGATGCGGGATTGTTGCTGTTGCGGTCAAGATACAGGCAGCCCAGATCAAGGCTCGCCGACCCGCCTATACCTGCGCTGAGTCCGTAGGGCAGGCGCCAGCGGCGCATCATGCCCCACGAGAAATCTATTCCGGCATACCATAGATATGCGTTGCCGGCCATGTTGACCGATCGGCTGCCTTCTATGCCGAGACGCATCTGCATCACCCATTTCTCAGGCGAGAACTTCATGGCCTGATTACGCTCGTAACCAAATGAAATGTCCCACCCGGAGTATTTTATGGGCGACAGGTATGTATCGGCCAAATGTGAAGAGCCTACCCCGAGGGTATATATCGACTGTACCGGACGTAACAGGGCTGTCTCATCATCGGCATGCGATGGCAGTGCCGTAAATAAGCTTGCTGTCAGCGCCGTCAGTATGCCGCGCCGTATTATTGCAGGCAGAGATATGAGCATGGTCAGAAATGGATTGGTTTTATGGTTAGAATATGCGCTGTTGGCCGGTGATTTCATCGCGGACCTCGTCTTCCGATTTGTCGGCATCGGGATCCTGAATCGTGATATCTTCCATTTCCGGATTGTTATCTTCATCGAGGTTCTCGTCATCTTCATCTGGAAGCGGGTCAAGTTCTTTTATGATCTCCACTTCAAAGTTTGTGAGTCTCTTGCCTTTGGCTTTGAGCGATTTGATTGCGATAAATTCGCGAGCTGTCACAGCAAAACTTCCGCGGTAGGCGTCATTTCCGCCGTAGATTACCTCAAACCGTGCGCCCGGTGCATCGGACAATGCCACGAGTTCTGATTTGGTGTTTTCACCTATGAAGCTTTGTTTTTTGGAGGTCGGTTCAAAAGTAAAGCGTTTAAGGTATGGATATCCTTGCTGTTCGGCATCGTACAGCACAGCCGACCATGCCACTCCGGGTCTGTACAGCTCGATGCGCAGTATATTGTCCTCGTAATGGTTGGCTGAATCGAATGTGGAAGTATAGTATTCTCCGTTTTGGAGTATGACGAGTACAAGATCGGTCGGACCGAATTCACCGAGATAATTGCCGCGCCCTTCATAGTTGAGCCGAAGCACGTCGGGATCAAACCACACCTGTCGGCCTCCTAAGGTGGAATGTCCTTTCTCTTTAAGCGATATGCGATGCACCTCGTTCTTGGTGACTATGTTGCCCATTGCACCTTTACCTTTTATGCCGAGCTGTCCGAAGTCCACATCTATAAACAGGCTTTTCAGGCGGGGTTTGGGCTTGAGTGTCACTTTCACGACTTCGGCTTCCCCGTTGGGATTGGCCGTGAACCACACAATCTTGGAACCCGGCACACCCTCCTGGGTTATATAATAGTCCTTGTCGCGTGTTATGCCGGTGATGTGGAAGCGCTTCATGTAATAAACGCCGCCTTTGCCGTTCTGATATATCACATTGTAGGTTATCCTGTCAGCCTCATTGCGTTTATATACGCTTATGTACAGTATGTTTTTGCCTACCGACATCTTTTCCTGCACTTTGCTCACACGGTAGCGTCCGTCTTTATATATGATGAGGACATCGTCGAGCTGTGAGCAGTTGCAGATATATTCGTCTTTTTTAAGTGCGGTGCCTATGAATCCTTCTTCGCGGTTGATATAGAGTTTTTCATTGGCCTCGGCCACCGTGGCTGCCTCGATATTGTTGAAATTACGTATCAATGTCCGGCGAGGATAGGCTGCTCCGTATTTATCCTTGAGCATTTCATACCATTTGATGGTGTGGGCTGTAAGATTGGAGAGGTCATTTTCGTAGGCGGCTATCCTGTCAAGATAGGCGGCTATGTTCTCGTCGGCCTGATGGGAGTTGAATTTCAGGATACGTCCCATCTTTATCTCGAACAGGCGTTCGATATCCTCTACGGTAACTTCGCGTATCATCTGGGGTTTCCATGGTTCCAGACGCAGGTCTATATGGTTTATCGCCTCTTCCTTGCTTGCGCTTTCCTCGAATTCCTTGTCTTTGTATATGCGCTGTTCGATGAATATGCGTTCCAATGAAGCGAAGTGAAGCTGTTCGCGCACTTCGGCAAGCAAAACTTCCAGTTCGGCTTTGAGAATGGACCGTGTGGTCTCCACGCTGCGCCTGAGCACATCGCTCACTCCGATGAAGTGGGGTTTGTTGTCATAGATCACGCAGCAGTTTGGTGATACAGGTAATTCGCAGTCGGTAAATGCATAAAGGGCATCGATAGTCTTGTCGCTTGATGTTCCCGGCTGCAGATGCACGAGTATCATGGCCGTTTCGGCAGTGTTGTCATCGACTTTGCGTATCTTTATCTTGCCTTTATCATAGGCGCGGAGTATGGAGTCGATGAGCGAACCGGTGGTGGTGCCAAAGGGTATCTCGGTTATGGCGAGAGTCTTGTTGTCTAACTTTTCGATCTTTGCGCGGATTCTGACTTTTCCGCCTCGTGCGCCGTCGTTGTACCGGCTCACATCGATATAGGCGCCTGTAGGGAAATCCGGATATAGAGTGAATTCCTCGCCTTTGAGATAGGCTATTGCGGCGTCGAGTATATCATTGAAGTTATGGGGTAATATCAGAGAGGAGAGGCCTGCGGCTATGCCGCCTACTCCCTGTGACAGCAGCAACGGGAATTTGGCCGGAAGTGTCACCGGTTCTTTCTTTCGTCCGTCGTAACTGAGAGTCCATTGGGTTACCTTGGGGTTGTACAGCACATCGAGTGCGAATTGCGACAGGCGTGCTTCGATGTAACGTCCGGCTGCAGCCGGATCGCCGGTGAGAATGTTGCCCCAGTTACCCTGGGTTTCCACGAGCAGGTCTTTCTGTCCGAGTTGCACGAGGGCGCCATAGATAGATGAGTCGCCGTGAGGGTGATATTGCATGGTGTTTCCCACGATGTTGGCCACTTTGTTGAAGCGTCCGTCATCGAGGGTCTTCATGGAGTGGAGTATGCGCCGCTGTACCGGTTTCAGACCGTCGTCGATGTGAGGTATGGCTCGGTCAAGAATGGTGTAGGAGGCATAGTCGAGATACCAGCTTTGGAACATGCCTCGGAGTTGTTGGCGTACCACATCGTCGTTCAGGTCCACAAACATGGAGGAAAATCCCCCTTCGGTGGCTTCTGCGCCTTCGTCAATATCATCGGTGTATAGTTCGTCGCTCATGGTTTTTTAGCACAGGGATTGGTCGATACACAAAGGTACTAAATTTTTTTGTAAATACCGCATATAAAAAGCGATGTGCCTGCATGAAAGGCACATCGCTCGTTGATATTGTTTGGGATAACCGTAATCTTATATGACGGTATCAGGTGTTATGTCGGCGCCTGAGTCAGGGGTTGTCTTTATAAGAGTCCCGTCGGGCTTAAAGTATAATTGCATGTCAGGTTTCGGATCGGTGTCTTTTACTTCTATCAGATAAAAATCAGAATTACCGGCGGGATATTGGTAGTATTTTATGTCGTCAATGGGCCATTGGGCATATTCTGTCTGGTTGAAAGCCAAGTTGACGGCTGTAGGGATCATAAACAGGTCAGCTCCGTAATCAGTTTCGCTCATTGCCCATGTCCCGTCGGCCTTATACCATGATTCGGTTTCCTCCAGATTGTTGTTGCTGTGGAATTCGGCCACAAAGTATGGTGCTTTAATTTCCCATTTCACGTTTTTTGCATCGGGATACTGCTGAGCGAATTTTTCCAAACAAGCCTGGGGCACGTATGGTCCATTAGGTGTGTTGTTGTCATCGTCGTCGCTGCAGCTTGCCAATGAGGTTACGGCAACAGCGGTTAGTGTCATCAAAAATAATTTTTTAAGATACATAGGTCTGTCGTGAGTGTTGGTTAGAATTAATATTTGATTACCGGTTCAAGGTTAGCCGCCTCGTCAATCATTTTCTGGACTTCGGTTACTGATGGTACTCGGCGGGTCAGGTGACGGGCGTCATTGACTTCGGCCAGTCTGGTTGCAAGGTTTTCGGCTTTGCGGTGACGCAGCTCTTTTACGGTATCCACACCGGAAGCTTCAAGCAACTCGGCAAATTGAGGTCCTACGCCTTTGATTCTGAAGAGGTCGGCATGATTGGTCCATTTCAGGATCAGTTTGGGAGATATGCCTGTGGCCTCTGACAGATTTTTACGATTGGCCGGAGTGCTGCAAAACTGGAGCAATTCTTCGGTAGTGTTGATATCCACCCCATGTAGTTTTTTCGCATAGGATTCACCTACACCTTCAATGTCGATAACGTCGTAGTTCATATTGTTTATGATTAGAAAGGGTTGTCATACATTATGTATAACAACCCTTGTCTTGTTTTTGTGCTGTGAGTACGCAGATTATTTTATGTCAGGTATCTCGTACTGTGGAATATCGACTAACCGTATGTTGAATTTTAGGGTGGAGTAGGGCGATATCGATTCTGAACCCTGCGGCCCGTAGCCTTGTGCGTAAGGGATTATCACTTCGCATGTGTCGCCAACGTGCATCTGGGTCAGAGCCAGCTGCCACCCCACTATGGTGCCGTTGAGCTGGAATGTGCGTTCGCTGTCGGAACCGGTAGTGGTCTTGTCGAATACAGTGCCGTCATAGAGTTCGCCGGTATATTTTACAGTCACGTGGCTTGTGATGAGCGGCGAGAGGTTGTCGGCTGTCTCGGTGCGGTCGTTGAAGTAGTGGATCAGCACTTTTGACTCCGGATACCAGTCGGGATTTACGCGTGTGAAAAATGGTGTGCCGTCTTCATTCTTGCGCTCTGCCTGGGTGTTGTACCATTGGAGATTGGTCTCGCGCCATTCGGCATAGTCGGTCCAGTCGTTGCCGTCATCGCCGCACGATGATGCCAGAGTGCACACACAGCCTGAAAGAAGAAGACTATACAGGAGTTTTCTCATGATTGCTGAGTGGGAATTTTAAAAACTTACGGTAGGTGCCACCGATGCGCCTTCATTGGCCTCGAACTGAGGCTTGGGTTCAAATCCGAACAGCCCCGCCACAATGTTGCCCGGAAACCGTTTGATTCTAACATTGTAGTCACGCACGGCGTCGGTGTATCGTCCGCGTTCGGTGGCTATACGGTTTTCCGTACCGGCCAGTTCGTCCTGAAGCTGAGTGAAGTTCTGGCTCGCTTTCAGGTCGGGATATGCTTCGTGGACGGCATTGATGTACAATCCCATCTGGCGCTCGAGGTTCTGAAGCGATCGGATACCGCTTTCAGTAGGCGTTGACGATTTGTTTACCTCAAGAGCCTGTGCGTAAGCCTGCATGAGTGCAGAGTCGGAAGGCATGCCCACACGTGCGTTGGTCACGTTTTGCAGAGTGGAGGATTCATGCTCGGCGTAGCCTTTTACGGTGTTGACCAAATTGGGTATCAGGTCAAGGCGGCGCTGGTATTGATTTTCCACCTTTCCCCATTGGGCGTCAACTGTTTCCTGCTGGCTTACCATTCCGTTGTAGCTTGAGCAGGTCGGTATGCCTATCAGGGCTATCACACCCACTATGCAGCCTATGGTTATAATGGTTGATTTTTTCATCTTATTAAAAATATGTGTATAATTAAAATATCTGTCGATAGATAAACAATCGGCGGGTTATGCAAGTTTTCGGAGCAGTGCGTTGAGGCTTACATTGTTGTGTATCAGATGGTGGAGTTCGTCTATCGATACGCGGGTCTGTGCCATGGAATCGCGTTCGCGCAGTGTCACGGTGTTGTCCTCGAGAGTCTGGTGGTCAACGGTGATGCAGTAGGGTGTGCCGATGGCGTCCTGACGGCGGTAGCGCTTGCCAATGGAGTCTTTTTCATCGTAGTGGGTAGAGAAGTCAAATTTCAGGTCATTGACAATCTCGCGGGCTTTTTCAGGAAGTCCGTCCTTGCGTACGAGCGGCATCACGGCGCATTTCACGGGAGCCAATGCCGCTGGGAGATGGAGCACCACGCGGGTGTCGCCACCTTCGAGTTTCTGCTCCTCATACGATGAGCAGAGTACCGACAGGAACATGCGGTCCACGCCTATAGATGTCTCTATGACATACGGCACATAGCTTTCGCCGAGTTCCGGATCGAAGTATTTGATGTTTTTGCCTGAGAATTTCTCATGCTGCGACAGATCGAAATTGGTTCGGGAATGGATACCTTCCACCTCCTTGAAGCCAAAGGGCATCTGGAATTCGATGTCGGTGGCGGCGTTGGCATAGTGAGCCAGTTTGTCGTGGTCATGGTAACGGTACTTCTCATCGCCAAGGCCGAGAGCCTTGTGCCATTTCAACCGCCACTCTTTCCATTGGGCAAACCATTTGAGTTCTTCGCCGGGGCGTACGAAGAATTGCATTTCCATCTGCTCGAACTCACGCATTCGGAATATGAATTGACGTGCAACGATCTCGTTACGGAATGCCTTTCCTATCTGGGCTATGCCGAACGGTATGCGCATGCGTCCCGTCTTCTGAACATTGAGATAGTTGACAAATATGCCCTGAGCGGTCTCCGGACGGAGATACACTGTCATGGCGCCATCGGCAGTGCTGCCCATCTCTGTCTTGAACATAAGGTTGAACTGGCGCACTTCGGTCCAGTTGCGTGTGCCTGATATGGGGCACACAATTTCCTGATCGACTATGATTTGTCGGAGTTCCTCAAGGTTGTTGTCATTCATGGCCTTGGCGAAACGTTCATGCAGTGCGTCGCGTTTGGCGGCATATTCACATACGCGGGGATTGGTCTGGCGGTAGAGCGCCTCGTCAAACGATTCGCCGAAACGCTTTTTGGCCTTGGCCACCTCTTTCTCTATCTTGTCGTCAAATTTGGCAAGTTCTTCTTCGATGAGCACGTCGGCGCGGTAGCGCTTTTTTGAGTCACGGTTGTCGATCAGAGGATCATTGAACGCATCTACGTGTCCCGAGGCTTTCCATATGGTCGGGTGCATGAATATGGCGGAATCTATGCCCACGATGTTTTCGTGGAGCAATGTCATGGCGTCCCACCAGTAGCGCTTGATATTGTTTTTAAGTTCTACGCCGTTCTGACCGTAGTCATACACGGCTGAGAGGCCGTCGTAAATTTCACTTGACTGGAACACAAAGCCATATTCCTTGGCATGTGATACTATTTTCTTGAACACTTCGTCCTGTTGAGCCATGGTAATATATCTATTCTATATTAATGATTTTATGCCACAAATTTACGAATTATTTGTCAACACGCAAATTCCTGAATTCCGATTGGCCGGATTATTAAATAAATATGTCATTTGATTCAATGTCCTGCGGCGCGTTTGCATTCTTTAACTGAATGAACTATCTTTGCGGTTCATTTTATCTTTGTCGCCTATATGGATATTCGACCGTTAGTGTTCGCTATAATGGGCTTGTGCGGCCCCGGAGCGGTTTGTGCAGCCACCGCAGAAACAGATGTTTATAATAATGACAGTGTCCGTGTGCTCGACGATGTCACCGTTACGGCCATAAAACAGAACGCAGACCTGAGTCTGCAACCTCTTTCGGCTACAGTGATGAACGGAGTGCAGGCGAGCGTGTGGCATGTCAATTCCGTAAAGCGTCTCAGTGAGATAGCTCCGAATTTCTATATTCCCGACTATGGAAGCCGAATGACATCAAGCATATATGTGCGCGGCATCGGGGCACGTATGGAGCAGCCTGTGGTGGGAATGAGCGTTGACAATATGCCTTATCTCAACAAGGACAATTACGATTTCGACATATCCGATATTGAGCGCATAGAGGTGTTGCGTGGCCCTCAGACCACCCTTTACGGCCGCAACACCATGGGCGGACAGATCAATATCTACACGTTAAGACCCATGAAATATCAGGGAAGCCGTGTGCTGGGACAGGTGGGCAATGGTCCCGACGGCCGGCTCGCCATATCGCATTATGCCAAATTCTCTCCACGGGTGGCCATGGCTTTCATCGGAGATTTCCATTATTCCGACGGTTATTACAAGAATCATTACAATGCCCGTAAGGTCGATACGGAGAAAGCCGTGTCGCTGCGGTGGCGCACGCAGTGGAATCCGTCGGGCAATCTGTCCGTTGACAATGTGGCGGCGTTCTCGCTTTCGCGTCAGTCGGGTTATCCCTACGAGTATATGGGCAGTGGTGTTATCAATTACAATGATACCTGTTTCTATCGGCGCAACTCGTATTCCGATGCGTTGACCGTGAAATGGAACGCCGGCGGTGTGACACTGTCGAGTATCACCGGATTCCAGTATCTTGACGACAATATGACACTGGATCAGGATTTTCTGCCCATAGATTACTTCACATTGACACAGAAGCGTAAGGAATGGTCTGTCAGTGAGGAACTGGTGCTTAGGGGTGCCGCCGGCACTTATTCATGGCTTGCAGGCTTGTTTGCGTTTTACCGCCATACCGATATGGACGCTCCGGTGACTATAAAGAAGGACGGTATAAAACAGTTGATAACCGACCGGGTTAACACCAACGACCGGATACCGATAAGGCTTGAATGGGGCGAACCGGAACTGTTTCTCGGCAGCGATTTCAAGATACCTGTGTGGAATGTAGCGCTTTATCATCAGAGTGATCTGAGGTTAGGTGACTGGAATCTGTCGGCAGGTGCGCGCCTCGATTATGAGAATACCGCGTTGGACTATCACAGTCTGTGCGATGCCTCATTTGCCGCATATATGAAAAGCGGAGTGCCTCCGCGTCCCATACTTCAGAAATCGATAAAGATTGACGATGGCGGTAAGCTCCGACAGCATTTCTGGGAATTTATGCCTAAGGTGGCTGTGAGTTACGACCTGCCTATGGAGAGCGGATCGAGTGTGTATGCCTCGATAGGCGAGGGGTACAAGTCGGGAGGATACAATACCCAGATGTTCAGTGAAGTGCTTCAGCAGCGTCTGATGTCGCAGATGATGCAGTCCATGCCGCAGATGCCCGGTGCCGGAGGTGGCTCAAACATGGCCGGTGGAAATGCCGGCATTGATGTTGACAATATAATAAGCTATAAGCCCGAGCGCAGCTGGAATTATGAACTCGGAGCGCATATCGGTTGTGCCGACGGCCGGGTGATGACAGATATGGCTTTGTTTTATATCGACTGCCGCGACCAACAGATCACCACATTCCCCGACGGAAATACCACGGGCCGTATCACCACCAATGCCGGACGCACACGCAGCTTCGGTGCCGAAGTGCAGATCAGATATAATCCTTCTGACCGGTGGGCGTTCACTGCTTCATACGGTTATACCAATGCTCGGTTTCTCCGATACACCGACGGCGCCGATGACTGGCGTGGCAAATATGTGCCTTACGCACCGGCCAACACTCTGTTTGCCTCGGCATCATACCATCACCCGGTATCGGACCGGTGGACCTTTCTTTATGATCTGAATCTGCGCGGCGTAGGGCGTATATACTGGAATGAAAGCAACACTCTCAGCCAACCGTTCTACGCGCAGCTTGGAGCCTCGGTGTCGGCCAAATGCAGCTGGCTCACCATTCAGGGGTGGGTGGAAAATGTGACTTGTACAAAGTTCGATACATTTTATTTCGAGTCGATGGGCAATAGTTTTGTGCAGCGAGGCAAGCCATGCCGGTTTGGCTTTACGCTCCGCATGAATTTCGATGCCGAATAGCCCTTTGCCGAAGCGAACCAAACGAATGTGCTGCGGGTTAAAAGAGTATGAAACTCATTAACCACGGCATATTGTTTTTGATGGCTCTGGCAACCGTAGCTTGCGGAAGCACTGACCCGCTTGAAAAGGTGACGTTTGCCGACAGCGGAAAGTCGTTCAATCTCATTTCCGGGTCTTCGCGCGGTGGTTCGGCCATATGTGACGGAGTGGAATATTACGCTGTTTTTGACGACGAGAACAAAAAAGCCACGGTCACTATATCAAATCTGCGTCTCGAGACCGAAGATGAGCCGATGTCGTTTACGTTCAGCGAGCTTGACTGGCATTTCGGTCCGTCGTCACACACCATGCAGCGGGTCATAGAGCGTGAAGAGCTTGTGCCCGACAATGATTTCGGTACCGGTCACCGTTTTTCCGATTTTGTTATGGTGTATTCGCAGGCCAATGAATTTGACCCTTCGGAGAGTGCCGGATTCTATATACGTTACATCATAGACGACCATTATACTGTCACTGCGTTTCCCGAAAAAATTCTGTGCCGCGGCACTACGATTGTTATGGAAACGGATTCCGGGCGGAAAACCGTATCATACGACACCGATTATGCCGTAACCTTAAAAGCCGGAGAGCGCTGTTCGGCCGATATGACGATAACTGGTTTGCCCGTATATGGCCGAACGATAACCGTTACCGGACTAAACCTTACGCTCACTCCGCGCGGTTACGGTCTTGACAGCGGAAGTTCCACCCGGGTCACTGCAGGCCGTGGAGGTGATGGTGTGACTTTATTGTCGCTTGAAGCCACAGCCGATATGCTCGATGATCTCACTATAGACATGCGCCTGGCCGTAGCCGGTATTACCTATAGTGTGCAGGCTTATCTGAGTCCCAATCTCGCTCCGACCCGCTGATAAAAACGGACACCCGACGATTTGTTGCCGTCCGATGTCCGTTGTCTATAAAGTATGTACTTGGAGTTTATTTCAGATCAAGTTTCTTGAGGATATTTTTGGGCACAACTTCTTTGTTGACGTAAATATCCATTGTCTTTGCTAAGAAATAAGGTTCCGACACGTAGAAGTAGCCGTCGTAAATCTGGTTGGTGTCCCATGAGTTTTTCACCTTGTAGTATCTGTTGCCGTTCTGATCGACGGCTTTTCCGATTATTACCATGCCATGGTCATCGGTGGTTTCCTGGCGGTCAAACATCTCCTGTCGCACTTCAGGAGTGACTTCTATCTCCTCCACAGGACCTTTGGCCTTGAATTTTTCCTTCTCGCGGTCTTTGTCCGACAGTTTGACCCACCGTGCGAGTTCAGTTCCGTCCATGTCGGCTTCGTTCTTGCCTTTGGGCATGTGGGCATATCCATCTTTCCATTTGAATCCGTCTTCGCTCACATCGGCGGCCCAGTTCACGGAGTATCCGTTGTCAATGGCGTTATCCACAATCTGTTTCATCTCGTCGAGCGGCACATTATAGTACTGTCCTGCGAGCCAGTTGTCCGATACCTCAAGCATGAACGGGCGGTAAAACGGGTGATGCGTGAAAGAGGTCACGGCCACATAGTCGTTGACATCGATCGGGAGCGATGCGGCGAATGTCTGCGGGGTGTATGTCTTGCCCTCATAGGTGAATGTCTCCGGAAGTTCTCCGAGGTAAGCGTCAAGCACACCGTTGAAGCCCTTGCGCCATGCGGTGGATATGCGTTTGCCGGGCTTTTTTACTATTGACTGCACGTATGAAGTGAGCACATCGGCCATCTCGTAGTGTGAATGCTTGTCCTCTCCGTAATTGAGGCCTCGGTACGCCTCTTCGGGTACTATGCCGTAAGTTTCCCACACATATGGAACGTCAAGGACGCTTCCGCCCTGGGCAAAGTTTAACGCACCGTACATGCGTACATATTTGTCGGCCTTGTCGTCATAGCAATGGCGTACAACAAACATTTCAGAAAGATCCGTTTCCTTTCCTGTCTTGCGCAGAATCTCGTCTTCATAAAAGGACAGTCCGGCAAAGCACCAGCATGTTCCGGACTTGTTCTGATCCTTCACAGGTGTGGTTTTGACCAATTTCACATCGGTGAATACGAATCCGGTGCTGTCTCCGGCAGCGGAACCATTGTCGGCAAATGCTGTCAGGGACGCCGACGCAGCCATTATGCCGCATAATATCTTCTTCATATCAGATTTGATTAGGGTGAATATTAATGATTAGTTTATGCAAAGTTAACGATTTTTGTCCAACATATTTAATTTTGCGGCAAAATAGTGTAACTTTGCCTGAAAGTCAAGTATTGTGATGAACAGAATAGTAGAGAAGGAATATTTTTCCGACAGGGTGGTCAAGATGATTGTTGAAGCTCCGATGATAGCCCGGAGTCGCCGTGCAGGACATTTTGTTATAGTCCGGGCCGACGAAGGGTGTGAGCGCATACCATTGACCATAGCCGATGCCGACACCGTGCGCGGCACCATAACGCTTGTGATACAGAATGTGGGTGTTTCCACAGCCAAGATATGTGCCATGGAGCCGGGCGATGCGTTTGCCGATGTGGTGGGTCCGCTTGGCCGCGCCACACACATAGAGCGTGTGGGCACGGTGGTGTGTTGTGGCGGAGGTGTCGGCGTGGCACCGTTGCTGCCCATAGTCAAGGCCATGAAAGATGCCGGCAACAGGGTGGTTACGGTGTTGGCGGCGCGTACACGGGATCTCATAATTCTTGAAGAGCAGGTGCGTCCATACAGCGATGAGGTCATCATCATGACCGATGACGGTTCCTATGGCCGTAAAGGTCTGGTGACACATGGTGTGGAAGAGGTGATAAACCGCGAGACCGTGGACATGGTGGTCACAATAGGGCCTGCAGTGATGATGAAGTTTGTGTCTCAGCTTACCAGGCGTTACGGTGTGCCTACGATGTGTTCGCTCAACACCATAATGGTCGATGGTACCGGCATGTGCGGTGCCTGCCGTGTGACGGTGGGGGGCAAGACCAGGTTTGTGTGCATAGACGGCCCTGAATTCGATGCCCATCAGGTGGACTTCGATGAGATGATGATGAGATTGCGCTCATATAACTGATTTATGACCGATGAATGATACAGCGATGAAAGATTTGTCTGAAAATTCCCGTATGGCGCCGTGGCGTGAAGATCTGCGCGGTAGCCGCAGTGCCAAGGAGCGCACATCTACTCCAAGGGTCAAGATGCCGGAACTCGATCCGACCTATCGTGTTACATGCAATGACGAGGTCAACCGCGGGCTTACTCCCGCACAGGCTGCAGTGGAAGCTACCCGCTGTCTGGACTGCCCTGATCCGCAGTGTGTCACCGGTTGTCCGGTGGGGATAGATATACCCGGATTCATTAAGAACATAGAGCGGGGGTGTGTCGGAGAGGCTCTTGAGGTCATACGCCTTACAAGTGCTCTGCCAGCCGTGTGCGGACGCGTGTGTCCGCAGGAAAAACAGTGTGAGAGCCGTTGCATATATAACAAAATGAAGAAACAGCCTGTGGCCATAGGCTATCTTGAACGCTTCGCCGCCGATAATGCCGGTAACGTACCGTCTGACACGAGCGCCGGTCAACAGCCTCACGGAGCCAGGATAGCGGTGGCAGGCAGCGGTCCGGCCGGACTGTCATTTGCCGGCGATATGGCTCGCCGCGGCTACCGGGTCACGGTGTTCGAGGCTCTCCATGAGATAGGAGGTGTGCTCAAATACGGTATTCCGCAGTTCCGCCTGCCCAATAGTATTGTGGACCGGGAGATCGAGTCACTCAAGGCTTCAGGCGTGGAGTTTGTCAAAGATTGCATTGTGGGCAAGACCATAAGTTATGATGATCTGTTGTCCGACGGATATAAGGCTCTGTTTGTGGCCTCCGGCGCCGGGCTTCCGAGGTTTATGGGCATTCCCGGAGAGAATTACATAGGAGTGATGTCGTGCAACGAATATCTCACCCGCGTTAATCTTATGGGTGCCGGTACTGAAGGTTATGACACTCCTGTGGCACGAGGAAAGCATGTAGCTGTGATCGGTGGCGGTAACACGGCCATGGACGCCGTGCGTACGGCCCGCCGTATGGGTGCCGAGCGCGCTATGGTAGTTTACCGTCGCGGCGAGGAGGAGATGCCGGCACGTGTGGAGGAGGTCAAGCACGCTCGTGAAGAGGGCGTGGAGTTTCTTACTCTCCATAACCCTGTGGAATACATAGCCGATGACTCAGGCCATGTGCGTTCGATGAAGTTGCAGCGCATGCAGCTCGGAGAGCCTGACGAGTCGGGTCGCCGTTCGCCGGTGCCTGTTGATGGAGCCATAGAGGAGATTCCTGTGGATATGGTGATTGTGAGTGTGGGGGTGTCGCCCAATCCGCTCATACCAGCGTCGATAGATGGGCTCGATGTGTCGCGCCGCGGTACTATCGTGGTCAATGATGCCACCATGCAGTCATCGATACCTACAATATATGCCGGCGGTGACATAGTGCGCGGCGGAGCCACCGTAATTCTGGCTATGGGCGACGGACGCAGGGCTGCCGAGGCTCTACATGCCGCACTCTCAGGTTGCTGATACTGTACAAATCGAAAACTCTCTCACGATATGACCTGGGTCTATTGGACATTGGTTGCTGTATATACCATCACTATAGTGAGTATAATAGGGGTGGTGCTGTCGGAAAACCGCAATCCGGTGAAATCACTTGCGTGGATTACGGTGTTATTGATGTTTCCGGTAGGAGGGATAGTGTTGTATCTGTTTTTTGGCCGCAGCATAAAGAACAAACGCATGATTTCGCGACGGCAGAAGCGCAAACTCCTTCGTGACAGCGCATCTGTGGATATAACTTCGCTGCCCGAAGAATTCCCCGCCGAGCATAGGCAACAGATAGAACTTGGCCGTTCGCTGGCGCAGGCGGTGTTTTATACGGGTAATGATCCTACAGTCTATCACACTGCGGCCGACAAATTCGAGGCTCTGCTTGACGACATAGCTTCCGCACGCCATTTCATACATCTGCAATACTATATAATAGAAGACGACTGTATCGGCGGACGTGTGGCTGAGGCACTGATAGAGAGCACTCGTCGTGGAGTGAGAGTAAAGATGATATATGATCATATCGGTTGTCTTGGTGTAAAGTCGCGGTTTTTCGACCGTTTACGCGAGGCCGGAGTGGAAGTGTATCCGTTTTTCAAAGTGGCTTTCCCGTGGTTTGCCACCCGCATCAACTGGCGCAACCACCGTAAGATATGCGTGATAGACGGAGAGATAGGGTATGTGGGCGGCATGAATATCGCCGACCGTTATATAACCGGCGGCCGGTTTGACTGCTGGCGCGATACCCACATGCGCATTACCGGACCGGCTGTTGCCGCGCTGCACTATTCGTTTGCCGTGGACTGGACCTTCATGGGGCGTCCGCTTATAGAGGAAAAGATAGGTCCCCAGACCGCGGTCGCAGGAGCCTCGGCTGGTATGCAGCTGCTCACATGCGGCCCGACAAGCGAATGGAGCAATGTGGCCATGCTCATGCTCAAGGCCATAGGCAATGCAAAGAAGCGGGTGTATATACAGACACCTTATTTCCTGCCTCCAGAAAGCATGCTCCGGGCCCTTCAGGCTGCGGCATTGTCGAGGGTTGACGTGAGGGTGATGATGCCCCGGCGCAGTGATTCGCTGATTCTCACTTATGCTTCCTACAGCTATGTTTATGAGTGTCTGCGTGCGGGTATAAAGATATATCTTTTCGATGCCGGTATGCTCCACAGCAAGACCATGATGATTGACAATGATTTTTGTTCCATAGGTTCGGCCAATGTGGATTTCCGCAGTTTCGAGCATAATTTCGAGAGCACGATGTTCATTTATTCGGCCGAGACAAATGCCGAACTGTGCCGTCAGTTCATGGCCGACTTGTCGCGCAGCACCCGTCTCTATGCATCGCAGTGGCGCAAGCGCCCCATGATGCAGAAAGCCAAGGAATCGCTTGTGCGTCTTCTCAGTCCGGTGCTCTGATGAAAAAAACATAGTCCGGTATTGCGGGTATTAGTAGGCAATTTCTTAACTTTGCGGAATAATGACAAACATTAACCAATTATTATTATTTTTATGAGGAAACTTTTACTTTCTTTGTTTGCGTTGATCTGTGCGGTGACGGCCTCTGCCGAATCCTATACAATCAACTTCAAGGACTATGGTAAGGACGCGGACAATACCGCTGCGTTCACGACCACAAAGCCTTTGTCCGAAATTGTGGAGGGTGATTTCTTTACAAGAATTGCCGCCACCAATAACTGCTATCTGGCCAAAACCGGTTATGGTATAAAATTCAGCAGCGGCAGTAAAGCCGGTTCACTGACATTGATACTGGATTCGAAGTATTCGGTGGTTCCGACCTCAATAGTGGTCAACGCCGCCAAGTATGGCTCTGATGCGTCAGAAATCTCTGTGAACGGTGCCGAGGCCCAGGCTCTTGATGGCAATGATTTCAAGGATTATACGTTTGAATTTTCGGGTACAGAGCCTATTTCACAGCTCAAGCTTGATGCAACAAAGCGTCTGTATGTAAAATCTGTAACAGTCAATTATGGTGATGGAGGCACAGACCCTGATCCCGATCCTATCCCAGATCCGGAGCCGACTCCCGGTGACGGCAGCATGGTTGTGTTCGTGGCTGACGGAGCTACATACACCGGCGAGGCTACAACACAGGTTACAGTGTCGGGCTCCGATCTTCCCAGCCAGACATTCACCGCCACCGGTGTGTGCGAACTAAAGTGGACCAAAGTTAATAGCAGCACTTCAAATGTTACAAGCGGTCTGATACGCTGGTATCAGGGCGATGTTCTCACCATCACTCCCGCTTCGGGTGTGACTGTGACCAAGGTCGTGTTCAACTGTCCGAGTTCAAGCCAGAATCCTACAAGTATAGAAGTATCGACAGGCACTATCGATGCCTCAACCTCTACCAAGACATGGACAGGCGAAGCAAGTACCGCCTTTACCATCGTTCCCGGCAAACAGGCCCGCACACCTTATATAGAAATATCATACGTGAAAGGCGAGGCTCCTGCGCTTACCGCTCCCGTGATCACCGTAGGGGGGAGCAACATGGTGACTATTGCTTCCGCTGAAAATGCCCCCATCTATTACACTCTCGACGGAACCGATCCTTCCGCCGCTTCCAATGCCTATACCGCGCCTTTCGCCATCACTGAGAAGTGCACCGTGAAAGCCGTTTGTATCAAGGACGGAACTTCGAGCGACGTAGCCACCATGCTTGTTTATCTCAACGAGGTCAACAGCATTGCCGCTTTCATAGCCAACGGCAGCGGACAGGCCACAAAGATTAACGCTCCTCTGACCGCCATATATCAGAATGGACGCAACCTCTATCTAAAGGACGCAGCCGATAATTTCATTCTTGCCTACAACCAGAGCGAACTTCAGGAAGTGAAAGACCTGGCAGCCACCAATGGCGACGTGATAAGCGAAATCACCGGTACATACAAGTTGCAGGCAGGTCTGCCCGAGATTATCCCCTCGGCTGTCGGTGTCAAGAGCGCCGGCTCACCCGTTGATCCCTACGAAGTCAATGTTGCCGATATCGACAACACCATGCTCAACCAGTATGTGACTTTCGGCCCTGTAACCATTACTGCCGGTGAAAAGGCCAATAATTATGAGGCTGTTGATGAGGCCGGCGATAAGATCGTGCTTTATAACACATTCTATAATGCCAGTTATTATGATGCCGTGACAGTGCCCGAAGGCGAAGGCTTCATGGTTACCGGTTTCGTAAGCTGCTACAACTCCACGATTCAGATTACTCCCGTGATGTTTGACGGCGGCAAAGAGATGG
Source organism: uncultured Muribaculaceae bacterium (assembly GCA_910578805.1). GTDB lineage: Bacteria > Bacteroidota > Bacteroidia > Bacteroidales > Muribaculaceae > Paramuribaculum. The sequence goes on along the minus strand of CAJTRS010000001.1, from coordinate 35,156 downwards.
AACCCGTGGCTACCCCCACATTCACTCCCGAATCGGGCAGCGAACTCAAAGCCGGTGATACGATTACCATAGAATGCGCTACCGAAGGTGCCACCATCTACTATACTACCGAGAACGAAACCCCCACAACCGAGTCATACAAATACTCCGGTCCCATTTCATTCTCTCAGGCCATGACCGTCAAGGCGATTGCCGTTAAGGAAGGCATGCTCGACAGCGAAGTGGCCACAGCTTCCTACTCTCTCTACATAGAAGGTCTTGAAAAGGCTTCTTTTGACTTTACGCGCGACGGTAATGCCCGCTTTATCGCCGACAAGCAGATAGAGGCCAATAATTATCAGACTGACGATGCTTCCAATAACTTGAATGGCGTTGTATTTACCGAAGAAGAAAACGGTGTGGTGACATTTGTACCTAACAAGGCCGAAGGTACCACTCCTCCGCGTTGGTGGAGTACAGCTACTATCGAGCCCGAACTTCGTGTCTATAAAAATAACACTTATGTGTTCTCACTCGTTAAGAACGGCTACAAGCTTCACTCCATAAAGATGGAACAGGGCGAAGCCTCTGCGTCGAACTATAACGCGATAACCATGACTGCTTCCGTGGGCACATGGTCCGATGATACCAAGACATGGACAGCTCCTGCCGAAAGTCTTGTAAACTCGGTTACACTTACCTGCGGTGCCAACGGTCGTTGCGGTGGTTTCATAGTTGAATATCTCCCCGATCCCGATGGCCTTGCCGGTATCGATGGTATCGATGCTGACAATGCCGGTGCTCCCGTTGAATATTACAATCTTCAGGGCCTTCGCGTAAGTGCCGAAAATCTCGTGCCCGGCATCTACGTGCGTCGTCAGGGTACCGAAGTGATCAAAGTCCTCGTGAAATAATCACGCGACATCTGCACTGATATAACCTGAAGCCCGGACCTTTGTGGTCCGGGCTTCTTTGTCACACGTTGGATATTGATCTCTATGTGACGGAAGGCGATAGTCCTGACTTCAATGATGCGTATTATATAGAGTTCTGTAGGAAAAATAATCTGATATTGGTGTCAGATGACAGGGACATAGTGAATACGTCAGCAGATGTGCGAGTCCTAACCATATAGGTATAAACCGTTATATTAAAAAACAAGCCTTGTCCCACTGATTTTCGGGCAAGGCTTGTTTGTGTTCGGTAATGTTGTGTCAGGGGAGCAGGTCAGTCGGCGAGGTCCACGGCGTAGTACATCTTTTTGCCGGTCGGGTAGAGGCCGGTGATGAACATCACATGGTCATATTCCTCTGATTTCATAATGGAGTTGAACACCTTTTCCACATCATCGGCCGAGTTGACGCGGGCATTGTTGATGTCAAGTATTATGAAGCCTTCCTTTATGCCGGCATCGCGGAATTTGCCATCTTTAAGTCCGGCTACCTGCACACCGTAGGATATCTTAAGCTGCTTCTTGGTCTCGTCGGAGAGTTTTTTGAACGCGCAACCGAGCTGGGTTACCGAAGCCGCCTGTTTGATGCGTGTGCTGCCCTGGTCGTTATAGAGGGTGGCTGTGGTGACATGGGTGCTGTTGTTGCGTACATAGGCTATATTGATGGTGTCGCCCGGACTCATACGGCTCATCTGTTCCATGAGTTGTGACGATGTGTGAGTGGGATTATTGTTGATGGCTATGATTACATCGCCCGGTTCCAGTCCGGCCTCTTTAGCCGCGGAGCGGTCCGCAACCTCCATCACAAGAATGCCGTTGTTGACTTTGTCGATTCCTTTTTCCTTGGCGGTTTTGGCATCGAGTTCGGTGTAAGTGACTCCGAGTATGGCGCGCTGGACTGTGCCGTATTGCTTGATGTCCGAAGCTATCTTGGCCACCATGGCTACCGGTATGGCAAAAGAATGACCTGCGTAATTGCCTGTCTGGGAATATATGGCGGTGTTGATGCCCACAAGTTCGCCGTTGAGGTTTACCAATGCTCCGCCCGAGTTGCCGGGATTGACGGCGGCATCGGTCTGTATGTAGGATTCTATGCCCATTTTCTGACGGGTGTTGACAGACGAGGATATGCTGCGTGCCTTGGCGCTGACTATTCCGGCTGTAACTGTGGAGGTCAGGCCGAACGGATTGCCCACGGCGAGGACCCATTCGCCTACTTTAAGGGCATCGCTGTCGCCCATCGGTATGGGTTTGAGTCCATCGGCGTCTATTTTCAGCAAAGCCAGATCGGTGGCGGGGTCGGCGCCGATTACTTCGGCGTTGAAAGTGCTTCCGTCGTTGAGTGTCACTTCGAGCCTGTCGGCATTGCTTATGACATGGTTGTTGGTCACTATATATCCGTCGGGGGTGATGATCACACCCGATCCGAGGCCTGTCTGCTGCTGGTCGCTCTCATCGTTGCGCTGCTGGCGGGGCGAGCGGCGCGAACCTCCGTTGGGCGAACCGAAGAAGAACTCAAAAAACGGGTCGTCAAACATGTAAGGAGAGTTGTTGTAAACATTGCCGCGCCTTGACGCAAAACTTTTGATGCTTACCACTCCGTTTATCGATGATTCGGCCGCTACGGTAAAGTCGGTGTTTGCCGGTGCGCGGTGTGCTACCGTAAGAAACTCGCCGGTGTCCGAATCCCGGCTGTCGCTGCGCGTTGTGGCCCATGCGGCAAATGCCAGCGAAAGGAATGCGATGATAAATAGGTGTTTTCCGTTAAGTTTCATAATGAATGATTTGTTAAAACGTAATTGGTGTAAATGTTAATTTTTAACGTTTGGGTTTCGTGTGCAAATATAACGCATAATTCTTACGATGATTATCATAAAAATGTAATTTAAACTGATTTAATCTATTACAATCTCGTTTTAAGCCTTTTTTACCCTATAAAAGTGAAAAATAATATAAAATCGTCATTCGTATTGCCGAGACGACTGAATTTTTGATTAATTTTGAAGTGACGACAAAAAAACACCGAAACACATATTCTTATCGTATGATGAGACTTAAACGCCTTAATTTATATGTCTTGATTGTGTCGGCTGCGATGCTGGCGGCAATGGCCTCATCGTGCGGCTCCTCGAAGCATGCGTCCTCACGGAAGAGTTCCTCTTTGGGTGCAACGCGTACGGAGACTCCGCGTCATATTACATTTGACAGCGATATGCCACAGCCGGCTCATGCACTTCTGCGCGAGGCCGATTCTTGGATAGGCACGCGATACCGTTACGGTGGTAACGACCGTAACGGTGTGGACTGCTCGGGATTCGTGTCGCAGGTCTATAGCCGTGCGCTCGACATAAAGTTGCCGCGCACATCGGCACAGCAGAGCGATTTCTGTACAGACATAAGCCGTGGAGCGCTCCAAGTGGGCGACTTGGTTTTTTTCTCGCTTAACGGCGGCTCGAAGGTAGGTCATGTGGGCATATATGTGGGTGATGGTAACATGATACATGCGTCATCATCGCGCGGAGTGGTTATCACTCCGCTCTCGTCGCCTTATTTTGACTCCCGTTTTGTAGGGGCGGGCCGTGTGGATAAATATTACGCCATGGTGAAATCCGGACGCAAAACCGGTACCGGCAAGAAACCGGTCCGTAAGTCCGACCGGCCGGAGGCTCCTGCCGTTGTTCCTGAAACTCCTTCGGCTCCATCGGTATTGCTTGCCGGAAATACCCGAAGTGAAGCGCAACCGGCATCACCGGCTTCCAGGTTAAGAGCTTCGGCCATAGAAATACCTGCATCTGAGGCACCGGCCGTGGCGCGCGACATGGCTGTATCGTCATCGTCGGCAGAACCTCAGATTGCCCACGAGGCCGATACAGAGGAGTGTGTGACTATGATTTCTGAATTTTTCGATTGATGTCTGTGGACAATAGAGAAAACCTTGACATATTTAACCGAGTCAACCGCTTGGTTGGCAGCGGTATCATGCAGGCCATAGGCGGGTGCCGTGCGGTGGTGTTCGGTGTTGGTGGTGTGGGTAGCTGGACCGCCGAGGCGCTTGTGCGCAGCGGAGTGGGGCATATAACCATAGTCGATGCCGACACAGTGGCGGCTTCCAACGTCAACCGTCAGCTTATGGCCACCACATCGACCATAGGACAAAGCAAAGTGGAGGTGCTTGCCCGCAGGCTTAAGGAGATTAATCCTGACGTGGCAGTAGATGCCCGCGAAGTTTTATATACGGCTGACACGGCCTGTCAGTTTGATCTTGACGGATATGATTATGTGATCGATGCCATTGATTCACTTGCCCACAAGGCATTGCTTATCCGCAGGGCTTCTGCTTCTCGTGCCACACTGTTTTCTTCGATGGGCGCAGCCATGAAGATGGACCCGACGCGCATCGGCGTCGCCGAGTTCTGGAAAGTAAAAGGGTGTCCGCTTGCTGCCGCTCTACGGCGCAAATTCAAGAAAAGCGGCGAAATGCCGCGTCGTAAATTCCGATGTGTGTATTCCGACGAACTTCTTCCGAATCTCGGTGAGGCTGATGACGCAACCGGTGCCATGACTTTTGACAAGGTGGCTCTAAACGGAGCTATGTGTCATATCACGGCTATTTTCGGCATGACACTTGCCGGATTGGTTATGGAGGATATCTACAGGAAGAGCAAACTTAATCCATATCAATAAAAGTTACCGCTTCCGGTTCTGCCTGAGCCGTTGAGTCATTACCATTGCCGTCGGGAGTATGAGTTTCTGTGGCGGTGGAGTCAGGCTTTGCGTCATCGTTTTTTGGCGCGAAGTTTATGAGTCCCGAGGCGTCGTCGTAATCCGACAGTTTCTCGCGGTATTTATCGGCCATAGCCGTAAGGTCAGCACCTGACGAGCGCTTGATCTTTTCTACGGCCGACCGGAATTCCTGACGGTGGTTATTGTTGACAATATTGTATAGGTCCACAAACTTGCGCATGGTTTCATAGGCCGACTTTACCTTGCCGGCTTTCAGTGACTCGTCGATGACTTCGGCATAAGCCACCAGTACGCTCACTCCTTCGCCTGTGGTCAGGAAATCGGCCTGATTGGCAAGACTGTCAATGTGCATTATGGTGCGAGGGGCATGGCTGTTGCCGGTTAAGTCAACCACTTCGGGAGCATCGGATATATCGGTCACATCAGTGGCATTTTCCGTAGAGTTTCCGCACGATGTGGCTGTAAGGGCTATAGCAGTGAATACGTAAATAAGTTTCATAGTGGCAGTCGGAATTATCATGTGCAAATTTAAGAAAATTATGCCAACCCCGCATCACCCTTACGACCCTTTTCGTATTCCTCCGAGAATCTTGTTGCTTTTAAGAGATTTAAAAAAAAGGTTTGGGTGGCGCTGAGGTGTGTGGCGAGGCTGATATGGCAGCCATGTAGCCATATCGTAACGTGTGGTAGGATTGTGTGTGTAGGTGGTCAGCGGCGCCAGGTGGTGTGACGGCGTAGATAGTAGTCGGTAAGTATGTTGGGGCGTGGCGGCACGGTGTGGAGCAGATCGGTCTGTGGTGACGTGGTATATGCTTTACGCATTTTGGCGAAGTCGCGGTGGGCGCGCCATATGGCACCGGCATTGCGCCATGAGAATGTGGCTACGAATTTGCCCCAGGCCATGGTGTCGAGCAGGCGGCGCACAAACAGGGTGCGGCGGCGTATGCCCGTGGGGAGATTCTTGTGCAGCATCAGCAGGTTGTTACGGAAGTTTAGATACGTTTTCCGTGGGTCTGATGCGTCAAGGCTTCCTCCGCCTAAATGATAAATGTGGCTTTTCGGCACTACGGATATGCGCTTGCCGAGCAGCTGCATGCGCCAGCACAGGTCTATCTCCTCCATGTGGGCGAAGAATGCCGGATCGAGTCCTCCGGCGGCAAAATAGTCGCTGAGTCGCACGGTGAGAGCTGCTCCCGAAGCCCAGAATATGTCGGTGGGTGTGTCATATTGTCCGAGGTCCTTCTCTACGGTGGTGAATATGCGTCCGCGGCAATAGGGATATCCGTTACGGTCAATGAATCCACCGCAGGCTCCGGCATATTCGAAATATTCGGGGTGGCGGTATGACAGTATCTTGGGCTGGCATGCGGCCACATCGGGGTGGGTGGTCATATAGGTGAAAAGCGGCTCGAGCCAACGGTCGCTTACGGCAACATCGGAGTTGAGGAGCACGGCATAGGTATAACCGCGGTCGGCACATATGCGCAGGGCGCGGTTGTAGCCTTCGGCAAATCCATAATTTTTGTCAAATTTTATTACTTCCACTTCCGGAAACTGACGGTCAAGCACCTGTAGGGAGTCATCGCTGCTTCCGTTATCGGCCACTATGACTGTGCCTGTGGCGGGATCGGTGTGCCGCACTACCGACGGCAGAAATTTCTGCAACAGATGGCTGCCGTTCCAGTTCAGAATCACTACGGCCACTGTTGCCGAGGGTGTTACCATTGTTGTCATATCACTACTGCCCCTTTCATCTCTTCATTACCCTCGCAGGCGGTTAGTCTCGCACTGACCACTTTGTTGGCCAATGCCGGGGAGGCCTCGATGGCAACTTTTATGTAATTGTCGGTGAATCCGTGCATGGTGTGACCGCTCACGGTGTGTTCCACCAATATGGGGCGTATGGAGCCTAAGAACGACTCATGGAATTCGCGTAATTTGCGGTCGGAAATCTCTATCATGACCCGCGCTCGCCGGTGTCTTTCCTCGGCGCTCACCACATGGTCTATATCGGTAAGGGCGCGTGTGCCCGGGCGTTCGGAATAGGGGAACACATGGAGTCGTGAAACGGGCAGGCTTTCCACAAACCTACGGGAGTTATCAAACCGCTCGGGTGTTTCCCCACGGGCGCCGGTGATTAGATCGACACCTATGAAAGCGTGAGGTATGTGGTGGCGTATTGTCTCCACACGGTGGCGGAAGAGCGCTGTATCATAGTGCCGGCGCATGAGGCGGAGCACATCGTCATCGCCTGCCTGAAGAGGTATGTGGAAGTGTGGCATGAACCGGCGTGACTGCGCCACCCAGCGGATCATGTCATCGGTCAGCAGATTCGGCTCTATCGATGATATGCGGTAACGCTCTATGCCCTCGACCTCGTCAAGCCGTTGCATCAGATCGAAAAACGTGTCATCGCGCCCTTTGCCGAAATCGCCTATGTTGACTCCGGTAATCACTATCTCCTTACCGCCCTCTTCGGCCACCTGACGGGCTTGGGCCACAAGGTCGGGTATGTTTCCCGAGCGGCTGCGCCCGCGGGCAAAAGGTATGGTACAGTATGTGCAGAAATAGTCGCAGCCGTCCTGTACTTTCAGGAAATAACGGGTGCGGTCGCCGCGTGAACATGAGGGGGCGAATTCTCTGATATCCTTGGCCGGAGTTACAGCGGTTTCGATTTGGTGTGTCTCGATCCAGCGGTCTATGTAGTCGGCGAGTTTCATCTTGTAGTCAGCTCCTGCCACTATGACCACCCCGGGTAGCGATGCGGCTTCCTCGCTTTTGAGTTGTGCGTAGCAGCCTGTGACCACTATGGCGGCCTGTGGATAGCGGCGCGAGTATGAACGAATGGTCTGGCGGCATTTTTTGTCGGCAAGTTCTGTCACCGAACAGGTGTTTACCACAATGATGTCAGGCTTCTCACCTTTGGCCGCACGGAATATGCCCCTTTCGGCGAGCAAGCCGGATAGGGTGGCTGTTTCAGCAAAATTAAGTTTGCAGCCGAACGTATGGTACAAAGCCTTGCCTCGGCAGTATATGGAGTTGTCTGTCATAGGAAAATTCGCGTCGTTTATAATACAAAGTTATGAAAGATTTCCCAAATATGTTATCTTTGCCGCAAAACAAGAATCTCTCCGAAGTTGTATTACATAAGATAACGGTAGCCTATGCCATGTCGTGTGCGGGGGCATGTCGCGGCAGCACAATCATTTATAGCACTATGTTGAAAGAAGACCTGCTACATATCTATGCCGAAAGTTTCAGAAACAACTGGACGCTTCCGGCCCTTACCGAGTATGGTACCGGCAATACGGTGACCTATGGCGAATTTGCCCGCCGTATAGCCAACACACATATATTGTTTGAGATGCTCGGAGTGAAGCCGGGCGACAAGGTGGCCCTTATGGGCAAGAACAGTATGAACTGGGTGGTAACTTACATGGCTACAATCACCTATGGAGCTATAATCGTACCAATACTCCAGGAGTTCAATCCCCGGGACGCCCAGCATATAGTCAACCACAGTGATTCGGTGATGCTTTTTGTGTCAGACAATCTATGGGAAAACTTCAACTATGAGAATATGCCCGATGTCAAGGTGGTCATGTCGCTCGATACTTCTGACGTGATTGCGGAGCGCAGCAAGTCACGAAAGGCTCTGAAGGTGCTCGATGTGCTCGGGCGTACGTTCAGGAAGCGGTATTCACGCGGTTTTATGCCTGAAGATGTCAGGTACCGGTATTTCAAGCCCGATTCGGTGGCCGAGATCAATTACACTTCAGGCACTACCGGATTCTCGAAGGGTGTTATGCTCACGCTCAACAATCTGTGTGGTAATGTGGTGTTCGGTATTCGTTCGCATCTGCATTATCAGGGGTCGAGATGCCTGTCGTTTCTACCGCTTGCCCATGCCTACGGGTGTGCATTCGATATGCTCACCCCGCTTGCGGTAGGCACACACATAACTCTGTTCGGTCGTTTGCCTGCTCCGAAGTTACTTATGAAGGCTCTCTCGGAGGTGAAACCAACCTTGATATTGTGTGTGCCGCTGATTCTGGAAAAGATTTACCGAAAACAGCTTGTGCCCATAATATCCAAGTCGTCGGTGCGGAGATTGATGTCCATACCTATACTCAAGCAGCGGATTTATGCCAGGATATGTTCGAAACTGGTGGAGGCTTTCGGCGGTGAGTTCGAGCAGGTAATTGTGGGCGGTGCGCCGTTGAATCCCGAAGTTGAGGAATTCCTTTACAGGATAAAGTTTCCGTTTTCGGTGGGTTACGGTATGACGGAATGCGGTCCGCTGATAAGTTTTACGCCGTGGCGCGATTTCATACCCCGCTCATCGGGACGCACATTGCAAGGGCTGATGTATTCCAAGGTGCTCAGCGACAATGAGGCCTGCATTCCCGGCGAGATATGTGTGAAAGGGGAGAATGTGATGAAAGGGTACTATAAGAATCCCAAGGCCACCGGCGATGTCCTTGACAAGGACGGCTGGTTGCATACAGGCGATATGGGCACCATAAGCCATGCGGGCACAATATTCATCAAGGGACGGTACAAGACCATGATATTGTCATCAAACGGACAGAACATTTATCCTGAAGAGATCGAGGCCAAACTCAACAATATGCCTTACGTGGCGGAAAGTCTTGTGGTCGAGCGCGGCAATAAACTGGTGGCATTGGTCTATCCCGATTATGAAGCTATGGACGCTGCCCGGGTGGGTATCGACTCCCTTCCGGAGCTTATGGAGAGGTCGCGTAGGGAACTTAACACCCTTACCGCCCCGTATGAACAGGTCGATGAGATACATCTTCGTGCCAATGAATTTGAAAAGACCCCCAAGCGGTCGATCAAGCGGTATCTGTATCAGTGATAACGTGATTTCGGTATGATAAAGAATGATCCGGGTGTAGCAATATGGTTTGCCGCACCCGGATTTTAATATGA
>CAJTRS010000001.1:0-25496 GCA_910578805.1 uncultured Muribaculaceae bacterium | reverse complement strand
GCCGCATCGTAGTCAGGTTCATTGGTTATCTCATCGACCAATTCCCGATAGATTATTTTCCGCTCCCCGTCAATGATCACAACGGCGCGGGTAAGCAGTCCGGCAAGAGGGCCGTCGCAAAGTTGCACTCCATATTTCTCTCCGAAAAGCGGCGAGCGGAAAGCCGATGCGAAAATCACGTTTTTTATGCCTTCAATGGTGCAGAACCTCGACATGGCAAACGGGAGGTCCATCGAAACACAGATTACAGCGGTGTTGTCGAGAGCGGAGGCTTCTTCGTTGAACCGGCGCACGCTGCGGGCACATACTTCGGTGTCAAGACTCGGGAATATGTTGAGTACCACACGCCGGTCTTTGAAGTCAGTGCATTGCACTCGGCTCAGGTCGGCTCCTGTGAGGTGAAAACACGGGGCTTCCTCGCCCACTTGGGGCATTGCTCCATAGATGTGGCATGGTTCTCCTTTGAAATAAACGGTTTCCATAGTTATAGTCTTGTTATGGTTGATAAATATAAAAAATAGATTTTGTGGGGATTATGGTTTCAGTAAAGCCATTTTCTGTATAACATCGGAATCCATATCTTTGTTGTAACCGATCAACACATCTGTCACCATGCCGTCCTTGTCGGCTATGATTACTGCCGGTGGCACCGTGACACCGCAGTTACGGGCGAGCGGGCCTGCGCCCATGAGCATATGTTCACCCATGCGAATCCGTCCTGCGGCTTGCTCTATGGTATCGGTGTGATTGCCTGTGAAAGCCCATATTATATCGGCTTCATATGGCAGACGGTCGATGGCGCTGCGGAGTGAGGCTATCAGTTGCGGGGTAAATGCCGTTTCGGCGTCGAGAATAACTATGAGAGTGGGAGCGTGGAATCCGTCGGCTGTGCGTCGGCTGTAGCGTTCGCCGGTGGTTGTGGGCAATGCGAATCCCGGCAGTCTGTTGCCCGGCAGATTCTCTATGCGGAAATTGCTCTGACGGAATTTTTCGAATATATCAGGATAGCGATTCATCAAATTTTCCTCTGTGATCACGTTGAGTGCGGTTATATCGGATTGCGATTCATCAGGGATACAATAATCGATGGCTATTGACTGTTCGCTTATGCTTCCGGGATTGTTTTCCATTCTTATTCTAACAGGCATTAAAGTGTCGGGGGTGAATGCATATTCCACCTCTTTGGCCACACTGCCGCCTATGGTAAGGGTGGCGTCAAGTACGGTGAGCCGTCGGCCGTCAATGAGTGTGTCAGGGTGTAATGCCACGGTGTAGTCCGGATTACGTAATATGTCATTTAGTTCTTCTGACATGAACCGTGGGAGCAGGTTGATGAACTGTGCGGTTTCCTGTACACTTTTGCGTTTCCCCTCGGAGATAAATGGTGTGGGATCGTCGGCCGCATGGTATTCTTGCAGGCGTTCGCCGCTGTAGCGGTAATGGTTGCCGTTGTAATATGCTGAAAAACCGGCGGCTCCATCGTGATTTTCGATAAGCCAGTCGATGAGATAATCGCAGGGTGAGAGTGTGTCGCCTATTGTGACGGAGCGAGAGTGCAGTGTGAGTCGATACACTACATCTTCGTCAAGCTGGGGCATTGAAACCGTGAGCCGTGCATTAGCATCGTATCTTTCAGTGTTTTCTAATGCTGCCGGAATCTTTGTCATGGGAAATGTGGCGGCTGTAACACAGAGAGAAGCAGCCAAAGCAAACAGTGGTATCACTATGTATCTCATCGGTATGTCAGGATTTAAAATCGGTGATGAATGTTTTCTACATTATAACGGTTGTTAGGTCATTAATGTTTACAGAAACGCTCCGCAACGATGGCAACATCGCGTGCGGAGCGGTATGTAAGAAATTTAAAGTATATTACGGGTTGTGTCAGTTCTGTACGGTACAGATGGAAACACGGTTCCATGAACGTTTGTCTGATACGTGGCTTATGCCGTCGCCTTGGGCTGAGATACGGTCGGCTGAGATACCGTAGCGGTTCACGAGCATATTTTTTACGGATTCAGCGCGTGATTGTGCGAGTTTTACATTGTAGGCTTCTGATCCTTCCGGTGAGGCATAACCTCTGACCGTTACCTTTGCTTGCGGGTTGTCCTTTAGGTATTTGGCCACGGATTCCATGTAGGGCTGCTGGTCAGTGTATATGCGGTCGCTGTCGAATCGGTAGAGAATGTTGCAGATGAACCCGTTGGTTTCAGCCACTTTTTCAGGCTTGCGGTTGTTGCAGGCTTCCAGTTCGGCTGCAAGTGCCGCAGTGCGTGCCTGATTAGCGGCAGTTGATGCCTTGTAGCTGTCAATCTGGGTGCGCAGGTCGTTGATACGTGTGTTCAGAGTGTTCACTTCATCGGGATTGGCTCTTTCTGCTTTTACAAATCCGGGGTCGAAATGATATGTGAAACCTGCGAGGCAGTTGAACATAAGATTATTGCGGGCAAATGCCTCACGCGAGCCACCGTAAATGGAGCCGGATAGATTACCGGCTATCGCCGGTTTGAGCGACAAAGTTATGTGTCGGTTGAGATTGAAATTGAAGTTCAGTCCTAATTTGGCTTCGGCATAGTTGTAGTCCTCGTCTCCGTCGGCATTGGGGCCGCCGTAAGTGTAGTCGTGTCCCCAGCCGGCTCCGAGCACGAGTTCCATGTCGAATAGGCGCTGGCGGAATCCGCCGATGATGTTGAACAGATTGAAGCCTCCGTAAACGCCTACATAGGAGTTGTCAAATACGGTAGGTCTTCTCACACCGAACCATGATGAGGTGTTGATGCCCCATGCTCCCTCGACTCCAAGTGCAAATCCGGGCGAAATCTGTTTCTGAAAATGCATGCCTATCATGCCTCGCATGTCGCCGAAAAATTGATGGTGGCGTGCCAGAGTGGTGGTCACACCTCCGTCAAGTCCTATCGACAGGTTGTGGTCAACTTTGGGTATATAATAAGCATCTTGTTGTGCATGTGATGAAAGAATGCCGGCAGCTGCAAGTGCCGCAATGAGTAGCTTTTTCATTTTGGTCGTATTGCTTGTATGTAATGATTATTATGTGCAAATATACTAAGAAAAAGTCAAAGATGCGTAAACATGGTCAAATATATATGTCTTGCATCGCGCAAGACATATATACGTTAAAGGTTTATGAAAAAAATAAGGAGAGTCAAAAAACTCTCCTTATTTTTAAGGGTGAACAGTGGGGGTCGAACCCACGACCTTCGGAACCACAATCCGACGCTCTAACCAACTGAGCTATGCTCACCATCTGAATGTCTTTATAAATCGTCTCTCCGATTTTGACGCTGCAAAGTTAAGCAAAAAATCCGTATTGGCAATACATTCTTGCTGTTTTTTGCCGTGTTTGTTGCAAATATTTGTGCTTTTGCGATTAAAGCCTTTGGAATTAGTCGATTGTCATTACGCAGAAATTACACAGCCGGATATATTTCATGCCGGGCTGCCAAAAGGGTATTCTTCATTAGAGAGGCTATGGTCATGGGGCCTACGCCTCCAGGCACCGGTGATATATGCGAGCATAGCGGTTCCACATTGGCAAAATCGACATCGCCGCTAAGCCGGTAGCCGTTTTTTCGTGAAGCGTCGGGCACACGTGTGGTGCCCACATCTATTATCACAGCTCCGGGTTTGACCATGTCGGCGGTGACGAAGCCTGGGCTGCCGAGAGCGGCAATGATTATGTCGGCTTCCCGGCATATTTCCTTGATGTCGGGTGTGGCGCTGTGGCACACGGTCACAGTGGCATTACCGGGCTTAGCTTTCTGCATCATCAGATTGGCCACCGGTTTGCCTACGATGTTGCTTCGGCCCAGTACCACGCAGCGTGCGCCGCGGGTGGGTATGTCGTAGCGACCCAGCAGTTCCATTATTCCGGCGGGTGTGGCCGAAACAAAACATGGCAGGCCTATGGACATACGGCCTACATTGACGGGGTGGAATCCATCAACGTCCTTTCGGTAATCGATGGCTTCGATAATGTGCTGCTCATTGATGTGCCGTGGCAGGGGGAGTTGCACTATGAATCCGTCAACATCGGTATCTTTGTTGAGTCGGTCTATGGCTTCGAGAAGTTCGGTCTCTGTCACATCGTCTTCAAATCGAATCAGTGTTGATTTGAAACCACATGCCTCGCAGGCTTTCACCTTGTTGGCCACGTAGGTTTCGCTGCCGCCATCGTGACCCACAAGAATGGCTGCAAGGTGAGGGCGTTTTTGTCCGTCGGCTACCATCTGAGCCACTGTCGCCGCGATCTCCGATTTGATGTCGGCTGAAACTTTCTTACCGTCTATGAGCATATTATCGTAAAATTGTCGTGTGTATGATTCGTGTTTATATTATTATCTGGGGCGCTGTTGGCGCATATTGCGCATCATTTTCATGGGATTTTTCATGGTGGTGGCCATCTTCATGACCTTGCGCATCTGCTCAAACTGCTTGAGCATGCGGTTGACTTCCACAAGGGTTGTGCCGGATCCACGGGCTATACGCTGCCGGCGGCTTGTGTTGATTATCTGAGGATTTGCACGCTCTTTAGCTGTCATTGACTGAATTATGGCTTCGATACCCTTGAATGCGTTGTCATCGATATCCACATCTTTTATGGCTTTGCCCACTCCGGGAATCATGGCTGCAAGGTCCTTTAGGTTTCCCATCTTCTTTATCTGCTGAATCTGATGGAGATAGTCGTTGAAGTCAAACTGGTTTTTGGCCAATTTGCGTTGGAGCTTGCGGGCTTCCTCTTCATCGTAGGCGTTCTGGGCTTTCTCCACAAGCGATACTATGTCGCCCATGCCGAGTATTCGGTCGGCCATACGCGAGGGGTGGAACAGGTCCAAGGCGTCCATCTTCTCACCCGTTCCCACGAATTTTATGGGTTTGGTCACCACGGTGCGTATCGACAGCGCAGCACCGCCGCGGGTATCACCGTCGAGTTTGGTAAGCACCACTCCGTCGAAGTCTAAACGGTCATTGAATTCCTTGGCGGTATTCACAGCGTCCTGACCGGTCATGGAGTCAACCACAAATAGTGTCTCCTGAGGCTTTATCGCTTGCTTGATGGCCGAAATCTCCTCCATCATCTGTTCGTCCACGGCCAGACGTCCGGCTGTATCGACTATCACGAGATCAAGATGATTGGCTTTGGCATATTTGATGCCGTTGAGGGCTATTTCCACCGGATTTTTGTTTCCCTCTTCTGTATATACGGGAACGTCTATCTGGGAGCCAAGAACTTTTAGCTGTTCTATGGCTGCCGGACGATAAACGTCGCAGGCCACTAACAGAGGACGTTTGGCTTTTTCGCTTTTCAGTTTCTTGGCGATCTTGCCGGAGAATGTGGTCTTACCGGAGCCTTGAAGTCCCGACATCAGTATTACGGTGGGATTGCCCGACAGATTTAGCTGTGCGGTTTCGCCTCCCATTAGCGCGGCCAGTTCGTCATGGACTATTTTCACCATCATTTCGCCCGGTTTGACGGCGGTAAGCACGTTCTGGCCTAAGGCTTTCTGTTTTACTGTGTCAGTAAATTGCTTGGCCACCTTATAGTTGACGTCAGCATCAAGCAGCGCACGGCGCACGTCCTTCAGGGTTTCGGCAACGTTGATTTCTGTGATTTTGCCTTGTCCCTTAAGGATTTTCAGGCTTCGTTCAAGTCTTTCGCTAAGATTTTCAAACATATATCAGTAGGTGGGAATATTTTGTCGTGTTAATATATTTGCTGTTTGCGGCATGCTGTTCATACGAGCCGGTTGGTGGCGGTGTCGGGGAAGATTACCGTGGGCCGGAATGAGCGAGCTTCTTCTATGGTCATTGTGGCATAGCTCATGATGATCACTATGTCGCCGCGGTGTACCTTGCGGGCTGCGGCGCCGTTGAGGCATATTACTCCGCTTCCGCGTTCGCCGGCTATGGTATAGGTGTCAAACCGTTCGCCATTGTTGTTGTCAACGATATATACTCTCTCTCCCGGCAGTATTCCTGCCGCATCGAGCAGATCGCTGTCTATGGTTATGCTGCCTATATAATCAAGATTGGCCTCTGTGACTGTCACACGGTGAATCTTGGATTTGAGCATTTCTACCTGTATCATTTTTTCAAGCGTATTTTATGTTATCGATCAGGCGCACATCGCCGCAATATACCGTGATACAGCCTACGGGTATATCGGTATCGGACCATGATGCTACGGGCTGCATGGTGAGCGGGTGCACTATTTCGAAATATTCTGTTTTCATAAAAGGCTGAGCGTCGATTTCGGCTATTACCTTGCGTTTGAGTTCTTCAACGGCAAGGGTGTGCTTTAATCCTGTGCTTTCGGCAAGAATCCGGTGTATGGCCGGAGCCACTTTACGCTGATCCGGAGTGAGGCGGACATTGCGGCTTGACATGGCCAGACCGTCATCATGACGTTTTATCGGGCAGTCAACGATTTCGATTTCGAAATTCTCTAACTGCACCATGCGGCGGATTACGGCAATCTGCTGGAAATCCTTCTCGCCGAAATAAGCCCGGGTAGGGGTGACCATTGCAAACAACTTGCTCACGATCTGCGCCACACCGTTGAAATGTCCCGGTCTCATGGGGCCTTCCATGACTGCGGCCACTTCGCCGAGGTCAAATACCCTGGTGTCAGGTTCGGGATACACCTCCTCTACCGAAGGAATGAAGGCATAGTCCACACCGGCATCGGTCATAAGCCGGCAGTCGGCTTCCTCTGTGCGTGGATATGTGGCCAGGTCGGTGGGGTTGTTGAACTGTGTTGGGTTGACAAAAACGCTTGCCACCACCACGTCGTTTTCTTTACGGGCACGTTCCATCAGCGACAGATGCCCCGCATGAAGAGCGCCCATAGTTGGCACAAGTCCTATCGATTTATTCTCGTTACGGAGCTGTACCATGGTTTCGGTAAGCTCTTTCACGCTACGTATGACTTTCATTTTCTGAATATATACTATAGTATTTTAATCCAAGCCACGATAAGTGCCGACACATTACAGCACGACACATCACAACGGCGCCGCAAATTTAATCATTTATTCCCTCACTATCAACCCCCGTTCTCTTATTTTGAGTTTTTGCGGGTGGTTTTTATTTTTGTATTTTTGCAGTGAATAATGTAAATGACCGATATTTCTATGGGTAAGTGTCCGACGTTCAGATTCAAGCGGTTTGAGTTGAGTAATTCGCTCAGTGCCATGAAGGTGGGCACTGACGGCGTGATGCTTGGCGCATGGGCCCGGGTGGACGGTGTCGTCAGGGCTTGGGACGTGGGGTGCGGAACCGGTCTGATAGCCTTGATGCTGGTTCAGCGTGCCGGAGTGGAGATGACGGCTGTGGATATCGATGCCGGTGCATGTCGTGAAGCTTCATATAATGTGGCTTCTTCACCGTGGCCTGATGCTGTAAAGGTGGTGCATGGCGATGTGACACGCATCTGGCGGTCTTTGCCGGCGCCCGATCTGATCGTGAGTAATCCGCCGTATTTTGCCAATTCGCTCAAAGCCCCCGATGATGGCAGAAGTATGGCACGACATGAAGGGACGTTGACTTATGCCTCGCTTGTGAAGATTGCCGCTTCGGCTCTGACGGAGCATGGCCGTCTGTGTATGGTGTCTCCGGCCGACAGGCGTGCCGATATTGAGTGGGAGTGTATGATGAACCGTCTGTATGTGCGCCGTATTACCGAAGTGTGTTCGGTGAAAGGGCGCGATGCCGTGAGGCTAATGTGGGAGGTGAGCCGCGATGCCGGACCGTTGGCAATAGACCGTGTGGATATACGCTCCGCCAACAATGTTTATTCCGATGAGTACAGGTCACTTACTGGTGATTTTTATCTTGAATTCTAAAAAAAACAGTTTTGTATGATTAAATTTAATATACCTGTAGGACAGCGTTTTTTGCTGTTTGTATGTATAACTCTTATCTGTTGTCTGGCAGGTGGGTTTGTCGCTGTCTTGGCATTGGGTGCCGGTGACACTGCCTCGCGGGTCAATATAGCCACTGTGGTTCAGGATCTGATGATGTTTATTTTGCCTGCCGTGGCCACAGCAATGATCATAACCCGCCGCCCGGCTGATTTTCTGCAGGTGAGCCGCCGTCCTGATATGATCAGTGTGCTTTTGGTGGTTGTCACACTGATGGTGTCTGTTCCGGTCATGAATTGCATTATTGACTGGAATGACAATATAAGGTTGCCCGAGAGTATGTCGGGATTGGAGCAATGGCTTAGGGCGAGCGAGGATTCGGCGGCCGAGATGATTGGTGTGATGATGAGCGGCAAGTCGGTTATGAGTCTTGTGGTATGTGTGTTGACTATGGGGGTGCTTGCCGGATTTTCGGAGGAGATATTTTTTCGCGGAGGTATTCAGAGGCTTATGACCACGGCTCGTGTCAACACGCATGTTGCCGTATGGATAGCCGCTGTTATATTCAGCGCCGCCCACATGCAGTTTTATGGATTTGTCCCGCGAATGCTTTTAGGTGCTTTTTTCGGATACCTTGCCGTGTGGAGCGGCTCTCTGTGGCTTGCCGTCATAGCACATGCCGCAAACAATATTATGGCATGTGTGTCGATGTGGCTGGTGAAAAACGAATATGTAAGCGTAGATGTCAATGCCATAGGTGTGGGAGATTCAGCCATATATTGGCCGTGGATAGTGCTTAGCGCTTCATTGACCATAGGGTTTATCGGTATTATATACCGCCGTAACCGATATGTGCTGAAACGTACGGATTGATCTTTTGTTTTGGCTCCGTTATCAATATCAAAAAACGCCTTCCACATGTGGAAGGCGTTTTTTTGAGTATGTATGATGTGGATATTATTCTTTTGCGTCAAGCATGGAAAGGGCAAATGAATAGGCGCCGATGGATATGGCTTTGCTGGCTCCGAGTCTGGAAATGGCCACACCTGTCGATTTCATCGGGTCGTAGATCACAGTGCGGTCTGTACCATAGACTTTGATCGGACGTGCTGCGCCGTGGGCAAAGTTGACAAATTCCTCTTCATTGTCCAGATCAAACACTTTCTCGGGGAGACGTGGAATCTCTTCGCCTTTTATGGAGTGGAGCACACCGCGAAGCTGTCCGAGCAGCGAAGGCATGAAATATTTGCGTGCTCCGGTGAGTCCGCCGCCGAGCACCACGAGAGAATCGGTCAGGGTAACGGCGGTGGCTATAGCGTCGCCGGCCACTTCGCCGAATGTCTCGAATGCTTCTATGGCAGCCTCGCGGTTGCCCGGAATCTTGCCTTCAGCGATGTCGCATATATCTTTGGGTTCGAATGTGTGGTTTATGTCACCTGATTTTTCTGCATATACGCGCTTGATTGCACGAATGGCCACACCCTCCTCCACGAATACTTCCGGGTGGTTCTTGTGACGCAGGCAGAAAGTCTCGGCGCAGGAGTTGTTGCCGCGGTTGAGATGGTTGTCGATTACCATACCCATTCCGAACCCTGTGCCGAATGTGTATCCGAGCAGATTGGTGTATCGCTTGGTGCTTCCCATTTCGGCCAGCCGGTTGTTTATCTCGGGCAGAATGCCTCCGATGGCTTCGCCGTAGGCAAAGAGGTCGCCGTCGTTGTTGATGTAAACGGGTATGTTGAACTTCTCTTCAAGGAACGGTCCGAGAGCCACTCCGTTACGGAATGAGGGGAAGTTAGGCAGGTATCCGCCTATTATGCCGTTGGGGTAATCGGCCGGTCCCGGAAAAGCGAAACTTATGGCCACCGGTTTCTGGTCGAGTTGTGAGATTATCTGTTCAAACCCTTTTACCATTGTCGAAAGGCAGAGGTCGAGGTCATGGGCGTTGGAAGGCATTGTCACGGGGGGCAGTATGAAGTCATTGGACTGCATCGCTCCGAAAACGAAGTTGGTGCCTCCGGCATCGAGGGTGATTACAATACGTTTGTCAAACTTGTACATTATTATTAGATTTTATTTTAGATTTAAGTTTCGGTTGAGTGTATGAGCCCGAGGGCGTTATTGGCAAAGGTAAGCAAATTTGGTTATCGCGGCAAATAATTCCTTACAGAACCCTGCCGGGATTTTTTGCTATGAAGTCTTTCCAGGATTTGTTTCCTTTGTCCGGGTGCGGTCTCGACGATTCGTAGTAATGGCACAGTGCCGCGGCCAATGCGTCTGTGGCATCGAGTTTTTCTGGCAGATTTTCGGCCGGAATGCCGAGAATGCGCCTGAGCATCTCTTTCACCTGTTCTTTTGATGATGCGCCGTTGCCGGTTATAGCCATTTTGATTTTGCGCGGTTCATACTCGGTGATCGGGACATCGCGCGACAGAGCAGCGGCCATGGCCACCCCCTGGGCTCGTCCGAGCTTGAGCATAGACTGTACGTTTTTGCCGAAAAATGGTGCCTCAATGGCCATTTCGTCGGGGAGGTATTGCTCCACAAGTCCGAGCACCCGAGTGTATATGCGGTTGAGCCTCAGATAGTGGCTCTCGAATTTGCTGAGTTCGATGACACCCATGGCTATTGTGACTGGCTTTTTTCCGGTGATGCCGAGTATGCCGTAGCCCATCACATTGGTGCCCGGGTCAATGCCTATGATCACACGGTCAAAGTCTTTCAGGGTAGGGTTCATCAAAGTATTTCCATGAATGTGACAAATGACAGCACTTTGTCTTGGCCGTGGATTTTTCGTAGCGCCTGCATAAGTTCCTGCGCCTCCTTGCCGTGCCACCGGGCTGCGGCGTCATGGTCGGCGGCGTGCAACTGCAATGCGTAGCTCTGTGCATTGGGGTCGGCATCGGCAATTATGCGGGTGAACAGGGGCGATGAGAATGTTCCGGAGGCTGTGGCGGCCGGTATGAGGGTGTCTTTGACCCATGAGCGAAATGCGTTGTCGATGGTGTTGTCAACGCAGAATGTGGTGTTACAGAGCAGCATGGTCAATATTTCATATGAGGGGAAACAGTTAAAAACACTGCTGAAAAGTAGAGCAGATACAGGATTGCAAGGCCTACACCTGTCCAGAAGGCGGCTGTAACCCAGTTTTTGGCCGAGCGTGACATCTCCTCGGCTCCGGCATAGTCTCCGAGATCAAACCGTGAGGTGACGGCCGAAGCTTTTACTATGGCTACTATGCCGAATGGTAAGCAGCAGAATATTGTGCATAGGATAGCCTGTGCCAGATATGTGTTGGGGCATATATGTGTCGATGACTCTTCGGGCAACGGCGGAACTAATGACAGTTTCTGCCGCAACTCCTGAATGTCAGATGCGGCTTTCCATTCGGTCATGGTGTCGTTCCACACAAGAGTGTCTGGTTTTATGTCCATATTGACCAGTTCCTCTGTGGTGAAAGGGCCGGTGGCTTGTCCGTTTCGGGCTACATAATATTTCATTTTCTTCGAAGTGTTTTTATTTATGTCGGTGTGTCTATGATTTGTTTTTGCGGTTGATATACCGCGGTAAGAACATGATATGTTTTGAAATGGTTTTGGTGGTACCGTAGTAATAACGCATGATACGGAAACGCTCTATGAGTGATTTGCGGTGATTGGCTGTGGTTGTGCCCTCATTGAGATAATCTATGAGTGTTTCCGGTATGTAAACGTTTTTACGGGAGTGTTGCAGGCATTGGATACACCAGTCATAGTCGGCCGAAAACCGGTAGCGTGTGTCGTAAAGCGGTGCTATCCGTGCAAGGGCTATGAATGCCTGATGGCACACGAGCATACCGTCGGCAAAGCTTTCGTAGGTGAGTTTTTCGGGAGCTTTCAGATGGCGGTCGGCCACATAACGGCGTCCGGAGTCCACAATCTGAGTCTGTCCATATACTATGCCGGGATAACCGTTACTCTCTATAGTCCGGGCTATAAGGCCGAGTGTGTCGGTGCTATGGAATGAATCGCCGGCATTGAGAAATATAAGGTACTGTCCGCGGGCATGCGTCATGCCTTTGTTCATGGCGTCGTATATGCCAGAATCCGGTTCCGAAAATATCTCGGTACGGTCGGTGGCAAGTCTTTTTGCTGTTTCGAGTGTGCGGTCGCTGGAGGCTCCGTCCATAATCAGATGCTGAAAGTCGGTGTAAGTCTGGGCGTTGACGCTTTCCATGGTTGGTGTCAGCGTGTTTTCAGCATTATATGTCACCGTGATTATGGTTATGAGGGGCTGCATGTGTACGTAATTATGATCGTGTTATAGCTCTCACAAAGATATTTTAAAAATCACATATATGAAAATATATGGATATATAAAAATTTAGCACCTGACATATCACTACGGCAGGTGCTCGAAAAAGGGATTTTTTTGTAGCGAATCCGGGAATCGAACCCGGGTTTCCACCGTGAGAGGGTGGCGTGCTAGGCCACTACACTAAATCGCCATTGAAAGGTTTTAAGCCTTATTGCGATGCAAAGGTAATAAGATTTTTTTAAATCGCAATCTATAAATCCGACTTTTTTATGTCGTTTTTTGATTTTTATTCGGTAATATTTTATAATATACGGTGTGTCAGTCCAATACTATGGGAGCAAAAAATTCCGGACGGTGGAAGTCGGGCTGCGGTGTTGATATCGGCGCCCAGCTCAGGAAGTGGGGACTTGCTGTAGCGTCGGCACATTTGTAGAAGTTTCCCCGCATCTCGATCGGCTTACCTTCATATTTCAGTCCCATGAGGTCGAGAGGGATAGCTACAAGCAGATTCCATGAAAACATGCCTTCAAGTTCATTGAATGGGCGTGTTCCGCATGATGCCAGCCGGCGCACTCGGTCAAGTTGTCCGTCGGTAAGCGGTGTGCCGTTGTGACGGTCGGTGCGGCATGCCGCATGTATGGTACCTATGCAGTTGAATTCAAAATTGTAGTACGGCAGTGTACCTGTCGGCTCTACAAAAAATTCCACGCAGGAATCCTGATGCACCGGTGAATTGTTGTCGTAGTTTACCGCGCGCAGATAGTTGCATCTTACGAAAAAGTCGATATAGATGTATTGGCCGGAGTGTGCTATTGTAACAGCCGTAAGCGGCTTATAGGGATATTCTTCTTTCCAGTTCAGGCAATCTACGGTGCGGCGTACTCCGAGGTCGTCAAGGGCTGTAACGATGTTTTCCATTGACATTTCATCGAGTTGAGGCACATAGGGTATGTGCAGGGCAGAGGTAGGCTGAGTCATAATGTTTTTATTATTACGGTGGGATTGATGAGTGGATTTATCGCGGGTTCGTTTATGTAGTTGATGCCTTTGTAGAACCCTACAAGTGCCAGCAGCAGAATGAATATGGCGATTCCGCGGTTTATAAGCCAGATGGATCGCACGTTGAAGTGGCTGCGGATACGGTGTATGATGTATGTGAGCATATACCACCACATTAGTGCACCTGAAGCCACTGCGGCCAGACCGATGATGGTATGGTAAAGTTTAGGCGCGGCCGGCAGGAATGTCAGAGTGCCCATCAGTGTGATTATGAATATTATTATCAGCGGATTGGCAAATGTGAACAGGAATCCTGACATGAAATCGGTCCAATAAGAGTTGTCGCCGGTCTGCTTGGGGGCGAGATTGCGCGACGGGTTGCTTCTGAACAGATATAGGCTGTAAAGGATAAGCAACAGGGAGCTGACCATGGATATCACAGCCCTGTAGGGATTGATATACACGGCTGCGAGATAAGAGAAATATATGGTGATATATGTATAGATTATATCGGATAATGCTGCTCCGACACCGGTGAGCAATGCCGATGTGCGTCCGTTATTGATGGCACGCCTGACCACAAGGGCGCCAGTGGGACCCATCGGAGCTGAAACGCACAGGCCTATAGCCAATCCACCAAGTATCAGATTCAGTATATCCATTATGCAACAAAATTAGTAAATGTAATTTTGCAATGCAAATAAAAAAGCTCTTAAAAATACGCCGGGTGGCTGCGGCGTGAGGCGTCGATGCGCAGCAATATGAACAGCAGTATGGTGAAACTCCACAACGAAGAGCCTCCGTAGCTGAAAAATGGCAGCGGAATGCCTATCACCGGACACAGACCTATGACCATGCCTATGTTGATGGCGAGATGAAATATGAAAAATGATGCCACGCAGTAGCCATATACGCGTCCGAAAGCCGACGGTTGGCGTTCGGCAATATGTATCACGCGAATTATGAGTGTGAGAAACAGCAGCAGAACGGCAGTGGAGCCGATAAATCCCTGTTCCTCACCGATTGTGCAGTATATGAAGTCAGTGTGTTGTTCGGGCACATATTTCAGTTTTGTCTGGGTGCCATTGAGGAATCCTTTGCCGGCAAATCCTCCCGAACCGATGGCTATCTTGGCCTGGTTGACGTTGTAGCCGGTGTCGAGAGGGTCATCAACCATTCCGAGGGTAACCATGATACGTTTCTGCTGGTGTTCGCGCAGTATGCTCGTGAATGTGATATTGACGGAAAACAGGAATATTATGGCCGCAATGATTCCGCCTACGGTCACAAGCATGCGACGTACCTTGTTGCGCAGTGAGATGAACACACAGTAAAGGCAGGCCACGATTATTACCGGAATGAAATAAGCCAGTCCGGGCACGTCTATGCCGCAGAGACTGAGTATCCATGTCACTATGCCCGTTGCGGCAAACCATAGGAAAACATTGCGGGCGGCTACCCCGTGCCGGCAGTAGGCCGACAGCAGCAATACCATCAGAGCCATAATCAACATGAACACTACGGCCTCTCCTGTGGGTATGCCCATGAACATGGTTCCGGAATATTTTACGGCTACCACGAATATGACCACCGCGCATAGTGCCGTCAGCAGTACCATGCCACTCATGCCTTCGCGGTACAGCACAAGGAACAGTGCCATGTAAGCCAAAGCGGAACCGGTCTCTTTCTGTGCCAATATCAGGACTACCGGCACGAATATTATGGCGAGTGCTTTTGCATAGTTGCCACGCGAGGCGTTGAGGCTGAAATTGTAGCTGCTGAACAGTCGGGCGAGTGCGAGCGAGGTTGCGAATTTTCCGAACTCGGCAGGCTGGAAGCTCATAGGACCGAATACCAGCCAGGACCGTGAGCCTTTTATGTCGGGGGCCACGAATATGGTCACGGCCATAATGGCAAGCAGAGTGAAGTATATGGGGAAGGCATAATCTTCATAGATTCTTGAGTCAAATACCAGCAGCATGACGGCTAAAGCAAGCGAAAGCCCGATCCAGCGGATCTGCTTGCCCGAAAATTCATCGAAAGCAAATATGCTGGCATGGTCAAAGTCGTAGCTTGCCGCGTATATGCTGAACACTCCGGCAGTTACCAATATCAGGTATAGTACTATGGTGATCCAGTCGATGTGACGGAACAATGAATGGTTAGTGTTTCTTGACTCCACTGCTGATGATGGTGTTAGAGTTCAACATTCGTTCTTCCAGGAATTTTCTCTCCTCGGCAATTTCGCCGTTGAGATATTTTTCCATGACCAGGCTCCCTATAGGCACGCCGTAGGTGGCTCCGAATCCGGCGTTCTCCACATATACGCATATGGCAATCTTCGGATCGTGGTATGGTGCGAACCCCATGAACACCGAGTGGTCTCGGCCGTGTGGGTTTTGGGCCGTGCCTGTCTTTCCGCACACCTCCACATTTTTCAGGTTGGCCATTCGGCAAGTGCCTCCCGTCACGGCCATACGCATGCCTTCAGCTACTGTCTCGAAGTAGCGGCGGTCAATCGAGGGAGTGTGTTTTGTGCGGTATTCATCTTTGAGCACGGTATCCTGTACGGATTTCACGACGTGGGGTGTGTAATACCACCCGCGGTTGGCTATCGTGGCTCCGAGGTTGGCTATCTGCAGGGGGGTGGCAAGGACTTCTCCCTGTCCGATTGATATGGAGATTATTGAATTGGCGCTCCAGCGGTCTTCGCCATATATTTTGTTGTAGAATTTGGCGTTGGGTATGAATCCGCGGCTTTCGCCGGGAATGTCCACTCCGAGGCGGTAGCCGTAACCGAGTTCCACAAGGTAATTTTTCCATACTTCAAAAGCCTTGGCCGATGAGCCGTATTTGCCCTTGCGGTCTATCATGGCTTTGAATCCCCAGCAGAAATGTGCGTTGCATGAGGTCTGGAGTGCCGGTTTGAGTGGCAATGGTGAGCCGTGGCCGTGACAGCCCACTCTCAATCCACCGTTGATGTATCCGTGGGCGCATGGATACGGGGTGCTCTCCGTGATGATATTCTCCTGAAGCAATATCAGTCCCTGGCTCGGTTTGAATGTGGAGCCGGGAGGATATGCTCCCTGGATAGAGCGGTCGAGAAGCGGTTTTTGCGGGTGTTTTCTGAGAGCACTGTAATTCTTGCCGCGTTCGCGTCCCACCAATAGTGCCGGATCGTAGGTGGGGCTTGTGACAAGGGCGAGTATCTCGCCTGTGGCGGGTTCGATGGCCACTACGGCTCCTATCTTGTTTTGCATCAGAGATTCGGCATAGCTCTGTAGTTCAATGTCGAGCGAAAGGGTCACATTTTTACCCGACACGGCCTTGCGGTCGTGAGCTCCGTCCTCGTAGTGTCCCCGAATCTGTCCGCGGGCATCGCGAATGAGTACCTCCTCGCCTTTTTCGCCACGTAGAAACCGTTCGTAGCTTTTTTCCACGCCGAGGTCACCGGTATAGTCTCCTCGAGAATAGTAGTCATCGTTCTCGATGTCGGCCGGCGACACCTCGCGAATGTTGCCCAGCACGTTGGCCGCTCCAT
Organism: uncultured Muribaculaceae bacterium; assembly: GCA_910578805.1. Classification (GTDB taxonomy): domain Bacteria; phylum Bacteroidota; class Bacteroidia; order Bacteroidales; family Muribaculaceae; genus Paramuribaculum. The sequence goes on along the minus strand of CAJTRS010000001.1, from coordinate 8,780 downwards.
GGTAGTTGTATTCCCTCAGGATACGTTTCTGAATGAAAAAGCCCGGAAACCGGTACATTTTTTCCTGAAGGCGACCGTAATCCTCGGCCGACAGATGTGTGAGAAATGTCTGCGGCGAATAGGAAGAATAGCCGGGATTGAGTCGTCTGTCCTTCATGTCCTGCAGTCTTTGCCGCAGATTCTCCACGGTTATGCCCACAGCATTGCAGAAGTCGAGTGTGTCGAACTCCTGAACATCGCGCGGTATCATCACCACGTCGTAGGCAGGCCGGTTATACACTACCACGCGTCCGTTGCGGTCGTAGATTATTCCGCGCGATGGATATATGGCTTTGCGCAGAAAAGCGTTGGTGTCGGCATCGTCCTTGTATTTGCTCTCTATGATCTGCAAGCCGAAAAGGCGCACGATGTATATTATGACAATTATGAAAACCAGTGCGCCGATCACATATTTGCGCTTTTCCAGATTATGATCTTTTCTCACGGCGGCGTACTGTTAAACTGTCAATGCCTATCAGCATGGCAGTGGTTATTATCGTGCTCGCGATTATCCTCATGGCCATGATGCCGATTCCATATACATCAAATGACTCGATGAAGAATACCATGGTGCAGTATATGAATGACATGGACAGGGCATATTTCATATATACCATGAATCCTAATGAGGCTATGGAGGGACATGGATCGGCGAGTTCGTCGTCGCGGGTGAAGTAGAGCCTAAGCACGGGGCGCCGTATCGCGAATGTCAGAGTGCATGCCAGCGCATTCATGCCTTGTGTGTCAGAGAATATGTCTATGACCAGGCCTGTGAGGAATGCCACGGTGTAGAGCCATTCGCGTGACAGGGTGACCGGCAGGCGCAGCAGTGTGTAGAGGAACACGAACGGCACGGCGACACCGAACAGACACACATGGTTGAACACGACTACCTGTGCGAGTATCAGTATCAGCGAGGTTATAAACAGATGTAATGCCGTCTTGGTCATAATTGTCGCAATGTATATGTCCGTTCCTCTTATGAATGTGAATGCCGGGGTTATTTAACGGGAATGTCCTGTTCCACGGTTTTCAGTTCCTCGGCCATATCGTCTATTACCACTCTTACGGTGCTGAGTGCCGAGAAGTCGGTAAACAGCTTCACTTTCAGAGTGTAGAAGTTATCGTCATAGTCTTTCATCTCACCTGAGATTATTCCCACAGGCACTCCTTCGGGGAATGATGTGGAGTATCCGCTGGTGATGATGGTGTCTCCTTTATGGAATGTGGCATGACGCGGCAACTCTTCGAGCAGTGCCACGCGGTAGTCCTTTCCGTCCCATACCAATGACCCTACCTGTTGCGATCCCTTGACCTTGCATGAGATGCGCAGGTTGTTGTTGAGCAGCGATATCACGCGTGACGAGTGCGGTCCCACTATATTTACCTTGCCAACAATGCCATTCTGATCCACCACACCCATGTCGGGTCTCACTCCGTCAAGCGCTCCTTTCTCTATGGTTATATAATTGTGGGAGCGGCTCACACTGTTGTTTATCACATGTGCTATTATGAAATGATATCGTGACAGAGATGAATCCACCGGTACGGAGTTCATGTATTCCTGTTCCTGATAGTCCTTGAGCCGGGCTTTGAGGTTGAGTAGTTCGATCTCAAGGTCGGCGTTGCGCCGCTGCAGGTCTTCATTGATGTCGCGCAGGTTGAAATACGATGTCACACCGTTGGCCATACGATAGACTCCGGCCGACACGGCGTTGGCCGAGGTCAGATAAAGCGAATGCTGGTATGGATTGCTTTGGAAAAGAAGCGCGCAACTGATTATCACGTAGATTGCGAGTAGCATCCACGGGCGCGCCTTAAGCAAAAAGTATAACAGGTTATGCACTTTTGCGGTATGGTAATGTGTGATTATTCAGTCCTGCTGAACGGGTGGCAACTTTTACCGAATGAGGAACGGGAAGCGATCGATGTTTTTCAGAGCCACGCCGGTACCCTTGGCCACAGCCAGCAGGGGGTCTTCGGCTATGTGGAACTGTATGCCGATCTTGTCGGTCAGTCGCTTGTCAAGACCACGTATCAATGCTCCGCCACCGGCCAGATATATACCGTTTTTGACAATGTCGGCATAGAGTTCGGGCGGTGTCTGTTCGAGGGCGCCGAGTACGGCGGCTTCAATCTTTGATATCGATTTCTCGATGCAGTGCGATATCTCCTGATATGACACGGGTACTTCCATAGGAAGCGCTGTCATCACATTCGGGCCATGGACAATGTAGTCGGCCGGCGGATTTTCCAGATCGGTTAGTGCCGAGCCTACGTTCATCTTGATGAGTTCTGCGGTGCGTTCGCCTACACGCACGTTGTGCACGCGGCGCATGTGTTCCTGTATGTCGTCGGTGAGATTGTCGCCGGCTATCTGGATACTCTTGTTTGAGACGATGCCTCCGAGCGATATCACGGCAATCTCGGTTGTGCCGCCGCCTATATCGACAATCATGTTGCCTTCAGGCGCGAGTACATCTATGCCTATGCCCAATGCGGCGGCCATCGGTTCGTAGAGCATATATACGTCGCGTCCGCCGGCGTGTTCCGATGAGTCACGCACAGCACGTATCTCCACTTCCGTGGAGCCGGAGGGGATACCTACCACCATGCGCATCGAGGGGTTGAACCACCGGTTTTTGGCGCTGGCCTTGCTTACGAGGCCGCGTATCATCATCTCTGCGGCATTGAAGTCGGCTATCACACCTTGTCGCAGCGGACGAATGGTGCGGATTTCTGCGTTTTCCTTGCCGAGCATGGGCTGTGCGTCCTTGCCCACGGCCACCAGTTTGCCTGTGCGCACGTTTATGGCGACGATCGATGGCTCGTCGATCACGATCTTGTCGTTGTGTATTATAATGGTATTGGCCGTTCCGAGGTCAATAGCTATTTCTTTATTGAATGAAAAAAGACCCATTAATTAATTTTTATAGGATTTGTTTGTAATTAAAAGAGATGAGAAAATTGTGCATGCTTAATGTTTGAAATGGCGTATGCCGGTGGTCACCATGGCTACACCGTGGGCATTGCAATAGTCCACCGACTCCTGGTCGCGGATAGAGCCTCCGGGCTGTATCACGGCTGTGACACCTGCCTGATGGGCTATTTCAACGCAGTCGCCGAACGGGAAGAATGCGTCTGAGGCCATAACGGCGCCGTTGAGGTCAAAGCCGAATGAACGGGCTTTTGCAATGGCTTGCTTAAGAGCATCGACGCGTGAGGTCTGTCCCACACCGCTCGCAAGCAACATGCCGTCCTTGGCCAATACGATGGCATTGCTCTTGCTGTGCTTTACTATTTTATTGGCAAACAACATGTCGGCGATCTGCCCGTCGGTAGGACGTGTTTCGGTCACCGGAGTCAGGTCGGCAGGAGTTTCCACTTTGAGGTCGCGCTGCTGCATCAGTGCTCCGTTGAGTATGGAGCGGTACTGTATATTTGTGTCAAGCTGTTTGTTTTGCTTGAGTATGATGCGGTTTTTCTTCTGAGCAAGAATGGCAAAAGCCTCTTCATCATAAGAGGGGGCTATGATTACTTCGAAGAATATTTTGTTGATTTCCTGAGCAGTTTCGGCATCGATGGCGCGGTTGGACACCAAAACGCCTCCGAATGCCGATACGGGGTCGCCGGCGAGTGCATCGGTCCATGATTTAAGCATGGTGGTGCGGGTGGCTATGCCGCAGGCATTGTTGTGTTTGAGTATGGCGAAAGTCGGTTCGTCAAATTCGGCTATGAGAGATACAGCCGCATCGATGTCAAGCAGGTTGTTGTAGGAGATTTCCTTGCCGTGGAGCTGAGAGAATATTTCCTCGAAGTTGCCGAAAAATGCTCCGTTCTGGTGGGGGTTTTCGCCGTAACGCAGGTGTTTCTTGTCATCAAGAGCCACACGCATGGCCGAAGGTGCGGTTTCGGTCACATTGTCGAAATAGTTGAATATGGCCGTATCATAGCCTGACGATACCTTGAATGCTTCTTTGGCAAAGAAAAGACGGTCGGCCAAGGTTGAGTTGGCTCCGTTGCGTCCGAGCATCTCGGCAAGTGGTGCATACTGGGCTTTTGAGGCCACAATCACCACATCGTTGTAATTTTTGGCGCCGGCTCTGATGAGCGATATTCCGCCTATGTCGATCTTTTCGATTATATCGTCGTGTGATGCCCCCGAGGCTACTGTGGCTTCAAACGGGTAGAGATCGACTATCACGAGATCGATTTCGGGTATTCCGTATTGTGCAGTCTGTGATTTGTCGTTATCGTTGTCACGACGGTTGAGTATGCCTCCGAATACCTTGGGGTGGAGTGTTTTCACACGGCCTCCGAGTATCGAGGGATATGAAGTGAGGTCTTCCACTGCCATGCAGGGATAACCGAGGCTTTCTATGAATGATTTTGTGCCGCCTGTAGAGAGAAATTTCACATTTTCAGCATGAAGGGTTGACAAAATCGAGTCGAGACCTTCTTTGTGGAACACTGAAATGAGGGCGAGTTTAATGGGCTTTAAGTCAGTCATCTGGACTTTATGTTTTATGGGTTCTGATTGTGTTCTATTTATTTAGGTGCAAAATTACGAAAAAAAGCCCACACCGCAGGTAAAATAGCGGACAGAATTAAAAAAACTTTTTGTGTGTGGTTTTTTGTCATTCGGAGGCAAGGGAAGTGGAGTGTGCAAGGGTAGGCGGTCAGTATGTGAGTTTGTGAACATTGATGTAAGCGAATGTGTTTTAATAATGATAAAGCAATGAGTATTAACCTAAATATATTTGATTTAATATGAGTAAAATAGGAATTTTCTACGGTTCTACTACGGGAACCACCGAACATGTGGCCGGAATGGTGGCGGAGGCTCTCGGGGCATCTGCGGCTGATGTTCATGATGTGTCCAAGGCTTCACCGAGCGATGTCGGAGCATACGATGTGGTAATCCTTGGATCGAGCACCTGGGGCGACGGCGACATGCAGGACGATATGCAGGATTTTATCGACGGTCTAAAGGCATTGGACCTCAAAGGAAAGAAAATGGCTTTTTTCGGTTGTGGCGATGAATCCATGACTGATACGTTCTGTAATGCTGTCGGCAAGATGTATGAATCGCTTAAAGGAACCGGAGCGCAGATTATAGGCGCTTATCAGGCCGACGGTTATGACTTCAGTCATAGCGATGCCGATGTTGACGGCTCGTTTGTGGGGCTTTTGATCGACAACGTGAATCATGAGGATATGACCGCGGCGCGTGTGAACGGTTGGGTCGATGAATTAAAAAAGGAGATATGATTCCGATTGACAACCATGGCTTATGATGAATTCCGCCTGTTGCTGTTCGTGCATGAATGCCAGTAGGTTATGAATGCGTGTAATTTTCGACATCAAAAAAATGGCCGAAATGTTTGCATAGAATAAAATATTGGGCTATCTTTGCACCGCAATTAAGGAAATGGCGGGATAGCTCAGTTGGTTAGAGCGTCGGATTCATAACCCGGAGGTCTCGAGTTCAATTCTCGATCCCGCTACAAGAAAATAGAGTGTTCTTAAGGACACTCTATTTTTTCTTATGTATTATTGGCAAGTCCGCCCTGCGCCCATATCGTTCGAGCGATTCTCGCGGCAGGTTGTGTTGGGGCCGGTGTTCAGAATGAGAACTGGGCTACAGCGCCTATGCGGCGGGCCCGACGGCTTTCGCCGCTGAAGTTCTTTCGCATGCCGTAGTCAAACTCGGCGCCTATCTGCATGCGAGGTGTCATGTTCCAGAATATATTGATGTCGCCGGTTATGCCGTATTTGTACTCTGTCGGGGCGGCGCCGGTGCGCGGCAGGAAACGGGTCTGGCTTACCGATGTGCTTACAAACAGATTGGGCTTTATGTTGTATTGTAGTCCTACGCACCAACCGAATGAGGCCGGTGCATAAAGATTTCCGGGACGGCCGGGTGTCGCCACCATGTCATAGTTGCCTATCATAAGGTCGCCTCCGAGACCTGCATAGCCTCGACCGTAGTTGGCCGACGCGTAAGTGGTGATTTCTTTCAAGGGGTGCGCTATGGAGCTTAACATCACACCCCAGCCCGCTGTGTAGTGGTTCTTGCCGTTGATAAGGTCGCGGTATGACAGCGCTCTTACTATCGATGACAGTCTCACATGGGAGGTCGGTCCCCATTCATATTGTATGAAAGCTGCTGCGTCGGGAATCCAGTTGTCGATATTGCCGGTCGATACATTGTCGGTGGACATCTGTGTCGATGGTGTCTCGGCCGATATTGCCAGTAGCCAGCGTTTATTGATGCGTGGCATGTAACGTACCAATACGCTTGTGTTGCTTATCTTGTTGTTGGGGCCTTGCGCATCTACCGTAGGGGGCACTGCTGCCGGATCGCTGAATGAGGAGGTGGCATAGCCTATGGTGAAATCGTTGACTATTGCGTATGCTTTTTTCAGATGGAAATCCCGTGCCTGGTATCCGTTGAAGTTGGCTTCTATGTAGAGTTGATAGTTTCCGATAAGCTTGTTCTGACCTATGACTCTGAAAAACAGACATGTTCCTGCGGGAGTGGTGCCGAATTTACGCATCTTGGCCGGATCGGGTTGCATGGGTATGAGATAAGGGGCGAAAGCCGGTGAGGGAATGGCGCCGTCCCAGTCGAAATATCCTCTCATTCTCACGGCTCCTCCTATACCCATGGCGAGTTTGGCATCTTTGCTCATAAACAGGAAATATGGAGCGTCGGGGTCTTGGAAATGGTGGAACTGGTCATAATAAAACATATCGATAATATTCTTTATCGAGTCGGAGTAGGCCGCGCTTTTCGATTTTATATCCACTCCCGGTATGATTAACTTGTGAGATGTCTTTAGAGAGTCTCTCTGCTGATCCATGAGGCTTTGAGCGGGAACGGAGAATGCCGATGCGATTATGGCGGTGCAAAGTATGGAGCGCAGGGTGATGTGATGGTGCATAATAGAGAAACGGTATGTTAAAATAGGTCAGTGATTGATATAACCTATTAACATACCGTGATTCTAAAATGTTTTTCAGCGAGGCCCGGTTTGTTCTTGCTGTTTGGGCGATTTTAGTCGAATATGTGGCGCAATTTGCTGAAAATGCTGTTTTTGGCCGATTCCGTAGGCTGCACGTTAGATGATTGACGGAGTTTCTCTATGGTTGCTTTCTCGTCATCAGACAAATGTTCGGGCACATATACCATTACGTTGATGAGCTCATCGCCGGTGCCTCCGCCTTCGGGTGAGGGGAGTCCTTTGCCGCGGAGGCGCAGAATCTTGCCGGGCTGGGTGCCGGGTGCTATTTTCAATCGTGCCCGTCCGGATATGGTGGGCACTTCGACCGATCCGCCGAGGGCGGCTGTGGGGAAGTCAAGCATGAGGTTATAGACCACATCGTTGCCGTCGCGCAAAAGTTCGGGGTGTTTTATCTCATCTATCACCACAAGGAGGTCTCCGTTTATGCCACCGTGCATGGGTGCGTTGCCTTTGCCTTTGATTGTATAGATCATGCCGTCCGATACGCCTGCGGGAATGGAGAATGATACGGTTTGTTCTTTGTGTTCCACGCCGGTGCCGTTGCAGTATTGGCATTTCTCGCTGATAATCTTGCCCTCGCCGTTGCAGTCGGGGCATATGGACTGCACGTTGGTGATCCCGAAAAATGACTGCTGCTGGCGCTGTATGGTGCCTGAGCCGTGGCATGTGGGGCATACGGTGAATGCGGTGCCGTCCTTGGCTCCGGTGCCGTTGCAGTGTGAGTCCTTGCAGAATGCTTTAAGTTTCAGTGTCTTGTTGACTCCGGTGGCTATCTCCTGAAGCGTGAGTTTGAGGGTTATTCTCAAGTCATCGCCACGGCGCTGTCTGGTGCGGCGCCCGCCGGCGGCGGAGCCGAATTCGGTGTGGACATGACCGCCGAATATGTCGCCGAACATGGAGAATATATCGTCCATGGACATGCCTTGTGCAGAGAAACCGCCCATGCCTCCGCCGGGGAATCCCTGCGGTCCCATGTTGTGGCCGAACTGGTCGTAACGGGCACGCTTATCGGGGTCGCTGAGCACATTGTATGCTTCGGCGGCCTCCTTGAATTTCTCTTCAGCTTCTTTATTGTCAGGATTCCTGTCGGGGTGATATTTTACGGCCAACTTTCGGTAGGCTTTCTTCAATTCGTCGGCTGTGGCCGTACGGCTCACCCCAAGAATCTCGTAATAATCTCTTTTTTCCATTTTTCGACTGTTTTTACTGACCTACGGCCACTTTGGCATAACGGAGCACTTTGTCGTTGAGTGTGTAGCCTTTGGTGGGAGTGTCGATCACTTTTCCTTTCAGCGATTCGTCGTTTGCAGGAACCATGGCTATGGCTTCGTGGAGATCGGGGTCAAATGTAGCTCCTGTGCTCTCGATTGCTTTTACGCCGTTTTGCTCCAGATATTTTATGAATTTGTTGTATATGAGTTCCATGCCCTCTTTCACGGCTTCGGCATCGGCTGAATTCTTTACGGCATCAAGGCCGCGTTCGAAATCATCGACTATCGGCAGAAGGCCTTTGAGCACATTTTCGGAAGCATTGCGTATGATCTCGCCTTTTTCTTTTATGGTGCGCTTGCGGAAATTGTCAAATTCGGCCATAAGGAAGAGATATTCTTTTTTCTCTTTTTCGAGTTTCTCTTTCTCTTCGGCGAGTTGTTTGCACAGGGTATCTATCTGTGACAATTCATCGGTCACCTCTTCATCGGTTGCAGGGGTCTC